>CAMAXZ010000065.1 GCA_945862325.1 Klebsiella pneumoniae
CCGTCGCCGCGCCGGCCGTCGCCGCTCCCACCGCGCCGGCGGTCGCGCCGGCCGTCGCTTCCAGCGCCGATCCGGTGCCGGCCGCCGCGATGGTGGTCGCCGAGCGCCCGCTCGACCCCGACCTCCGCGAAGAAGTGCCGGACATGTCCACCGAAGGGGAGGCGTCCCGCGGCGGCAGCGTCGCTCCGACGGTCACCCGCTCGGTCTCGTTCTGAGCGCAGCCGCCGCCTTCGGGCTCCTCGCGCTCGCCACGGGCAGCGCGTCGGCGGGCCCCTGGGTGGCGGGCGAGCGCCTCGCGTGGGAGGTGTCGTGGTTGGGCGTCGTGGCCGGCGAGGCGACGAGCGAGCTCGAAGCCCACGAAGGCGGCTGGCGGGCCACGGCGCGCGCGCGCAGCGCGACGTGGCTCGCGCCCCTCTACCCCATCGACGACCGCGTGGTGAGCACCTGGGGCGGCGTGGGCCGGGCGGTGGACGCCTGGTGGCGAGAAGGGGGCTTCCAGCAGGATCGCTTCGTGGTGTTCGATGCCGACGGGATCGCCCTGCGCGGGCGCCAGCTCCGCAAGGGTGCGTGGGAGCCCCTCGAGCGCCGCTTCGACCCCGTCGCGGACATCGAGGACCCGGTGTCGGCGTTCTACGCGCTCCGGGAGCGGATCGACGCCGTAGGGGACGTGTGGGCGTTCCCGCTGTGGAGCGGCCACCGTGTCGTGCGCGCCGAGGCCCGCGCGGTCGCGCGCGAGGAGCTCGGCGGCGTGCCCGCCTTGCGCGTGGTCGTCGCCGCCAACGGCGGTGGGGGCACGGACCTCGACGACGCGCTCGTGGTGTGGCTGTCGGACGACGCGCGGCGCGTGCCCCTGGCCGCGGAGATCCGGACGCGCGCCGGGCTCGTGCGCGTGACGCTGCGCGCGTCGTGAACCCTCGTGTGCTGCACGTCGACACCGCCACGGAGCTTCGGGGCGGACAGCGACAGCTCGGCTACCTGCTCGAACATCGGCCGGGCGACGGCTGGGCGGGTCCGCCCGGCGCGCCGCTCGCGGGGCTCATCGGGCGCGGGCCGGACGTGGCGATGCCCGCCGGGCTCGATCCGCGCGGGGTGATCGCCCTGGCGCGCGCGGCGCGCCGGTGGGACCTCGTCGCCGCGCACACGCCCCACGCCCACCAGGTCGCGCAATGGGCGAGGGTGGCGGGTGACTTTCCGTTGGTCGTGCACCGCCGGGTCGACTTCGCCCCGCGCCACCCGGCCAGGTACCGCGCCGCGAGCGCCGTCGTGGCGGTGAGCGCCGGGGTCGCGCGCGTGCTCGCCGCGGCGGGCGTCGTCGAGAACGTGGTCGTCGTGCACGATGGCGTGGGGACGCTCCCCGACGCCGGGCCCACGCCGGCGCCGGACGCCCCGCGCCCGTGGCTCACGGCGGTCGGCGCGCTGGTGCCGCACAAGGGGCACCGTCACCTCGTCGAGGCGATGCGCACGATCCCCGGGACGCTGTGGATCCTCGGCGAGGGGCCGCTCCGCGCGGCGCTCGAGCGGCACGCGCGCGACCTCGGGCTGGGGGCCCGGGTGCGCCTGCCCGGCACGGTCGCCCCCATCGGCGCGTGGTTGCGGGCGGTCGACGCGGTGGTCCACCCGAGCGTGGAGGAGGGCTTCGGTCAGGTGGTGGTCGAGGCGCTGGCCGTGGGCGCGCGCGTCGTGGCGACCCGCGCCGGGGGGCTGCCGGAGGCGCTCGGCGAGGCCGGCTGGTTGGTGGATGTCGGCTCCGCCGAGGCGCTCGCCGCGGGGGTGCGGGCCGCGCTCGAGGGCCCCGACCGGGACGGGGCGGTGGCGCACGCGGCCCGGTTCGACGTGGCCCGCATGGTCGCCCGGACCGTGGAGGTCTACGGGCGTGTGGCGGCGGTGTTCAAGGGGTCGGGCGCTCGCGCTCGATGACGATGCGGGCGACGGTGGCGCCCAACCCGATCGCCCGCGCGACGCGCATGCCGTGGGTCACCTCGCCGAAGGCGGTGTAGCCGGCGTCGAGGTGGGGCTGGTCGTCCAAGGTGACGAACCATTGCGACCCCCCGGTGTCGGGCCCGGACAACGCCATTCCCACGGTTCCGGCGCGATATTCTCGGGGGGTGATCTCGTCGGGGATCTCCCAGCCCGGGCCGCCCCAGCCGTCGCCGCGGCGGTCGCCGGTCTGGATGACGAACGCGGGCACGACGCGGTGGAAGGTGATGTCGTCGAAGGCGCCGCTCTCGGCGAGCGAGGCGAAGTTCCACACGGTGTAGGGCGCCTCCTCCGGGAAGAACCTCACGCGGATCTCGCCTTCGGAGGTGTAGATGCGCGCGCCGCGGATCGACAGGGCCTCCTCGAGCGGGGGGATCTTGCGCCGCGGGTGCACCACCTTCGGCGGTTCCACCTTCAGGAGGGCGGCGAGGCGGGCGGCGTCGTCGCGGAGCCGCGGCCGCGTCAGCCAGGGCGCGACGACGGCCGCGACCTCGGGGCTGGGCCGGGCCACCTGGCCGGACGCGTACACGGCGGCCAGGGCGCGGACGACCGCCTCGCCGGTCTCCACCCGGACGTCAACCCGGCGGAGAACCTCGATCAACGCCGGCTCAGCCGCGCCGGCCGGACGTTCCTGGATCGCCTCCGCGGCCGCCTGAGCGATGGCTTCGTCGGGCCCCCGCACCAGGGCGAGCAGCTCGTCCACGGTGGTGTCGGCGGCGAGCAGGGCGGTGGTCGCGCCGCTGCGGATCGGCGGCTCGGGCGCGCGGAGCGCGAGGTTCAACAGCCGCTTCCGGTCGCCGACACCCGCGAGGGCGGCGACCCGGACGCCCATCGGCTGATCCGGACCGAGGAGGTCCGTGGCGGGCAGCGGCAGGACGCCCGCCGCGATCATCGCGGTCACGGCGGCGGCGCGCTCCACCGGGTCCCTGGAGAGCCATGCGGACGACAAGAGCGCGGCGGCGTCGGACTTGGCGACGAGGGGCACGGCGGGGGCGGCCTCCACGCGCACGTCGCGCACCGCGTCCGCGAGGAGCGACCGGAGGAGCGGCGCGAGCGCGGGCGAGGGGTTCCGGACGATCGCGCGCGCGGTCGCGATGCGGACCCCGATGTCCGGATCGCGGGCCGTGCCGGCGAGGACGTCGGCGCGGGCTGCGTCGGTCGCCAGGGGGGCCCAGGCGCGCAGCAGCGCGGTTCGGACCGCCGCGTCCCCTTCGTGCTCGATGTGCTCCCGCATGCGCCGCAGGAGCTCGTCGGAGGCGCTCGTCAGGCCCATCCGCCCGGTCGCCCACGCGGCGCGGCGGCGCGCTTCGAAGCGCAGCTCGAGATCGACGAGGTCGAGCAGGGCGCCCACGGCGCGATCGTCGCGGGCGGCGGCGACCCTCCGCATCGCGAGGCGCCCCAGGGCGTCGGCGGCCGGCAGGGCCCACGGGCCGTCCAACGCCTCGATCAAGGCGTCGACGGCCTCGCCGCCGCCCTGGCGACCGAGCGCGCCGCCGAGCGCCGCGCGCACCGTGGCGTCGGTCTCGGCCCGCCACGCCTCGAGCAACGCGCCGCTGCCTCCCGGAGTCATCCCGAGCGCGAACGCCGCTTCGCGACGTACGTTCGCCGAGGGATCGCGCAGCAACGGCGCGAGCGGGCGCGCGGCGTCGTCGTCGCGGAGCCGCCCGAGCGCGCGGGCCGCGCGGGCGCGCACCGCGTCGTCCGGGTGGGCGAGCAGCGGCAGGAGCGTGGTCGTCGGCAGGCGAAAAAGTTCGATCTGCCAGATCTCCTGGGCGATCGTGGCGGGGATCGGGCCGGTGCCGCCGTCGACGAGGGCGGGTGCGTCCGGCGGGGGCGCGGCCCCGCCGAGGACGAGGGCGAGCAGGACGGCCGGGATCCGGAGGCGACGCATCGTGGTGGGCGTATCCTTGTTCGGGTAGAGGAGACCCCGTGACGCTGGACGAGCTGCTCGCGCTCCGCTCCCGCGGCGAGCTGAAGCGCTGGGGGGAGTGGCTCGACACACCGGCGGGGGCCGCGGTCCGCGCGGCCCTCGTGGCGCGCTTGCGAACGTCGCGGGTGGACGTCGGCGACGCGCTCGACGGCCGGCGGCTCCTGCGCGCCGCCCGCGATCGAGCGGACGCCGCGCAGGTGCGCCTCAACCCGATCGCGCGCGACGAGGCGTTCGTCTGCGTGGCGTGCGGGTGCGACGTCCCCGTGGGCGGGCGGCGCCCGCGCGATCACTGTCCCCGCTGCCTGCACTCGCTGCATGTGGACGAAGTCCCTGGCGATCGCGCGGCCGACTGTGGGGGCCTGCTGGTGCCGGTTGCGGTGGACGCGAGCGCGAAAGGCTGGATGATCCGTTACCGGTGCGCTCGGTGCGGAATACAGCGGCGCAACCGCGTGCTCCTCGATGTCGATCCGCCCGACGACGAGGGGGCGGTTCGAAACCTGCTGGTGCGCGCCGCCGGGTCCGGGTAGGACACGGAGTCGCGGTCCATACGACGGAGGGTGTGACCGGCCGATGCGAAACCGCTACATGTGGATCCTGGTTGCCCTCGGGGTGGTCGCCGCGATGGTGATCGTCCTGCAGAACAAGCAACAACAGAACAAAGTCGAAGAACTCCCGTTCTCGGAGCTCATCGCGCGCGTCGAGAGCGACAAGGTCGATCGTCTGACGATCACCGGGACGACGATCGAGGGCGTGCTGCGCGACGGCACCAAGGTCAGTTCGGTGGGGCCCGCCTCGTCCGATCTGTATCTGGGGAAGTTCGCCGAGAACAAGGTCGCGACGACCTTCCGTGCCCCGCCGGACATGGGGTGGGCGTCGCTGTTGGGTCCGCTGCTGATGACCGTGGCGCTGGTCGTGTTGGCGGTGGTGTTCATGCGCCAGATGCAGGCGGGCAACGGCCGCGCGATGAGCTTCGGGAAGTCGAGGGCGAAGCTCCTCTCCGAGAGCGGCAAGCGCATCACGTTCGCCGAGGTGGCAGGCGCGGACGAGGCGAAGGAGGAGCTGGAGGAGATCATCCAGTTCCTCAAGGACCCGCGGAAGTTCACGCGGCTCGGTGGGCGAATCCCCAAGGGCGTGCTGCTGATGGGCGCGCCGGGCACCGGCAAGACGCTGCTCGCGCGCGCCGTCGCGGGCGAGGCGGGCGTGCCGTTCTTCAGCATCTCCGGCTCGGAGTTCGTCGAGATGTTCGTCGGGGTGGGCGCCAGCCGTGTGCGCGACCTGTTCGAGCAGGCGAAGAAGCAGGCCCCCTGCATCATCTTCATCGACGAGATCGACGCCGTGGGTCGCCATCGCGGCCTCGGCGGCGGGGGCGGGGGCGACGAGCGCGAGCAGACCCTGAACCAGCTCCTCGTCGAGATGGACGGGTTCGACAGCGCCGAGGGCGTCATCCTCGTCGCCGCCACGAACCGCCCGGACGTGCTCGATCCGGCGCTCCTCCGGCCGGGCCGGTTCGATCGGCGCGTCGTGGTGCCCGCCCCGGACGTCCGCGGGCGGCTCGGCATCCTTCAGGTCCACGCGCGCCGCACGCCCCTGGCCGACGACGTGGAGCTCGATCGCATCGCGAAGGGCACGCCCGGGTTCTCGGGCGCCGACCTCGAGAACGTGATCAACGAGGCGGCGCTCCTCGCCGCCCGCGCGAACAAGCGCAAGGTCGAGCAGGTCGACCTCGAGATGGCCAAGGACAAGGTGGCGATGGGCGCCGAGCGCCGCTCGCTCGTGATGACGGACGACACGAAGCGCCGTACCGCCTACCACGAGGCGGGTCACGCCATCGTCGCGCGCCTCGTCCCGGACGCCGACCCCGTCAGCAAGATCACCATCGTGCCGCGCAACATGGCGCTCGGCCTGACGCAGATGTTGCCGGCAGAAGAGCGCTTCAACACCACCCTGAAGCAGATGCGCTCGACGATCGCGATGCTCCTCGGCGGCCGCGTCGCGGAGGAGCTCATCTTCAACGACCTCAACACGGGCGCGGTGAGCGACATCAAGCGGGCGACGCGCATCGCCCACGCGATGGTGTGCGAGTACGGCATGACCGAAGCGCTCGGCACGCTGCAATGGGGGGAGCGGTCGGAAGAGAGCTTCCTCGGCCGCGACTACAGCCGTGCGGAGCGCTCGTTCTCCGAGGCCACCGCGCAGCGCATCGACGTCGAGGTTCGCCGCATCGTCGAGGAAGGGCGCACCCATGCGCGGTTGATCCTCAGCCAGAACCTTCACGTGCTGCACAAGGTCGCGCAGGTGCTGCTCGAGCGGGAGACCCTCGACGGCGTCGAGTTCGAGCGCATCGTGATGAGCGTGAACCCCGTGCTGCCCGAGACGGCGTCCGAGGTGGCGTGACGTGAGGAGGCTCGCGGCCGTCGTCGCCGGCGCGGCGGCCGGGGCGGCGAGCCTCGCGCCGCTGTGGGCCCACCTGCACGTCGCGCTCGCCGGCGGCGGTTTGAGCCCTGCCCAGCAGCGGGCGTTCTTCCTGCCCTGGCAGCTGGCGGACAACGTCGTGTCGGGACGAGGGCCGTGGGACGCGAGCGTGTTCGCATGGGGCGGCGAGGCCGGGCTGCTCGCGATCTACGGGAACCCCGGGGTGGCGGCGCTGCTCGCGCCCCTGCACGTGCTCCTCGCCCCGATCCCGGCGCACGCGGTCGGCCTCGCGGCGTTGGTGGCGTCGAACGCCATCGCGCTGGCGTGGGCGGGAGCGAACGCGCGGACGATCGTGCTGGGCGCGGCGATCGGCGCGGGCGCGGGGTGGTGGGGCGGTCAGCTCGGTGCGGGCGCGCTCGCCGCGGGCTGGGCGGCCCCGGGCCTGGCGTTGTGGGCCACGGGCGGTCGCGGCGCGGGCGCGATCGCGCTCGGCGTGGTCGGGGCGCTCGTGGCGCCGGTCCCGACGGCCGCGGGGGTCGTCGCGGCCCTGCTCGATCCGCCCGACCGGGCGCGAGGGGCTTGGGGCCCGCCGCTGTTGGGCGTGGCGGCGCTCGCGGTGGTCATCCGCGCCCTCGCGCCGCCGCTCGGCGCGGGCGCGGGCATCGTGTCGATCCAGGCGGTCGTATGGCCCGCCGGCGGCGTGGCGATCGGGGCCCCGATCGCCGCGTCGATCGGCATCGCGGCCGCGCTGGCGGACCGCGGTGGGAGGCGCCTGCTCGCCGCGGTCGCGGTTGTGGCGGCCCTGGCCGCCACGGGCCCCTGGGCGGTGGACGCCGGCGGCGAGGCGCTCACGGTCGGAGCGTTCAAGGTGCCGCTGTTCCCGTGGTCGCTCGGCGGGCTACGGACGGAGCTCATGGCGGCCGCGATCCTCCTCGGACAGATCGCCGCGTTCCAGCTGCTCTCGGCGTGGGCGCCCGGGGTGTGGGCGGCGGCGGCGCTGTGCCTCGCGGAGGCGCCCGCGCAGGCGATGGCGGGCCAGCCGGTCGGCATCTGGACCGGGGCGCGCTGGGTGATTCCGCCCGCGATCGCCGACGCCCGCCGCGCGCCGCGCGTGCGTGTGTTCCTCCAGCTCCCCGCGGCCGCGTTGCAGGAGCTGGCGGTGGCCTACGTGCCCTTCCACCAGCAGCGCGTCGTCGGCGGGACCGACGGGGGCGTGCTGGCCGCCGCGCTCGCCGCGAAGGCCGCGGCGGACCCGACGGTCGGCGCCCTGGTCAACGTGGGGAACATCGGGCTCGGCGCCGAGCCGCACCCCATCACCCCGAGGTTGATGGAGCTCGGCTTCACCGACGTCGTGGTGTTCGGGCCCGACCCGGGCACCCTTGCGGCCGTGCAGCTGATCTTCGGGCGTGCGGACGCCGAACATGGTGTGGCGACGGTGTGGCGGCTCCGTAGCGGACGCCGCGG
This sequence comes from Klebsiella pneumoniae, assembly GCA_945862325.1. Taxonomy (GTDB): domain Bacteria; phylum Myxococcota_A; class UBA796; order UBA796; family SXON01; genus CAMAXZ01. Next base: position 7,784 of record CAMAXZ010000065.1, read on the forward strand.
TGGCTGGGACGGACCCCCGCCGTCGGACGCCCCGTGAGCGCGCTCCCGCACATCCTCGGCGTCGTGAACGTCACGCCCGACAGCTTCTCCGACGGCGGGGCGCACCGCGACGCGTCGGCGGCGATCGAGCACGGCCGCCGCTTGCTCGCGGAAGGCGCCGAACGCGTCGACGTGGGCGGCGAGTCGACGCGGCCGGGCGCGCCCTCTGTCCCGGAGGAGATCGAGCTCGAACGGGTGTTGCCGGTGGTGCGTGGGTTGGCGGCGACCGGGCGCGTGTGTGTGGACACACGGCGCGCCGTGGTGGCCCGCGCGGCCCTCGACGCGGGCGCCGTGGCGATCAACGACGTCACCGGCGGAGACGACCCGGCGATGTTGCGGCTCTGCGCCGAGGCGGGCTGCGACGTCGTCCTGATGCACATGCGCGGCGACCCCGCCTCGATGATGGGGCTCGCGAGCTACACGGACGTCGTGGCGGAGGTGTGGGCCGCGCTCGACGCGCGCGCTGCGCGGGCGCGCGCCGCGGGGGTCGCGGACCATCGGATCTGCGTCGACCCCGGGCTCGGGTTCGCGAAGACCGCCGACCACAACCTCTCGATCTTGCGGGATCTCGGCCGCTACACCGACGGTCGGACAGTGCTGATCGGCGCGTCGCGCAAGTCGTTTCTGGGCCGCATCACCGGGCAGGACGTGCCCGCCGACCGCGTCGAGGCCTCGCTGGCCGTGGCCTTGTGGGCGGCCGAACATGGCGCCGCGTGGGTGCGGGTGCACGACGTGGCCGCCACGCGGCGGGCGTTCGCGACCTGGGCGGCGCTGCGCGCGGGGGGCCTGTGATGGCGTGGCCGTGGATCGACAGCCTGCCGTGGGCGTGGACCGACGCGCTGGACATCGCGATCCTGTGGTTCGTCGTCTACCGCGCGCTGGTGTTGCTGCGCGGCACCCGCGCCCTTCAGAGCCTCGCGGGGCTGTTGCTCGCCGTGGTCGTCTACGTGATCGCCGGACGGCTGCAGCTCTACGCCGTGCACTGGATGTTGGAGCAGTTCTTCTTCTACATCGTGCTCGCGGTCATCATCTTGTTCCAAAGCGACATTCGGCGTGGCCTCGCGGGCGCCGGGGGGCGCTTCTTCCCGACGCTGGCGAACCAGCCGGCGCAGAACGCGATGGAAGAGGTCGTCCGCGCGAGCTTCGCGATGGCGAGCCGCCGCATCGGGGCGCTGATCGCGATCGAGCGGGAGGCGGCGCTCGACGACTATGCGGAGGGCGGGAGCCGCCTCGACGCGCGGGTCAGCGCGGAGCTCCTGCTCGCCGTGTTCCACCCGACGAGCCCCCTGCACGACGGCGCCGTGCTGCTGCACAACGACCGCATGGTGGCCGCGAAGGTGTTCCTCCCGCTCTCGCTCAGCAAGGAAGTGAGCCGGTTCTACGGCACCCGGCACCGCGCGGCGATCGGCCTCACCGAAGAGACGGACGCCGTGGTGGTGATCGTGTCGGAGGAGCGCGGCACCGTCGGCCTCGTCATCGGCGGAGACATCCTGCCGCTCGCCGATCAGAACGAGATGCGCGAGCGACTGGCCGACCTGTTCGCGCCGCGCGCACGGGCCCGGAGGTCCGCGTGAGTCGCGCGCGACCGCCCGGATGGGTCGAGGAGGTGCGCGAGGCGATCTTCGGGAACGCAGCGTACAAGCTCATCGCGCTCGCGATCGCCGTGTTCGTCTGGGTGCTCGTCCAGAACGAGCAGGTGGAGTCGGCGCCCGCGCGCGCGCGCATCGAGTGGGTGTTCCCCGACGGCCTCGTCCCGGTCGAGCCCCCGTTGGAGCACGTGGTGATCGGGGTCGAAGGCGCCCAGGCCTTCGTGCGCACGCTCCCGCAGCGCACCCTCGTCCTGCCGGTCGACCTGAGCCGCGCGCGCGAGGGCGAGACCACGGTGACCCTCGCGGACCGCCGGGTCCGAGGGCTCGCCGACCAGGTGCGCGTGACGTCCGTGTCCCCGACCAGCTTGAAGCTCACCCTCGATCGGGTGCTCCGACGCCGAGTCCCGGTCACGGCGGTCACGCGCGGCGAGGTCGCGCCCGGGTACCGACTCGCGCGCCTCTCGGTCGAGCCGAACCGGGTGGACATCTCCGGCCCGTCGAGCGTGGTGCGGGCGTTGACGGAGGTGTCGACGGACGCCGTCGCGGTCAACAGCCTCAGTGAGGACGCGGAGTTTCCGGTGGCCCTCGCGCTCCGGCGCGGGCAGGTGAGCGTCGCCGACGACACCAAGTTCGTCGTCAAGGTCGACGTCGAGCCGATCATCGAGGAGCGCAGCTACGAAGCGACGCTCGAGATGACCGACCGGCGCTGGAGCCCGGGTGAGGCGACCGTGGCGGTGTCCCTCGAAGGCCCGCTCGTCGAGCTGGACCGCGTCGACCCGGCCGCCGTGCGGGCGCGCGTGGTCGTCCCGGAAGGGTGGCAGAGCGCCCGCGGCACCGCGCGGTACGACGCGGCGGACGGCCCTCGCATCGAGGTAGATCACGGCGGCGGCGCGGGCGTCCGCGTGACCCGCGTGCGGCCTTCGGCGGTGGGGATCGAGCTTCAACCTCAAGGAGCGACACCATGAAGTTCGGGACGGACGGCATCCGCGGGCGCTGCCCGGCCGACATCGGGCCAGAGCTCGCGATGCGGGTCGGCAACGCCGTGGCTTCGTGGGCCGGGGAGGGGGCCCGCGTCGCGGTGGGTCGCGACGGGCGCCGGACGGGCGTGATGTTGGAGGCGGCGGTGGTCGCCGGGATCACCGCGGCGGGCGGCACCGCTGTACGGTGCGGCGTGCTGCCGACGCCGGGGCTCAGCGTCGCGACCGCAGAGCGCGCGGACGCGGGGATCATGATCACCGCGTCGCACAACCCGCCCGGGGACGACGGGCTGAAGGCGCTCGGCCGAGGCGGCCGGAAGATCGACGCGGCCGCGCGCGAGACGATCGAGCGCGCGCTGGGCGGCCCCATGCACACCGCGGCCGTGCCCGGAGGGGTAGAGGATGCGGCAGACGCCGGGGATCGATGGGTGGCGGCGGTGGTGGCGGCGGCCCGCGGCCCGGGTGTGGACCCGCGCTTCCTCTCGGGGCACACGATCGTGCTCGACACCGCCAACGGCGCGGCCTCCGGGCTCGCCGGCCGCGCCCTGGTGGCGCTCGGCGCCCGCGTCCTTGCGCTCGGCGACGGCGACGGCAGTAGGATCAACGTGGGTTGCGGCGCGCTTCACCCCGAGACGGTGGTCGCCGCGGTCCGCGCCCGCGGCGCATCGGCGGGCATCGCGCTCGACGGGGACGGCGATCGCGTGGTGCTCGTCGACGCCGGCGGGAACCTGCTCGACGGCGACGCGTTGATCTGGCTCCTCGCCGAAGGCGAGGTGGCGGTGGGCACGATCATGAGCAACGAGGGGCTGGCGCGGGCGTTGGCGAAGCGCGGTCAGCGCCTGGTGCGCACGAAGGTCGGGGACGCGTACGTGGCCGATGGAATGGTGGTTCACGGCGCGCGGATGGGGGCGGAACCCTCCGGGCACGTGTTGTTCGACGACGGGCTGCCGACCGGCTGCGGGCTCCTCGCGGCGCTCCGCGCGCTGCGGGCCGGGCCGGACACCCTCGCCGCCCGCCTCGCGGGCTACGCGCCGACCCACCAGGCCCACGCGACGGCGCCGCTCGGCCCCACCGACGCGCTCGCCCCCATCCTCGCGCGCCTCGAGGGGGAGGGGTGCCGGGTGGTGGTGAGGCCCAGCGGGACCGAGCCGGTGGTGCGCCTGATGGTCGAGCACGCGGACGCCGCCGCCGCCGCCGCCGGGCTGGACGCGCTGCGCGCCGCGCTGGGCTACATTGCGGCCCCTCCGGAGAGCCGCGCATGAGCCGTCGTCTTGGCGTGAACATCGACCACGTGGCCACCCTGCGTCAGGCCCGTCGGGCTCGCTACCCGGACCCGCTGGCGGCCGCCCTCGCCGCGGAGCGCGCGGGCGCGAGCCAGATCACGGCGCACCTGCGCGAGGATCGCCGCCACATCCAGGACGCCGATCTGCGTCGCCTCCGTGAGTCGGTCTTGACCGAGCTCAACGTGGAGTGCGCGATCACCGAGGAGATGGGGGCGATCATGGCCGCCGTGCGTCCGCACCGCGTCACGCTCGTGGCCGAGCGTCCCGGCGAGGTCACCACCGAGGGCGGCCTCGACGTGGCGGGGAGGCGCGACGAGGTGGCGGCGTTCGTACGGCGCCTCACGGACGCGGGCATCCGCGTGGCCGTGTTCGTCGACCCGACGGAGGCGCAGCTCCGCGCCAGCCGGCTCCCGGGGGTCGACATGGTGGAGCTCAACACGTCCGCGTACGCCGACGGCATCCCCGGCGAGCTGGACCGGCTGGCCCGCGCGTGCGGGATCGCCCGCGACGAAGACCTCATCGTGGCGGCCGGGCACGGGCTCACCCTGCACAACCTCGGCGCCCTCGTGCGGGCCGCTCCGGAGATCGAGGAGTACAACATCGGCCACGCCTTGATCGGCGACGCCGTCTTCCTCGGGATCGAGCGGGCGGTCGAACGGTACCGGTCGCTCCTGTCCATCGTGCCCGCGGCGCCGCCGGTCTGATGTCCGATCCCGTCGCGGTTTCGCGGTCCGCGGTCATCCGCGAGCTCGATCGCCGCTGGATGACGGATGTCGGCGTGCCGGCGGCGGTGCTCGTCGAGCACGCGGGGCACGGGGTCGCGGACGCGGTTCGCGCGCGCTTTCCCGCCGCGCGACGGGTGCGGGTGCTGTGCGGGCCGGGCAACAACGGTGCCGATGGCTACGCGCTCGCGCGCCACCTCCACATCGCCGGGCTCGCGGTCGGGGTCGAGCCCCTGGCGCCCCCGCGAAGCCCCGAAGCGCAGGTCCACGCGACCGTGGCGCGCCACCTCGGGCTGGTTCATCCGATCGACGATCCGGATCTCGTCATCGACGCGGTGTTCGGAACGGGTCAACGCGCTCCGTTGAACCTGGACGCTTCCTTCGTCGCCCGAGCGTCGGGCGCCGCGCTCGTGGCGGTCGACGTCCCGACGGGGATCGACGCCGACACCGGGCAGCGGGTCGGCGCCTTCCCGGAGCCGGACTTCGCGGTGACGCTGGGGCGTTGGAAGCCCTGGTGCTTCATCCTCCCCACCCCCTGCGTCCTGATCGACCTCGGGCTCGACGGCGTCGCGACGGAGCCCCCGGAGGCGGTGGTCGTCGAGCGCGTCGCGTCACGCCCCATTCGGGTCGACGCGGACAAGTGGGCGCGCGGGCATGTCGGGCTCGTCGCCGGCACCGCCGCGCTCGCGGGCGCCGCCATCCTCGCCGCGCTCGGCGCGCTCCGCGGTGGGGCGGGCCTGGTCACCCTCTTCGTGCCCGACGACGCGTGGCCGCGCCTTGGGCAGCTTCCGCCGGAAGTGATGGTGCAGGGCCAGGAGGCGCTCGACGGCCCCGCAGGCGCGCGCTGCGACGCGTTGGTCGTCGGGCCCGGGCTCGGACGCGCGCATGACGAGCTCGTCCGCCGCATCTGGAAGACCGACGTTCGACCTTGCGTGTTCGACGCCGACGGACTTCGCGCCGTCGTTCGTGCCGGCCCTTCCGACCATGTGCGCATCGTCACGCCGCACTCCGGCGAAGCCGGGGCCCTCCTCGGCGAAGACTGGACCGCGATCCTTGCGGATCGGCTCGCGGCGGCCGAGCGTCTCCGCGCGTGGGGCGTCCCTGTCCTGAAGGGCGCGTGCCCCATCGTGGCGTCGCGACCCTTGCAGATCCTGCGCGGGTTCGTCCCCCAGCTCGGAACGGGCGGCTCTGGCGACGTCCTCGCGGGGGCCCTCGGCGCCGGGCTGGCGCGCGCGGTGCGTGAAGGTGTCGTCGACACCGCGGCCGCCGAGCGCGTGGCGCTCGAGGGCGTGTGGCGACACCTCCGGGCGGCGGAGAGCGCAGGTCCTCCGGGCGTTACCGCGAGCGAGATCGCGGACGCCCTCGCGCGCGTCTGAGCGTCAGGGCGCGAGCGCCGTCAGGTCCGCCTCGTCCGGCACCTCGACCCGCTTGTGCCGGGCCGACGCGCCGCCGACGACCGAGACCCGCGTCCGCGGCACCCCCAGACGCGCAGCGATCAGGCGCTCCACCGCCGTGTTCGCCTTGCCGTCCACCGGCGGAGCCGTCACCGTGACCTGCAGGGCGCAGCGCTCGGGATCCCACGCGAGGACCGTGTCTGCGCGCGCCCCTGGCTTCACCTGGACATGGAGGGTCATCGCTTGACTCCCGCGCGTCGGTGCGCATCCCAACGCGCGTGTCTATCCTCGCCACTGCAACCGCCACGGCGGCCTTGGGCGAGCGCCTCGCGGCGCTCCTCGTGTCCGGCCACGTGGTGCTCCTCCAGGGGGAGCTCGGAGCCGGGAAGACCTGTTTCGCACAGGGGATCGCGCGTGGTCTCGGGGTAACCGGCCCGGTGCAGAGCCCCACCTTCGTGCTCATCGCGGAGTATCCCGACGCCCGCGTTCCGCTCCGCCACGCCGACCTCTACCGGCTCGAAGACGAAGCGGACGCCGCGGGGCTCGGCATCGAAGAGCGCGTCGGCGCCGACGGCGTGTGGGTGGTCGAGTGGGGCGAGCGGTTTCCACTGCTCTGGCCGTGGGATCGGCTCGAGGTGTGTCTTTCGCACCATCCGGACGGGCGAGTGCTCACGGTGCGCGCGACCGGCCCGCGGCATGCACCGCTGCTGGAGGCGTTCGATGGCGGCTGAGTCGCGGTCCGCGCTCCGCGGCGCCGTTTGCATCGCGGCGCTCGCCGTGTGGTTCGGCGCCGCCCGCGCGGAGCCCCGCCCCGTCGCCGGGCGCGTCGTGCACCTCTCCGGAGAGGGCGTCGCCGCGGGCTGGTACGAGGCGGACGATCTCGGCGCCGCCGTGGCGTCCGCGGGCGGCACCCTCCGTGCGGTCGACGGCGCCGTGCACGACGGCGACACCCTCGTGCTCTCGCACGGCTGGGCGCTCCACGCGCGCGCGTTCGCCGAGTCGCCGGTCGACTGGACCCCGGCGCCGGTGTCGGCCAACGTGCGCGTCGACCTGAATCGCGCCTCCGCCGCCGAGCTGGAGGGCCTTCCCGGCATCGGGCCCGCGCTCGCCCGGCGCATCGTCGCCGCGCGGCCCTTTCGCACCGTCGACGCGCTCGACGCCGTGAAGGGCATCGGACCGAAGCGGCTCGCCGCCCTTCGCGACCGGGTGGTTGTGGCGAAGTGAAGCTCACCCTCCGTCGTTGATCGCGACGGCGACCCCGTGGACGCCGATGGCGATCCTCCGCGCGAGGTCCGGCCTCCCGCGCGGCGTCCCGTATCGGCGAGTGGCGCGGAGGATCTCGTCGTGCAGGGCGCGACGGGGGGACGGGACCCCGAGGTCGAGGCCGTTGGGTCGTGGCGGCTGCGAGCGCCAGCCCTCGCCGCTGACGAAGCGGTATGTGTTGGCGTTTGACGTAGCGAACGCGGTCCACGCGTCGGCCAGGCGACGGGGATCGCGACGCGCGACCAGGCGCGCCTCTTCGCATGCCTCGCGCAGGATCTCGGCCGCGACCGCCGCCCGAAGCTCGCGACGCGTCCCGAAGTGGTGCACCAGCGCAGGCGCGGTCACGCCGAGCTCCCGCGCGAGTCCCCGCAACGTCAGGGCGTCCACGCCCCGCTCCGCGACCAGCTCGCGGCCCCGACGAATGGCGTAGTTCCGCAAATCCCCATGGTGGTAGGTGTTCTTTTTCGTCGTTGGCGTCCAACGGCGACGGGGGTTCGGGGTGTGTGACGGAGGTGAAACAGGCACGGGGGGCGGCTCCGATCGGGTCATGTTTACGTCGTAAACATGCCCTGATCGCCGCCCAGGCGCCCGTCCGTCACACGGAAGTCACATGGTCCCCGACGGCACATCGCCGTTAAGGAGTCGGGTGCACCCAAGGGTCTACCTGGATCACGCGGCGACGACGCCGCCGGCGGCGGACGTCCTCGCGGAGATGGGCGAGGTGTGGGCATCGCCGGCGAACCCGATGTCGGCCCACGCCGAAGGACGGGCGGCGCACGCGAAGGTGGAGCAGGCGCGGGGGCGGGTGGCCGCGCTGGTGGGCTGGCCGCCGAGCTGCGTCGTGTTCACCAGCGGCGCCACGGAGGCCAACGCCCTGGCGCTCGCGGACGCAACGCCGCTTTGGTGGGCGGCCGCGGTGGAGCACCCGAGCGTGCGGGCATGGACCCACGCGGCGTTGCCGGTCGACGCCCACGGGCGGGTGCTCGAGGGAGGGCTGGCCGACGCGGCGGGCGCCGGCGCGCCGGGCGTGTCGATCCAAGCGGCAAACCATGAGACCGGGGTGGTGCAACCGCTCGAGCGCCTCATCCCCGCCGCGCGGAGCTTGGGCCTGCGCGTGCACGTGGATGCTTGTCGAGCGCCCGGACGACTCGACCCGAGCGTGCTGCGCGACGCGGATCTGGTAACGTTGTCTGCGCATAAGTTCGGGGGCCCACAGGGTGTCGGCGCGCTCTTGTCACGCGACGCCGGCGGGCTGCGCGCGCGCGCGCGCGGCGGACCGCAGGAGCGAGGGCGGCGGGCCGGGACCCACGCCGTGGCGGGCATCGTCGGGTTCGGCGTGGCGGCGCTCCGGGTCACGCGCGGCGACCGGTGCGCGGGTGACGTCCGCAAGCGCGCGCGGTTGGAGGACGCCGTGCGCGCGCTGGGCGGGGTCGTCGTGGGCGACGGCGTCGCGCGCTTGCCGGACACGGTGTCCGTCGCCTTCCCCGGGGTCGACGCAGCGGACCTGTGTTTCGCGCTCGACTTGGAGGGTGTCGCGGCGAGCGCGGGCGCGGCGTGCGCGAGCGGCGCCGCCGAGCCGAGCGCCGTGTTGCGGGCGATGGGGTGGCTCGAGCGGCCAGGCCTCGCGGGGGGCGCGGTGCGGTTTTCGCTGGGGCCGGACACGACCGACGCCGACATCGCGCTCGCTGTCGAGCGGCTCGCCCGCACCCTCGCGACGTTCCGCGCGTCGCGTGGATAGATGCCGCCAGATGCGGGTCGTGGTGGCGATGTCGGGGGGCGTGGACTCGTCCGTGGCCGCGGGGCTCCTCGTCGAGGAGGGGCACGAGGTCATCGGGGTCCACATGAAGCTGCACGACGCGGAGGGCGCGGGTCCGGGGCACTGCTGCGGGCTCGACGACGCGCTGGACGCGCGAAAGGTGGCTGAGCACCTCGGGATTCCCTTCTACGTGATGAACCTCCGCGAAGCCTTCCAGCGCGCCGTGGTCGACAACTTCGTCCGCGCGTACGCCGCCGGGCTCACGCCCAACCCCTGCGTGGCGTGCAACGGTGTGCTGAAGTTCGACGTGCTCCTCACCCGGAGCCGCGCGCTGGGCGCAGAGCGCCTGGTGACCGGGCACTACGCCCAAACCGACGGACGCACGCTCCGGGCGGCCGCCGACGGCGACAAGGATCAGAGCTACTTCCTGTGGCCGGTACGGCGGGAAGCGCTGGCGCTCGCTCGCTTTCCGCTGGGGGGCTTCACCAAGCCGGAGGTCCGCGCGCACGCGGCTCGGCTGGGGCTCGCCAACGCCGACAAGCCCGAGAGCATGGAGGTCTGCTTCCTCCCCGACCACGACCACGCCGCCCTCGTGGCGCGGCGACACCCGGAGGTCGACGGGGCAGGCGAGATCGTCGACGAGGCAGGCGCCGTGCTCGGCCGTCACGACGGCTACTGGCGATATACCGTTGGGCAACGCCGAGGGTTGGGGCTCTCTGGGCCCTCGCCGCTCTACGTGCTGCGGGTGGAGCCCGACACGCGTCGGGTCGTCGTCGGCCCCGACGCGCACCTGCACGCGTGGGGGGTAGACGCGACCGGCGCGAACTGGCTGCGACACCCCGAGCCCGGAGAGGCGCTGACCGCGCGCGTACGCCATCGCGGCGCGCGGGTGCCGTGCGTGGTGAGAGAGCGCGGGGAGGGGACGTTCTCCTTGGATCTCCGGGCACCGGCGCGCGCCGTGGCGCCCGGGCAGAGCGTCGTCGTGTACGCGGGCGACGAGGTCGTCGGGGGTGGAATCATCCGCGCCGCGGCGAGGGCCGCCGCGTGAAGCTCCCGTACACCTTCACGGACGAGGCCCTGCTCGACACCGCGCTCACCCATCCGTCGTGGGTCAACAGCCACCCCGGCGCGAAGGACAACCAGCGATTGGAGCTCCTCGGGGACGCCGTGGCTGGGCTCATCGTCACCGAACAGCTCTACCTGTCGTGGCCCGGGTGGGACGAGGGCGCGCTCCACCGGGCGCGCACCGCGATCGTCAGCACCGACGGCTTCGCCGCGCTCGCCAAGGAGATCGGGCTCGACCGCGCCCTGCGGCGTGAAGCCGGCATCCGGGTGCCGGGCAGAAAGATCCTCGCGGACACGTTCGAGGCGGTCGTGGCCGCGGTGTGGCTCGACGGGGGCTGGGAGGCCGCTCGGGCGTTCGTGGTCCCGCTGGTCGCGGATCGGGTCGCCCACGCCGACCGCCTCATCGCGCGGGACGCGAAGTCGCGCCTTCAGGAGTGGTTGGAAGCTCGAGGGCGCCCGCGCCCCGCGTACGTGTCCGGCGGGACCGACGGCCCACCCCACGCCCTCACCTTCCGCGCGATGGTGCGCGTCGGAGAAGAGCTGTTCGGACCAGGGTCGGGTCGCACCAAGCGCGACGCGGAGACCGCCGCGGCGACCATCGCGCTCGCGGCGCTGGAGAGCGGAGGTTAGCCGACACCCCGTATGAACGAACCTTTCCGCTGCGGCACCGTCGCGCTCGTCGGTCGCCCGAACGCGGGCAAGAGCTCCCTCCTCAACGCCTTGGTCGGAGCCCGGATCGCGGCCGTGTCGCGCCGTCCGCAGACGACGCGCACCCGCCTCGCCGGCGTGTACACCGCCCCGGGATTGCAGGCGGTGCTCGTGGACACTCCCGGCCTGCACTCCGCGTGGACGCCGTTGAACCAGTTCATGGTGCGCGAGGCCGAGGCCGCGCTCGAAGAGGTCGATCTCGCCTGCTGGATCGTCGACGCGATCCCCGTGGTCGCGTCCCTCCAGCATCAGGCGCCGCCGCTCGACGACGAGCTCGAGGCCGTCAAGGCGCGCCTGGCGGGCCGGCCCGTCATCGTCGCCCTCAACAAGGTCGACGCCGTGGAGAAGCTGTGGTTGCTCCCGGTCATCGCGGCGTTCGCCGACGTGGGCGACGTCGTGCCGATCTCGGCGCGGCAGTCCGACGGGCTCGACGCGCTCTGCGCCGCGTGGAAGGCCCGGCTGCCCGCGCAGCCGGCGATGTACCCGGAAGATCACGTCACCGACGCGATGGAGCGCCAGATCTGCGCGGAGCTCATCCGCGAGCGGGTGTTCGAGAACACCTCGGAAGAGGTGCCCTACGCTTCCGCCGTCGAGATCGAGCGTTTCGACGAGTCGAAGCGGGCCGAGGGGCTCGTGCACGTCCACGCGCGGATCGTGTGCGAGAAGCAGAGCCAGAAGGGCATCCTCGTGGGGAAGGCCGGCAGCATGGTCAAGCGAATCGGCACCGAGGCGCGGGTCGCGATGGAGGAGCTGCTCGGCTGCCGGGTGCGGCTCGACCTGTTCATCGCCGTCGAGCCGGATTGGACGAAGAAGCCCCGGATGCTCAAGGGGCTCGGGTACGCGGGCTAAGCGCGGCGTCTCCGGGCCGCGCCGGCCGCGGCCAGCACGACCCCGACGATCCCCGCGGCGCTCGTCCCGGCGCCGCCCACGTCCACGCAGCCGTACACCGGGGGCTCTACGGCGTCTGCGCCGCAGAAGTCCGCTCCGCCGTTCGGGTCCGCGCCCGCGGCGAGCTCGTCCACGTCCGCGGTCCCGTCGGCGTCCGAGTCGGTGCCGTTCGCGGCGAGCGCCTCGAGCGCCGCGACGAGCGCGTCGGTGTTGGACCCGCCGGTGAGGCCCTCGCCCATGAGCGCCTGCCCGGTCGGCTTCGTGACGGTGCCGCTGCCGCCTGCGAGCGACTCGTGACAAAGCATGCAGCTCGGCGCGCAGGGCATCGCGAGCTCGGCTTCGACGGTGTCGGGGTACACGAAGGACGCCTGCGCGGGCAGCGCGAGGAGGAGAAGGAACACGCGCACCTCGGAGCTACAGGAAGAAGTGGACCTGACCGAGGCCCATGAAGCGCCGCTCGGCGCCGGGCAGGCAGGAGATCGAGCCGTGCAGGGCGTCCAGACGGATGTCGACGCGCGGCGCCGCGAACCACTGAACCGCGAGCCAGCCGGTGGGGATCCCGGCCTCGTCGTCGGCGAACGTCGGCTCGCACCAGCTCCCGATGGCGCGCGTATGGAGCCCTTGCACCACCTCGACGTCGACCTCGATCGCCGCCACCGCTCCCATGGAACCGTCGCCTTCGCTGCGGTTGATCAGCCAGTCCGCCTCGCCGAGCACCGACACCTTCTCGTGCGGCGCGCCGCGCGCGAACAGCCCGTGCGCGTGGCGGGTGCGCGGCGCGAGGGTCTCCACGTCGAGCGCCGCGTGCGTGACGAGGCTCGAGACGCCGATCTCGAAGCGGCGCGTGGGGTCCCAGGCGGCGAACAGGCTGTAGCCACGCTCGCGATAGTCGTCCGGCGCGACCTGGAAGTTCCCCGCGATCCCCATGATCTCGCCGCGCCATCGGCGCTGGGTCGTCGCGACCGACACGCCGTACTGCTGGTCGTCGTTCGTGGTCGTGCGGGTGACCGCGCGGGTGTGGAGCGTGTGCTCCTCCGTGCGGATGCCGAACGGCAGGTTCATGCGCCCGGCGCGCACGAGCACGCCCTTGGCGGGTTCGACGCCCACCCAGGCGTCGCGCATGACCGCGTTCCAGCCGCCCTCGTTGCTCGTGAACCAGGCGCCTTGGGCGCCCTCGTCCACCACGCCGGCGCTGGCGTACGCGACCACCGGCCCGATGTCGAGACCGACGCGAAGATCGGCCTGCATGAGGATGTAGCGGGGGTCGTTCGGCACGGGGATGTAGGCGCCGCGCACGTCGGCCTGGAGCAGCAGCTGCTCCGGCAGGGTGATCGCGCCGAACCCGAACTCGCCGAAGCGGCCCGGGTCCGCCGGCTCCCCCGCGTACCGCGTCCGCAGCAGCACTTCGCTCTGGGCGCGCCCGTACGACGTGAGGATGCCCGCCCCCGACGGATCGAGGTGGCAGCTGCCGCAATTCGTGTAGCCGTGCTGGATCATCCACGGGAACGCAGCCGCGGGACGCGGAAGGAGGAGGAGGAGCGTCGCGATCAACGCGACGACGACCGACGCCGGCCCGCGGCTCATGCTCACTCGCCCGACAGGTCGAGGTTGGAGATCTTCGCGTTCATCTTGGGTTCCACGCCGACACCGGCGTAGATCACCTTCGGGATCCCGTGCGCGGTGGCGTCGAAGGCGAACGTGGCCGACGTGACGCGGTACCCGATCTTGCTCTTCTTGATCGCGTAGGTCACTTCGACCGGCTGGCTGACCCCGTGGAGGGTGAACTGGGCCGCCACCTTGCCCTTGGCCTCGGAGGCGTCTTGCGGCCAGGTCACGGCGGCGCGCGGGAAGGCCAGCGTCACGTCCGGGAATGTGTCGGACTGGACGTGGTTCTTGCACATGTGCTCGTCGCGCAGGTCGATGCCGGTCTTCACGGCGGTGCACGGCACGCGGAACGTCAGCGTGGTTCCGTCGTCGGCGACGTTCAGCACTTCGGCCTTCGCGGAGATGTCGAGCGCGCCCGGGTTGCCGACGGCGAAGAACTCCACCTTGGGCTTGCCCGCGACGGTGAACGCGGCGAGCGCGGGGAGGGGGAGCAGGAGGAGGGCGGCGACGAACGGGATGCGGAATGCGGACATGGACACCTCAGCGCGTTGGACTGTACCAGACGCGAGTGCCTTCACGCGCAAACGATCCCTCGCGGAGGGGCACGCCGGATTAGGCCGCCGCGTGCTCCCCGTCGTCGCCATCGTCGGTCGCCCCAATGTGGGCAAGTCGACCCTCTTCAATCGCCTCACCGGCACGCGCAAGGCCCTCGTCCACGACCGCCCCGGCGTGACACGGGATCGCAATTACGAGACCGCCGCCTGGCTGGACCGCAGCTACATCCTCATCGACACGGGCGGCTTCGAGCCGGAGCCGGGCGACGCCTTGTTCGCCGCGATGCGTCGGCAGAGCGAGGTCGCCGTGACCGAGGCGGACGTGGTGATCCTCCTCGTCGACCGCCAGGCGGGGATCACGCCGCCCGACCGCCAGACCGCCGATCTCATCCGTACCTCCGGCAAGCCCGTCATCGTCGCCGTCAACAAGTGCGACACCGCGCATCATGACGATGAAGCTCACGAGTTCTGGGCGCTCGGCTTCGAGGAGGTCGTGCCGGTCAGCGCGGAGCACGGGCGCGGCGTGTTCGAGCTCATGGACGCGGTGGTGCAGCGCTGGCCTCGCGCGACGGAGCCTGACCCCGAGGTCGAAGGCGAGATCCGGGTCTCCGTGCTCGGCCGACCCAACATCGGCAAGAGCACCCTCGTGAATCGTCTGCTCGGGGAGGACCGTCACGTCGTTCACGACGCGCCCGGCACGACGGTCGACTCCACCGACAGCCTGCTGCGCTACGAAGACGTCACGTTTCGTCTGATCGACACCGCGGGCGTGCGGCGCAAGGCGCGCATCGACGACCGTGTCGAGCAGCTCGCCGTCTCCTCCGCGATCCGCACCATCGAGCGGTCCCACGTCGTGCTCCTCGTCCTCGACGGCGGAGAAGGCCCGACGGAGCAGGACGCCCACCTCGCCGCGATGGTCGAGGAGCGCGGCCGCGCGCTCGTCGTCCTCGTCAACAAGTGGGACGTCGTCCGCGAGATGGAGGACCGCAACATCAAGGTCGTCGAGGACGAGTTCTCCAGGAAGCTCCCGCACGTCGCGGACCGGCCGGTGCTGTACATCAGCGCCCTGACCGGCAAGGGCTGCCAGAAGATCCTCACCATCGTGCGGGACGTCTTCGCGAGCTTCAACCAGCGTGTCCCGACCGCGCGCCTGAACGATCTGCTGCGCGGCGCCGTCGCCGCGTACAGCCCGCCGCTGCTGCACCACCACCCGGTGCGCCTCAACTACATGACCCAGGTACGCGTGCGTCCGCCGACGTTCACGGTGTTCTGCAACACCCCCGACGGCGTGAAAGACCACTACGACCGGTACCTACAGCGTCAGCTACGTGAGCAGTTCGGCTTCTTCGGCTCGCCCGTCCGCATCCAGTACCGCCGCAAGCGCCGCCCGGGCGAGGTCCTCGATCCGGAGCGCCCGCTGAACGCCGCGCGCGAGGACGAGGTCGCCCTCTGGGAAGCCGAAGGCGGGGAAGAGTAGGTCAGGCGGGCTCGTTCACCCGGGCCTTGCGCTCGCTCTTCGCGTCGGACTTCACGCGTCCGCGGCCGCTCGCCTTCTTCGCCGGCTCTCGCCGGACCGGGCCCGGCGCCGGCATCTCCTCCTCGGCGTCGTTCTGGGGGCCGTGCGGGGCCCGCAGCGCCACCGTGCCGTGGCCGCGCCCGCCGGGGTTGTAGGGCTCGCCGCGCACCAGGGCCTTCACCAGCCCGACGGCTTGGCCGACGATGCGGCCGGGCGCGTCCCACCATTCCACCCGCTCGATCGTCACCTTCAGGAGGGTCAACCGCGACGCGTCGGTGCCGTCGGGGAACCACGCGCGGTGCGCGCTGCTCCACAGCTCGGCGACCTTCGCGCGGTCGTCCACCGCTTCCCCGACCCCGGAGGCCACCACGTACCGGTTGCGCGCGGGCCGCGACCAGGCCACCAGCACGCGGGCGTCCTCGCTCGACTCCGTCAGGAACCACACGACCCCGTCCGAGGTCACCTGTTGGGCCATCATCGGCCGCGCGCGAAGGGTTCCGTCCGGGCCGAGCGTGGTGAGCAGCACGACGTGGATGCCCTCCACGAGGTCCTGGACACGGCGGAGGTCGTCGGGGTCGATGGTCGGGGGGTTCGCGCTGATCACCAGGTTCTCCAGGTTCACCGAAGCGTGTGCACGTGGCGGCGCACAGGCGAGCGGGGGCGGGACCATCCCGCGACGGATAGTGGGCGCCGTGGCCATCCGGATCCTCGACGAGCGGCTCGTGAACACCATCGCGGCGGGCGAGGTGGTCGAACGCCCGGCGTCCGTGGTCAAGGAGCTCGTGGAGAACGCGCTCGACGCGGGCGCCACCACGCTCCGGGTGGATCTGCGCGCCGGGGGCCGCGCGCTCATCCGAGTGGGGGACGACGGGTCGGGCATGAACGCCACCGACGCGCTCATGTGCCTCGAGCGCCACGCGACGAGCAAGATCCGCGACGCGAACGACCTCTTCGCGATCCGCACCATGGGCTTCCGCGGCGAGGCGATCCCGAGCATCGCCGCCGTGTCGCGGTTCGACCTCACGACGCGGGAGCACGCGTCCGACATGGGCACGCGGGTCCGCGTCGAGGGCGGCAAGGTGCTCGACGTGGCGCCCGCCGGGGCCCCGCCGGGCACCGAGGTGTCCGTCGGCTCGCTGTTCTTCAACGTCCCGGCGCGCCGCAAGTTCCTGCGCACCGTCGACACCGAGCTCGGGCACTGCGTCGAGGCCGTCACGCGCGCGACGATGCTCCGGGCCGACGTCGACGTCGAGATCAACCATGACGAACGCACGTTGTTGCGGGCCCCCCGCACCGCGGACCGCGCGCGCCGGGTCGTCGATCTCATCGGCCCCACCGGCGAGGCCCTCGTGCCCGTCGCGTTCAGTCGGGGCACGCTCGAGGTCGAGGCGCTCATCTCGCCCGTCGGCGTCCATCGCCAGAGCGCCGTGGGGACCAGCTGGCTGTTCGTCAACGGTCGGTTCGTGCGGGATCTCGTCCTCCGCCGCGCCGTGACGGCGGCGTACGCCGGCATCGTGCCGAAGGACCGCCACCCGGTCGTCGTGCTCGACCTGCGCATCCCGCCGGAGGACGTCGACGTCAATGTCCACCCGGCGAAGATCGAGGTTCGCTTCGCCCACGGTCACGAGCTCCAGGGCGCGCTCGCGACAGGGCTGCGTGAGGCGCTCCAGGCCCACGGGATCCGGCGCCCGAGCGAGCTCGAAGCACGGTATCGGCCCGCCGAGCCCACGGCGGGACCCGCGCAGGTCACGCTCGGCCTCCGCCCAGCGGTCCTCCCCGCGGCCCCCCCGCGGCCGGTCTACGTCGCGCCGCCGCCCGCGCCCCTGATCGTCGCGGGGGCCAACGCCGTGTCCGTGCCGCCCCTCGCCACGC
>CAMAXZ010000066.1 GCA_945862325.1 Klebsiella pneumoniae
GTTCGCGCGGCGGCGGAGGAGCGCCGCGCGGTGGGCGAGGCCTCGGACCTGGAGGTCGAGCTCGCGCGACTGGACGAGGCACGCGCGGCCGCCGGGTGGCTGGCGGCGCTGAACGAGCGCGCGGAAGCCCAGGCGGCGCTCGCGGCGCTGACCGGAGATGCCGGCGCCAGCGCGGCGGGCGACCCCCTGTCCGCGGTGCCACCCGCCGGCGCAGCCGGAGCCCGCTCCGACGTGACGGCGGCGGAGGCGCGGGTGGAGGCGGCACGCGCCGCGGTGACCCGGGAGCGAGCCGAGGGGGTCCCCTCGGTGGGGCTCGGCGCGTTCGTGGAGGTGGGAGGCGACCGGACTCTCGCGGGGCCCTCGGTACGCATCGAGGTGCCGCTCTGGCAGCAGAACGCGGCGGGCCGGGGCGAGGCGAAGGGCGAGCTCGTGGTGGCCCAGGCCGAGGCGTCCGCGACACGGGCGCGCGCGGAGGCGGAGCAGCGGTCGGCGACCCAGCGGCTCGACCTGCTGGGCGCCGCCGGCAGTTCTCTCGCGCCCGGGGTGGACGCTTCCGCCGAGGTCGCCCTGCGGGCCATCGACGCGGGCGTCGCGCGCGGGGAGATCGATCCCGTCCAGGCCGCCGTCCTGCGCGCCCGGGTCTTCGAGGGGCAGCGTGGTTGGTACACCGCGCGCCTGGCCGAGGCGGAGGGGCGCATCGACGCGGCCCTTGCTACCGAAGACGCGGGACTCCTCGCGCCGTGACCCTTCCCTTCGCCGCTCCCGCCCTCTGGTGCCTGCTCGCCGCCGCGCTGTTCGGGGCGAGCACGCCGATCGCGCGTGCGCTGCTCGACGAGATCGGGCCGCTCACCCTGGCGGGGCTGTTCTACCTGGGCGCCGCGCTCGGGACGGCGCCGTGGGCGCTCCGGGGTCACGCCGGCGAAGCGCGGCGGCGAGAGGACCGGCTGCGGCTCGGTGGTGCGGTGCTGTTCGGCGGCGTCGTGGGGCCCGTGCTGGTCCTGCTCGGCCTCCGACTGGCACCCGCCGCGTCCGTCGCGCTCTGGCTGAACCTGGAGGCCCCCGCGACGGCCCTGCTCGGATGGGCGTTCTTCCGCGAGCATGTGGACCGGCGCACCTGGATCGCGGCCGCGTTGGTCTGGGGGGCGAGCGTCGCGCTGGCCGCGCCGGACGGTTTCGGAGGGGTCGCGGCGCTGCTGGTCCTCGGCGGCTGCTTCGCGTGGGGGGTGGACAACAACCTCACCTCGGTCATCGCGGGGTACACGCCCGCGCAGACCACCTTCGTCAAGGGCCTCGTCGCCGGGTTGGTGAACCTCGCGCTGGGAGCGCTGATCGAGGGAACGCCGCCGCTCGGCGCCGCGTCGTTGCTGGCGCTCGGCGTGGGCGTCTTCGCCTACGGCGCGTCGATCGTGCTGTACGTGGCCGGAGCGCAGCAGCTCGGGGCCACCCGCGCCCAGATGATCTTCGCCACCGCGCCCTTCTGGGGCGTGGGGCTCGCGTGGGTCGGGCGCGGGGAGGCCGTCCTGCCGGAGCAGGTGCTCGCCGCAGCGGCGATGGTGGCCGCGCTGGTGCTGCTCTTCACCGAGCGCCACGGCCACGCGCACACGCACGAGAGGGAGCGCCACACGCACTGGCACCGCCACGACGACGGGCACCACCACCACGAGCACGCTGGCGTGCCGCGATGGGGCTGGCACATCCACGAGCACGAACACGAGCCGACGACGCACACCCATCCGCATCGGCCGGACCTGCATCATCGGCACGGGCATTGATGCGGCGGGATGCTTCCTGGACGGCGCACGCGGATGCTCCGAGTCATCGGCGTTCAGAGGGTCACCTTGTCACCGGATTCAAACCGAAGAAACCAAGGTTCAACGCCACCAGAGACTCGAACGCCCGCTCCGGCGGCAACCGAAAGCGGGCGTTCTACCTACTCATTCTGTGTGGTTGGGATGGCCGAATGCTTATCGAACTTTCTGGCTGGACGCGAAGGGGTGGGGCACCGAGAAGATACTGGCCTTTGAGGGGCAGTTCAGTCCGAAGCCGCCGCCAGTCGGGTAGGGGCGTCCGGCCGAAGGCGGAGCGGCCGCAACCCGCCGCTGGAAGAGAAGGGCGTCGGCCCAGCAGCACACGTCCGAATCCAGGTCGTTGCGATCGCCGGCCTCGATGGTCCGGTGTTCGGCGTCGGAGTCGTCGAGGCCGTGTTTGCCTTGAGCGCCTCGCCCTGCGGTGCGCGTTCGCCTGGCCCAGCGCTCGACGCTTGACGTTGCACACAGTATGAGCATACTAAGTGTGTGTGCCGCCTTCCTCCGATCAACTCGTCTCCTTCCTCCAGCGGCTGCGACGCGCCGTCACCGAGGGGAGAGTCGAGATCCGAGCGTATGCCGTGGAGGGGCTGCGCGACCTGGAGTGGACCGCCGAGGACCTCCGTCTCCAGCTCATCGACCTCGCAGCCGAGGACTTCCTCCGGGTCGAGGACTCCACCGCGCCGCAAGGCGGCGTCATCTGGGTCTTCACGCCGGAGTTCTGGGATGGTGGCCGTCTGTGGATCCGCCTCGTCGAGCGCGCCGGAATCGTCGTCATCAGCTTTCACCGAGGGTAGACCATGAAGCCGAACCTGCTCGCTCCGTCCTGCTCCGGCTGCGGCAAGGCAGCCCTCCGTGTGCCCAAGGTCACGCGGTTCCGGCGCGGCGAGCGCGTGCTGCCGTTCGACGGCTTCGTCTGGCAGTGCCCGTCGGGCTGCCCTGACCCCGCGGACGGATTCACGCCGTACCAGTTCTCCACGCTGGAGCTCATGGCCTGGGAGGAGCAGGAGGCGTCGCTGGCGTGGCAGGACCGCTTCGGGGAGCCGATGCCCGCTCCTCAGCGGGCACGCCGCCCGGACGAACAGCGCACCGTACGCGTGCCGGTGCTGCTCACGCCCGCGGAGGCCGAGCGGCTCGACCAGCTCCGCGGCGACCGGCCACGTGGGGAGTTCCTGCGACAGTTGCTCGAGAAGCCTCGGCGACGCGCTGGATGAGTGAGGTCAATCCGGACTACCCGATCATCGGCGGTGTGCTCCACGCACCGTACTTCGTCTTCCTCCGCGGAACGCCGTTCCCGACCGACGATGAGGTACTCGAACTTCTGTTCCCACCGCCGCGCTCCTGGTGGCGGAGCGTCCTCGGCGCGCCAGGGCATGAGCGTGTCCCCGTCCCGGAGGATCTTCCACTTGGCGAAGAGCATATCTACGTCGGGGAGCAGGCGGGCTGGTACATGATCGCCGACGACTGGCACTACCACCTGTGGCACCGGAAGGATCGGAAGGAGCTGCTACAGCGTCTGGCGGCCCGCTGGGAGTTGTTCGCGCTGGTTCGACCCGATGTCGACGAGAGCTACGAGTTCGTCCACTTCGTGGGGGGGCTGCGGGTGCGGGAGCGCCGGGTCGACTCGCCCCACTACACGGACCGGGTGGTGAGCGTTGAGCATGGTCGACCGCTGCCTTGCGAGACCGATGACCTCTACGGTCAGGACGGGGAGGCGATTGTGTGGACGGTGGCCGCCGCGGTCGGCGTGCCCCGGGTGCACGACCGGGCCACGCTCCGTCGCTACCGCAAGTTGTGACGCGGCAGGCGGCGTCCCGCTGCACCGATGCGGGGATGGCCCCGGCCCGACAGCGCACCCCCCGCGGGCATTTAGGTGGGCCGGGGCGCGAAGCCGGAGAACCCCCGCTGGATTCGAACCACGAAAGGCTGGTTCAACTCGCTCTCGCCGAACTCCCGGTCGGGCCGCCGTCTCCATCGAACCCCAAAAAACCAGGAAGGCCCGCCGAATCTCGCGATTCTGACGGGCCTTCACATCGATGGTCGGGGTGACAGGATTCGAACCTGCGACCTCTTGGTCCCGAACCAAGCGCTCTAGCCAGGCTGAGCTACACCCCGGGTCCCGCGCCATTAACCGACGAGGACGTCTTGTCAAGACCCGCGGGCGTCTTACAAGCCCGCTGCCCCATGCCGACGCTCACGCTGCTCGAAGGCGACAACCTCCCGATCCTGCGCGACATGGCCGACGGGGCGTTCAACCTCATCTATGCCGATCCGCCGTACAACACCGGGGCGCCGGTCGAGCGCGTGTTGACGCGGGCCGTGCCCGACGCCGCCGCGGGGACGCGAGGCTACCGAGGCCGCGGCTACCGGCGCGAGCCCGGCGCCACGACACGCTTCGACGACCGCTTCGACGACTACCTGGGCTTCCTCGAGCCGCGCCTGCGCGAGGCCCACCGGCTGCTCGCCGACGACGGAAGCCTGTTCGTCCACCTCGACCCTCGTGAATCCCACTACGTGAAGGTGGCGCTGGACACGATCTTCGGCCGCGAAGGATTTCGAAACGAGATCATCTGGGCGTACGACTACGGAGGGCGTACGCGCAAGCGATGGGCCCCGAAGCACGACACGATCCTATGGTACACAAAGCATCCAAAGCGGTATTGCTATCGGTACGACGCCATTGATCGGGTGCCTTACATGGCGCCCACGCTCGTGGGGCCGGAGAAGGCGGCGCGCGGAAAGACCCCCACGGACACGTGGTGGCACACGATCGTGCCGACCTCGGGGCCCGAGAAGACGGGGTACCCGACGCAGAAGCCGCTCGGGCTGATGCTCCGCGTCGTGCGCGTGCACTCGAAGCCCGGCGACCACCTGCTGGATTTCTTCGCGGGGAGCGGCAGCTTCGGCGAGGCCGCGCTGCGCGAAGGGCGCGACGTGACCCTCATCGACGCGGGGCCCGAGGCGCTGGCCGTGATGCGCGCGCGCCTGGCGCGGTGGGTGCTTCCGAGGTGAACGTCGCGGCGTGCGAGCCGGCGTACCGCTCGCCTCCGATGAACAAGGTACGATGCTTAGAATGCCCGCCGCCACGATCGTCGTCCCCTTCTACAACGCCGCGGCGACCCTCTCGCGCTGCCTCGGCGCGCTGTTGGCGGACCGCCCGCACGACGTCACCGTGGTGTGCGTCGATGACGGAAGCACCGACGAGAGCGCGGCGATCGCCGGGCGATTCCAGGTTCGGCTCATCCGCCACGACAGCCGGCGCGGCGCTTCCGCGGCGCGCAACACCGGCGCACGCGCCACCGATGCCCCCGTGCTCGTGTTCGTCGACGCCGACGTGGCCGTGCGCGAGGGCGCCGTGCGCGCGCTGCTGCACACGCTCGACGCCGACCCCGAGCTTCGCGGCGCAAACGGCATGTTCGCCCTCGACTCGAGCGCGCCGGGCGTCGTCACCGCGTTCGTGAACACGTCGATCCACTACCAGCACCTCCAGCACGGCGCGCGCGTCGCGAGCGCGTTCACCGGCCTGTGCGCGATGCGGCGCGCCGCGTGGGAGGACATGGGCGGCTGGGACGAGTCGACGTCACGCTACGCGGACGACGTCGCGACACGCTGGGTGTTTCCACCCCGCTCGATTGCGCTCGTACCGGACGCATTGGGCGAGCACCTGAAGTCGGTGGAGCTTCGCGGCCTGCTTCGGCACCGATACGCGGTGGGCTGGCACTTCGTCCGCTCGGTCGCCGCGAACGGCGCGGCCGCGCGCGCGCGACCGTCGGCCACGCTCCTCGGCGCCCGCTACCCTCTGAACACCCTCGCCGCGGCCGGCACCGTGGCCCTGTTGCCGTTCGTGCGCAGGCGGCCCTGGCTCGCCGCGCTCCCCGTCCTTGCCTTTACCGCGATCAACGCTGACTTCGCCGTGTTCACCCTGCGTCGCCGTGGCCCGGTCGAGGCGGCTGTCGCCGTGCCGATCTCCGCCCTCGAAGGCTTCGCCTACGGGCTCGGCATGTCCGCGGGCGCGATCCACCTGCTCCAGGGGGCCACTCGATGAGCACACACCAGCCTCCGCTCGCCCGGTACGCGGCCCGCTACGCGGTCGAGGGGCTCCAGAGCCGCATGTGGACCAAGAAGCCGCTGTTCCTCACGGTGTTCGTCACCGCGCGGTGCGGCCTCAACTGCGGGCACTGCTTCTACCGGGAGGAGCTGCTCGCGGGCAAGGCGTCCGACGAGCTGACCCTCGACGAGTACGACCGCTTCACGCGGCGATGCCCGCCCTTCCCAAAGCTCATCATCACCGGCGGAGAGCCCTTCCTCCGCCACGATCTGGCCGACATCGTGGAGCGGTTCCACGACAACGCCTCCAGCGCCCGACAGATCACGATCCCCACGTCGGGGGTGCACCCCGAGCGGGTCGTCGCGCTCGTCGAGCGCGTGCTCCCTCCGCGGCCGGAGTTGATCCTCGAGATTCAGCTCTCGATCGACGGCGTCGCGGAGTCCCACGACGCGATCCGAGGCAAGGGCGCGTGGGACAAGCTCATGCGCACGTACCACCTGCTGCGCCCGATCCAGGACCGCAACGAGGGGCTGCGGATCCGGTTCAACTACACCTTCTCGCGAAAGACCCAGGACCACTTCGAACAGACCTGGCGCTTCGTCACCAAGGAGCTCCAGAACCCCCACTTCGACATGGTGCTCGTGCGCCGGACGACGATCGACGACGCGTACTGGGGCAAGGTGGACCTCGACAAATACCGGCGCGCGACCGAGCTCCTCCAGGAGCAGGAGCGGATCAAGGCCGGCGCCGACCCGCTCAAGCAGCTCCTCGCCGAGCGCGTGCTCGTGGAGCGCGAGATCATCGCCTCCCACCATGCCGGAACGCCCGTCATGCTCGGCTGCCAGGCGGGCACGCTGACCGCGATCGTCGGCGAGACCGGCGAGGTCCGCCCGTGCGAGATCCTCGACACGAGCTTCGGAAACCTCCGCGACGCCGACTACGACTTCATGGCGCTGTGGAAGAACGGCCTCGCCGATCACCACCGCGCGTGGGTGAAGGACACCGGCTGCTACTGCACCTTCGAGACGTGTGTGCGCACCACGATGTCGTTCCAACCCAAGTGGTACGCGACCATCGCCTCGCGGTTCGCGCAGCGCCGACTGGGGCTCACGCCTCCCTGATCGCTCGAATCGCCGCCGCGCGGTCCTTTGCCCCGAACACCGCGCTGCCCGCCACCATCACGTGGGCCCCCGCGTCGCGGAATCGACGCGCATTGTCCGGCTTCACGCCCCCGTCCACCTCGACCAGCGTCGCGAGCCCTCGCCGCTCGATCGCGGCACGCACGCGCTCGATCTTGGGGAATACGCGGTCGATCAGCCCCTGCCCGCCGAAGCCCGGGTTGACCGTCATCAACAAGACGACGTCGGTCACGTCGAGCACGTAGTCGAGCACCGACTCGTGCGTGTGGGGATTGAGCGACACGCCGGCCTTGGCCCCGAGCGCTCGGATCGCCTGGACGGTCCGATCGAGGTGCACACACGCCTCGGCGTGTACGGTGATGACATCCGCCCCCGCCTTGCGGAAGTCCTCGAGGTACCGGTCGGGCTCGACGATCATGAGGTGCACGTCGAGCGGCAGGGTCGAGGCGGCGCGGGCGGCCGCCACCCCGATGGGCCCGAACGTGATGTTGGGCACGAAGCGGCCGTCCATCACGTCGCAGTGGATCCAGTCCGCGGACGCGACCGAGCGGATGTCGTCGGCGAGCCGGCCGAAGTCGGCGCTGAGGATGCTGGGGGCGACGAGGGTCATGCGAAGAGCTCCCCGGGCGCGAGGCGCGCCCCGTGGACGAAGTCGAGGCCGCGGACGGGCCGACGGCCGGGGGCTTGTACCTCGATGAGCTCGACCGCGCCGACGCCCGCCGCGACCGTGGCGCCGTGGAGGAGCGCACCGGGAGGAGCGCCGGGGTCGTGCCCGACCGCCCGCGCGCGGAGCACCTTCAGGGTCTCTCCTCGAACGCTACAGAACGCGCCCGGCCACGGCGAGAGCCCGCGCACCTGCGCGTCGAGCGCGACGGCCGGGCGGTCCCACGCGATGCGACCGTCCTCCTTGGTCAACATCCGTGCGTAGGTCACACCGTCCATCGGTTGAGGGCGCGGTACGAGGGTGTCGAGCTCCGCGAGCGTGCGCACCGCGAGCGCGGCGCCGAGCCCGGCGAGGCGATCGTGCAGGGAGCCGGACGTCTCTTCGGGGCCGATCGGCGTGCGGACCTCGAGGAGGACGTCGCCCGTGTCGAGCCCCGCGTCCATCGCCATCGTGGCGACGCCCGTCTCCGCGTCTCCCGACAACACGGCCCACTGAATCGGCGCGGCGCCACGCCATCGCGGCAGGAGCGACGCGTGCACGTTGATGCAACCGCGGCGAGGCGCCGCGAGCAGCCGCGGTGTGAGGATGCGCCCGTACGCGACGACGACCGCGACATCGAGGTTCAACGCCTCGATACGCTCAGGAAACGCGCCGGTCTTCACGCGGGTCGGCTGAAGGATCTCCGCGCCGTGAGCACGGCCGAGCTCGACGGTCGGCGGCGATTGCAGCCGCTGACCGCGGCCCGCCGGCCGATCGGGCTGGGCGACGACACACGCGACCTCGTGCCCGGCGTCGATCAGCGCGCGCAGGGTCTCCGCTGCGAACGCCGGGGTTCCGAAGAAGCCGACCCGCACTCAGTCCGCCACGCCCACACGCACACGGTCCTTCTGCCGCCGCGCGAGGTACCGCCCCTTCTTCAATCGCGACACCTTGTCGAGGATGACCGTGCCCTCCAGGTGGTCCATCTCGTGTTGGATCACCACCGCGTCGTAGTCCTCGAACCAGGCTTGCTGGGGCTTGCCCGACTCGTCGAGCCACCGCACGTGTACCCGGCGCGGTCGCGCGACGTCCTCGTTGAACTCGGGCACGGAGAGGCAGCCTTCCTCCCACACGATGCGGTCACGGCTCGCCTCGAGCACCTGCGGGTTGATCATGGCGACGAAGCGCGGGCGCTTCGGCTGCCCGTCGTCGTCTTCCTCCCGCCGGGCGTTTCCGGGATCGGCGACGATGATCCTCCGCAAGTCCCCCACCTGAGGCGCCGCGAGCCCGACGCCGGGAGCGGCGTACATCGTCTCTGCGAGGTCGCTCACGAAACGGCGTAGATCCTCGCCGAATTCGTCCGGACCTACCGGACGCGCCTTTCGGGCGAGGACGGGGTGGGGCACCGTGAGGATCTCGAGGACGGCCATGGCCGCCGATATAGCGCCGGGAGCGCGAAGGGTCACGCGAAGGGCGGCGCGCAAGTCACGGCGCGCGTAGCGTCTCCCACGCCCCGACCCCGCGGTCGACCGTGACCCAGCCGCGGCCGAGCCCGTCGGCGCGCGGCGACCCGAGCGGCACGCAGTTCGGAAGGTCCGGCGGTTGGGAGGCGCACCGACGCGCCTCGCCGCCTTGAACGTCGATCCACACGAGGTCGTCCCCCTCCCACACCGGGGTGAGGTGCATCACGGCCCCGTCGCTGCCGGGCACGAGGGCCGGCTCGCCCCACGACGCGCCACCGTCCTCGCTCGCCCCCCACGCCAGCGCCGTGCCCTCCGCGCTCGAGACGACCCACGCGAGCCGCGCGCGATCGCCGTCGACGTCCAGCGCCGGCCGCTCGGCGCGCCCCTCCGGGGCGTACAGCTCCGCGCCGAAGGACGCGCGCTCCCCGCCGAAGCCGTCGTAGACCCGGATCAACCGCTCGAACCTCGCCTCGTCGCCGGAGAGCCCGGTCGCGACCGCGGCCACCACCCCGCCGGAGCCCCACGCCACCGCGGGCTCGGACGGGTACACCGTGCTCGCCAGCACCCGCGGACCCCAACCGTCTTCCGGCGACCACGTCGCGAGGCCGAGCCCCACGCCCTCAGCGAAGTCCGCAGTTGTCTCCACGTTCTCGACCCAGGCCACGGCGAAGGTACCCCCCGGCAACGCGGTGATGTCCGCGCTCCAGCCGGGGCCGATCGGCGCGCCCGACAGGAAGCCCACCTCTTCCCACGGCCCGTCTCGCCGCCAGAGGCACCGCGCGGCCCAGGGCCACGTGTCGGCCGACTCGTCGAGGACGAGCTCCCGAAAGCAGGCGAGGTCGCCGCCGTCGCCGCGGGCGACCGTCACGGCGTCGGCGTCGTGCGCGGCGAGATCCGACAGCCGCGAACCGTCGACCCAAACCTCGGCGCGCCGCTCGAAGCGGTCCGTCCAACGCCGCGTCCCGCGCAGGTCCCCGTCGACGTCGCCGAGGAGCTCGCCGCTACGGCCGCCCCCCAGGCCGTCGACGAGCGGCGACAGCGGAAGGCCACGGCCGAAGGGCAGGTCGATCCCCAGGTGCTCCGCGAGCGTCGGCGCGAGGTCGTCGATCCCCCAGGGCCCGTCGCCGATGGTCCCCGCGCGCGCACCGCCGCCCACGACGAACAGCGGCACCTCCCGACACCCGCGACAGTCGTCACCGTGGCTCCGCCAGGCGTCCGCCGTCTCTTCGCGGTGCCGCCCATGATCGGAGGTGACCATGAGCATGACGTGGTCCCAATAGACCGGGTGGCGCCGCTGGAGCCACCGTGCGAGCTCGGCGATGGCCGACTGGGCCTCCTGCACGCGCGCCTCGTAGTCCCCGTCGTCGCCGAAGTGGCCCGCGCGGTCGGCGCCGTGCAGATTGGCGATCAGCACCCGCGGCGGGCCGTCGTCGATCGCCGCCCGGATCGCGTCGAACACCGGCTCGTCGGTGATCGCCGGCCCGCGGGCGTCGCCGATGTACACGAAGCGCCCGCCGCCCCCGACGGTCGAGGCGACCCCGCTCAAGAGCTCGGTGTTCGCGAGCAACACCGCGCCGTCGGCGCCGAGCCCGAGCTGAGCGCTCGCCTCGTCGAGCAGCGTGGGCACGTCCGGCAGGTAAGGACCGGGCCGCGCGCCGGGCGCCGGATAGTTCGCGTAGGACGTCGATCGCCCGGTGAGCAGCGCCGCGTGCGCCGGGGCCGTCGTCGGCACGCCCGTGTTCAGCGCGCTCCGCACCACCGCGGCGCGCGGCGCGAGCTCGTCCCACGCCTCGGCCGCCCACTCCTCGCCAGACACACCCGTGATCGTCGACCGGTGCGGGCTCGTCAGCTCGTCCGTGCGCACGCCGTCGATGACGAGCACGAGCGCGTACGGCACGGCGGGATCCCGCTGCGCGCACGCCAGCGCGAGCGCCAGGACCCCGGCTTGCATGAGTGATTACCGCGCTTCTACGTACGCGACGTCGATCTCGAACTCGAACGGCTCGTGCGTGCAGTCGGTGCCCGCGTCGTTGTCGCCGATCGTGGTGAAGGTGAACTCGACACGGCCGCGCTCCACCGCGCGCAAGGAGAGCTTGTCCACGATCGCGTCGTCGTAGTCGAGCAACATCTCGCCGGGGGTGTCGGTGGCGGGGATCGTGCAGTCGGCGAGCCCCTCGTCTTCGCCGAGACACCAGTTGTCCGTCTGGTTCCAATCGATCTGCTGGCCGGCGACCTCCGACCAGTCCCAGATGCGGAGGTCGTCCGAGGTGGGCATGAACTCGGCCACCTGCCGATTGGACGCCGCGAGCACCGCGCCGTTGAAGTCGAGCACGAAGTGATCGTCGTAGCGCATGATCTGCGCCTCGTCCGGGTTGACCTGGAAGTTGTACTCGACGTCGCAGAGCACGGCGGAGGTCGGGATGTCCAGGTCTTCCGTGGACTCGATGCGCGCGGTGTAGTAACCGTCCTGCGCCGGAAGATTGTCGTCCTCCTCCCAGGGACAATCCTCCGTCTCCGCCTCGAAGCGCACGAGCACCGTCTCCTCCTCGGGGGTGCTCTCCGCGCACAGGCGCTCGATGTCCTCGACGCTCTGGATGTCGTCCAGGCCGATCTTGGGCGGCATGCAGGCGATGAGCAGGGCGAACATCAAGGCGAACTCCGCGCGTGGTGTTTCAGACTACCACGCGTTCACGGGCGAAGCAGCACCTTCCCGAGGTTGCGCCGGCCGTGCAGGATCTGGTGCGCCTCGGGCGCGCGATCGAACGGCACCTCGGCGTGGATCGCCGGACGAACCACCCCTTCCTCCCACAACGCGAGGACCTCTCGCAACCAGCCGGTCACCCGCGGACCTTCGTCCCACAAGTGGCCCATGTTGACGCCGAGCACGCCCTTGTTCGCGTTCATCAGCCCGACCGGCGAGAGCGCCCACCACGGCACCGCCGCCAGGTTTCGCGCGACGCGGAAGAGGTTGCGCGTCTCTCCGTCGTTGTTGGCGGAGAACCCGAAGCACGCGAGCCGGCCGCCCGCGCTCAGCAGGCGGAGCCCCGAGGCCCAGGACGCCCCGCCGACGGGGTCGAGGATCAGGTCGAACCCCGGCTCTCCGGCGAACGCCTCCTCGATGGGGCGCGCGCGACCGTCCACGACGCGCGCGTAGCCGCGCTCCAGCAGGGTGGCGTGCTTGCCTTGCGACGCCACGCCCACCGCCACGGCCCCGCGGCGGAGCAGCAGGTCGAGCGCGGCGAGGCCCACCCCGCCGCCGGCGGAGTGCACGAGCACACGGTCGCCCGCGCGGACCCGGCCCATCTCCTCGATCATCATCCAGGCCGTCGCGTACACCACGGGGATCGCCGCGCCGGTCGCCGCGTCCATCGTGTCCGGGCGGCGCACGACCTGGGTCGACGGCGCGACGACCGCGCTGGAGTACCCCCCGAAGCGCACCATCGCGACGACCCGCTCGCCCACGCGTGCGGCGTCCACGCCGTCCCCCACGGCGTCGATCGTGCCCGCGACCTCGTACCCGACCACCGCCGGGAGCGGCGGCGCGTCGGGGTAGAGCCCCATGCGCGCCATGACGTCCGCGAAGTTGACGCCCGCCGCCTCCACCTGAACGCGAACCTCGCCCGCAGCCGGCGTCGGGTCCGCTGCTTCCCGCACCTGGAGCACCGAGGGATCGCCGACGCGCGTGATCCAGACCTGCCTCATGTCGACCTCACGATCCCGAATATCCTGGACACGGGCGCGTGTACCGTGTACTAATCAGTACACGCATGACGAACCCCGCGCCCCTCTTCGGTCCCCATGTACGCGCCCGCCGCGAGGCGCTCGCGGTGTCCGACCCACGGTGGTCGGTGCGGCAGGTTGCCGCACGAATCGGGGTACAACCTTCGTATCTGAGCAAGGTCGAGCGCGGCGAGCAGCCGCCGCCGTCGGAGGCCACGATCGTCGCGCTCGCGAACGAGCTCGGCGACGACCCCGACGTGCTCCTCGCCCTCGCCGGCCGTGTCAGCCGCGAGCTGCAGGCGGTCATCGTGCGCCGCCCCCAACTCTTTGCCCAGCTCATCCGCGAGCTCGAGCGCATGCCGGACCACGCGGTCCTGCGGCTCGTCCGCGAGGTGCGCGACGGCGACTGGTGAACCCCCGAGGAAGCAATGGTCGAACTCCGAAACTCCGAACTCGTCTTCTCGTTCCCCGACATCCACCGGTCCGCGTCGATGCGCGTGCAGCTCCAGCGCACCCTCCGCATCCCCGACGACGGCAAGACCTGGCCGCTGCCGCCGGGCCTCGGTCGATTCCCGATCGCGCACGTC
This sequence comes from Klebsiella pneumoniae, assembly GCA_945862325.1. Taxonomy (GTDB): domain Bacteria; phylum Myxococcota_A; class UBA796; order UBA796; family SXON01; genus CAMAXZ01. Next base: position 13,406 of record CAMAXZ010000066.1, read on the forward strand.
GACGACCACGCGGCACACGCGCCGCGCGACTGGCTCGCGCGCGGCGGCGTGATGGTGCCGATGTACCAGTCCGAAGCCCTGTGGCTTCAGTTCTCGGGCACCCACGACGCGCGGCGCGGCGTCACCTACCCCTTCGCGGTGAAGATCGCGGCCGGCCGTATCAACGCCGTGGACGGCGAGCCGTGGGCCGACGGGCTCTCGGCAGGGGCCCAAGACTACGTGGTCGTGCCGGAACAACCGTGGTTGGACGGGTTCTCCGTGGAGAAGGGCACGATCCGGCAGTTCGTCGCGATGCCCCTCGGGTCCGGCTACTCCGCGGAAGAGCAGCTCACCGGCGCCGCGGAGTTCGGCGGCCTCCAGATCCAGGTCTACCCGATGCGCAAGGAGGTGTACGAACGTCGTTTCCCGGTGCGCCCGCCGCCTCCGCCCCGCGCCGCGCGCGCCGAGGCGATGATGATGCCGTGCGCCCCGGGCGCCGCGATGGGGCTCGCGCCGGGCGGGCGGATGAAACAGACGATCGAGCGGGACCCGTACGGACGCCTCGACTGGGACACGAGCGCGCGCGGACGCTGCTTCGTGCACCTGTGCAACGCGCTCGCGTGGCGCGGCATCACGGGCACGAACCCTCCTTCGACGCCGATCTCGGCGAAAGAGTACACGCGCGCGGGGCTGCCCTGGTACGCGTGGTACGGAGACGACGACGCGGCGCTCGCCGGCTCCGCGCGCCTGGGCGGCCTGCGGTCGGTCTCGGAGATGGCGAAGGTGAAGGGGGACGCGCCGCCGCACGACGGCGAGTGCGACGCACCCGAGAAGATCACCGAGCTTCGTGCTGGACTTCGACCTGGTCAGGTGCGCGAGGGGCGCTGGTAGTCGTCAGCAGGCGGGACAGGTCGGGCACCCCACCGGGGAGCTCGGTGAAGATGCCCGTCTTCGCGCCGGCGAGGGAGCCCAACATCTGGCGCCGATACCACGGCCAGAGGTGCAAGGGCTTTCCGACGAGGTCGCGCGCGGGCGCGAGGATCGGGAAGCTCGACTGGAAGAACGGCGTGAGCCAGCGCGACGCGAACTGGTAGAACCCGAGGTGATCCCGGCGGAGCTCGGAGTAGCGGTCGAGCCGGCCCTCCGCGACGCAGTCGGCGAGCACCGCCGCGTCCAGCAAGGCGAGGTTCGCGCCTTGCCCGAGCTGCGGCGACATCGCATGGGCGCAATCGCCGATGTACACGACGTTGCCGCGCACGTACGGGTACATCGTCACGTCGAAGTAGGGCGCGAACACCGGCTCGTGCAGGTCGTCCAACGGGGCGTCGGCCACCATGGCGCGGATCTCGGCCTTCCAGGCCTCCAAGCCCCGCTCGCGCCACGCGTCCAGGGCGTCCACGCGCAAACTCCAGAAGAAGCTCACCACCGGCCCCTCGGCGCCGGGCGGCGTGCCGCTCGGCAGGAACCCGATCATTTGACGGGTGTCGCGGTACCGCTGCCACAAAACCCCGTCCCAACGGCCGTTCGGGTCGGGGAGCGCGGCCCACAACGCCCCCCACGGGTAGGGACGCACGCGGGCGTCGGGGGGCCGGAGGTGCGAGCGGGCGCCGTCCGCTACGACCACGAGGTCGTACCCCTCGGGGATCCGCGTGAGCTCCTGGCCGGTGTGTACCGGGATGCCCTCGGCGACCACGGCGTCGAGCAGCGCCTGAAACAGCGTGCCGCGGTGCACCCCCAAGCCGAACAAGCCAGGGCGAAGGTCGTCGTACGCGAGGTCGAGCACAACGCGGTCGCGCAGGTTGCGTCCGTGCAGCCGGTGGATCCGGGCGCCCCGATCCAGGACCCGCCCAAGCAGGCCCAGGCGCGCGAGCACAGCCATGCCGGTCGGCTGCAGGAGCAGCCCCGCGCCGACCGGCGTCGGATGCGCGACACGCTCGAAGATCTCCACCGCGTGGCCTTGGCGCGCCAGGAACAACGCCGCCGCGGGACCACCCGTGCCACACCCGACCACCGCGACGCGCATGCGCGGGACTAACCGGCGCCGCGGCGCGCCCGCGTCAGGCGCGTCGCGGTGAGTGCCGCTCGTCGAGCGCGCGGAAGCGCGCCGCGTCCACGAGGCTGCGGGCGTTGAGCTTGGCCAGGATCCGGGCGCGGTGAATCTCGATCGTGCGCTGGCTGATACCCAGGTCCCAGCCTGCTTCTTTGTTGGACTTGCCCGCGAGCAGGTGCTCGAGCACCTCGGCCTCCCGCGGGGTGAGCGCGTGGATCGACTCGCGGTAGGCCCGCGCGGCGAGGCGGTCGGCGCGGCCGACCCGCTCGGACTCGACCAGCGCGGCGAGGCGGGCCCGCAGCGTCGCCAGCGGAACGGGCTTCTCGACCACGTCGACCACACCGGCCGCGACGAGCTTGACCGCCATCGGAACGCTCGTGGCCGCGCTGACCACGAGGATCGGCAGATCGAACGGGCGCGGCACGTACCGCGCCACGAAGTCGGACGCCGTCATGTCGGGCAGGTTGTGGTCGAGCAGCAACACCCCATGTTGCGCGGGCGTCCACGCCTCGAGCAGAGCCCCCGCGGTGCCGTACGCCCGCACGACGGTGTCCGGCACCTGCTCGGCGACCGCCGAGTAGACGCGACACGTCGGCAGGTCGTCCTCCACGACAAAAATCCAGGACATTTCCATCTGAAGAACTATCGGCCCGGCGCGACCGAACCTGAGTACGAGAAAGCGCGTACGGCGCCGGCGCGCCGATCCCCCGGCGGCGTGCGCCGCGCTACCGCGGGCCTGGGCGCCTTCCGGGTAGATACTTGTTCCCGCTCACGCGCGGAGCTCCCCATGTACCTAGGCCGCATCCCCCGTTTCTCTCCAAGCTTCTCCCCCGCGGAGGCGCTCATCGCCGCGCGCTTCCTGGCCGCGCCGCCGGAAGACGAGCCCACGGTGCGCGCCTTCGAGCGCGCGTTCGCGACCTTCGTCGGGGCGCGACACGCGATCATGACCCCGAGCGCGCGGTACGCGTTCTACCTCCTGCTCGAGTCGATGGGGATCGGGAAGGACGACGAGGTCGTCATCCCCGGCCTGACCTACTTCGCCATCCCGTCCATCGCCGTCACCGCCGGCGTGCGCCCCGTGTTCGCGGATGTGGGCCTCCGCACCCACGTCCTCGACCCCGCGGCGTTCGAGGCGGCGATCACGCCGCGCACGAAGGCCGTCGTGCCGACCCACCTCTACGGCACGCCCTGCGACATGGACGCGATCGTCGGCATCGCCCGGAAGCACGGGCTGCGCGTCATCGAGGATTGCGCTCAGTCCACCGGCGCGCGCTACCGCGGCCGGCGCGTCGGCAACCTGGGCGACGCCGCGTACTACACGTTCGGCCTCACGAAGAACATCACGACCCTCAGCGGCGCGATGATCACCACCGACGACGACGCGATCGCGAAGCACTGTCGCGCCACGATCGACAAGACCTCCCCCGCGAAGCTGGAGAAAGCGGCGAAGGAGGCGGTCACCGGCCTCGCGATGATGGTCGCCACCCACCCCATCGTGTACCCCCTCACCCTTCATCCCGTCATCCGAGCGGGGAACCTGCTCGGCAAAGACCCGATCCACGAGCGGTTCGGCGAGCCTGAGGTGCTGTACGACGCGCTGCCGAAGTCGTTCGCGACCAGCCGTCCCCGCGCCGTGCAGGCCGCGGTCGGCATGAAGCAGCTCGAACGCATCGAGTCCCTCAACGGCGCCCGCGTACGGAACGGCCGCTGGCTCGACGACCACCTCGCGAACGTGCCCGGTCTCGTGACGCCCGCCTACCCCGACGGTGCGGAGCCGATTTACATGAGCTTCGTCGTGCATCATCCGCGGCGCGACGCCCTCGCGCAGGCCTTGCTGCGTCGCGGGATCGACACCACCACCGGATACATGAACGACTGCTCGGACCATCCGTTGTTCGCCGAGTTCCGCCGCCCGTGCGCCAACGCCGCGACCATCAAGCGCGAACAGCTCCACATCCCGGTCCACCCGAACCTCGACACCCGCGACCTCGAGCGCATGGCCGAGGCGGTGCGGTCCGCCGTTCGGGCGGTTCAGGCATGACGCACGGGGCCGCGCTCCGCAGCGCCATCGGCGCCGCCCGGTACCGGCTGACCGGCCACCGGATGCCGCTGGCGGCCTGGATCGCGGTCACGCGCCGCTGCAACGCCTTGTGCCACTACTGCGCGTTGCCGCTGAGCAAGTCGGTCGAGCTCGACACCGCCCAGCTCGTCGCGCTCGTCGACGCGCTGGCGGCCAAGGGCACCACCCGCGTGACTCTCACCGGCGGCGAGCCGCTCCTGCGCGAAGACCTCGGCATCGTCGTCGACCGGTGCGCGAGCCACGAGATGTTCACCGTGATCCAGACGAACGGCGTGCTCTACCCCGAGCGCGCCGACGAGCTGCGTCGCGCCGCGCGGCTGTCCATCGCCCTCGACGGGGACGAGCGCGCCCACGACGCCAACCGCGAGCCGGGGGCCTGGGTGTCCGCCGTTCGCGCCGTTCGCGCCGCGGTGTCGCGCGGGGTCGACGTGCACACGCTGACCACGATCACGCGGCACAACGTCGATGATCTGGACGTGGTGCTCGACATGGCCGAGCGGGAGGGGTTCGTGGCGGAGTTCGAGGTGCTCCAGCACGAGCCCGTCGTCGCCGAGCCGCTCGCCGCCGATCTCGCGCCGGAGCCTGCCCGCTTGCGCCGCGCCCTCCTGCGCCTGCTCGACGCGCGACTCGCCGGGCGCCCGGTCGCCATGAGCGAGAAGTTCTTGCGCTACCTCCTGCTCTGGGATCGCTACGACCGCCCGATCTCGTCCGAACCGCACGAGGATCTGCACTGCCTCGCCGGCCAGCTCTTCGTCGCGGTCGACACCGACGGCACGATGCTGCCCTGCCCGCTGTGGTCCCGTCGGTTCCCGGGCAAGAACGTCGTTCGCGACGGGCTGGACGCGGCGTTCGAGTCGGTCCGGGACAACCCGTGCCGCGCGTGCACCTCGACCGCGCTGTCCGAGTACAACTACGTCTACAATCTCAACGCCCCGAGCGTCTACGAGCGCGTACGGGCGGTCATCGCGCACGGGCCACCAGGCCGAGGATGGGCCGCATGAACCTCAAGATCCCCGGATATGCCCGCGTCGCCGAGGCGTTCGTCACGCGGCGCGTGCCCGTGTACGCGCACTTCGGCATCACGCACCGATGCAACCTGACGTGCAAGATGTGCGGCATCTGGCGCTACGGAAATCGCAAGGAAGAGCTCGAGATGCCGCAGATGCGCGAGATGGCGGCGCGCATGGCGCGCATCGGCGTGGTGCAGCTCAGCATCGGCGGCGGCGAGCCGTACGCGTGCGAGTACCTCGAAGACGCCGCGGGAGCGTTCGTCGACGCCGGGCTCAACGTGCGCGTCCTGACGAACGGCGTCGGCGTCACCGAGGACCGCATCGCGAAGACGATCGACAACGGCGTCAAGAACTTCTCGATCTCGCTCGACTCCTTGTACCCCGCGCGCTTCGACTACATCTGCGAGCACGAGGGCAGCTGGAACATGGCCGTGCGGACGATGACCTGGGTGGCCCGGCGCCTCGCGGGCACCGGCGGCATGCCCACCATCAACTGTGTCGTGAGCAACCTCAACCTCGAGGAGCTGCCCGACATCGTTCGGTTCGCCAAGGACATCGGGTTCCACGTCAGCTTCCTCCCGGTCGAGCTGCTCGCGGACGCGAAGGACGGGGTGCGCAACTGGGAGGGCCGGTTCATTCGGTACCGGCCAGAGATGGGCCTCGCCGTGGAGGACGCGCCCGAGCGGGTGCACGCCCGGATCGACGCGGCCTACGACGCGATCGTCCGCATGAAGAACGAAGGTTGGCCCATCCTCAACAGCACGCCGTACCTCGAGGCGAGCCGCATGTACCTCAAGACCGGGCGGTTCCCGGCCGAGGGCTGCGACGCGGGCCGGCTCTACTTCAGCGTCTCGCCCAACGGCCAGTTCGCCATCTGCCACCGCACGCTCCACCAGCACATGAACTTCATGGACCCGGACTTCGAGCGGTACTTCGCGAGCGCGGAGTACGAGCGGAAGCGCAAGCTCGAGGCGGGCAGCTGCGAAGGGTGCATGCGCGCGTGCTGGATCGACACCAGCTTCATGTTCCGCACGATCGAAGGGTTCTTCGAGACGGCGACGATGACCCTCGCGCAGCGGATGCCGCGGGAGCCCGCCACGTGGGAGCGCGCCTCGCGCTGGGCCCGGCACGACCAGGTGGCGATCGTCCCGAACGCGGCGGTTTGATCGACGACCGAAGCGGCAATAGGGGCTCGGGTCGTGCGCACCGTCTACACCCTCTGCCGCCGTGAGCTCGCCGCGTACTTCGACGGTCCGCTCGCGTACTTCGTGGTGCCGGTCTACACCGTGCTCGTGGGCGTCTTCGCCCTCTGGTTCGACGACCTGTTCGCCGGTGGAGTGGCGTCGCTGCGTGGAATGTTCTTCTGGAGCTCGATCTTCCTGCTCCTCTACGCGCCAGCGGTCACGATGCGCCTCTTCGCAGAAGAGCGTCGCTCCGGCAGCCTCGAGCTGCTCGTCACCCTGCCGATCACCGAGGCGGAGCTCGTCCTCGGCAAGTTCGCCGCCGCGCTGACGCTCGTAGCCGTCGCCATCGCCACCACGCTGCCGTACGCCGCGGCGGTCGCGTGGCTCGGGACGCCGGAGGTCGCCGCCAACGCGGCGCCGCGCCTGCTCCGCGCGCTCACGGAGTCCGGGCTCGACCTCGGCCCCGCGCTCGGCGGCTACGTCGCCATGCTGCTGCTCGGCGCGGCGCGCGCCGCCATCGGCACCGCCCCGAGCGCCGCGTCGACGAATCAGGTGGTCGCGTTCCTCCTCGCGGTCACCGTGTCGTTCATCCCGTTCTCGGTCGGTTTCTTCATCGACAGCGTCCCGGCGGGCTGGCAATCGATCGTGGGGTCGATCGGTTTTCAGTCGCACGTCGACAACCTCGTGCGCGGCGTGGTCGACTCGCGCGACCTCGTGTACTGGGCCACGGTGTGCGGCCTCGCGCTCCACGTCGCCTTGTTCAGCCTCGAACGCCGGCGGCTCGCGTGACCGACAGCCGTCGCGTCCTGCTGTTCAACGCGTGGCTCCAGGCCGCCCTCGTCGTGCTGGTCGTCGTGTTGGCCAACGCGCTCGCCGCGCGGTGGTTCGTGCGGCTCGACGTCACGGGCGAGCGGCTCCACAGCCTCGACGAGGCGTCCAAGGCCATCGTCGCACGCCTGGAGCGCCCGCTCGTCGTCACCGCCTACTTCACCGGGGGGCTGAGCGCCCCGTACGCCGACCACGAGCAGCGCGTCCGCGACAAGCTCGACGAGCTGGCCGCCTACGCCGGTGGCCGGCTCGCGGTGCGCTTCGTCGACCCCGCGTCCGACCCCGCGAAGGTGGCCGACGCCGAACGGTTCGGGCTCCAGCGCCTCGACTACACCGCCCGCGACGGAGATCGCACGGAGCTCCGCTCGGTGTGGATGGGGGCGGTCATGCTCTACGGAGATCGCCAGGAGGTCCTCCCGGCCCTCACCGACCTCAGCACGCTCGAGTACGACCTCGCGTCGGCCATCCACCGCCTGACGCAGAAGATCGAGGACACACCGACCATCGCCTGGACCTCCGGCTTCGGAGAGCCGGACTTGACGAAGGCCGACGGGCCGCTGCGCACCATCACCGAGCAGCTCGGACGCCGCTATCGGCAACGGATCGTGTCGCTGGGCGGCCGCGGCGGCGTGCCCGCCGACATCGACGCCCTCATCGTCGCCGGGCCTCATCGCCTCCTGAGCGACCGCGCGCTCTGGCAGATCGACCAGTTCGTCATGCGCGGCGGCTCCGTGGCCTTCTTCGTCACGAACACCCGGCCGGACATGCGTCGGCTGGCGACGGGCCGCGTGGCATCCGGGCTCGAGCCGCTCATCGGGCACTACGGCGTGAGGGTCGGGCGCGACCTGGTGCTGGATCGCGCGCAGAACGGCCGCATGCGCTTCCCGGTGCGCCAGGGTCGAAACGTAGGGTCGCGCGAGATCAACTCGCCGCTGCTCCCGCGCGCCACCGACCTCTCGCGGACGTCGCCGCTCACCAGCGGCCTCGCGGAGCTCTTGTTCCCGTTCACGTCCACCCTCGCCCTGCCCGAAGCCCTGCCGCCCGGAGTGCAGGGCGAAGTCCTCGCGACGACGAGCGCGTCGGCGGGTGCGGTCGACGGGGTCACGACGATCGACCCCTCCCAGCTCACCAGCGTGCTGAGCAGCGAGCAGCGCGGCCCGTTCCCGGTGCTCGTGACGATCACCGGCGCCTTCCGGTCGTTCTTCGAGACACGCGCCGTGCCCGCGCCCGATCCGACGCTCCCCGCCACCGACGACGACGAGAGCGCACCGGAGCCCGCGCCCATCGCGGAGGGTGCCAACACGCGGCTGGTCGTGGCCGGGTCGGTCGACTTCATCGCGAACAACCCCGCGTTCATGCTCAACGTCGTCGACTGGCTCGTGAAGGACGAAGCGTTGATCGGCATCCGCAGCAAGACCGCGACGATCACCACCCTCGCGCCGACGTCCCCGGGCGAGCGGCTGGCCTGGAAGGTGGCGATCATCGCGGTCGGCCCGGGGATCCTCTTCGTGTACGGCGCCGTGCGCGCGGCGCAGCGACGCCGCCGCGCGCGACGGGAGGCCGCGTGATCCTCACGTCGAAGTCCTGGGCGCTCCTCGCGTTCAGCCTCGTCCTCGCCGCGTTCGTCGCGATCGCCTGGCGGCCGATCCCCCCGCCGCCCGAGCTGCCGCGCCTGCCGGCGGTGCCCATGGACGCCGTACGGCGCGTGACCATGGGCGGCGCCCTCCAAAAGGTCGTCATCGAGAGGGTCGTCGTCGGCGACGCCCCGGGCGAGGCCGATGCGTGGCGCATCGTCGCGCCGATCGAGGCGCCCGCGGACACCACGCAGGTGCGCGCGCTGCTCCGCATCCTCGAACCCGGCGTTCCGATGGAGGTCCGCGCGGACGAGGGCGACCTGAAGGCCTACGGGCTCGACACGGAGGGCACCCTCGACCTCCAGCTCTACACCGACGGCGAAGACCCGGCCCTGCACGTGGCGGTGGGGCGCGAAGCCGTCGGGGCGTCCTCGTTCGTGCGGCTGCCCGGCACCGACCAGATCTACCGCGCGAACGTCGGAGGTCGGGCGCGGCTCGAACGCCCGGCCGCGGAGTGGCGCGACCGGACCGTGCTCGACGTCGCGCCGGGCGCCGTGACGCGCGTCGAGATCATTCGGTCGGACGGGACGATCCGGCTCGAGCGCACCGAGGCCCCGACCGCGGAAGGGCAGCCGGGGCGCTGGGCGCTCGACGGCGGCATCCCCGCGGACGACGGCACCGTCGGGAGCCTGCTCGCCGCGATCTCTCGTCTTCGCGCCTCGAAGATCCACAACCCGACCTACGAGGCAGGGCTGGACGCGCCCGCCGCGCGGCTCGTGCTCACCCTGGACGACGGCTCCACGCGCGGCCTCCTGCTGGGCCGGCCGTCAGAGGGGGACGCCCTCGTGCGGGTCGACGACCGGCCCGAGGTGTTCCGCGTGGCCGGCGGCGTCGGCCGCGCGTTGCTCGTGCCGGAGGCGGACCTCCGCGACCGGCGCCTGTTCCGGTTCCAGCCGGAGGAAGTCGCGGAGATGTCGTACGTCGAACGCGGCTATACGGTGGCGCTGGCGCCGGACGACCGCGGCGCCGGCTGGGTGGTGACGCAGCCGGCCAACGTCGCGGCGGATCAACGGCTCGCGGCGGCGGCGGCGGCGGCGCTCGGGGCCCTGCGCGCGAGCGCGGCGCTGCCGGACGGCCAGTTCGCCCCTTCGGGGGCCCGCTTCGTCGTGCGCCTCCGCGACGCCCGCACGCTCACCCTCGAGATCGGCGCGCCCGCCCAGCTCGCCGACGGGAAGCCGGCGGTGCGCGTGCGGAGCAGCGAGCTCGCGGGAGTGTTCCTGTTGGATCAGGCGTTGTACGACGGTCTGCGGCGTTCTTTCGGCCGGGGTTGATTTCTGTCGAATGGACGCCACCGCCGGGCGTACACATCCACGAGCTCCCTCTCCGCTGGAGGCTTCGATGCGCGCCCCGTTCGTCACCTTTGCCCTCACCCTGTTCGCCATGCCCGCCTGGGCCGAGACGCCCGCCGTGGCGGACGTGGACGACGCGGTGGTCGACGCCTTCGACGGCCTCGGCGCGGTGCGCCTCGACGCGCCGAAGCCGAGCAACGAGGTCAAGTCGTCGCGGCGCGGTTCGGGAGGCTCCCGGAAGCCGACCGGCGGCAAGCCCAGCGGCGGCCGGCCGAGCGGCGGCAAGCCGAGCGGTGGCGGCGAGCGTGGTGGCGGTGAGCGCAGCGGCGGTGAGCGTAGCGGCGGTGAGCGCGGCGAGCGCAGCGGCGCCGAGCGCGGCACCCCGCGAGACGGCGGCGACCGACGCCCGGACGACACCGGCGGCGACCCGCGCGGCGGACGCCGCCCCGACGAGGGCACGCGCCCCGACTCCCGTGACAGCGGCTCACGCGGCGACGACGCCCGCGGCGCCCGCCCCGAATCCGCCGAGCGGCGGGGCGAGTCCGGTCGTCCCGACGGC
>CAMAXZ010000067.1 GCA_945862325.1 Klebsiella pneumoniae
ACCGCCGCCGCCGCCGAAGCCGCCGCCGCCGCCGCCGAAGCCGCCGCCGCCGCCGCCGAAGCCGCCACCGCCGCCGCCGCCTTCGCGTTCGCGGGCTTCGTTCACGCGGAGCGTGCGCCCGTCGAGATCGCGCCCGTCGAGCTCGGCGATCGCGGACTGGGCCGCTTCGTCGCTGCCCATCTCGACGAAGGCGAAGCCACGGGAGCGGCCCGTCTCGCGGTCGGTCACGATCGAGACGCGCGCGACCGCGCGTCCGTTGGCGCCGAAAGCGGCGCGGAGAGAGTCTTCCGTCGTGCGGAAGGAGAGATTACCGACGTACAGCTTGCTACCCAAGAGTCACCCTTCGAATTGCGCAGAGAACGTTCGCAGGCATCCCTTCGCAAGACTCGAACGGTGCACCGAACCATAGAAGCGTATACACTTCGTCACCGGCCGTCAAGGTGGTGCGCAGGTGAACGACCGAGACTGGCTCCGAAAGCGTCTGCGCGCCCGCGAGGACGGCTGGGTGACTTGGCTCGCCGCGGCCGTCCGCGGGCTCAGGCGGGCTCGGGCAGCGGTTGACCCAGGACGTGGGTCACCCGCGAATCCGGGAACCGACGGGCCACCCGCGTCGGCAGGTCCAGGCCCAGCCAACGGGACAGCCCCGGCGGGAGGGTCGAGATGAGGATCTCGTCGAACGGGCCGTGCGCGAGGACGGCGTCGCCGACCGCCGCGTAGGCGTCGTGCACCCCGACCGAGCCCCCCACCTCCGCGCCCACGGCGCGCAGCGCGTCGAGCGCCGTGTCGAGCCGGCGTTCCGCCTCTCGCCACGCGCGGTTCTCCTCCCAGGTCCACGCACGGTCTTCGTGCGCGTCGGCCGCGGGCACGAGGAGGTGGAAGGTGGCGCCCGCGCGGGCGCGCCGGCTCACCTCGCGGATCAACGCCGGTCCCGCCGCCGTCAGGTTCGCCACGAGCAACACGCGCACCTAGACCTCCGTCGCGACGCGCGCGCCGCGGACGCCGAGCCCGTCGAGCACCTCGAGCAGGCGTGCATCGGAGCTCGCGGTGTGGTCGGCCGCCAGGGTCACCACGGCCCGCCCGGCCACCGTCGGTCCGAGCACCGCGCGCAGCCGTCCCAGGAATTGTGGAGGAGCGAGCAGCACGACGTCGAGGTCGTCTCGCGGATCGACCGTGGACTTCAGGGTGTCCGCGACCTCTCTGGCGAATCGCTCGTGCTCGAGCGACTGCGCCGAGGCCTCTTGCATCGCCGTTCGTGCCTGGCCCGTCTGGCCGAAGGCGCCGCCTCGGAGCCGCGCGTTCCCCCCCCGCGCCGTCCATGTTCGCCCGGGTCGATCCGACAGCAGCGCACGATCCCGCTCCCGGCTGCTCGGGTGGTCCAGCGTGGCGAGCGCCTCGAGGCGCCCTCCACGCAGGTGAAGGACGCGCGCGCGGCTCGCGTTGGACACCACGATCACCGCGCCGCGCATGTCACACCATCTCCGGCTCGGACGCGCCGACCCGCTCCCGTACGAACATCGCGCCGGCATCCTCGAGGATGCGCTCGAGCAAGCTGACGTCGCTCGCGGCGCGCGGGTGCACGGTGACCAGAATCCCCCCCTCGCGGAGGCCTTGTTCGATCTCCGTGGCGCGACCCTCGGGCACGCCGGAGCCGACCAGGGCGCCGAGCACGCTCCCCGTTGCGCCGCCCGCGCCAGCGCCCGCGAGCGCCGCCGCGATGGGACCCGCGACCACGAGCCCGAGCCCCGGGAGGGCGAACGTGGTCCCGATGGCGGCGATCGCTCCGAGCACCGCGCCGAGCGTCCCGCCGACGGCGCTGCCGATCCCGGCGCCCGCGGCCGCGCCCCGGGTGGGGTCAACCGCTTCGGGGGGCGCGGAATCCCGGCCGGCGTCTTCTCCCATCACGACGCTGACGTCGCGCGCCGCGTACCCGATCGCGAGGATCGCATCGACCGCGCGGTCGGCGGCCGCACGGGAGCGGAACAAGCCCGTAACCAAGCGTTCATCCGTCATTTCAGTCCTCCTCGCGTGAACCTAGGCACGGCGGGCTCGGCGGCATCGCGGCGGGGGCAGACGTTGCGCCACGCGGCCGGGTGCGCAGCTCCGAGGGGGGAGGCGCGCGATGGGCGGACCGTTCACGGCGAGGGCGCCGCCGGGCGATGGGCAGGGTTCGGAGCGGGCCGAGAGCGCCGTGCGGCGCGTCGAGCGGGCCCTCGACGAGGCGCTTCGCGTCGTGTTCGTCAGCGCAACCCCAGGGGCGGCGGTCGCGCAGCTCGCGCCGCTGCTGGGCCACCTGCCGCGCTCGCGGACCGTCGCGCTGGGGGGCGAGCTCGTCGAGCTCGCCGCGGCCGACGCGGAGCCCGCGGACCGACTCGATCGCGCCGCGCTCGTCGTCCACGTCCTCACCGGCCGCGCGACGGTCACGGACCGCGCGGTGGCGGATCGTGCGCGCCGCGCCTTGCGTGGCGTCGTCGGCGGCGGCGTGGAGAGCGCCGACGCGCTCGGAGTGGCGCGTGGGCGCGTGTTCCCCATCGCGCCCACGGCATTGGCGTCTGCGGTGGCGGCCGAGCTGGCCGGGGACGCGCTCGACGCGTGGCTGCGCGCGGTCCGCTGCGCGCCTGGGCTTCGGGCGCGGCGCGCGCGGAGCCTCGGGTTCGCGCGCGGCGTCGTGCTCTACGCGCTGCGCCGCGACGCGGGCCTGTGCGCGCGCGTGGAGGCGGATCTCGTCGCCCGCGTCGTCGAGATCGAAGGCGGCGCGGCGCCCCCGGACGATCGGGCCTCCCCGGCGGGCGTTGCGCGCGTGCGCTCGGTCATCGACGCGGCGCGGGTGGGCTGGTTCGAGCGCTGGCGCCACTCGGAAGGGCGCGTCGCGTTCGCCCGCGCCGTCGGCCTCGCCGAGGCGTCGCGGAGCCTGCCGCGGTGGCCCGACCCCGTGGACCCCGCGCAGGTCGCGGCCGGCTTCACGGTGGGGTTCGGGCGCGGCGTCGCTTCGTGGCCGGAGTGGCGGTCTCGCGCGGAGCGCGCCGCGGCCCGCGTCCGCGAGGTGCGCACGCGCCCGGAGCTCGACGAGCGCGAGCAGTTCGACGCGATCCTGCACGCGGGCGAGGTGGAGGACCGAACCTTCGTCGGCGCTCGGGCATGAGCCCGGCCGACGCGGACCCCGCCGACGAGGTCGACGGGCTGCGTCGCCGTGTCGAGGCGCTGGAGCGGGAGAACGCCTACCTGCGCGCGGTGCAGCGGATCGAGGGGCGGCTCGGCCTGCTCGTGGGGCAGTTCGCGCTGCTCGTGGTCGCCGGGCGCGGCCTGACGTTCGGCGTGCGGAACTGGCTGCGGACCTTCCATCGCACGGGCCGGGTGTCCGTGCCGGCGTCCGCCGAGGTGCTCGCCGCGGTGATCCGAACGGCATTTTCGATCGGGCTGCTCGGGCTGCTCGTGACCGCGGTCCCGATCGGCCTGCTGTGGCGCCAGAATGATCTGATCGCGGAGCAGAACGCGTACTTTCAAGAGCAGAACGACAAGATTCAGCTCCAGCTCGCGAACGAGGAGCGAAACACCCGCGTCGTGCGGCGCGCGGCGCTCCTCTCCACGTTGTACGACACCGGCCCGTGCCGCGAGCCGCCGTGCGCGCCGGTCGCGGACATCCGGTCGCGGTCGGAGGCCCTGCTCGCGTTCGTCCAGTTCGAGCGCGCCTATGGCGTGCCGCGGCCGGACGTGTCCCGGGCGAACCTGGACGGCGCGGGCCTGGGCGGCGCGGACCTACGCGGGTTGAAGCTGGATCGGGCCTCCCTCCGTCGCGCCGAGCTGCGCCGCGCCGACCTCAGCGACACGGGCCTCGCCGACGCGGATCTCCGCGGGGCCAGCCTCGCCGGCGCCGCGCTTCGTCGCGCGGAGCTCGGGGGCGCGCGGCTCCTCGAGGTTCGGGCCAACGAAGCCGCGGACTTCACCGAAGCGCGCTTGGACGGGGCGGACCTTCGGGACGCGTGGCTCCGGACCGCGGTGTTCGACCGCGCCTCCCTCGTGGGGGCACGGTTCGCCGGGTCCGACGTGCTCCACGCGTCCCTGCGGGGCGCCGCGCTCGCGGGCGCCGACCTCCGCGACGCGCGCAACCTCGACGCCGCGGAGCTGACCGACGCGACGTACGACGGCGAGACGCGGTGGCCGGAGGGCTTCGACCCGGGAGCGCGCGGCGCGCGGCGCGAGTAGGCCGCGCGCGTCGCGCCGCGCCGAGCGTGGGGCCAAGGGCCATCGGGGGCCGGCGGGTCGTCCGGGCGCCACGCCGTCGCGGACGCGCGCGGGCGGGAGCGCCTCGCGGCGGGGTTGCCAGGCCCATCGGGAGGTGGACGGCGACGATGGAGCGAACGACCTTCCCATGCGGAGAAGGTAGGGCGGAGACGGCGATTCAGCCGCGGGTCGGCCGGTCCGGCGTGGCGAAGACCTCGTCGACGGAGGGCAGCTCCTCCGCGAGCGACCGCAGGGCGACGACGTCCTGGACCTGATCGTCGCGCTCCGCGATCCGCCAGGCACGCGCGGTCCCGGCATGTTCGAGGAGCTCCCGGATCGCCCGGCGCTGCGCGTCCGTCTGCGCCGCCCGACGCCGCCAGACCTCCATCGTGGCGTCGATCGCCGCGGCCCACGCGGCCGGATCCACGCCCGATGCGGGTGGCCCGAACGAGGGGGCCGGCTCCCCGAGGTCGGGGCCCTCCGTGCAGCGGTTGATCACGAACCCGCCGAACGGCATGCCGCGCGCGACGAGCACGTCGACGAAGTCGAGCGCCTCGGCGCGCGCGGCGGGCGCGGGTGACGTGACCAGCACGAACCGGGTGTGCGGGGCGCCGAGCAGGGCCCGAACGCGTGACGAGCGCTCGCGGAAACCGTCCCACAACGTCTGGAACGCAAGGAAGAACTCCGCGATCTCGCCGATGGTACGGTCTCCGAGCATCGAGCGGAGCACCCGCGCGAGGAGCTCGCTCCCGCGCTCGATCATCTTCCAGCCGCCGCGCGAGGCCGGGAGCGCCAGCCAGCGCATCACGCCTTCGTCCATCAGGTTTGCCATGCGGTCCGGGGCGGCGAGGAAGTCGAGCGCGTGACGGCTCGGCGGGGTGTCGAGCACGACGACGTCGTAGGCCTCGCTCGACACGAGCTCCAGAAGCTTCTCCATCGCCATGTACTCGTGCGCGCCGGCGAGCCGCGTGCTGACGTAGCGGTAGTAGTGGTTGCCGAGGATGCGGTCGCGGGCGTCGTCGGTCGCGGCGAACCGACGGACGATGTCGTCGAAGGTGCGCTTCGCGTCGAGCATCAGGGCGTCGAGCCGCGCGCCCGGCGGAAGACCCTCGAGCGCGACGGTCCGCGCGACATTGCCCACGTCGTGCAGCGCGAGCGTATCCGCGAGGCGACGCGCGGGGTCGATGGTCACCACCGCGACGCGCGCGCCGCCGAGGGCGGCACGCAGGGCGAGGGCGGCGGAGGTGGTCGTCTTTCCGACGCCCCCCGAGCCGCAGCAGATGACGACGCGGGTCACGCGACCGCCAGCGTGGTCGCGAGGACCTCGAGGTCGCCGACGCCGAGCTCGCGGCGGAAGAGGAACGGCAGCTCGAGGAGAGGGCGGGGGACGGCGTCCAGTCGGGCGCGGGCGCGCGCCTGAAGATCCAGACGTCGCCACGCCGCGTCCACCCAACGCACCGCACGGGCGTCGCCCTGAGGGGGGGCGGACAGCGGGCCCCGGAGCCCGTCCCAGGCACCGCGGTCGATGGACGGCGCGGGGTGGACCTCGTTGAGCACGACCCCGGCGACGAGCGACTGGAGCCCTTCGAGCCGCGCCCACAGGTCGAGCGTCTCGTTCACCGGCAGCTCCTCGGGGAGCGACACGAGCACCGCGGCGCAGCGGGTCGGGTCTTCGAAGAGTTCGGCGATATTCTTCGAGTTCTCGTAGAACGGGCCGACTCTCGTCAGCTCCATCATCGCGCGCGGGGAGGCCAGCATGGTGAGGCCGTGGCCGGTGGCCGGCGCGTCGACCACGATCAGGTCCCACTCCGGGCCGGACCGCCCGGTGGCGCGCTCCAGGTCCCACGCCTTGCCGAGCTGGATCAGGTCGTGCAGACCGGGCACGGCGTCCATGAAGGGACCGACCACACGGTTGCGGAAGACCATCTCGTAGAGCTTGCGGAATCGCAGCGTACGAATCAAGTATTCTTCGATCGCGCGCTCGGGCGTGATGCTGAGGCCCCACAGGTTCGGCGCCAGCGGGGTGGGCGTGTAGGTGTTCGCGCCGTGACCGAACAGCGCGGCGGCCCGCGTCGAGCCGGCGGTCTCGCAGAGGACGACGCGGCGACCCGAGCGCGCCGCCGCGAGCGCCAGGGCGGACGCCACCACGGTTTTGCCGACTCCGCCCTTCCCGGTGACGAGGACGACCCGTCGGTCGAACACGCGCATGGCGCCGTTTATGGCGACCGGGTCGGGCCGTCGACCCGCCATTGCCGCGCACCGGGTCGGTGTTTAGCCTCCGCGCCGACCGGCCCGTTGCCCGAAGGAGCCCCATGCCCATCTACGAGTACGCCTGTCCGACCTGCGGCAAGGAGTTCGAGGTTCTCCAGCGCTTCTCCGACGAGCCCGTGCGCGTGTGCCCCACGTGCGGGGCCGATCAGGTCCGCAAGAAGATCAGCGCGACGAGCTTCGTGCTCAAGGGCGGTGGCTGGTACAAGGACCACTACGGGCTGAAGAGCGGCGGTTCGTCCGAAGGGAAGGAAGGCAAGGGGGACGCGCCGGCGGCCGCGGCGGCTCCGACGTCGGCGCCCGCCCCTGCCCCCGCGCCCGCGCCGTCCTCGACGCCGTCGTCCACGCCGTCTTCGGGCGGCTCGTCCTGATGTCCGCGTCGGTCCTCGATGGGCGCGCGATCGCGGCCGAGCTCACCCACGCCCTCGCGGGCCGGGTCGCGGCGCTGTCGCGTCCGCCCGGCCTCGCCGTGGTGCTCGTCGGGGACGACCCGGCGAGCGCGGTGTACGTGCGCAACAAGGGGCGCACCGCGGCGCGCCTCGGCTTTCACCACCGCCAGATCACGCTCCCCGCGACGGTCCCGCAGGACGAGCTGCTCGCGGTGGTCGCGGCGCTCAACGCCGACCCGCAGGTCGACGGCATCCTGGTCCAGCTCCCGCTGCCGGCGCACCTCGACAAGGACGCCGTGGTCGACGCGATCGACCCTTCGAAGGACGTCGACGGCCTCCACGCGGTCAGCGCCGGGCGCCTGTCCCAGAAGCGGCCGGGCTTCGCGCCGTGCACGCCCGCGGGGGTCATGCACCTGCTCACCCACGCCGGCGTGGCGCTGCGCGGCCGAGAGGCGGTCGTGGTCGGGCGCTCCCACATCGTGGGCCGCCCCATGCTTCAGCTGCTCGACCACGCCGACTGCACCGTGACCCTGTGCCACAGCCGCACGGTCGACCTCGCGGCCCACGTCGCCCGCGCGGACGTCGTCGTCGCCGCGGTCGGTCGGGCCGAGATGGTGCGCGGCAGCTGGATCAAGCCCGGCGCGGCGGTCATCGACGTCGGCATCAACCGGCGCGCCGACGGGTCGCTCGTGGGCGACGTGGAGTTCGCGGCGGCGTCGGAGCGCGCCGGGTGGATCACCCCCGTGCCGGGCGGCGTCGGCCCCATGACCATCGCCATGCTGATGGCGAACACCGTGCAGGCCGCCGAGGCCCGCGCCCGTTGACGCGGCGCTCCGGCCGGGCGACGTTGGGCCACCACGGAGCCACCATGTCGATCCGCCGCACCCCGTTCTTCGTGTTCCACAAAGAGGCGGGTGCCCGCCTCATCGACTTCGGTGGCTGGGAAATGCCGGTGCAGTACACCGGCATCCTCGAGGAGCACCACGGCTGCCGCGCCGGCGTCGGGCTCTTCGACGTGTCCCACATGGGCGAGGTGCGCATCTGCGGGCCGAACGCGCTCGCCGCCGTGCAGCACCTCGTCACGAACGACGCGTCGAAGCTCGACGACGGCCAGGCGATGTACACCGCGATGTGCAACGAGCGCGGCGGCATCGTGGACGACCTCATCGTCTACCGCTTCGGCCCGGAAGAGTTCCTCATCTGCGTGAACGCCGCCAACCGCGCCAAGGACTACGCGTGGATGAAGGCGCACAACCCGTTTCACGCCGAGATCACCGACGAGAGCGACTTCTGGGGCCAGCTCGCGGTCCAGGGGCGCCACGCGGAGGCGCTGCTCCAGGGGCTCACCGACGCGCCCCTGGCCGGAGTCAAGAACTACCACTTCGTCCCGTCGGCGACCGTCGCGGGCATCGAGAACTGCATCATCGCCCGCACCGGGTACACCGGCGAAGACGGCTTCGAGGTGTTCCTCCCGGCCGGCGCGGCCGACGTGCTCTGGGCCGCCATCCAGTCGGCGGGCAAGGCGTACGGCCTCGTCAACGTCGGCCTCGGCGCGCGGGACACCCTGCGCCTCGAGATGAAGTACGCGCTGTACGGCAACGACATCACCGACGACACGTCGCCGCTCGAGGCCGGCCTCGCCTGGGTCACGAAGCTCGAGAAGGGCGACTTCGTCGGTCGCGACGCGATCGTGGCGCAGAAGGCGGCCGGCGTCCCGCGCCGCCTCGTGGGCCTCCTCGTGGAGGGCCGCATCGCGCGCCCGCACAGCCCGGTCCTCGTCGACGGCGTGGTGGTCGGCGAGATCACGAGCGGCACCCGCGGCCCCAGCGTGGACGCGAACGTCGCCATCGCCTACGTGGCCGCCGAGCACAGCAAGGTCGGCACGCGCGTCCAGATCGACATCCGCGGCAAGATCGCCGAGGCGGTCGTCGCCAAGACCCCCTTCTACACCCGTCCCTACTGAGGTACACCCATGAGCGTCCCCAACGATCGTCGTTACACCGCCTCCCACGAGTGGATTCGCCTCGAGGGCAACGTGGGCACCGTCGGCATCACCCACCACGCGCAGGATCAGCTCGGGGACATCGTCCACGTCGAGCTCCCCGCCGTCGGCAAGGTGCTCAAGGCCGGCCAGGGCGCGGCCGAGGTCGAGTCGGTCAAGGCCGTGAGCGACATCTACGCCCCGGTCGCGGGGAAGGTCGTCGCCGTCAACGACGGCCTCGACGGCAACGAGAGCCTCATCAACTCCGACGCGCACGAGGCCGGCTGGATCTTCAAGATCGAGGTCGCGGATCTCGCGTCCGTCGACGCCCTGCTCACCGCTGAGGCCTACGAGGCGCTCTGAAGGCGCGCGCACCCGGAGCGCCCGCTCCGGGTGCGGCCCTCGGCGCGACCACCCGGCTCAGAGCAGCGGGTAGAGGAACGGCGCCAGCGGCCCGGTGCTCGCGATGACCGCGAGCAGCGCCGCGAGCAGCAGCAGCCCCGCGACCAGCGGGAACAGCCAGAGCAGCCCGCTCTTTCGAAGCTCTCGGAAGATGCGCCCGAGGGTCGCCGCGCGATCCGCGAGGGCGCCGAGGGTCGAGTAGCGCTCAGACATGCGGGCTCCGCTCGATCAGGTGGTCGCCGAGGACGAGGAGGTCGATCGGCGCGCGCGCGAACTGCGCGAGGGCGTCGGTGGGCGTCTCGACGATCGGGAGCCCGCGCCCGTTGAACGACGTGTTGACGAGGGCGGGGACGCCCGAGGCGGCCGTCCAGGCCTCCAGGAGCGCGTGGAGCTCGGGGTTGTCGGCGGCGGTACACACTTGCGGCCGGGTCGTGCCGTCGACGTGCACCCCCGCGCGCACCGTCGCGGGGGCGCGCACCGGCCGCACCGTCTGCATCCATCGCGCCGTGTACCCCGGCGGCGGGCCCCCGAGGACCTCGGCGGCCCGCCCCTCGGCCATGGCGAGCGCATACGGCCGAAACGGCGCGCGGCGCTTGATCTTCGTGCTGACGTGGCGGGCCACGTCGACGCGGGACGCGTCGAACAGGAGCGACCGGTGGCCGAGCGCGCGCGGACCGTGCTCGGCGCGGCCGTGGACCCACGCCACGACGCCGCCGCGCTCGAGGGTCGCGACCACCCGCTCCGTGCGCCCCGCCGCGTCGACCGTCGCCGTGCGCACCGGGGCCCCGAACATCGAAGCGTCGAGGTGCGGCAGCAGCGACGTGGCCTCCTCCGCGTTCCAGGGCGCGCCGAGCGAGGGCTCCCACAGCGCGCGCACGCCCGCGTGCAGGAGCGCGGCGCCGACGGCCGCGCCGCCGTCTCCGGGGTCCGGCGGGATGAAGATCGCCTCGAACGGCCCCTCGCGTTCGAGGCGCGCGACGGCGACGCTGTTCATGGCGACGCCCCCGGCGAGGCAGAGGCGGGTCAGCCCGGTCTTGGCGTGGGCCCGACGCGCCAGGCCGAGCAACGCCTCTTCGAGCACGAGCTGCACGCTGGCGGCGAGGTCCGCCCAGGCTTGCGCGGGCCCGGTCTGTGGGCGCGGATCGTCGGAGAAGCTATCGAACGGGAGGGGTTGTCGGTGGTCGCGCGGCGCGCCGAACTTCGTGAGGAACCGATCCGTGAAGGGCTGTTCGGCGGTGAGGTCCAGCCAGCCGGGAACCAGCTCGTAGGTGCCGTCGTCGTGCAGCCGAAGGACGGCGCGCACCTCGTCGAGGCGGGTGGGCCGGCCGAACGCGGCCAGCGCCATCGTGCTGCACTCGCCGTCGTTCGGACGGAAGCCGAGGAAGCCGGTGAACGCCGCGTAGAAGAGCCCGAGAGACGAGGGGAAGTCGAGCGTCTCGAGGAGCTTCACCTGGGCGCCGCGACCGACGCCGATGCCGGTGCAGGCCCACTCGCCGACGGCGTCGACGGTGAGGATCGCGGCGTCCTCGAACGGGGAGCCGAGGAAGGCCTGCGCGGCGTGGCTGTGGTGGTGCGGGACGGTGTGGACGCGGCGGACCGGGACGTCGAGCGCCTCCGCGAGCTGCTGAGGGGCCCACAGGCGGTCGGTCATCCAGTCCCGCGCGGCCTGGACGAACCGCCCCGCGCCGCGGGGAAACCCGGCGAGGGTCGACACGAGCACGCGCGGGAGCTTCGCGTGCGGCTCTTCGTAGTAGACGACCGCGTCGAGGTCCGACGCGCGCAGCCCGGCGCTGCGCAGCCCGGCGGCGATGGCGCGCCGCGGGAGCGTCGGGTCGTGCCGCAACATCGACGCGCGCTCCTCCGCGCCGGCCCATACGAGCCGGTCGTCGACGACGAGCGCCGCGCTCGCGTCGTGGAACCCGAACGAGACACCGAGGACCTTCACGTGGCGGCCTGCCAGCCGCGGCGGGTCAGGCGTCCACGGCTCGGCAGCGTCAGCAGCGGCGCGGCGACGAGCCAGACGACGAACAGGAGGATCGTGCTGACCGCGTGCCCGACGCTCGCCGAAGCCTGCGTGAACGACTCCCATTCCCGGCGCCACCGCGCGCTCCGGCAGAGCGCGTCGAATCGCTGCTGGCCGCCGACGAGCGCGGCCGTGGTCACGGCGGCGTCCGCCTGGTGACCAGCTTCATCGTCGCGGATCGCCGCGATGTGCGCCTGGATGTCGGCGCGGGCGACGGCGCGCGCATAGTCGACGAACTCGTCGTACACGTCGGCCTCGCCGACGGCGATGTATGCGAGAAAGTCACCGAGCTCGGAAGGCTCCGCGATGAGCGCCTTGCGCCCCTCGCGCGTGTGCGGGATCGGCCGCGAGGCGTAGCGCTCCGCCAGCCGGGCGAAGCCCTCCGCGTGGCCCATCTCTTCCACCGCGTCGTGGAACATCCGGGCGCGCTGGGCCGGCTCCGTGAGGACCTCCGCCGCGCGGAGGAACTGCCAGCCCGAGTCCGACTCGACCAGCGCAAAGCGGTTGAGGCTCGAGGCGACCCGGTCGTCGCCCAGGCGCCACGACCAGGGGAGGACCCAGCGGATCGCGAGGCGACGGATGAACGCGCGCATGTGCGGATGGTATCGTACTCGCGCGAGGCGGTCCCGATGCGCGCGGAGACAATGCTCAAGGCCGCGACGGGCCTCGTGTTCGGCGCCGTGGTGCTCGCCGGCGGGTGGCTGGTGTGGCGCGAACGATGGGGATTCTCCTCCGACGCGGTGTTCCGGGTGCCCGGCGAGCAGATCAGCCGGGAGCTCCTCCCCAACCTCCGCGGTGCGCGGGTGGTCGTGCCCGACCGCCCGCACCGAGCCGACGAGGCGCGCTCGGCCGCGGGGCGCGGCTCGGTCACACGGCGGCGGAGCTTCCTCCTCGACACCGAGCGCCATGGGTTCCGCGGCGCGGTCGACGTGTCCGACGTGCCTGCGGGTCCCCGGGTGCTCCTCGTCGGCGACTCGATCGCGCTCGGGTGGGGGGTGTCGGAGGAGCAGAGCCTCGCGCGGCAGCTCTCCGCCGCGTTGGGCGCGGAGGTGATCGACGCCGCCGTGCCGGGCCTCACCGCCGCGGAGGTCGTGGTGCGCGCCCGACTGTGGGCCGAGCGCCTGCACCCCGACCGCGTGGTCCTCGCCATGCGCTCGCGCGCGGGCACGGACGACGTGGCCGCGCTGTGCGCGGGTGCGCGTGGGATCTCGGGCGTCGCCCTTCTGTTTCATCCGGCGAGCACGTTCGCGCTCGACGCGGCTCCGGCGTCACCGCCTCCGGACTGCGGCGCGCCGTGGCTCGATCTCACCCCCACCTTCCGCGCGGCGCTGCCGATGCCGGGGGTCATCCTCGAGCGGGACGGCTCGGCGCAGGTGTTGCTACGGTTCCCGGGACGGGAGGAGCTGCTCCGCGCAGCCGGCGGCGCGGGGGATCGGCTCGCCGACGAGGTGATCGCGGCGTTCGAGGCAGACCCTTCGCTGCGCGAGCCGCTCTTCTACGACGGCGTCCACCCCGACGAGGCGGGCTACGCCCTATACGCGCGGACCGCGGCGACGTGGCTGTCCACCACGGCCGCCGCGGGCGGGCCGGGTCACTCGCCGTAGCTCTCGATCGGCGGGCAGGTGCACACCACGTTGCGGTCGCCGTAGACGTCGTTGACGCGACCGACGCTCGGCCAGAACTTGCCCGCCGCGACCCACGGCGCCGGGAAGGCCGCCACTTCGCGGGAGTAGGGGTGGTCCCACGCGGTCGCGGTGACCGCCGCCGCGGTGTGCGGAGCGTGCTTGAGCGGGTTGTCGGTGCGGTCGGACTCACCGCGCTCGATCGCCGCGATCTCGCCGCGGATGGCGATCATCGCGTCGCAGAAGCGGTCGAGCTCGGCCTTGCTCTCGCTCTCCGTGGGCTCGATCATCATCGTGCCCGCCACCGGGAAGCTGACGGTGGGGGCGTGGAACCCGTAGTCCATCAGGCGCTTGGCCACGTCGGTGACCTCGATGCCGGTGGCGGCCTTGAGGGGGCGGAGGTCGAGGATGCACTCGTGCGCGACCCGGCCGTTCTCACCCGCGTAGAGGACCGGGTAGTGCGCGCCGAGCCGCGCCGCCATGTAGTTGGCGTTCAAGATGGCGACGCGGGTGGCGTCCGTCAGGCCGTCGGCGCCCATCATCGCGATGTACGCCCACGGGATCGGGAGGATAGACGCCGAACCCCAGGGGGCCGCGCTGACCGCGCCGACCCCACGCTCCCCGCCGGTCCGCACGAGGACGTGGCCGGGCAGGAAGGGGGCGAGGTGCCCGGCCACGCAGATCGGGCCCATGCCCGGACCGCCGCCGCCGTGCGGGATGCAGAAGGTCTTGTGCAGGTTGATGTGGCACACGTCCGCGCCGAGCTCGCCCGCACGGACCAGACCGACCAGCGCGTTCATGTTCGCGCCGTCCATGTAGACCTGGCCGCCGTGCTGGTGGACGATCGCGCAGATGTCCTTGATGAACGCCTCGAACACGCCGTGCGTGCTCGGGTAGGTGACCATGAGGGCGCTGAGCGTGTCGGCGTGCTGCGCCGCCTTCGCGCGGAGGTCGTCGACGTCGATGTTGCCGCGGGCGTCGCACCGCACGACCACGACCTTCATGCCGTTCATGGCCGCGGACGCCGGGTTCGTGCCGTGCGCGCTCTGCGGGATGAGGCAGACGTTGCGATGGCCCTCGCCGCGGTCCGCGTGGTAGCGCGTGATGACGAGCAGGCCCGCGTATTCACCCTGGCTGCCGGCGTTGGGTTGGAGGGACGTCGCGGCGAAGCCGGTGATCTCGGCGAGCCAGGCCTCGAGCTGGCGGAAGAGCTCGTGGTACCCGGCGGCCTGGGCCGCGGGCGCGAAGGGGTGCAGGCCGTTGAACCCTGGCCACGTGACCGGGATCATCTCGGTCGTCGCGTTCAGCTTCATCGTGCAGCTTCCCAGCGGGATCATCGACTGGGCGAGGGAGAGGTCGCGCTGCTGCAGCCGCGTGATGTACCGGAGCATCTCCGTCTCGGAGTGGTACCGGTGGAACGTCGGGTGCGTGCAGAACGCCGTGCCGCGCGCGACCGCCGCGCCCAGGGGCGCGATGGTCAGGCCGGCGAGCGAGGGGTCCACGCCGAACACCTGGAGCAGCGCCGACACGTCCTCCGGGCGCGTGGTCTCGTCGAACGACACGCCGACCCGGCCGGAGTCGACGAAGCGGAGGTTGTAGCCTGCGACTTCCGCGGCGCTGACGATCGCCGCCGCGTCTGCGACCGGCACCGTCACCGTGTCGAAGCGGGTCGCGGCGGGGACGTCGAGGCCGCCGCGGCGCAGGCCCGCGACGAAGAGCTCCGTGAGGCCGCGCACCCGGCCGGCGATGCGACGGAGCCCGTCGGGCCCGTGATAAACGGCGTACATGCTGGCGACGATCGCCAGCAGCACCTGCGCGGTGCAGATGTTGGACGTGGCCTTCTCGCGGCGGATGTGCTGCTCGCGGGTCTGCAGGGCGAGCCGCAGGGCGGGCTTGCCGGCGCTGTCGATCGTGACTCCGACGATGCGGCCGGGGATGCTGCGCTTGTACGTGTCCTTCGTGGACATGAACGCCGCGTGCGGGCCGCCGTAGCCGAGGGGCACACCGAAGCGCTGGCTGTTGCCGACGACGACGTCGGCGCCGCGATCGCCGGGGGCGGCGAGGAGCGTGAGCGACAGGAGGTCGGCCGCGACCACCAGCAGCGCGCCGGCTTCGTGGGCGCGCGCGGCGGCGGGGGCGGGGTCGACCACCTCGCCGAAGGTGTTCGGATATTGCACGAGCGCGCCGAAGACGCCGTCGAACGGCGCCGTCGCGGGGTCGGCCACGACGATCTCCACGCCGAACGGCGCGGCGCGCGTGCGGAGGACGTCGAGCGTCGGCGGGTGGACGTCCGGCGCGACGACGAAGCGGCGCGCGCCGGCCTCCGCGGCGGGAGAGACGGACAGCGCCATGGCCATCGCCTCGGCGGCGGCCGTGCTCTCGTCGAGGAGCGACGCGTTCGCGACGGGGAGGCCGGTGAGGTCGGCGATCAGGGTCTGGAAGTTGAGCAGCGCCTCGAGACGGCCCTGCGCGATCTCGGCCTGGTAGGGCGTGTACTGCGTGTACCACCCGGGGTTCTCGACGATGTTCCGGAGGATGACCGGCGGGGTGATGGTGTCGCTGTAGCCCATGCCGATCATCGAGCGGCGGACGGTGTTGCGGGCCGCGAGCGCGCGGAGCGCCCCGAGCGCCGCGGCTTCGTCGAGCGCGGGCGGGAGGTCGAGCGCGGTCGTCGTGCGGAGGGGGGCGGGGATCGTTTGGCCGATGAGCGCGTCGAGGGTCGCGACGCCGAGCACGGCCAGCATCGCCGTACGATCGTCCGGGGACGGGCCGATGTGGCGAGAGGAGAACGCGTCGGTCGGCGGAAGCAGTTCGTGGAGGGAGCTCATTGTGACCCGGGGAGGCCGGCAGGCTTAACCGGGGGACCGCGCCCGGGCCTTCTCCGCGCGCGCACCGCGTCGTCGCGGGCGCAAACCGTCGCGTGATCGGTTAGAAGCCGCTCGTCTCGGGAGTCTCCGTGTTCCTCGTGTCGCTCGCGCTCGCGCACGCGCCTCTGACCCCCGCGGCGGCGCCGTCCGATCCTCCCGGCCGGGTGGCGCAGAGCCCGCTCGCCGCCGCGTTTCGCGCGTCGGCCGACGAGGCCGGCGTCCCGGAGCCGATCCTCGCCGCGCTCGCGTGGGAGGCGACGCGCTTCGGTCCGGACGTGGTGAGCACCTGGGGCGGCTGGTCGATGTTCGACCTGCGCGAGGGCGACGAAGACCCCTCCCTCGAGCACGCCGCGGCGCTGCTCGAGATCGATCCGAACGTCGTGGCGCGCGATTGGCGCGTCTCGATCCGCGGTGCGGCGGCCATCCTCGCCGACCAGGCGCGCGCCTCGAACGGTGGCGTCGCGCCCGACCCGACGGATCTTCCCGCCTGGTACGACGCGGTCCGGGCGTTCTCCGGCCGGCACGAGCCCAAGCTCCAGGACCTCTACGCCCGCTACATCTACGAGTCCGTCGAGGCGGGCATCTACGCCGACACCCCGCTCGGCGTCGTGGCGTTCGAGCCCGTGCCGGGGGCGTCCACGTGGATGACGGCGCGCGCCGTCCCGCCGCCGGGCACCACGGACAGCGCGCTCGCGTCGGGCTGGTACGGCGCCTGCGCGGACAACTATTCGGACTACTCCCGCGGCTCGGGCGACATCGACATGGTGGTGATCCACACCGTGCAGGGCAGCTACTCGGGCTGTCAGGCGTGGTTCGCCAACTGCACCGCCGGGGCCAGCGCCCACTACGTGATCCGGAGCTCCGACGGCGAGATCACCCAGATGGTCCGCGAGTCGGACGTGGCGTGGCACGCCGGACATTGGACGACGAACACCCGCAGCGTGGGCATCGAGCACGAAGGTTACGTGAGCGATCCCGGGCGTTGGTACACCGACGCGATGTACGCCTCGTCGGCGCAGCTGACCATCGACATCGCCGCGCGGCAAGGGGTCTCTCTCGATCGAAGCTCGATCATCGGGCACGTCGAAGTTCCCGGGTGCAGCGGTTCCGGCGGCGGTGCAGGGTGTCACACCGACCCCGGCACCGGTTGGGACTGGGACTATTTCATGACGCTGGTGAACGGCGGCACGGCGACCGTGGGTGGTACGATCATCGGCGCCGTTCGTGACACCGACATCTACAACGGGCCGAACCTCGTGGGCGCCACCGTCTGGATCGAACAGACGGGCGAGACGACGATCGTGGCGGACGACGGCTTCTATCGCTTCGAGGACGTCCCTTTCGGGACGTACACCATGCGCGCCACGTACCCGGGCTACGCCGAAGGCACCTGCACGAAGTCCACATCGTCGGCCACCGACTGGTGCTCGATCGCGTTGGTCCCTTCGACGACGGACGACACCGACGTGCCCGCGGACACCGGCGCGCAGGACACCGATCCGCCCGACACCGCCGCGGACACCGACCTCCCGGCCGCGGACGACGTACCGACGGACCTCCTCCCCGGTCGTCGCGTGGGCCTCGACGGGCTCGGCGGGTGCGTGCACGCCGGCGCCGGAGGCGGGCTCTGGGCCCTGCTCACCGCCGTGCCGCTCGCGCTCCTCCGTCGTCGCCGCGCGTGATCGCGGTCGTCGTCGCGCTCGTGGCCTGCGCGCCGGTCCGCTCCGCGCGGGCGCCGGCGCCGCAGGTGAACGTCGGCGTGGTCGCCGTCCCGGCGCCCGAGGCGTCATCGGAGCGCGATCGCATGGGGGCAGCGCTCGCCGGGGCCCCGGTGGCGGCGTGCTTCGAGCGCTTGATCCAACGGGACCCCGCCGCGGCGGGCGAGGTGGTCGTGCGCGTCACGGTCGACTCGGCCGGGTTCGTCGCCGACTCCGTGCCGGTGTTCGCCACGCTCGGGGACGACGAGGCGGCGCGCTGCGTGGCCGACGCCGTGCGCGCCGTGCAGCTTCCGGCGCCATCGAAGCCGGCCCTCGTCGTCGAATATCCCTACGTGTTCTGGAGCGGCGCCACGCCCCCCGAGCTCGCCCGCGCCCTGCGCGTCAAGTACGGGCTCGAGGACGCGATCCCCGAGGGGGATCCGTTCCATCCCAAGGCGAAGGACGTGCCGGGCACCTACATCGTGTGGTGATCGGCGTCCGGCTCACGCCGCGAGGAAGCTCTCGAGGTGCTTGCGGCGCTTGTGGTGACGGAGCTTGCGGAGCGCCTTGATCTCGATCTGACGGATGCGCTCCCGGGTGAGGCAGAATTGCGCGCCGATCTCTTCCAGGGAGTAGGACGCCGGCTCGCCGATGCCGTACCGCATGCGGACGACCTTCTCTTCGCGCGGGGTCAGGCTCGACAGCACCTGCTCGACCTCTTCGCGCAGGGCGGACTCCTCGAGCGCCGCGGAGGGGCGCGCGGCGTCGACGTTCTCGATGAACTCGCCGACGCTCGACTCGCTGTCTTCGCTGACCGGAGCGTCGAGCGAGATCGGCTCGCGCGTGAGCCGCATGAGGCCCTCGAGCTTGTCGATGTCCATCCCGAGGCGCGCCGACACCTCGTCCATGGCGGGCTCGCGGCCGAGCTCCTGGAACAGCGCCTTCTGCGTCGCGTGCACCTTGTTGACCACCTCGAGCTTGTAGATCGGGATGCGGATCGTGCGGCACTGCGACTCGACGGCGCGCACGATGCTCTGCTTGATCCACCAGCTCGCGTACGTGCTGAACTTGAAGCCGCGCGTGTGGTCGAACTTCTCGGTGGCCTTCATGAGGCCGATGTTGCCTTCCTGGATCAGGTCCGAGAGGGGGATGCCCCGGTAGGTGTACTGCTTGGCGATGCTGACCACGAGGCGGAGGTTCGCGGTCACGAGCGTGGCCTTCGCGAGCTCGGCGTCCGGCCCGCCGAGGTCGATGCGACGCGCCACCTCGACCTCGTCATCCCGCTTCAGCAGAGGGATCTCCCCCATCATGCGGAGGTACTTGTTGAGGAGGACGTTGCCGTCTCCGATGGGGGCGGAACCGCGGCGGGCGGGGCTGGCAAATGCCATCGTGACCTCCAGGGCCGGGGGGAGCCGGCTCGGTGAGGGGTAAAGCAAGATGCGTGCCGTGTCTCGAACCGGTCACGGGGCGTCTGGAACGGTCACGCGACGCCCGTTGAATGATCAAATCCCTGACACGGCGACGCGAATCCGGACGCTGTCAGATTTTCTTGACGGCGTCCGCCAACGCGCTCCGGGCGTCGGGGGCGCCCCGGGTGATCCGGCGCAAGGCGTCGATGAACGACGGGAGGTCGGGGTGCCGGGCGTACAGCGCCGCGAAGTCGTCCTCCCCGGAGTTGTAGACCTTGAATTGGACGAGGCGGGCGTTGTTCCACTCGGACCGGCGGGCGTACGTGGCCCACGACGCTCGGTCCTCGATGTCCGAGGCGAGGATGCGATCAGGGATGCTCTCGAACACGGCGCGCTTGGCCGCGAGCCGCTCGGCCTCCGGGCGCCCCGTGTCGGCGAAGATCGTGTCCAGATCGCGGTACACCTCGTGGAGCAGGGCCTCGTAGCGCCGCATGTCGCGGTCTTCGCGGTCGTAGGACGCCACCTCGGTGCTCGCCTCGCCGTAGCGGTCCGCCAGCCAGCGACGCGCGCCCACCTCGCCCACGAAGCTGGCGAAGCTCTCGTTGAACGCCACGGAGCCGGGGACCCACAGCGTGGCGTGCGCGAGCTCGTGGAACACGGTCTCCGCGAGCTGGGCCTCCGACCACCGCAACATGCCGGGGAGGATCGGATCGCGAAACCACCCCAGCGTGCTGTAGGCGCCAGCGGTCCGCACGTACACGTCGTACCCGGACGCGCGGAGATCGGCTTCGCGCTCACGGGCGTCCGTGTCCGTGAAGAACCCGAGGTACGGCACGCGTCCCACGATGGGGAACCACCAGGTGACCGGCTGGAAGGCGAGGGGATCGCACGCGGACACGTTCCAGATCGTGCGGTCCCAGCCCACGGCGACGGTGTCGTAGTTGTCGGTGGCGGCGAGGCCGAGGGTCGCCCCGTACGCCTTGAGCTCCGGCACGAGCAGGAGGCGCTGCCGCGCGCCCACGGACAGGGCGTCGCTCGCGAGCACCTCGCCCAAGGGCTCGCGCGCGGCGAGGAGCTCCGCCTGGTACCAGCCCGAGCGGAGCACGTACGCCACGCCGCATCCCGGGATCGTGGCGATCGCGACCGCGGCCGCCGCGCTCGCGAGCCCGCCGTAGACGGCGGAGCGGAGCCCGACGAGGCGGCGTGGGACCGGGGTGGACGCATTCGCTTGACGAGTCGAGGGCATCGAGGGATTTCGCGTGTTCTGAGGTGGAGTTGCGTGACGCCGAACGGGCCGCCGGATAGTGGTTCGGCAGGCGAGCGTACCACCCCCCCGCGGGCCTTCCCAGCCCCGTCGCTCTCCGGAACCCCCAACCCCTCCGACCCTTCCATGCCCCTCTTCCTCCGACGCGTGCTCTTCGTCGTCATTCCGGCGGGGGTCATCTTGGTGGGCATCGGCGCGGCCGTGTGGGGCGACGCCGGGCTGTTCCGGCGTCATCGCATGATGGAGTCGCTCGCGCGCACGCAGCGGCAGCTCGTGTCGCTCAACGAAGAGAACGCCCGCCTCCGTCGCGAGGTCGAGCAGCTCCGCGGGGAGGAGTCCACGGTGCGGCGCGCGATCGCGGAGGATCTGCTCCTGGTGCCGCCCGGCAGCACGGTGTACCGGCTCGATCCGCAATAGGCGGGCGCATGCCGACCTGGTCCTTCGTGCTCGACGGGGCGCCCGTCGAGGTAGACGCGGACGCCCGTAGCTCCGCGCTCGACGTGCTCCGCGACTCCCTGGGGATCTTCACCGCGAAGGCCGGGTGCGCGCCGCAGGGGCTCTGCGGGTGCTGCACGGCGCTCGTCGACGGCAAGGCGCGTCTGACCTGCACGCTGCCGGTGCGATCGCTCGTCGGGAAGTCGGTCGTGACCGTGGGCGGCGTGCCGGAGCCGGCGCGCGCGCGCCTCGCGGCGGCGTTCCTCGCGACCGGCGCCGCGCAGTGCGGCTATTGCACGCCCGGGATCGTGCTGAGCGCGCACGCCCTGATCGAGGGCGGCGAGCCGGTCGACGACGCCGCGATCGATCGCGCCTTGAACCTCCATACCTGTCGGTGCACCGGCTACGTGGCCATCCGCGCGGCGGTGCGGCTGGCCGCGGGGCACGAGGATCTCCCGGCGAGCGCACGGCCGGAGGGCGACGCGATCGTCCTCGGCGCCCGCGCGTACGTGGACGACCTTCACGCGCCCGGCGGTGTCGTCGGCGCGGTCGTCCTGGCGGCCCGATCGGGCATCGCCCGCCTCGGGGACATGCCACCGGGCGTCGTGCCGTTGGTCGCCGACGGGGCGCGCGTCGTGACGGGGCAGCCGCTGGTGGGCGCGGTCGGGGTCGGCTTCGCCGAGGCGCACGCGGCGATGACGGGGTTCGTACAGACGATCGACGAGGTGGTCGACCCGCCGCGGACCATCGCGCAGGCCCGTCGCCGGGACGCCGCGCCTGTGCCCGGCGCGCGCGTCGCCGTGGCGGAGGTGCGGGTCGATCCGTCGGACCCGGCGTACCTCGAGCCGGAGGCGGCGTTCGCCGTGCCCACCGCGGGCGGCGGGCTGACCGTCTACTCCCCCGGGCACGACGCGGCCGGGCTCGCGAAGCGCCTCACCGAAGCGCTCGCGGTCGACGTTCGCGTGCGCCTGGTCCCGTCGGGGGGCAGCTACGGGGCACGGGCGGCGCCCGGGCTCGAGGAGGCGGCGGCGCGCCTGGCCGTCGCGTCGGGGCGCGCGGTGCGGGTGTCGCTCGACCACGAGGTGGCGGTCGCGTGCCACCGGCACCGACCCGGCGGTTCTGCGAGGATCGAGGCCGCGATCGAGGCGGGCGTGCTCCGCGGCGTCGATGGGGTCGTGACGATCGACGGCGGGGTGGACGCGTGGGACGCCGACGCGATGGTCGTACGCGCCCTCGAGGCGGTTCCGTACCCCGCCGCGCTCACGGCGCGGGTGGACGTCGGGTCGGGGTGGCCCACGGTGGCGGCGCGCGGCGTCGGCGCCGTCGCCACGATCGCGGCAGAGCTGGCGATCGACGCGGCGGTCGGCGACGGGGACCGGGTGGCGGCGCGCCGTGGTGCGCTCGAGGGGCCGGCGGTCGCGGTGTTCGACGCGGTCGTCGCCGCCGCGGCCCAGGAAGGGGCGTGTGGCTTCGGCGTGGCGCGCGCGCCGGGCGAGGGGGGCGCGCGGGTGATCCTGCGGGTGACGGGCGCCGACGAGGTGGAGGTGTCCTGCAACGTTCCGGACCTCGGGCAGGGGCGTGACGAGGTGCTCGCGCGGGCGCTCGGCCAGGAGAGCGGCTTGGATCCGTCTTCGTTCACGTTCGTGTGGGGCGAGTCCGCCACCGTGGGCGCCTGCGCCGCGCCGGGGGCGCCGGTCTCGGGCGCGGCGCGTGCGGCGGCGGCTGGGCTCCGCGAGGAGGCGGCGGGGAGCCTGGCGCGGGTTGTCGGGCGTACGTTCGCGGCGGAGGACCTCGACCGGGCCGCCGACGGCCTCGCCGCCGCGGTCGTGCGGCTCGACGGCGAGGGCCACGTCGTGGAGGTCGTCGTCGCCGCGGCCGTCGGGTCGGATCAAGACCCGCGCCTCGCCGCGAACCTGATCGAGGGCGCCGCCCAGCTCGGCCTCGGGATCGCCCTGACCGAGCGCCTCGACGCGACGCCCGAGGGTACGATCGACGCCCGCTTCAGGGTCCTCGGCCTGATGAAGGCGCGCCAGACCCCGCCGATCCGCGCGCTCGCGGTCGTGGTCGACGGAGGCCCGCGCGACGTCGCGGAGGCCGTCGCCCTCGCCGTGCCCGCCGCCGTCGCGACCGCCCTGCGCGCGCACGAGGGGGTGGCGCGCGCGCGGTT
>CAMAXZ010000068.1 GCA_945862325.1 Klebsiella pneumoniae
CGGGAGCGGCGACGGGAGCGGCGACGGCCGCGGCGACCGGCGCCGACGGGGCGGCGCGCGCGGGGGAGGCCACCGCCTCCGGCGCGGCCGCCGGCGGCCCGACCGTGGTCCGCAGGAAGCTCTGCACGCGCCAACACGGGACGATCACGATCACGCCCGAGAGGCTGCCCTCGGTGACGGAGATCTGGCAATCGCCGCCGAACTGGTAGCGCGCGAGGTCGCCCTCGAGCACGGCCCCCGTGTCGAGGTGGATGGTGTCGGCCGTGGCGGTGAGGACGAGGGCGAGCAGGAGGTTCATGCGCGTGACTCCATACTGTGGACACCGCGAGGGGCCAAGAGCGCTACGCGCCGGCCCACAGGACATTCACCCCCAACGTCGGTGCAGCCACCACCAGGCGTGCGGCGCCTCGCGAATCGCATCCTCGATCCAGAGGTTCAGGAGCTCGGTGATCCGCGCCGCGTCCGCGCCCGGCGGGACCTCGAAGGGCGTGTACGTCAGCGTGTGGTGCCCGAGCCCGAGCCGCCGCATGCGCACCGTCCAGATCGGCCGCCCCGTACGCAGGTGCGCGGCCGCCGCCGCTGGCGACGTGCGCGCCGGCCGACCGAAGAAGGGGACCTCGATCCCGCGCGCGTGGCGCTGGTCGAACACGAAGACGAGGTGCTTCCCCGCGGCCAGCGCCGCGTAGCCGTGCTCCTTCCGGGCGCCGTCGTAGAGGCCCTCGATGCCGGCGTCCCGTCGCGCCGCGTCGATCCACCGCGCGACGCGCCGGTTCGACGGTCGCCGGAGGAAGATCGCGAGGGGGTGCCGCCGCCCCGCCGCGAGCAGGCCGAGGTCCCAGCTGCCGAGGTGCGCGGTGACGAGGATCGCGCCCGGCGGCGGCCCGTCGGCGCCGACGAAGTCGATCCGGACGTCGGATCGCCCCAGCTCGAGGTACCCCAGGGCGACGTCGTGCGCGGCGCGCACCAGGGTCGCGCGCGCCGGCGCACCCGGCAGCGCTCCACGCAGGTTGGCGATCGCCACGTCGCGCCGGATCGGGAGGACGAACCACCACACCCACGCGACGCCCCACGCGATCGCGTCCGCGAGCGGCAGCGGCAGCCGCCGAATCATCCCGTGACGAGGCGCGTCAGGCGGGCGCGAAGCTCGGCCTCGCCGCGCACGAGCGCCGGCTCCACGAGGAGCGCGTGCACGCCCGCGTCCGCCGGGAGGCGCGCCGCGTCCTTCTCGGTGGTGATCGCCGCGTGGTCGTCGAGCCACGCCTCGATCGCCTGCAGGTCGGCCCATGTGTAGGCGTAGTGATCGGCGAACAGCATCGTGGACTCGAGCACCACACCGAGCGCGCGCGCCAGCCGCAGGAAGCCCTCCGGCCGCGCCACGCCGGAGAACGCCAACACCTTGCGACCCGCCAGCGCGTCGAGCGGGAGCCAGTCGCCGCGGCGCACCCAGGCCACGGCGCGGTACCGCGCCTCCACGACGATCGCGTCGGCGCGCACGTACGGCGCGAGCGCCGGCGGTAACGACCCGTGATTGACCCAGACGACGTCGGCCTCGCGCAGGGTCGTGAGGGCGAGCCGGCCGGTGCCGACGGGGATCGTGCCGCCGCCGGTCGGCCAACGGGCGTCGACCACGACGATCGTCAGGTCCGCGACGAGCGACGGACGCTGGAGCGCGTCGTCGAGGATCGCGATCCTGGCCCCGGCTTGCTGCGCCGCCGCGACCCCGGCCACCCGGTCCGGCGCGCTCACGACGTTCACGCCCCGTCGCGCCAGCATGCAGAGCTCGTCGCCGAGGTCCGCGGCGTTGCCGCTCGTTCGCACGTCGGCGCCGGCGCGGCGCCCGTAGCCCCGCGACACCACCGCCGGCGACGCGTCCCGGAGGGCCTGCGCCAGCCACGCCGACACCGGCGTTTTTCCACTTCCACCCGCGGTGATCGCCCCGACCACGATGACCGGGATGCCGGCCTTCGTCGCCGCCCGGCGGCGCCCGGCGGCCGCGACCCTCCACAGCGCAGCGAGCGGCCATAGCCATGGGCGGAGCGGGCGCTCGGGCGGCGCCGCGGCGTCGAGCTCCGCGCGCACGGCCGCGATGACCGCGGCGGCCGCGCCTCCCGGTGGACGCACGTCGCGCGGGGCGCGGAGCGCCTCCCCGAGCGCGTCCGCCAGCTCGCCCGGGGTCAGCGCCGGGAACGTCCGCAACGTGCGCCACACCCCGCCCTGCGTGAACGGGCCGTGCACGACCGGTACCGCCGCCGCCGCCGGCTCCGCGGGGCTGTGTCCGCCCACCGACGGGTCGAACGTCCCGCCCACGAACGCCGCAGCGGCGCGGGCGTAGAGCCCCGCGAGCTCACCGATGCTGTCGAGCAGGAGCACGTCCGCCTCGCGCGGCACCACGCCGTCGACGAGGCGGCTGCGCCGCACCCAGGCCTCGCCGCGGGCCGCAAGGCGCGCCGCGACCGCGTCGAAGCGGCGCGGATCCCGCGGCGCGAGCACCACGAGCGGGCGAGCGAGGCCCCCGGACGCGAGCGCGCCGACCGCGTCGAGCACGGCGTCCTCGTCGCCCGCGTGCGTCGAGCCCGCGACCACGGCGACGGGGTGCGTCCAGCTCACGGGGGACGCGGGCGCCGGGGCGTCGAGCTTGAGCTCGCCGATCGGCGCGCCGCCGAGCACCACGGCCGCGGCCTCGTCCGTCGGCAACCACCGGGCGAGGCGCCGCAGGCCGGACCACACCGAGAGCAGGCGTCGCGTGCCGGGCCCGACGCGCGCCCCCGCGACCACCACCGGGACACCGCGGCGGGCGCACGCGAGCAGCACGCCGGGCCACACGTCTGCTTCGACCAGGATCAACACGCGTGGCCGGTACCGGTCGAGCCACCGCACGAGCAGCCACGGCACGTCGATCGGGAGGAAGCTCGTCTGGTCGGCGCCGATCCGCTGGGCGCGCGCCACGTCGCTCGTGCAGGTCCGGATCACCTGCGCGTCGGGGCGGTCCGCCCGCAACGCGCGGATCAGCCCCTCCGCCGCCCTCCCCTCACCCAGGCTGGCCGCGTGGATCCACACCGCCCCCGGCTCGACCTGCGCCGGCGCGGGCCACAGGCGCTCGCGCCAGCCGCCGCGCAGCCGCGGGTGCGCGACCACACCCAGCGCGACCAGCGGCCAGAGGAGGGTGACGAGGACGGTGTACAGCAGCCCCACGCCGAACCCCGTAGCCCGTCCCGGCGCCGCGGCTCAGCCCGCCATCGCTTGACGCGCGACGAGGCGCGCGTACACGCCGCCCCTCGCCATCAGCGCGGCGTGGGTGCCCTCCTCGGAGACGCGGCCGTCGGCGAGGACCAGGATGCGATCGGCGTCGCGCACCGTCGACAGGCGGTGGGCGACGGTGATCGTGGTCCGACCCCTCATGAGGCGCTCCAGCGCTTCCCGCACGGAGGACTCGCTCTCGGCGTCGAGGTTGGACGTGGCCTCGTCGAGGAGGAGGATCGGGGCGTCGCGCAACAGCGCCCGCGCGATGCACAGCCGCTGTCGCTGGCCACCGGAGAGCCGCGACCCGAGCTCCGCGACCCGGGTGAGCAGCCCCTCCGGCGCATCACGGACGAACTCCGCGGCATTCGCGGCTTCCAACGCCGACCAAAGCGCGGCGTCCGGCGTCGGCGCGCCCATCGTCACGTTCGCGAGGATGGTGTCGTCGAACAGGAACGGCTCCTGCGTGACGATCGCGACGCGCGCACGGAGCGCGGCGAGGTCGAACGCCCGCAGATCGACGCCGTCGAGCGCGACCCGCCCCTCCGCGGGGTCGCGCGAGCGCGGAACGAGCTGGAGCAAGGTCGTCTTTCCCGCGCCGCTCGCCCCCACGATCGCCACGTGCTCCCCGCGGCGCACCGAGAGGTCGATCGCGTGGAGGACCCGCCGGGCCCCGTAGTCGACGGACACGCCCTCGAAGCGAACGATCTCGGGGTTGGACGGAGGG
This sequence comes from Klebsiella pneumoniae, assembly GCA_945862325.1. Lineage (GTDB taxonomy): Bacteria > Myxococcota_A > UBA796 > UBA796 > SXON01 > CAMAXZ01. The sequence continues at coordinate 3,965 of CAMAXZ010000068.1, forward strand.
ATCGCCGCCCCTCCCCGCACGCGCGGCTCCGTGTCGAGCATCGCGAACAGGGTCTCGGCGGACGCCAGCGCGCGCTGCAGCAGCGCGCCGGCGCCGGTCACGCCCTTCAGCGGGTCGTTCATGAGGCCCACCGCCACCAGAAAGCCGAGCAGCTCTCCGGGCTGCGCCTCGCCGCGGACCACCTGGCCCCCGCCCACCGCGATCGCCAGCCCGACGCCGATCGCCGCGGCGAGCTCCACCACGGGCCCGGGGACGAGCTGGGCGGTCGTGGCGCGCATCACGGCCCGCTCGTTGCGGTGGTTCGCCTCCGCGAAGCGACGCTTGCGCCACGCCTCCCCGCCCAGCAGCCGGACGACTCGAAGCCCCGACAGCGTCTCCTGCGCCACCGTGGCGAGGGCCGCCGCCGCGTCGGACGCGTCCCGGCTCGCGGCGCGCAGCCGCGCGCCGAACCAAGCGATCGGGACCGCGGCCACCGGCAACGCGACGAGCGCGACCGCCGCGAGCGTGGCGTTCATCGCGAACGCGCTCCCGACGAGCAGGGCGAGCGTGAGCGGCTTCTGCACCGCCGTGACGATGCCGCTCATCGCGTACTGCAGGTTGTTGCAGTCGTTCACCAGCCGCGAAACGCGGTCGGCCGACGCGCCGTCCTGGTGCCACGCGTCGTCGAGCGCCAGCAGGTGGTCGTGCACCTCCTGACGCAGCTCGGTGACGACCTTCCACGTGACGGACCGGGTGATCAGGGCGCGGAAGAGCCCCGCCGCGCCGTTGACGGCGTACAGCAGGACCACCGCCGGGGCGACGATGGCGAGCATGGTCGCGTCCCGACGAACGAGCACGTCGTCGAGGACGCGTTGGGTGAGGAAGACGAGCGCGCCCGGCACCGCCGACGAGACCACGAGGAGCAGCCCCGCGAGCGCGAGGCGCCCCGACCACGGCCGCAGCCGCCCGAGCAGCCGTCGGCCGGTCGTCACGCTCATGGCGTGCACCCGGTGACCTCGACCACCTGCCAGCGCGCGAGCGGTAGGCCGTCGGCGTCTCGCTCGACCACGGCGTTCGCCGTGCCCCGCTCGACGCAGACGTCGTCGGTGGGCAGCGTGGGGCCGCCGCGCCACGGCCGGACGAAGATCGCTCGATCCGCCGCGGGCGTGTACCAGAGGTCGAACTGATCGGGGCGGCCGACGCCTGGCAGCGCGTACGCCCGGAGCCCCTGGTAGTACCGGAGCACCGCCGCCTCCTGGTACCGCTCGGTGTACACGACGTCGATCCCCCACGCCTCGACGCTCTGCGCCAGGGAGCGACCGAGCCCGAGGCGGTCCCGCGGATCGTCCGCCAGCCGCGCGATCGGGGTGTAGAGGTGGATCGTCGCGGCCAGGGTCATCGCGGCGCCGAGCCCGCCGCCCACCCAGGCCACGCGCGACCACCGCTCGGCGCGCGCGAGCAGCACCATCGCCGAGAGCCACGCCGGCATCGCCCAGTTCGCCTCGGCGCGCGCGCGCGACGCGGCGAGCGCGAAGAACACCAGCGGCACCACCGCGGTGACCCAGAGCACGCGTCCAACGCGGTCGTTCGGCCACTGCAACGCGGCCGCCGCGACGCCCAACGCGACGAGCGGCGAGGCCAGGGCGAGCTGCGCCCCGACGAACTGCGCGGCGCCGGCCACGCCCGGCGCGCCGCCGGACGCGCCGCCGTGGGCCGGGTCGAGGCCGTGCGAGAGCTGGAATGCGAACGGCATGCCCCCGTGGGTCGCGCTCCATGCGAGGTGCGGCGCGGTCAACACGAGGGTGAGGGCGATGCCGGGGAGCATGGCGCGCGCGGACCTGGGCTCGGCGAGGAGCAGCAGCGGCCACAGCCCCCACCCGTGCATCTTGCCGAGCGCCGCGACGGCGACCCCGACGCCGACGAGCAGCCAGTCGCCGCGCGCCGCGCATCGGACGGCGATGGCCCAGCCGAGGACGAGCACGGCGTCCGGCACCGCGATCAGCGTGCCGAGGCCGAGCAGGGGCGTGCCCGCGAGGAGCAGCAGGGCGAGGGCGCGATCGCGGGCGAGCGGGACGAGGAGCGCGAACGCCAGCGTGGAGCACAGGATGGGCCCGAAGCGCACGCCGAGCGACGACGGCCCGAACAGCGCGTCCCCCAGCGCCACGGCGACCGCGACGCCCGGCGGGTGATCGAAATAGCCCCACGCGAGGTGACGGGACCACGCCCAGTAGTAGGCCTCGTCGTCCACGATCCCCAGGGTGCCGCCGACCGCGAGCCGGACCCCGAGCAGCGTGGCGAGGGCCACGACCACCCAGGGCGACCCGCGCAGGGTCAGATCGTCGGGACGCGCCACGCGGCCTCCACGGCGATCGACGCCCGCATCTTCGAGGCCCCGGCGCGCCGCTCCGTGAAGAGGATCGGCACCTCCACCACCCGCGCGCCGGCGCGCACCGCGAGCACGGTCGCCTCGACCTGGAATGCGTAGCCGTCGCAACGCAGGGATCGCGGCGCGATGGCGCGCAAGGCCGACGCCCGCCAGGCCTTGAAGCCGCCGGTGAGGTCGCGGAGCGGCGAGCGGTGCCAAGCGCGCGCGTAGACGTTGCCGAGCCGCGACAACACCCGCCGCCCGGCGCCCCAGTCGACCGTGCCGCCGCCCGGCATCCACCGGGTGCCCAGCGCGAGGTCGGCATCGGCGAGCGCCGCGATCAACCGAGGTAGATCCTTTGGATCGTGCGAGAGATCGCCGTCCATCTGGAGCACGGGATCCCAGCCGTCCGTGAGGGCGCGGTCGAAGCCGGCGCGGTAGGCCGGCCCCAGGCCGCGCGCCCCCGCGCGCCGCAACACGTCCGCGCCCGCCTCCTCGGCGAGGTCCGCCGTGCCGTCGTCGCTCCCGTCGTCCACCACGAGCACGCGCAGCTCCGGCACCGCGGCGCGCGCCGCGGCGACGAGCGCGCCGATCGACGCCGCCTCGCGGAAGGTCGGCACGACGAGGCCGGGCGCCGCCACGTCAGCTCGGCGTGACGGGCTCGACCGGGGCCGCGGGCCTCGACCGGGTGTACGCGAGCAGCGCGGCCCCCACGGCGAACAACCCGATGCACACGTACTGGGCCGGGGTGAGCCCGGAGTAGCGCGGGTCGGCGAGCGCGACGTCGGTCGCGCGCAGGAAGTCCATACCGAAGCGGGCCGGCGCGTAGAGCAGGCACCACACCGCCACGAAGGTGCCGGGCGTCACCGGCCGGCCGAACCGGGACACCGCGAGGAACACCCCCGCGACCCCCACGGAGACGAGGGTCTCGTAGAGGCCGAGATCGTGGCGGGCGCCCCCCGGGAACTTCACGGCGAGGAAGAAGTCCGAGCGCGCGCCCGGGTGGTCGTGCACGAGGAAGCAGCCGGCGCGGCCGAAGATCCACGCGAACGGGACGCCGTACATGATTGTGTCGACGTGGAGCAAGAACGCGCGCGGCCGGAGCAGCGTGTAGAAGACCACCGCGCCCACGACGGCGCCGAGGAACCCCCCGCTGCTGGCGAAGCCCTCCCACACGCGGAGCAGGGCCATCACCCCGTCCCGTTCGAAGCGGTCGTAGTGGTAGCCGAGCACGAACATGAGGTGCGCGCCCACGAAGCCCGTGAGGACGATGAACACCGCGCCGTCGACGATGTCGCGCACGTCGAGCCCGAGCGCGATGCCGCGGGCGCGGGCGATCTCGAGGCCGAGCACGAAGCCCACGCACACCAGGAGGCCCCAGGGATCGATCGGCACGGGGCCGAGCTGGTACACCGGGAACGTGAAGTACGGGATCATGGGTCCCGGCGTGATAACACGCGCTCCTGTTCGCCTCGGAGGGTCCGTGCCCGTCATCACCACCGACATCCTCCTCGAAGGCCAGCGGCGCGACGACGTGCTGGAGTGGCTCTCGAAGGCCGAGAACCACGCGCGCCTCGTCGAGGCCGCCTTCACCGGCGTGAAGGCCAACGGCCCGGGCGACTGGACGGTGACGTTCCAAGCCGGCCTCCTCCCGCGCACCATGGGGTACCGGTTCGAGCGGGTGGATCAGGAGCACGGCGGGCGCCGCGTCCACGTGCACACCTCCGGCAAGCGGGTCGACGGCACCCTGCACTATTCGCTGCGCACGATGAAGCCGTCGACGAACACCCTCGTCACGTTGCACCACGATTACTCGTCGGGCGGCCCCCTCGGCGCCATGCTCGACGCCTCGGGGATACGCGCCGGCCTGGAGAAGGCGTGGCGGTCGGTGCTCGAGCAGGTCAAGCGCGAGGTCTCCGCGAGCGGCGGATGATCGCGGCCGCGGCGCTCGTCGCCGTCCTCGCGTTCGCGGGACCGGCGCGCGCCGCCCTCGGCCCCGCGTTGCCGCGCCTCGACGCGGCCGCCCCCCCGCAGGCCACCTTGGACCTCTGGCGCGCCCGGCCGGACCACGACAAGCGGATGGTCGAGGCCACGCTCCCCGGCGGAGTGGCGGCGTTGTTCCTCGTCGACACCGGCGCGTCGGTGAGCTCGGTCCACGCCGATCTCGCCGCGGCGATCGGGCTGCGGCCCGTCGCGGGGGCCGGATGGGTCGAGGGGCTCTCCGGGCGCGCGTCCTGGCGCCTCGCGGTCCTGCCGTCCCTGTCGCTCGGGCCGATGACCCTGCGCGATGTCCGGGTGGCGGTGGGCCTGCCCGGGGTGCCGACGCGGATCGGCGCGCTCCCGCTCGCCGGCATCCTCGGAAACAACGTGTGGTCGGCGTTCACCCTCGATATCGACGCGGCGCACGACCGCATGCGGCTCTGGCGCCCTCCCGCGGGGCCGCGGATCCCCGACATCCCGAAGCACCGCTTCGACTTCTCGAACCTTCACGTCACGGCGCCGATGGAGCTCGTGGCCGACGACGGCACCCGCGCCGCGGTGCCGCTCGCGGTCGACACCGGCGCGCCGGGCGTCACGGTGCTCGGGGCGGCCGGCGCGCCCTTGACCCCGTCCGTCACCTGGGGCGAGGAGTTCGTCGTGGGCATCGGCGGCGACACCGTCGACGTTCCCGCGCACACCCTGCTCGAGCGCACCGGTCGCGCACCCCTGCGCGCGGTGCGCGTCGTCGGTCGGCGGCTGCGCGCGGCGCCCGGCAGCACCGTGATGTGGCTCCGGCCCGGCGACGAGGCCGGCCCGAGCGGCCTCCCGGGCCTGCTCGGCCAGAGCGTGCTCGACGGGCGGCGGCTGATCATCGACTACGCCCGCGGGGTCTGGGACCTCCGACCGACCCTCGGCCGGCGGCGCTTCGACGCCCGCCGGGCATGGCTCGCCCTGGAGCAGGCGCGCGGCGGTCCGGACGATCCGGCGCGGGCCGTCACCCGCGTGCGCATCTACGACGACCTCGGCGAGACCGACGCCGCCGCGCGCGAGGCGACCGCCTCGGCGCGCGCGTTTCCCACGAATGTCGAGCTCCGCTGCACCCAACTGTTCGTGCTCCGGCGCGCGGGTCGGTCCGCGGAGGCGGCGACGGAGGGCGCCGCCGCGCCGCCCGCGGCGCTCGTCGAAGGCGGCTGCTGGATCCAGCACGTCGGCGGTGTCGCCACGATCGACCCCGCGCGCGCCGTCGCGGTGGCCCAGGACGCCTGGGCGCGCGTGCCATCGACGGTGGACACGGAGCGGCGCGACCGTGCGCGCCACGCCCTCGGCCTGGCGCTCGCCGACGCGCTGGCGACCGCCGGGCGCGCGTCGGAGGCGCGCGCGATCTTCCGGCAGACCCCCATGAACGAGGACGAGCCCGTTCGCGAGGCCCGCTACGCCGCGCTCGACGGGGATCGCGAGGCGGCGCTCGTGGCCCTCCGCCGCGGCCTCCGCACCCTGCCGATGTCCGGAGCCGCCGCGCGGCTGTACGCCGAGCTCGCCACCGACGCGCATCGACCGACCTTCGACCTCGATCTCGCCGCGGCGATGGCGCGGCTGCACCCGGACGACCGGCCGCTCGACGCCCTCGCCGCCACCGCGCCCGACGCCGATCGGCGCGCCGCCGCCCGACGAGAAGGCGCCGCCCGTGACTGCGCGCGCGCGGGAGACGCGATCGACCGCGACAACTGCCGCGCGTGGTACGCCGCGCTCGGCCCCGACCCGGTGCCCGACGGCGTGGCCGCCGCGCTGAAGCGCGCCCTCGCCGCCGCGCCGCACCGCGCGGACGTCGCGGACACAGCCGCCCTCGTCGCCTGGCGCTCCGGCGACGTGGCCGAGGCCCGTCGGCTGCAACGAGTCGCCACGGAGTTGTCACCGGGCGACCCCGCGATGTGGTGGCAGCTCGATAGGTACGAGGGGAAACTCCCATGACCACGGAGCGCCCGATGCGGTTCCTTCTGCCCTTCGTCGCGACCATCGCCCTCGCGGCGGCTCCGCCCTCGACCGCGCCACCCCCCGCGACGGCGATGGTGTCCGCGGTGTACGACGGCGACACGATGACGCTCGCCTCCGGCGACCGCGTCCGCCTGCGCTGGGTGAACACCCCCGAGATCCGGCCGCCCGAGACGTACGCGGTGCAGGCACGCGAGGCGACGGAGGCGTTCGTCAGCGGCAAGACCGTGTCCCTGCTGTACGGCCCGGGCGGCAACCGCGACGGGTACGGCCGGCTCGTCGCCGGGGTCATGGTCGACGACGACAACCTCTCGATCCACCTGTTGGAGCGGGGCCTCGGTCACCTCTTCGTCATCCCGCCCGACGACACGGATCTCACGCCGTTCGTGCAGGCGCAGGAGCGGGCGCGCGCCGCGAAGCGGGGCATCTGGAGCACGCCGGAGTTCCAGGGCCTGCTGCACATCACGAGCTTCCACGCGAACGCGGACGGCGACGACCGTGAGAACGTGAACGGCGAATACCTGCGCGTGTGCAACGTTAGCCCGGACGCCATCGACCTCGCGGGCTTCCGCATCGTCGACATCTCGGGCAACAGCTACGAGTTCCCGAAGCTCGTGCTCCCCACCGGGCACACGGTCAAGGTCCACTCCGGCAAGGGCGCGCACCAGGTCGACCCGCGCGAGCAGCTCGCGATCTACCTCGGCAGCGCCGATCCGATCTGGAACAACAAGGAAGATCGGGCCACCATCTACGACCGCTTCGGCAAGGTCGTCGATGCGCGCACCCACTCGGTCCAGAAGGAGACGCCCTGAACGCGGTCGACCTCGCGGTCACCCAGCGTCTGAACGCGTGGCTGGGACACGAGCCGGGGGGCAGCGCCTGGCGCGCCCTCGGCGAGCCGACGTTGTGGTGGGTGCTCGCCGCCGCCGGCCTCGTGGTGTGCGGCTGGCGCCGTGACGCGCGCGCCGTGGTGTTCGCCGTGCTGGCCGTCGGCTGCGCCGACGCCCTGGTGAGCCACGTCCTCAAGCCGACGATCGACCGCGAACGCCCGTGTCGCGCGGAGCCCAGCGTCGTGGGCGCGCCGTCGGGCTGCGGGGCCGCGCGCTCCATGCCATCGGCGCACGCCGCGAACTCCGCCGCGCTCGCCGCCGCGACCGCGAGCCCGGCGCTCGGCGCGGCCGCGCTCGTGATCGGCGTGAGCCGCGTCGTGCTCGGTCAACACTGGCCGTCCGACGTCGTGGTGGGCTGGGGCCTGGGCGCCGCCATCGGGCTGGTCGTCCGTCGCGTCGGCACGCGCGCGTGGCCGGGCGCGCGCGAGGCCCGGTGAACGCCGCGGTGTTCGTCGACGCCGTGGGCACCCTGATCCGCACGGCGGAGCCGGTCGGGGTCGCCTACGCGCGCGCCGCCGCGGGGCTCGGCCACGCGGCCGACCCCGACACGATCGAGCGGCGCTTCCGGGCGGGCTTTCGCGCCGCACGCGACGAGGGCCTCACGCAGATCGGCGACGGACGGCCCTTCTGGCGAAGGGTCGTGGGCGTCGCCCTCGACACCGACGATCCCGCCGTGTTCGAGGCGCTGTACGCTCACTACGCGCAGCCCGCGGCGTGGGCCGTGGACGACGAGGCGCTCGGCGTCCTCGGCGGACTCGCGCGGCGCGGCGCGCGCCTCGCCGTCGTGTCGAATTTCGACACCCGACTCCGCGGGCTCTACGAGGGGCTCGCGCTCGACCGCGTGTTCTCCGCCCTCGTGTGCAGCGGCGAGCTCGGGGTGGAGAAGCCGAACCCGTGGATCTTCTGGGAGGCCTGCCGCGTCGTCGGGGTGGTGCCGCGGGAAGCGCTGCACCTCGGAGACGACGAGGAAGCGGATGTTCGCGGCGCACGGCGGGCCGGGCTCGACGCCGTCCTCGTGCGCGCGGGCGAGTGGCCGGCGGCGGCCCCCGGCCTCGCGACTCAGCGCGTGGTGCTCGGCGGCGGCTCGCGGAGCTTGTACTCGTTGGTGTAGTAGCCCCCGCCCTCGCGTGGACGGAGCGGCGAGTCGCGACGGGAGTACACCTCGTCGCGGATGAACGCCGCGAGCAGCTGACGTCCGGAGCGGCCGTGCTTGAGCCAACGGTCGCGGATGCGCCGGAAGACCTCTTCTTCTTCGAGGCGCTCGCCGTCGACGAGCTTTCGCATGGACGCGTCGAGCCACGGCGCGGACGCCGCGTCGTACGGGACCTGCGCCTCTTCGAAGACGTCGGCCAGCCAATCCAGGTATGCGGCGCTCATGAGACCTCTCGGACCTTCGGGAACTAACACGTCCGCCCCGCGGGGGCCCGGCGAGCCCGTCGCGGGCGCGCCGGAGCACGTCGCGGATCACAGTTGATCTTTTTGTTTAAGCCCGGGCGGGTGTCCGCCGAAACACGATGCACGGCCCGCGACAAGAAACCACCGGGTTGAATCGGAGACAACGATGCTCGCCTTCCTCGCTCTCGCCTTCGTCGCATGCGACACCCCCGCCGAGGATGTCTCCTCCACCGACGAGGGGCTCGCCTCCCTCCAGCGGCAGGCCACCTTGCCGATCGACGTCGCCTACCCCGATGCGGCGTTCGTCGAGCTGCGCGCCGTGCGCCCCGAGGGCTCCTTGCCGCGCAACCTCGCGACCGGCAGCGTGCAGCCCGGCGCGGGCAGCCTGAAGATCCCCGCGCGCGCCCCGCAGCGCGACCGCGACCCCGCGAAGCCGGGCGCCCCGGTGTACTACCGGATGGCCATGCGCGCCGCGGACGAGCTCGGCGCGCCCGCGCAGTACATCGGCATGTCGGACTCCATGCTGGTGTTCGTGCAGACCGCCGGAAGCGTCGACGGGGCGACCGTGGGCTGGAACCTCCTCACGGAGCCGGGCACCGAGGACGAGGCGTTCGCGCCCCTCACCGACGGCCTCGTGATCGAGCCGAACCTGCTCGGCGCCCCGGACGTCGCCTTCGCCGGGATGATCACCGGCCCGAACCCGATGACCCACATCGCGGTCGTGAGCGTGATCCCCGGCAGCGGGGACATGGTGCAGGTGTTCGACTTCCCCACCACGGGCGCCCAGTACAGCGTCGCGATGGACACGCCGCCCCCGGGCGACGCGACCTACACCGGCGGCGGCGTCACCGGCGCGGTGATGGCGCTCAACACCTACGACGACGCCAACGGCGACCTCCACATCAGCGAGGGCGAGATCATCACGAACGCGGCCTGTTTCGAAGGCAAGAACGTGAGCGTCACCTGGCACGCCGACGTGTTTACCTTCGCCGGCGCGGAGTTCATGGCCCGTCAGAAGTTCCGCACGGGCTTCAACGTCCTCACCTTCAGCCCGGAGGGCGCCAGCGCCGAGGTCCCGGCCGACGAGTGGGGCGCCATCGACTTCTTCCCCACGTGCGGCGGCGGCGAAGTCCCCCCGAGCTGAGCCCTCAGGGCCCCGCGGTGCTCCGCGCGAGGGGCACCGCGTCCGGAACGTCGAAGCGGTCGAGCGCGTACCGATCGACGATGTCGCAGAGCTTCTTGGCGTAACGGGGGTCGGTGGCGTACACCCCGGTCAGGGCGCGGGCGTAGGCCGCGGGATCGTCGGCCGCCGCGCGCGCCTTCGCGTACCGGCGCGAGGTGGCGAGCACGCGCGCGTGGTCCGCCAGGGACTCGGCGAACGAGCTGTACGCACGGAACGCCTGCGTCGCGCGCCGCCGCTTGCCGCCGCGGTACTCGACGACGCGGCGGGCGTTGCTCCCGGCCGGGCCCTCGCCCTTCATGCCGAAGAGGTTGAACCCCGGCGCGCTGCTCCCCCAGCCGCTCTCGAGGATGGCCTGCGCCACGGTCACCGACGCGGGCACGCCCCAACGCCAGTCCGCGAACGCGGCCCCAGGGATCACGTTGGCCAAGAACGCGCCGCGGGTGCCGCTCGGGAGCGCCGCCACCCGCGCTGCGAGCGCGTTTCGTCCGGCGAGCGCGTCCGTGGCGAGGGCGTCGATCGACGCGCCGTCGAGGATCTCCATCGGGTCGTCGCGGCGCCGCGCGTACTCCGTCAACAGATCGTCAAGCCCGTCGATCGACTCGGTGGACACCGCACGCGCGAGGCGCGCGCGCTCCTGTGCCCCTGGGCCACGCTGCGCCAGGCCAGCGGCGCCGTCCCGCGGCGACGCGACCCGCGGCGCGAGGAGCACCGACGTGAACACCAGCGCCGAGAGCAGCGCCGCGTATCGGAGCGCGCCGGTGACGGTCATCGGACCGGCGAGCGGGATGGACGTGCGGGGAGCGTCAGAGCGTGGCCTCGGGACGGACCCATCGTACCAATCGAGGTCCGACCTCGATAGTTTTGACACGTCAAGACTTCTGTGCCCGGTCGGGCCCCGCACGGGCTAGAACGTCCGGATGCCGCGCGCCGTCCAGCTCTGGTTCGACTACGCGTCCCCCTTCGCGTACCTCGCCGCGACGCAGGCCGAGGCCATGGCAGCCCGTGCGGAGGCGCGGCTCGTCTGGCGGCCCATCCTGCTCGGCGGCCTGTTTCGGGACATCGGCCAGGTGGACGTGCCGCTGCACGCGATGTCCGAGGCCCGACGCCGCTACACGCTCACCGAGCTCCAGCGGTGGGCGGATTGGTGGGCGGTCCCCGTCACGTTCCCGACGCCGTTTCCGACCCGCACCGTGCTCGCCCTGCGCGTCACGCTCGGGCGCGCCGACCCGGGCCCGCTCGTGCGGCGCATCTTCCACGCCGCGTGGGGCGAGGGCCGCGACGTGGGGGATCCGGCGGTGCTCACCGATTGCGGCGTGACCGCCGACGAGCTCCGGCGGGCCTCGGAGCAGCGGGACACCTTGCGGGCGAACAACACCGAGGCCATGGCGAACGGCGTGTTCGGTGTGCCGACGTTCCAGCTCGACGACGGTACGCTCTTCTGGGGACAAGACCGGATGGACGCCGTGGAGCGAGCGCTCGCCGGGCGGCGTTGACCGGCCGCTGAGCGGCCGGTCAGCTCGCGCGCGGCATCCGGTCGCCCAAGCCGAGCTCGGCCGCGCGCGCGTCGAGCACCTCGAGGAGGCGGCCGATCGACCCCCGGAGGCTCGGGTGGGCGAGGACCGCGCAGGCCTCGTCGAGCGAAAACCACCGGACCTCTTCGATCCCCTCCGCGAGCGCGGGCGTGAATTCGAGCTCGGGCTCGCGCCCCTCGAGCACGTAGAGGTAAATGGTCTTCAGACGGGGCGCGCCGTCGGGGGTACAGAACCCGTAGCGGATGCTCCCCACCACCGCGCTGACCTCGAGCGGCCCGCGCACGCCCATCTCCTCGCGCACCTCGCGCATCGCGGCGATGTGCGGCGGCTCACCCGCTTCGATCTTCCCCTTCGCCACTTCCCAGGTGGCCCCGCCGCGACGCACCACGCGGATCAGGGCGAGCCGCGGCGCCCCGAGCGACCAGTCGACGAGGAACCCTCCGGCGCTCGCCTGCTCGGCGAAGCCGTCCCGGAGGTTGAGGACGTGGCGAACCGGCACCTGCTCCGTCGCGTACTGCCCCGTTCGCAGGCGTTCGAAGCTCACCCCCTCGCGGCGCGCGCGCGCCGCGTCCACGAAGAGCACGACCGGGTCGTCCCATTGGCGGTGACCGACCCGCCACGCGTGCCCCTCGACCCTCGACAGCTGCATCGGCGTGCCGTTCGGGTGGGACAACGCGCCACGTCGCACGATCGCGCCGAGGCGGGCGCGCGGCACGGCGTGGTACAGGATGTCCGGCCCGTGGGGCCCCTGCGGTGGGCGCGCCCCGTCCGCGCTGCACGCCCGCGGACGGATGCGCGTCTCGGCCACGTCGAAACGGTCGCCGCCGTGCCGCTCCGCCGCGACGCGAACGTCGTCGCTCTCGACCGGCCGGCGGATCGCCCGCCCGGCGGCCACCGCTACGGCCTCGACCCCGAACCACCCCTCGGGGTCGGCGGAAAGCCCTGCCGCGTCGGCGCCATGTCGAAGCAGGAAGCTCAGCGTGCGGCTCAGTCGCGCAAGGTCGAGGCCCACCGGGGGCTCCTCAAGGTCACCTGGGATCGTGCCGGGTCGGTGTAGGCTTGTCAAGACCCGTCGTCGCGGCCGGTCCTCACTGCGGCGGGTCCATCAGGTCGCGCCAGATCCGCTCCACGCGGTCCGCCGCGACTGCGACGTGCGAACAGAACCACTTCCAACGGCCCAAACGGTCTTCCGGGGGCGCGTCGCCCGGCAGGTCGACGACGTGCGTCGCGCTCGACACGAAGCGCCCCCCGAGGAAGCGGTAGGTGTCGAGGAGCGGCGTGTGAGCGGCCGAGCTGCCCTGGCTGGCGGCGAGCGCGCGACCGAGCCCGAACGCGACGGCGTCCGCGGCGGGGGCGAGCGGCGGCAGGATGCCGTGGGGCGGCAGGAGCGCGAGGTGCGCGGCGACCTCGGAGAGCGCGTCGAGCAGCGCGGTGGATCCCGTCTCGAGCGAGTAGCGACGCTCGGCGTCGACCCACGCGGCAACGGGGGCCCGAAGGGACGGTTGAAGGCGGGCGATGGCCTGCTCGAGGTCGGGGAGCGCGTCGCCTTCGGGCACCGCGTCCGCGCCGAGCAGCGCGGTGATCGGCATGCCGCGGTCGCCCGTGAGCGACCGACCGGCCCGAAGGGCCACCGCGAGCCGGGTGAGCGGCGGCACCGGCGCGTTGAAGAGCAGATCGAGCACGGCGGCCTCGCTGGGGCAGCCGAGATCCCCGAGCACCCGTTGGAATTGCCGCAGGTGATGCCGCACGTGCACGCGCCCGTCCTGGCGCGCCGACTGGAAGGCGCGCGTCGCGGGGTGCTCGCCCCGCCCCGTGCGATCCACGTAGAACCAGCCGTCCAGCCCGTCGGGGGTGAGCGAGAGGGCCAGCGGCTCGTCCGCGCGGCCGGGCACCACGACGAGCGCGCCGTGCCCGAGCTCGCGGCCCACCCCGCAGCCCGCGAGCGCCGCGGAGTGCACCACCGCCGGCCCCTCGACGGCGCCGATCTCGACCGGGTCGCCGACGATCTCGACATGGATGCGCTGCCCGAAGGAGCGGGCGCGGGAGAGCAGCAGGATGCCCGCCGCCATCGTGGACGGGCTCGACCCGCGTAGCGTGACGTTCAATCCGCACCCCTCTCGGCGACCGCGTCGGACCGCCGCAACGCGTGGCGAAACACGAAAAACGGGAGGATGACCGGCACCCCGCTCGCCGCGATGGTGACCATGGCGACCCCCCAACCCAACACCGCACCCGCGAGCGCGATGATCACCAAACCCGCGAGGATCGTCGCCACGCCCACGCGACGCACGCGCGACGCGGGCTCCCAGCCCTCGAGCATCCGCCCGGCGCTGCGATCCGACTCGAGCCCCTCGCGCCATCGCTCGTACCGCGCGGCCTGCGCCCAGAGGATCGTACCGCCGAGCAGGCATCCGCCCCCCGTGAGCATGTTCCCGTACCCGACGAACTGCGCCCACCCTTCGAGCAACAGCAGCGCCCCGACCCAGCACACGACGAAGAGCCCGACGTACCAGACCTCCATGCCCTCGGTCGCGAGCGTGGTCCACCGGCGGAGGGGCGCCGGCCCCGGACCGCCGGGCACGGGCCCCGCCGCGCGGGTGCGCCCCGCGCCCTTGCCGCGCACGTACTCGATGGTCTCCGGGTGCACGCGCACGGCCACGAGCTCCGCCGGCCGCACCCCCTCCGGCACCCAGTGGACCAGCTCCGACCGGCGGCTGTCCGCGATGACGGTGCGGCCCGCCACCGCGCGCCCGGTCAGGCGCACGCTCCACTCACTGTCGCGATCCCGGGCTTCGACGACGATCCGACCCGTGTCGCGGAGCGCGCGCTCGGTCGCCCCCCCACGGGTGACCAGCGCGTAGAGCTGACCGCGAAGCGGCGCGAGGTTCCCTTCGACGGCTGCGGCGCCGTCGTCGCCCGCGGAGAGGCGCACCGGTCCACACGTGGACAAGCGCTCGACCACCTCCTCCGGCAGGGCGCCGCTCACCCGCTGGCGCCCGTGTCCCGCGAGACTTGGAGCGTGACCGCCTCGCCGTCGAGCTCCACCGTCGCTTCCGCGGCGACGGACCCCAGCTCCGTCAGGAGGGACGCCTTCGTGGCCGCCCGGATCACGTGCGCGAAGCGCGCGAGCGACGCGTCGGTGCGCGCCCCGCCCCGGACCGTGAGCAGGATGCGATCCGCGTAGTCGAGCTCGAGCTGCTTCCGCATCCCCTGCACCTTGCTGACGACCTCGCGGGCGAGGCCCTCCGCACGCAGATCGTCGTCCAAGTCGGCGTGGAGTGCAACCACCGCCACCGCGGACCCGGTCGCGCGGAAGCCGTCCAGCGGCTCGACCTGCGTGAGCACGTCGGCCTTCGTGAGCGCGTGGCCGCCCACCTCGAGCGTGCCGGCCGCGAGGCGCGCGTGCACCGCGCCTCCGTCCATCGCGGCGATGGCGGCCGCCACGGCCTTCATGTCCTTGCCGAGGCGCGCACCGAGGGCCTTGAAGTCCGGCTTGACCTTGAACCGCACGAACCGGCCCGCGTCGGCCGAGAAGCGGACCTCACGCACGTTCAACTCGTCACGCACCAGCGACACGAGCGGCGAGAGCCCCGCGGCGCGCGCCGGGTCGGCGAGCACCACCTCGGCGGCGGCGAGCGGTTGCCGCACCCGCACGCCCACCTCCGCGCGGGCCGCGAGCCCGAGCGACACCAGCTCGCGAACGAGGGCCATGTCGGACGCGAGCCCGGGGGCGAGCCGGCTGTCGTCCGGCGTCGGCCAGGCGCAGAGGTGCACGCTGTCGGGCGCGCCTTCGGGCAGGGCCACGCGCAAGGACCGGTAGATGCCCTCCGCGGTGAACGGCACGAACGGCGCGATGACCCGCGCGAGCACGTGAAGCACGTGAAAGAGGGTGTCCGCCGCGGAAGCCGCCTCTTCGTCGAAGCGCTCGCGACTCCGGCGGAGCCACCAGTTCGACAGGCTGTCGACGAACGACAGGATGGCGCGGGCGGGCTCGTAGACCCGGTAGCTGTCCAGCCAGCCGGTCACGTCGCGCACGAGGCGATCGAGCTCGTGGAGGATCCACCGATCGAGCAGGATCTCACCCGACGGCACGCTCGGCGTCCACGCGGCGGGCGCGTTGAGGACGAGGAACTGGTGCACGTTGCGGAGGCGGAACAGGAATTCGCGTTGGCCCTCGAGGATGGCCTTGAGCGACAGGCGCGTGTTCGTCCACGGCGGGCTGGAGGCGTAGAACACCCAGCGGAACGCGTCGGCGCCCGGCGCGGGGAACGGCACGGTGAGCACGACGTCGTCGCCGAGGCGCGCGTGATCGGCCGTTGCAAGGTGGATCGTGTCCTTGCCCTTCACGTCGCGCGCGACGACCTCGAGCCGGGTGCCGTCCTGCGCGGTGAGGCGCTCGCTCGGGGTGAGGCCGAGCGACTTGACCTGCAGCGCCTTGAAGCCCACCTGGCCCGGCGCGAGCGACGCGTCGGGCACGGCGCGCAGCCGGGTCGTGCCCTTGAGCACGATGTCGGGCGACGTGTAGTTGCCCTTGGACTTCGACTCCTTGTTGCCGTCGGGGTCGCACACGTGCCCGAGCACCACGCAGTTGCGGTAGGGGCGCGGGTAGCCCCGCGGCGCGAGCCCGTGCTTCGCGCAGGTCTCGTCGTCGAAGAGGAGCGTCGAGATCATCAGGAGGGAGTAGAACCACCCGCGGGTCTGGTCGACCGCCTCGCTGATGAAGTCGGCGGGGAAGCTCGCCGCGAAGCGCTCGTGGTTCTGGTGTGGCCAGCCGTGCTGGGCGAACGGCATGCAGCCGCTGTCGAACCAGCAGTCGATGACCTCCGGGACCCGTCGCATCGTGCCGCCGCAGGCGCACGGCAGCGTGACGCGGTCGATCCAGGGCTTGTGGACCTGCAAGTCCGGCTCGACCGAGGGATCGAAGGCGTCCGGCGCGAGCGCGGCGAGCTCGGCCGAGCTGGCAGGGGCGCGGTGGGCGTCGCACTCGGCGCACACCCAGATGTTCAGCGGCGTGCCCCACCAACGCTCGCGGGACAGGGCCCAATCGACGTTGTTGCGCAGGAAGTCGCCGAAGCGACCGTCGCGCACCGTCTCCGGCGACCACGACACCGCCGCGTTGTTGGCGAGCGCGGCCTCCTTCAGCGCCGTGGTGCGGATGAACCACCCGCGGCGGGCGTACTGGATCAGCGGGTCGGCGCTCGCGCGCGGGCAGAACGGGTACTCGTGGCGGACGGTCTCGCCGCGCAGGAGCGCCCCCGACTCCTTCAGGAGCCGGATGATGTCCTTGTCCGCATCCTTGCAGAATCGCCCACGGAACGGCCCCACGGAGAACGTACCGTCCGGATCGACGAGCTGGAGGAAGCCGAGCCCGTGCTCCCGCCGCGCGGCGAAGTCGTCCTCGCCGAAGGCCGGCGCGGTGTGGACGAGGCCGGTGCCGGCGCCGAGGGTGACGTGCGCCCCGGCGACGACGACGAAGCGGCGCCCGCTCTCCAGGTCCTGGCGGTGGCGCGCGGCCACGCGCGCGTCGTCCGTCGCGTCGATCCAGTCGAGCACCGGGCTGTAGGACCAGCCGACCAGGTCCGCCCCCTTCACGACGCGCTCGACGGGGTGCTCCGCCGCGGCGTCGCCGAACACGGCGCCTCGGAGGGCATCGGCGACGATCAACACCTCGTCGCCGACCCGGACGAAGGCGTACTCGACCTCCGGGTTGACGGCGAGCGCGACGTTGCTCGACAAGGTCCAGGGGGTCGTCGTCCACGCCACGAAGGACGTGTTCGGGTGCTCGGTCGCGCGGAACTTCACGTACACGGAGGGGTCGTCGACCGTCCGGTACCCCTCGCCCACCTCCCCCGAGGAGAGCGCCGTGCCGCCCTGCGGCCACCACCAGACGATCTTGTAGTCCTGGTATAAGAGCCCCTTTCGGAAGAGCTCGGACAGCGCCCACCAGACGCTGTCGACGTACGCGCGGTGGTAGGTCGCGTACGCGTCGGAGGTGTCGAGCCAGAAGCCGACGCGATCCGTCAGCTCCTCCCACTCCTGGGTGTATTTCCACACGCTCGCCAGGCACTTGCGCGAGAAGGGCTCGACGCCGTAGGCCTCGATCCCCGCCTTGCCGCGGAGCCCGAGCTCCTTCTCGACCTCGACCTCCACGGGGAGCCCGTGCGTGTCCCAGCCGGCCTTTCGCGGCACGTGGTAGCCGCGCATCGTGCGGTAGCGGGGGAGGAGGTCCTTGATGACGCGGGTCAGGACGTGCCCGTTGTGCGGCATGCCGTTGGCCGTCGGCGGCCCTTCGTAGAACACGAAGCGCGGACCGTCGGCGGTGGCCTCCAGCGAGCGAGCAAAGATCCGCTCGCGCTTCCAGAATTCCAACACCTCGGCCTCGAGCTCGGCGGGGGCGTTCAGCTCGGCGAAGGTCGGCATGTGTCGCGTCTCCGAAGGGTCGCGGGCTTATCGCAGGCGGTCGAATAAGGCATCGTCGCGGGCGTCGAACCCGCGCCGAGGAACGCCCCGCGATGGTTCTGGCCCCGATCTCCTTCGCTCTCGCCCAGTCCGCGGCCCCGCCGCCGCTCCCGCCCGACGCCCGGTTCGCGTTGGCGTTGTTCTGCGACCCGACCTGCGACGACGCGGTGTTCGACGCGATCGACGCGTCGCTCGCGAACATCCCCGCGAAGGACGGTTTTCCGGAGTCCGCCACGAAGGCCGTCCGCGTGATGGGCCTCGCGGGGACCGAGTTCGGTATCCCGGACGCGGCGGTGATCGCGGAGTTCGGCGTCGCCGTCGACCGTCCGGAGGCGCTGGCGTCCTCGAAGGAGGTGCTGCTCGCCTTCTTCGCCGCGCCGCGAACCGACGCGCCCGCGACCTTCGCCGCCGCGCACGCCGCGTTCGCCCTCGCCGCAGAGCGCGCGAACGGCTGGGTGTACGACCTCGACAGCGAAGCCATCTACGGCCTCGAGGCGTGGCGGGCGCGCGACCCCCGCGGCGACCGTCAGGCGTGGTTCGTCGTCGACGGCGAGCTGATGGACGCCGCGAAGCCCGACGGCGCCGTGCGCCTGGTCACCCGCGGGCTTCGGCGTTTCGGCGACTTCGAGCTGCTCGTGGAAGACGTCGCCCCCGACGACGCCCCGGACGTGTCGTACGTGTTGAACGCCGTGGCCGAGACGCTCGCCGGACGGGCCTCGGTCGCGAGCACGATCACCGTCTCCACGGACACCGTGCGCGGCACCGCCACCCTCACTCCGGCCCGCCGCCGCGAGACCGACCCGGAAGATCCGCTTCTGCGCGTCCGGTTCGAAGGCGACGTGACCGTGCCCGTCCTGCCCGGGGAGGCCCCCCCGGCCGACGACGCGCCGCCGCCGGACGTGCCCGCCCCGCCGAGCGACGCCGCGCCGGCCGAGGGGCTC
>CAMAXZ010000069.1 GCA_945862325.1 Klebsiella pneumoniae
CCGCTGGGATTGCTCCCCGCTCGACTTGCATGTGTTAGGCCCGCCGCTAGCGTTCGCTCTGAGCCAGGATCAAACTCTCCAGTTTGTAATCCTGCCACCGAGAACCCAATCTCGGTGTCGCGCGTCCGGCTGGCTAAAGCCGAACGTACATTGAACACTCTATTGAACGTACGGAAACTGCTACCAATTTTTCAAAGACCGGCGGGCTCGCGCCCGTTCCCCTTCGAGAAGAGGCGCCGCGTTCGCAGCGTCTCGTTTCGAAGCCCCCGCCTTCTATCGAAGGGCGCGCGGTGCGTCAAGGAGATTTTTTTCTCCCCCGGGGCCGCGCGCGACGCCGTTGGGCGCCGCAAGTTCTAGACTTATAGCGGATGGCCTCCGCCCCCGCAAGGGCGGCGACGCAGATTCATGCGCCGCCGAAGGCCTCGGGGTGCATGACCCACGCCTTGTACAGCCACCCGAGGAACATCCCCACGAGGAGGAAGATCGCAAAACCCTGTTCGATCTTCGCGAGTGAGCGAGCCAGCGCACGCCACGCCCCGGCGCCGGTGACCATGTCGATGGCGCCCGCCACCGCGGCGATGACCGTGATGGCGAACAGGAATGGGCCGAAGGGCTGGTTGATGAACGCCTCGACGACGCGGCCCTCCGCCATCAGCGCGAAGGTCGTGGTCATGCCGCACATCGGGCACGGCCAACCCGTGAACGTCATCATCGTGCAGCCGTTCAGGCCGAGCTGGGTGTGCGTGCCGAAGCCGTTGGGCGACGGATCGAGGTAGCGCGCGAGCCCCAACACGGTGATCGCCGGCGCGCCGATGACCAGGCCGACCACGCGGTCGCGGCCGGGGGCGCGGCTCGACACGACGGCGTCCATCTGCCCCTGAACGCGGCCCATGAAACTGTCGAGCTGCGCCATCCATGCGGTCTTCATTCCGCCTCCACGTCGTGTTCTGACACGGCGGCCTCGAGCACCGCCTCCACCGCCGCCGCCTCCCGGTCGAGCTCCGCGAGACGCTCCCGCGTGAGCCTGCGCAGCGCGCGGAGCTCGGACGCGAGGTTCAACGCCGTGAGCAGCGCGACCGTGTACGGGTCGACCGACGGGGAACGCTGGGACATCGAGCGGACACGCCGCTCGACGTCCATCGCCGCGCCCTCCAGCTCGTCGCCTTCGGCGGCGCGGAGCGTGTAGGTGCGACCGAGGATGCTGATCTGCTTCTGCACGTGCCCGCCCTATCCCGGCCCACCCACGGGGCGCGCGTCGTCGTCGGGGAACAAGCCGGCGACGAACGCCTCGGGGTCGAAGTCTCGCAGATCGTCGATCTTCTCGCCCAGCCCGACGAGCTTGACCGGCAAACGGAACTCTTCCGCGATGGCGACGACGACGCCGCCCTTCGCCGTGCCGTCGAGCTTCGTGAGCACGATGCCCGTGACGCCCGCGACGTCCTTGAACAGGCGCGCCTGCGACACCGCGTTCTGGCCCATCGTGGCGTCGAGCACGAGGAGCGTCTCGTGTGGGGCGCCGGGCACGACCTTGCCGATCACGCGGCGGACCTTGCCGAGCTCGTCCATCAGGGCCTTCTGCGCCTGGAGGCGACCGGCGGTGTCGCAGATGGCGACCTCGTGGCCGCGCGCCAGGGCCGCGGCGAGGGTGTCGTGAAGGACCGCGGCGGGATCGGCGCCCTCCTTGTGGGCGATCACCGGGACCTGCGCGCGCTCGCCCCAGACCTGGAGCTGCTCGATGGCACCCGCGCGGAAGGTGTCCCCGGCGCCGAGCACGACGGACCTGCCGGCGCGGCGATACCGGGCCGCGAGCTTGCCGATCGTCGTCGTCTTCCCCGAGCCGTTCACGCCGACCACGAGGATGACGAGGGGGCCTTCGGCGGGCGCGGCGGCGAGCGCCGACGAGAGCCCCGCGAGCCGCTCGCGCACGAGGTCACGCAGCGCGACCCGGAGCGCATCGGGGCCCGCGCCGGCGGCCACGCGCGCCCGCGCGGCGACGACCAGGCGCCCGGCGGCGGGGGCGCCCACGTCGGCCCGGATCAGCGCCTCCTCGAGCGCCTCCCACGCCGCGGCGTCGAGCGTCGACCGACCGAACACCCCGCGGAAAGTCTCCGCGGTGCGCGACAGCGCGGCGGCGATCCGCTCGAACGCCGACGGCGCGGCGGGCGCGGGCGGCTCGACGCGGCGGCCGGGCTCTGCGGGACCGGGGATGCGAGGCCGCGGCGCGAAGCGCCACACCGCCGCGGCCGCGAACACGGCCGTGAGCGCCACCGCGACCCAGACGAGAGCGTCGTTCATCCGTCGATCCTCACTGTGACCAGGCGCGACGCGCCCGGCTCCGGCATCGTCACACCATAGAGCACGTCGGCGCACTCCATCGTCTTCTTGTTGTGCGTGATGACGATGAACTGGGACAGGCGGCTCATCTCGCGCAACATGTCGTTGAAGCGCGCGCCGTTCCCCTCGTCGAGCGGCGCGTCGACCTCGTCGAGCAGGCAGAACGGCGACGGCTTGACGCGGAACAGCGAAAAGATCAGGCCGATCGCGGCCATCGCCTTTTCGCCGCCGCTGAGCAGCGACAGGTTCTGTACGCGCTTGCCCGGGGGCTGCACGAGCAGGTCGACGCCGGTCGTCAGGAGGTCTTCCTCGTCGGTGAGCTGCAGCCGCCCGGACCCGCCGCCGACGAGGCGCGGATACAGCTCGGCGAAGTGCTCCGCCACCCGGTCGAAGGTCTCGCGGAAGCGCTCGCGGCACGTGCGGTTGATCTTCGCGATCGACGCCTCGATGATGCCCATGGCCTCGGTGAGGTCCGCGCGCTGGCGATCGAGCGCGTCGTGCCGATCGCGAACGTCACGCCACTCGTCCTCCGCGGAGAAGTTCACCTCCCCGATGCGCGCGAACGCGGCGCGCGCCTCGGTGAGCGCGGCGAGCCGCGGCTCGAGATCGGCGTCGAGATCCGCCGGGAGGAGGCGCATCGTCGGCACCTCCTCGGCCGCGAGGGTGTCCGCCTCGGGGGTGTGCCCTTCGAGCAGCAGCCGCCCGTCCCGATCCAGGCGATCGAGGAGCGCCGGCAAGGAGACCTCGTGGCGCTCCTCGACCTCGCCGCGGACGCGCTCGAGCGTCGCGCGAACCTCGGCAAGCCGCGTCTCCACGCGCGCGAGACGATCCCGGGCGTCGTCCCGCCGATCGCGGGCGCCGCGCGCGGTCGCCTCGGCGACGCGCACGCGCTCGCGCACCCCCGCGGCGCGCTCCCGCACGGCGTCGAGGGCCTGACGCACCTCGCCCTGCTCCTCCCCGAGCGCTTGGAGCTTCGCGGCGGAGGCGGCCATGGAATGGGCGACCTCGTCGAGCCGGCGCTCGAGGTCCGACCGCTCCTGGGCGATGAGGTTCGCGCGCTCGCCCGCGCGCGTCGCGCGGTCCCCGGACGCGCGCTCGGCCGCGCCGGCGGCCTGGGCGTTCGAGGCGAGCGACGCCGCGGACTCCCGCGCCGACGCGACCCGGGTCGCGAGCGTCGCGAGGGTCGGCTCGAGCACTTCGAGCTCTCCGAGGCGGCGACGAACCTCCGCTTCTGCCGCGTCGTGCTCGGCCTCGTGCGTGGCGAGCGCGCTCGCGGCGGTCGTCCCGGCAGACCGCGCCTCCGCGAGCTGCCCCTCGAGCCGCGTGACGTCCGCGGAGGCGCCGAGGCGCGCGCTGTGCAGCCGCGCGCGTTCACCCTCGATCTCTCGCAAACGGTGGCGCACTTCGACGAGCGCGGCGTCGCGCGCCGTGCTTTCGACGCGCGCGGCCTCCACCGCCGCCGCGCCGAGCGCCGTCGCCTCGCGCACCGCCTCTGCCGCCTCCTGCTGCGCGAGCTGCGCGGCCGCCGCCGCGGCGACCTGGGCCTCCTGGACGGCCTGCGCGCCAGCCGCCTGCGCCGCCTGCACCGCTGCCGCCGTCGCCACCTGCGCCGCTTGTACCGCGGCGGCGGAAGCCGACTGGGCGTGCCCGATGGCCGTCGTCGCGGCCGCCTGCGCCCGGCTGACCGCTTCCGCCGCCTGGTTTCCCGCGAGGCGCGCGCGCTCGGCCTCTCCGCGGGCCTCGTCGACGCCCACGGCCGCCGCCTCCCGCGCCGCCTCCGCGGCCGCCCGCGCCGTGACGAGCTCGGCGATCTCGCGGCGCCGGCGCAGCGCCGCGACGCCGCTACCGGCGTCGACGCCCACGGCGAGCACGCCGTCCTCGCGGAGCACGGCGCCATCGCGGGTGACCACGCGCCGCCCGCGCGACCACGCGTGGAACGCGTCGGCGACGGTGTCCACCGTGATGAGCCCGTCGAGCAGCGCGCCGAGGGCGCGCCGCCCCGACGCCGAGCCCGCGACGTCGATCTCCGCGTCGCCGTCCGGCACGACCACGACGCGCACGCGGCCCCCCTTCGCGGCGGCGGCGGCGCGCGCGGCGGCGGCCGGGTCTTCGACGAGGACGGCGTCGATCGCGCCGTCGAGGGCGCGGACGAGCACCGCCTCGCGCTCGGGGGGGACGTCGATCTGCGTCGCGAGCACGCCGATGGCGCCGGGGACCGCGAGCGCGGCGCGCGCGGCGTCGGGGAGCTCGGAGCGCTGCAGGTCCTCGAGCGCGCGCTGACGCGTGGAGAGGCGCTCGCACTCGCGGAGCGCGGCGGTGAGCGCGACCTCGGCGGCGCGGAGCGCCGCCGAGGTCGCGTCCCGCCGCGCGTCGGCGGCGCGCGCCTCGGCGCGCGCCGCCTCCACCGCCACGTTCGCCTGTCGCGTCGCCTCCTCGACCCCGCGTCGCCCTTCGGCCTGCGCCGCCGAGACCGTCGCCTGCGCCGCGGCCTGCGCGGCCTCGAGGCGCGCCCGACCCGCCGCCTGCGCCTCGGACACCGCCGCGCGACCGGCGCGTTGGCGCTCCTCGACCCGCGCCTTCCCCGCCCGATCCGCCGCCTCGATGCGCCCTCGCGACTCGCGCGTCGCCGCGTCGAGCGCCGCGCGGGCCGCCACGGCCGCCGCGT
The DNA here is from genome assembly GCA_945862325.1 of Klebsiella pneumoniae. Lineage (GTDB taxonomy): Bacteria > Myxococcota_A > UBA796 > UBA796 > SXON01 > CAMAXZ01. The sequence continues at coordinate 5,000 of CAMAXZ010000069.1, forward strand.
CTGCGTGGGAAACTGACGAAGAACGTCGCTTTACTTCATCTTCCACGTGGCCGCCGGCGTCGGTAGCCTGCAGCGCCGACGCCTTCGCGAGCTCGAGCCGGCCGCCGAGCTCCTGCTCCCGCGCCTGCGCGGCGCCTCGGGCGCTCCGCGCGCGGACCGCGGCCTCGTACGCCGTCATCGACGCGGCGCGCGCCCGCTCGTGCGCGGCGCGCGCGGCGCGCGCCTGCTCTTCCTTCGCGCGGAGCTCCGCCCCCGCGGCCTCCGCTTCGGCCCGCGCCTCGGCGAGCCCCGCCTCCGCCTCGGCGCGGCGCCCCGCCGCCTCCGCCCGCTCCGCGGTCGCGGCGTCACGCTCCGTGCGCGCGTCGACCTGGTCGGTCTCGAGCTTGCCGAGGCGGGCCCGCCCCTGCTCCGCGTCGCGCGCGAGGAAACCGGCGGCGCTCTCCTCCACCCGACGTTGCGCCTCGACCTCCGCGAGGCGGTCACGCGCGCGGTCGGCCTCGCCGTCGAGCACCGCCAGCTCGTCTCGACGGGTCACCAGCTCGGCTTCGAGACGATCCGCCTCTCGCGCGGCTTCCTCGGCTGCGCGCGTGGCGTCGCGCGACTGCTCCCCGAGCGCCTTGCGGTCCGCGAGCAGGCCCGCGCAGCGCACCACACCGACGAGGATCTCGAGCTGGCGTACGCGCGCGTGCAGGGTGCGCCACCGCGAGACCCGTTGCACCTGTCGTTCCGCCGATCGGAGCTGACGCCCGAGCTCGTCCACGAGGTCACCCACGCGATCGAGCGACGTGCGGGTCTCCGCGAGGCGCGCCATCGTCTCCTCGCGGCGCGCCTTGTACCGCGAGATGCCCGCCGCTTCCTCGATCAGCGACCGTCGCTGCTCCGGGCGCGCGTGCACGATCTGGCCGATGCGGCCCTGCTCGATGACCGAGTAGAGCGGGTTCCCGATGCCGGTGTCCATGAACAGCTCGGTCAGGTCCCGCAGCCGCACGCGCTCCTGGTTGATGCGGTACTCGGAGTTGCCGTCACGGAACAAACGACGGGTGACCTCGATCTCTTCGAACCGCGCCCAGATGCCGGGGAAGGGCTCGCCCGCCGCCTGGAAGGTCAGCGACACCTCGGCGAAGTGGACCGGCGCGCGCCCGGCCGAGCCCGCGAAGATGACGTCGGACATCGCGTCCCCGCGAAGGCTCTTCGCGCTCTGCTCGCCGATGCACCACTTCACGGCGTCGACGACGTTGGACTTGCCGCAGCCGTTGGGCCCCACGACGCCGGAGATGCCGGGCCCGAAGTTGAAGGATGCCCGGTCCGCGAAGGACTTGAACCCCTGCAGCTCGAGCTTCCGGATGTGCATGGTCAGCCGAGAGAGCGGCGCGCGGCGACGCCGGGGCGCTGGCGGCTGGGGGGCGCGCCGAAGCGCTCGTCGACCACGTGGACGACGGGCGCGCCGTCACCGAGCTCGCCGAGGCGATCGAGCACGAACAACGCGTCGGTCGGGTCGAGGTCGAGCGGCTCTCGGAGCCAGTTGCGCAGCCCGGCGAGCACCACGCCGGTGCGGTCACCCTCTGGAAGATCGCGGGGCGGGGCCTCGACGAACACCTGATCGCCGTCGCAGCGCACGGTTCGCACGCCATGCTCGAGGTACAAGCTCCAACGGAGCTTTCGCTCACGCCAGACCGACACGTACGCCGCGCGCGCCGCGTCGGAGCTGTAGACCACGAGGCCCTCGCCGAGGTGCGCGGCCACGACCTCGGCGACCAGGACCGGCGCGCCGCGTCGGCCGACGAGCGCGGTCATCCGGCTCGCCGCGAGCGACTCCTCCGCGTCCGCCGTGAAGAACGCGCCGGTGGGCGTGTCGAACGACGCCGTCCACACCAGGCGCTCGAGCGCCCCCGCCCACACGTCCGCGGGCCGCCACGGACCGGTGACGCGCGCGTCGAGGGCCGCCTTGCGGTGCAAGGGCCGCCGCGGATCGTCGGGCGAGAGCCCCGCGAGCACCGCGCGGACGATCGCGTCCAACGCCGAGTCGGCGAGGGGCGACATGGTGTGTACCTGCTCCAGCTCCATGCCTCGGCGGCTCAGCTCTCACAAAGGGTGACGCGCACGCGCGCAGGGGTCGGCTCTCCGGCGACGATCACCGGGAAGAAGCCCCAGGACTCCAGCGCCTCCTCCACGAGGGTGCGCACCTCGACATCGCCCGACACCCAACGCTTCGCGGCGACCGTCCCGTCCGCGGCGAGGTCGATGTCGACCTCGCACCGGCGCGTCGGGCGGTTCACGCCGAAGTCCGGGTCGACGCGCGCCCGCACCCACACGTCCACGCGGGTCCGTGGGGGGAGGTCCGTCGGCTGGCCGTCGACCAGGGGCCGCACCGAGGTGAAGCGGATCGGCTCCGCGTCGGTTCGGTCGACGAAGAACGGCGCAGGAAACACCGATTGCACCACCCCGCCACCCGGCCGCGCGAACCATCGCCACGCGCGCACGGCGGTCTCCGCCGCCGCCCGCCCCGCGGCCGGACAGTGCTCGACGCGGATCTTCTCGGGGAGGCCGGCCTCGTCGATGGCGACGCGGACGTTGCAGGCGTACGTCCCCGGCGGGTAGGCGTCGAACTCCGGCCCGGTCACCGGCGCGTCGCCGAGGGAGGGCTCGATCTGCGACCAGTGCACCGCGGGCATGCCCGGGAAGGCGCCGCCGTCGCGGTCGACCACGACCTCGTCGGCCGGGGGCTCCGGCTCGAACACGAGCGGGTCCTGCGCCCGCGGCACCACCACGAAGCGATCGCGGGGCAGCGGCAGGTACCAGATGACCGAGGCGCGGACCCACGGATAGACCGGGGTGAGGCCGAGGTTCGCGAACGGGCCGACGTCCGTGACGAAGCCGTCCGGCTGGCCGAACCGCAGCGCCACGCCGAGGTCTCCGCCGAAGGCCAGACCGGGCGGGCCGGCCATCGCCTCGAAGCGTGACGTGAAGTACACGCCGTTGTTGCCGACGGTGTCGCCGTAGCCGCCGACCGCGGCGCCCACGATCGCCCGCCGCTCGAAGTGGCGACGGCGCGAGCTGAGGCCGAAGTCGCCGTGAAACGCCGGGCCGACGTAGGACACCCCCGCCCTCGACTCGTCGACGTCGACGTCGACGCCCGCCGAGAGGCTGAGGGTCTCGCCCAGGTGCACGCGCGCCTCGGCGCCGGCGAGCCCGGCGCCCCCGCCGTGCACCGCCACGCCGAAGAAGCCGACGAGGTGCTTGCGCGGGAGGAGCGAACGCACCTCGAAGACCGAGGTGTAGCGGAGGGTGCTGTCGACCGGCGCGCCGCCGCGCGTCGCCGGCTCGAACTCCCACTGGAGGATCGCGGTGGCGAGCGCCCAGAACGCCCCCTCGTCACACTCGACGCGGCGCACGTCCGTGGCCACGCCGGCGGCCGAGACGTCGATGTCGGAGGTGCAGGGGTACTCGCCGGGGGGCGCGACCCGGTAGGCCTGGGGCAGCAGCGGATCGGTCGTCACGCGCGGGACCGCTTCACGGTCGACGGGGGCGGTCGCCGGCGCCGCGACCGGCGTCGCGTCTTGCGCGACGGCGAGCGACGCGAGGGCGAGAAGGAGGGGGATCATTCGATCTCCGCGAGCACGAGAGGGGGAGAAACCCCGGCCTCGCCGAGCTCCCAGGCGCGCTCGAGCGCCTCGAGCGCGCGGACGCGGGGCTCCGCGCCGAGCGCGGGGGCCCACCATAGCCGCGCCAGCGGAGCTCCGCGCCGCACGACGTCGCCGCACTTCGCGAGCACCTCGACGCCGACGCCGGGGTGCACCGGGTCGTCCGCGCGCGCACGGCCCGCGCCCAGCGCGAAGACGGCGCGCCCGATCATGCCCGCGTCGCACCGGGTGACGACCCCGTCGAGCGGCGCGTGAAACTCGATCGGCTCGGCGCCGATCGTGGCGTCGAACGCAGACAGATCGCCGCCGTGCGCCGCCACGAGGCGATCGAAGCGGGCCCGGGCGGCGCCCGAGTCGAGCACGCGCGCGGCGTCCGGGTGGTCGGTCAGCGCGAGCACCAGGGCCCGGAGATCCGGCGGCCCACCGCCCTCCAGGCACGCCAGGGACTCCGCGACCTCGAGCCCGTTCCCGCAGGCGACGCCGAGGGGCTGATCCATGTTGGTGATGCGCGCGCGCGTGCGCACGCCCGCCCCGTTGCCGACCCGCACCAGGGCCTCGGCGAGGGCGCGCGCGCGCGGCAGGTCCGTCATGAACGCGCCGCTCCCGACCTTCACGTCCAGCTCGAGGCGGTCGAGCCCCTCCGCGAGCTTTTTGCTGAGGATGGACGCGACGATGAGCGGGATCGCGGGCACGGTGGCCGTCTCGTTGCGGAGCGCGTAGAGCACGCGGTCCGCCGGCGCGAGCGCGCCGGTCTGGCCGTTCATGAAGCACCCGACGTCGCGCAGGACGCGCCGGAGCGCGGCGTTGTCGAGATCGGTACGGAAGCCGGGGATCGCCTCGAGCTTGTCGAGGGTGCCGCCGGTGAACCCCAGGCCGCGGCCGCTGATCATCGGCACGCGCCAGCCGAGCTCCGCCCAGAGCGGCGCGAGGATCAACGACACCTTGTCGCCCACGCCGCCGGTGCTGTGCTTGTCGACGAACGGCCCGTCGAGGCCGGGCCAGGACAGGCGCTCGCCGGACTCGGTCATCGCGCGTGTCAGCGCGAGCGTCTCTTCGTCGTCCAAGCCGCGCACGTACACGAACGCGAGCCACGCCGCGGCCTGCGGCCGACTGACGGAGCCGGAGACCACCGCCTCGACGAAGCTGGCGATGTCCGCCGGGGCGTGCCGCCCGCCCTCGCGCTTTCGGGCGAGGAAGTCCCCTACCCCGGCCCACGGCGCGCTCATGCGACCGCCGCGGCGAAGGAGGTTCCCTCCGCGATGCGCACGCCCAGCCAGGCGGCGGCGGTCGCGCCGACATCGGCGAGGGTCGCGCGGTCGCCGAGCGCCACCGACGTGCGCAGCCGCGGCGTCCACGCCAGCACCGGCACGTACTCACGGGTGTGGTCGGTGCCGGGGAACGTGGGATCGTTGCCGTGATCCGCCGTGACGAGGAGGAGATCGTCGTCGTCGAGCAGGGCGAGGAGCTCGGGAAGCCGCGCGTCGAACGCTTCGAGCGCGTCGGCGTAGCCCGCCGGATCGCGCCGGTGCCCGTACAACATGTCGAAGTCCACGAGGTTGGCGAACACGAAGGCGGCGCCCCCGGGGCCGCACGCCTCGAGCGTGCGATCGAAGATCGCGGTGTTGTTGCCCGCCTTCAGCGCGATGTCGAACCCGCGGTCGCCGTAGATGTTCGCGACCTTCCCGACGCTGGCGGTGCGGACGCCCGCGCCCTGGAGCACGTCCATCAGGGTGGGGCGAGGCGGCTGCACGGCGAAGTCGCGCCGCGCCTCGGTGCGACGGTAGGCCCCCGACGGACCGTCGAACGGGCGCGCGATCACCCGGGCGATCCCCCAGCGCGACGCCACCTCGAACGCGCGGGCGCACGCGACGTGCAGCGCCTCGGCGGACAGGACGTCGCGGTGCGCGGCGACCTGGAGGACGCTGTCGCTGCTCGTGTAGACGATGACGGCGCCCGTGGCGCGGTGACGGTCTCCGAGGCGCGCGATGATCTCCGTCCCGGAGGCGGCTTCGTTTCCCATCCACCGCAGCCCGGTGGCCGCGGTGAACGCGTCGAGCAGCTCCCGCGGAAAGCCGACCATGAAGGTCTGGAAGGGCTGATCGACGCGCACGCCCGCGATCTCCCAGTGGCCGGAGAGGGTGTCCTTGCCGGCGCCCGCGGTGAGGGCGCGGCCGTACGCCCCCACGACGCCTTCGGGCGCGGGGACCCCGGCGAGCGGGCGGATCGAGGCGAGCCCGAGCCGCGCGAGGTTGGGCACGCGGAGCGGCGCCCCGAGGGCGGCGCGCCGCTCGGCGACGTGCCCGAGGGTGTCGCTCCCGGCGTCTCCCCAGCTCGCCGCGTCCGGGAGCGCGCCGACGCCGAGGGAATCGGCCACGACGAGGACCACCCGCGCCACTAGTAGCCCCCTCCGCCGACCGCGCCGGTCGCGATCGCCACGCTCGCCGAGGCCCCGATGCGATCGGCGCCAGCGGCCAACATCCGGCGGGCGTCGTCCAGGGTGCGCACGCCGCCGGACGCCTTGACCCCGAGCTCGGGGCCGACCACGGCGCGCAGGAGCGCCACGTCGTCGGCGGTGGCGCCGCCGCCGGAGAAGCCGGTGCTCGTCTTCACGAAGGTGGCGCCCGCGTGCACGGCGAGGAGGCAGGCCTCGATCTTCTGGGCGGTGTCGAGCAGGTGCGTCTCCAGGATGACCTTCACCGGGCGGCCGGCCGCCGCGACGGTGACCGCTCGAAGGTCGGCCGCCACCGCGGCGAGCTCGCCGCCCTTCAGGAGCCCGAGGGGCACGACGGTGTCGATCTCCTCGGCGCCGGCGGCCACGGCGGCGGCGGTCTCCGCGGCCTTCCCCGCCATCGACGCGGCGCCGAGCGGGAAGCCGACGACGCAGATGGTCATGACGCCCGACCCGGCCAGGCGCTCGACACACGCCGGCACCCAGCTCGAGTTGACGCACACCGACGCGAACGTGTGGGCGCGCGCCTCGTCGCACAGGCGCAGGACGTCCGCGCGCGTGGCGTCGGCGCGGAGGAGCGTGTGGTCGATGCGACGCGCGACCTCGGACGGGGACGGCGACGCGCCGATCGAACGCTCGCGCGCGAGGCGCTCGAGGCCCGCGGGGAACGCCGCGAGCGCGGGGGCGTCCGCGAGCGCGGCTCGGACACGCTCGCGCGCGGCGTCGAGCTGCCGGAGGAGGTCGTCGGTCACGCGGACTCCAGGAGCTGCCCCGCATATCCCGGGCACCGCACACAGACGCGCGCCGGTGACGCCGCGACGGGCTACCCTGGAGCAATGCCGTTCCTCGCCGCCATCGCCCTCGCGTGCGTGTTCGAACAGGGCTTCGCCGGCAAGGCGGACCGCTCCGCCGCGGGCGACACCGGCGGCGGCGGACCGTCCGTCGACACCGGCCCCGTCTTCAACGCCGAGGGCGAGGCCTGCAACGGTCGCGACGACGACGACGACGGCGAGGTGGACGAGGGCTGGCCCGACGCCGACGGCAACGGTCGCGCCGACTGTCTCGACGGAAGCTGCGACCTGACCGTCGGCGACGCGGGCCCCCAGACGCTCGCCTCGAGCTGCGAGGGCCTCGGGGGCGGCGACACGGAGCCCGTCGAGGACCCGTGGAACCTCGTGATCGAGTGGCAGGTCCGATCGACCCGCGAAGACCGGGGGGCCAGCTGGTCCGTCGCGCAGCCGGTGGTCGGCAGCCTCGACGACGACAACGGAGACGGCGTCGTCGACGACGCGGACACGCCCGAGGTCGTCGTCAATCTCGTGGACGAGTTCCTCGCCGCTTCCTGGATCGTGGCGCTCGCGGGCGACGACGGCCGGGAGCTCTGGGCGTGGGGGCCCGCGCTGGGCTCCGGCGGCGTCGCGATCGCCGACGTCGACGCCGACGGAAGCCCGGACGTGCTGGGGTTCGACGAGCTGGCGAGGCCGGTCGCGCTCGCGGCCGACGGCACGCTGAAGTGGCGCGCGGCGCAGGGGCCGGGATCCCCCTCGTTTCCCCTCGTGGTCGTCGCGGACCTGCAAGGCGACGGCGCGCCGGAGGTCCTCGCGGACGACCTCGTGCTCGACGGCGCCGACGGCGCCACGCGGTTCCGCCTGCCCGCGTCCGACGACATCCCCTGGCGCGTCGCGGCGGTCGGCGACGTCGATCTCGACGGCGATCAAGAGATCGCGTTCGCCGGCACGCTCTACGACAGCGACGGCACCCCGCTCTGGTCGTCCGGGGACGTCGGGACCTACGGGTCGTGGCCGATCCTCCTCCAAGCGGACGCGGACGACGCCGCCGAGGTGGGCTTCGTCGGAGCGCGCTGGAGCCTGTGGGAGGCCGACGGGACCCCCATCTACACCCGCAGCTACGGGACGCCGCAGCCCGGCCCGCCGTGCGCCGGAGACTTCGACGGCGACGGCGAGGCGGAGGTCGTGTGGCCCGCGTACGAGTCGATCGTCATGTACGAGCTCGACGGCACCGCGCGTTGGTCGACGGCGATGCAGGACCTCTCCGGCCTGGCCGGGTGCTCCGGGTTCGACGTGAACGACGACGGCGCGCTCGAGGTGCTCTTCGCGGACGAAGTGTCGTTCCGCATCCTCGACGGCGCCACCGGCGCCGCCCGCTACACGAACACGAGCCACACGTCGGGAACGGTCTTCGAGTATCCGACCGTGGCCGACGTGGACGCCGATGGCAGCGCCGAGATCGTGCTCGTCGCGAACATGCTCGACGCGAGCTGGGGCGCGGTGACCGTCTTCGGCCACGCCGACGACGGCTGGCCCCGCAGCGGGGCCACCTGGGGCGTGCACGACTTCGCGGTCACGAACGTGCTCCCCGGCGGGCACATCCCCGCTACGCCCGAGCCCTCCTGGCTCGCGTGGAACGTGTACCGCGCGCGCCCCGCCGACGACGACGCCGCGCCGCCCGAGCTGGTCGTCGAGATCACCGACGTGTGCGTCGCGGAGTGCGGATGGGGCCCCGCCAGCGCGGCGCTGCAGGTCGCGAACCGCGGCGGCACCCGGGTGCGCGCCGGCACCTGGTTGTCGCTCTACATCGAAGCGGACGGCGCCCGCCGTTGGATCGGACGTTGGGCGATCCCCGAGATCCCTGCTCGTTCCTCGCTCGACGGCTTCGTGGTCCCGCTTTCGCCGGCCGATCTGACCGGCCCGCTGGTCGCGGTCATCGACGACGACGGGACCGCGACGAGCGCCGTGAGCGAGTGCGACGAAGAAAACAACGCCGCGATCTGGCGCGACATCCCCTGTCTGTGAAAAAACCGTCTACGATGTCCCTGCCTCGGAGCCCTACCTGATGATCCTGCTCGCCTTGTCGCTCGCGTGCCAAATCGACTCCAACCTCAACCCGAAGGGGGGAGACGAGGAGCGCGTCGACACCGGCACCATCATCGATCCGCCGGACACCGACGTGGACACCGACGTGATCGTCGAGGAGTGCAACGGCTACGACGACGACGGCGACGGGGAGATCGACGAGGGCTTCCCCGACACCGACGGCGACGGCCGCGCGGATTGCATCGACAACGAGTGCCCGGCGCTGGACGTCGGCACCGCCGGCACCGTCGCCATCATGGAAGCGTGCCAGGGCGACGACGGCGGCGGCGGAACCACCACCGAGGTGGTGGACCCGTGGGTGGTGCGCCAGAAGTGGACCTTCCGCGCGCCCTCGTCCGACTCCTCCGCCACCAACAGCTACGCCCAGCCCGTCATCGGCAACCTCGACGACGACAACGGCGACGGCCAGATCGACGACGACGACATTCCCGAGGTCGTCATCAACGCCTTCGGCTCCAGCGGCAGCATCGTCGCGGTCGACGGCGCGACCGGCGCCGAGAAGTGGGTGTACCGCGGGTCGTCGACCACGGCCGGCGTGCTCATCGCCGACATCGACAGCGACGGCCGCCCCGACGTCGTCGGGTACAACAGCTCGGCCCGCCCGATCGCGCTCGAGGGCGACGGCACGCTGAAGTGGACCGCGTCGCGCAGCCCCACCTCCACCAGCTACCCGCTCGTGTCGGTGGCGGACCTCGACGGCGACGGCACCCCGGAGGTCATCGCCGACGACCTCGTGCTCGACGGGCCGAGCGGCTCGACGCTGTTCAGCCTCAACGCCGCGGCTACCAACCCGTACCGCATCGCCGCGATCGGCGACGTGGACCTCGACGGCGACCAGGAGATCTTCATCGGCGGCCGCGCCTACGACAGCGACGGCACCGAGCTCTGGAACACCGGCGAGGTCGGAACCTACGGTTTCTGGCCGATCATCATCAACGCCGACAGCGACGACGAGGCCGAGATCGGCTTCGTCGGCGCCAAGTGGACCCTGTGGGACACCGACGGCACCAACATCTACAGCGTGTCCTACGGCGCGCGCGCGCAGCCCGGCCCCCCCTGCGCGGGTGACCTCGACGGCGACGGCATCGCCGAGGTGGCGTGGGGCGCGTACCAGACCTTCGTGGCGTACGAACTGGATGGCACCGCGATGTGGTCGGTCCCCATGGACGACACCTCCGGCCTCGCCGGGTGCTCGGCCTGGGACGTCAACGGGGACGGCGCCCTCGAGGTGCTCTTCGCCGACCAGACCACCTTCAAGATCTCCGACGGCACCACCGGCGACGTGAACTGGTCCACCAACACCCACCGGTCCGGCACGGTGTTCGAGTACCCGACCGTCGCCGACAGCGATCACGACGGTCACGCCGAGATCTTCCTCGCCTCGAACGGCGGCACGAGCTGGGGCGTCCTGAGCGCCTGGGAGCACGACGGCGACGGCTGGCCGGCCGCCGGCAGCACCTGGGCCGTGCACGACTTCGCGATCACCAACATCGAGCCCGACGGCACGGTGCCCGCGTCGCCCGAGCCGTACTGGCTCAAGTACAACGTGTACCGCGCCCGCGTGGCCGCGGACGATCCGAGCTCCGCCGACCTCTTCGTCGGGTTCCTCGACGTGTGCGTCGCGGACTGCGAGGTCGGCCCGGTACGCGTGTCGATCCAGGTCGCGAACCAGGGCGGGGCCGACGTGTCCGAGGGCACCCTGCTGAGCATCTACGCCATCGACGAGACGCCGCGCCTCGTCAAGACCGTGTCCCTCCCGGCGATGGTGGCGGGCGAGAAGCCGATCGGCTTCGAGGTCGAGCTCGCGCCCGAGGACGTGGGGATCTACGGCTGGGAAGCCGTGGTCGACGACGACGGGACCGGCTCCGGCTCCGTCGCCGAGTGCGACGAGACGAACAACTCCGACCGCTACCTCGACGTCTTCTGCCCCTGAGCGGAACGCGCGGCCCCCCGCGGGGCCGCGTCACCGCACGGAGACGAGCCGCTCGTCGGGGCCGAACACCCCTGGGTGGACGGCCGCCGCGAGGATCTCGAGGCTGTCGACGATGCGGGGCCCGGGCCGGTTGAAGTAGGCGTTGCCGTCGGCCACGAACGTGCGCGCCCGCGGGAACATCGCCGCGATCGCCTCGACCCGGCCGCGCTCCTCGAGGGTGCGCGCCACGTCGAAGCCGCACGGCTTGACGAGCACCACGTCCGGGTCGAGCGCCGCGAGCGCGGCGTCGTCGAGCGTCGGGGCGTGCTGGCCCGGGGTCGTGACGAGCGCCTCGCCGCCGGCGAGGGTCACGAGCTCCGGCATCCACGTGCCGCCGATCATCGCGGGGGTGAGCCACTCGATGGTCAGCACGCGGGGGCGATGCAGCCCCTCCACGCGCGCCGCTACCGCCGAGACCCGGGCGTGGAGGGCCGCGAGCACCGGCTCGGGGTCCTGGCCGAGCGCCTCGGCCACGCGCCGAAGGTCGGACCAGATGTCGGCGAGGCGGGTGGGGTGAAGGTTGACGATGCGGAGGTCGGGGTTCCCCAACGTCTTCGCGGCGGCGCACACGTCGTCGTAGGACACCGCGCACACGTCGCACAGGTCCTGGGTGACGATGACGTCCGGCCGAACCGCGGCGAGGGCGTCGACGTCGACCTCGTACACGGCGACGGCGTGCGCGAGGAGGTCGCGGATCGAGCGGTCGATCGCGTCGCTCGCGCGCGGGAGGGCCGTTCGACAGCGGGTGAGCACCGGCAGGCCGACGACGTCGGCGGGATGGTCACACTCGTGGGAGACGCCGACGAGGAAGGGGCGACCGCCGACCGCGCAGACGTGCTCGGTGGCGGAGGGGAGGAGGGAGACGACGCGCATGCCGCGTTCTACCGCGTGCTGCTCAGCGCGGCGGCAGCCGATCGATGAAGGTCTCGACGCAAGAGCGGATCTCGTCGCGCCGGCGACGGTAGGTGAAAATCCAGGAGCCGTACGGGTCGGCGATCTCGACGAGGCCGCCAAAGGTGCCGAGGAGCTGGATCTTCGCGTCGGCGCCGGAGTGCCGCTCGCGCACCGTCGCGGCGTGGCGCATCTCCATCACGAGGATGCGATCCGCCCAGTCGACGAGGGCGTCGGTGATGAGCTGGCTGCGGTGCGCCGCGATGTCGCCACCGAGCTCCTTCACCACGCGCACGGAGTTCGCCGCCGCGGGCTGTCCGTCGATGGCGTGTGTCCCCGCGGAGAGCGCCTCGACCGCGCGGCCGCGCGAGTCCGCGTACAGCCGCGCGAGGCCCTCGGCGATCGGAGACCGACAGATGTTGGCCGTGCACACGAAGAGCAGGCGGTAAGGCTCCATGCCGGCCGTCGTACCCCGATCTTCAGCCGACGACGACGAGGCGGATGCGCGCGGGCAGGATCCCCATGAGATCCTGCACGAACGCGCCGCGCAGCGCCTGCCAGATGACCGTGCGTTGGGTCGCCCCGATGATCACCGTGTCGCAGCCGAGGGTCTCGGCCGCCTCGGCGACCGAGCCCGCGGCCGAGTGCGACACGGTCCACACCGGCACCACCTCGAGCCCGAGCTCGCGGATCACCCGGCAGCCGCTCTGCAGCACGGTGAGGCCCTCCGGCGTGGGCGCGACGAGCTGCGGGTAGAACAGACCGGGCACCTCGTCGACGTAGAGGAGGAAGATCTGCGACTGACCGCGCGACCGGGCGCGCTCGACCGCCTCGCGGAAGATCGCCTCCGCCGCGCCGCGGCTCGCGACGAGGATGCCGGGGTTCGGATCCCGCTCGAGCGCCTCGGCCTTCTCGAGGGTGTGGAACGGGATGTCGGTGGCGTCCGCGATCCGCGGGGGGGCGAGGCCCGGGATGCGCTCGATGACCCGATCGAGGGCGCCCGTGCGCGACCCCACGGCGATCACCATGCCGACCGCCACGAACGACAGGCCGTACACCGCGGCCTCGGGCTTCTCGACGAGGTTGACCATGAACGCCACGAGGACGAGCGCCGTGGTGAACACCCCGAGCGCGAAGCCGGGGCCCCGCTCGCCGTCGCGCCAGCGGAGCACGTCGAGCGACGCGCTGGAGATGACGAACGCGCCGAGCAGGCCGAAGGCGTAGAGCTCGCCGAGTCGCGTGATGTCGCCCGCGACGATGAGGATGACGCCGATCGGGATCCCGGTGCTGAGGAGGATGGCGCGGTACGGCGTCTGGTAGCGGTGGCTCAGCGCCGCGACGCCGACAGGAAGGAACGAACGACGCGTGAGGGCGAGGAATACGTGGTAGTTCCCCAAGATCGCCGTGTTCGCCGCCAGCATCAGCAGCGCCGCCGCGGTGAGCACGGTGGCCACCTGCAAGGGGACTCCGCCGACGGTCGCCGCGAGCGACGACACGAAGCGCTCCACGTGCGCCGACTTCACGTCGGCGGGCAGGAGCGCGAGGCTCAAGAAGGTGATGGCGGGCACGGTGGCGGCGACGGACGCCACGACGGCGAGCATCGCGCGGCGCGGGGTCTCGGAGAGGTCCCGCATGGCCGGGGCGAGCTGCGCCATGGACTCGAGGCCGGAGAACGCGAGCCACGCCCCGGCGAACCCCGTCAGGAGCCGCCACGGCTCCGCCCCGCCGAGCTGGCGACCGGCGTCCGCGATGTGCGCGGCGGTGCCGGCCGGCGCGTGGGTGACCGCCAGGCCGATGACGACCAGGTTGACCAGCAGCGCCGCGACGGCGAGCGCGCCGCTGACGCGGGCGCTCTCTCGCAGCCCGACGATGTTCAGGGCGGCCAGCACCGCCACGCACGCCACCGCGAGCGGCAGGACGAGGGGCCCGAAGCCGACGAGGCTGTCCACGTAGTAGACGCCGGCGGTCGCGCTGATCGCGACCGTGAGGAAGTAGTCGACCTGGATGAGCTGCCCGCCGAGGCACCCGACCCACGGCCCGAACGCCCGGTCCGCCACGCTCACCACGCCGCCGCCGCCCGGGAAGCGACGCGTGACGTCGACCACCTTGATCGCCAGCAGCGCGAAGGCCGCCAAGGTGGCCGCGACGTAGAAACCGGCTTGCTCCCCGTCGGTCTCCCACAGGATGCCCGGCACGTAGAACACCGACGTCCCGATGTCGCAATACACCACGGCCCAGACGAGGAACCAACCGAGTCGACCCGCGCGGCGGGGCATGATAGCTCCGGTGAGCCCGCGGCAACGCGGGGCGCCTCTCTACATCGTAGCGAGGCATCGCACAACGGCGGCACCCCGGCTCACGCGTGACCACCCCGACTCGACGTACGGAGCTCCTCGCCGCCATCGACCGCCGACTGTGGCGGGAGCTCGGCTTCGCGGACCCTGAGCCCGACATCCTCCCGATCCTCCCGAGCCTCGTCGTCGCGTGGTCGGACGCCACGTGCAGCCAGGCCGAGCGCGAGCGCATCCGCTCCCACACCACCAGCCTGCCCCCACACCTGCGCACGTGGGTCATCGAACGGCTGGACCAACCGCCCGGACCGTACTTCCGCTACCAGGTGTCGCACCTGCTCGCGTTCATGGTCACGGTGTGGGAGGGCGGCCCGTCTCGGAACGGCCTCGCCGACTGGATCGAGCACGGCGAGGAGTGGGCTCGCGAGCTCATCCAGGACGCGGGTTGGATGCGGCGTCTGTTCGGTGGATGCCACGCGGAGATCCGCGATCTCGACGCGCTGCACCGGGCCATCGACGACCGCGACATCGTCGCGAGCGACCAGATCTGGGCCATGGCGCGCGGCGCCCACGCCGACGGCGAGCCGCGGCGCGGGCACGTCGTGCTGTCCGACGCGGTCCAGGCCGGTCAGGCGATCGGGATCGTCATCGAAGGCGAGGACGGCGCGCGCATCGCCGTGGGCTCGTACACGACGATCGTGCACGACGACGACCTCGACGAGGGCCGGGTCGACGCGATCCTCCGGCGCGGCGCCCACCTGCGCGAGCAGGAGCGTTGGGCCATGCTGTCGGAGGAGGTCAACGCCCGCGGCCGCCCGCTCAGCCGTCGCCAGACCGACGAGCTCCGCGCGGGCCTCACGACGGCGCTCGGCGGCCCGTTCGAAGAGATCGCGTCGTCCGAGCTGGCCTACCTCGAAGACGCCCTCGCGGTTGACGCGCGATGGATGAGCTGGGTGCCGGGCCGCGTCGAAGAGCTGGCGATCGGCCGGGACTGCGTGCGGCGCCTCACCGCGCCGGGCACGTTCCTGGCGACCCGTGGCCACGTGAAGGCCAGCGTCGCGCAGCAGCACGTCCCCGGCCCCGCGGGCCTCGGGTTCCGGGTCCTCGAGATCGCCGGCGACGGCGGCGGCCTCCGCCTCGCGAGCCCGGTGCTGTTGCAGGAGCCCCCGACGCGCGAGAGCGTCCAATGGATCGCCCGCTTCCTCCCGCAGATGTGCGACCCGTGCCGTCAGCTCGTGCTCGACGAGGCGGAGCGCCGCTGGGTCGCCGAGGTGCACACCGACATGCCGGATGGCCCGGCCGCCACGCCCGAGCCGCTGCTCGCGGGCCGGTCGCTCCTCGTGCCGCCGTGGATCTGGTTCCGCGCCGCCAGCGCGTTGGGCGTCCGATACTTCGCCGGGAAGCGCAAGGGCGCGTAGGCGACCGCCAACCTCGCTCAGGCCCGACGCAGCACCGCCGCGAGCCCCAAGCCCGCCAGCAGGCCGAGCGCCTCCGGCGGGCCGACGACGGCGCAGGACCACGAAAACCCACCGGGATCCTCGACCGTGGAGGGCGCGCAGCCCTCGTCGGTGACCCCGTCGCAGGTGTTGTCGATGAGGTCGCCGCAGACCTCCTCGGCCGCGCAGGCCGTGTCCGCCGTGTCGCTCATGGACGCACCTCCAAGGAGATCGTGCCGCCGAATGTCGGCGCCGTCGCGCCGGCGCCCGCGCTCACCCCGCCGTGCACCTCGAGGTGGAGCAGGCCCGGATCGGCGACCCGGACCGCGAGGCCCGCCACCGCGAGCGCCACGAAGCCCACGGGGGCCGTCCCGTCGGGAAATCGCCCGTACAACGCGGCGCCGAGATCGACCCCGGCCTCGGGCTCGAGCGCGCGCGCGCCGGACGTCGAGAACCGAACGCCGGCGCGCAGCGGCACCGCGGCGCGGTAGAGCGTCGCGCCGTCGACCGCCTGCCAGTGCGCCCACGGCGACGCGGTCGCCACCGCCCACAGGCCGTCGCGGATCCGCGCGCCGAGGCGCAGGGTCACGCTCCCGTTGGCCCCGCTCATGCCGTCGAGCGCGCCGCCGCGCACCCCGCTCCAACCGAAGCCGCCGCCGACGCCGACGCGCGCCGGCCCGTCCGCGACCGCGCTCGGAGCCTCAGGCGCCGCCTCGACGGCCCCCCCGGCGACGTCGGCGCGCGGTGCGCCGAGCCGGTGTTCCACCCCGCGCCACGCGCCGAGAGCCTCGAGCGCCGCGCGGACGAGCGCGGACTGCCGCGGGGAGGCCTCCCCGGCGACGACCGCCTCCGCCGCGCCGAGGAGGTCTACCCGGGTGCCGCCCGGGTCGAGCCACACGATCGCCCGGGAGCCTGGTTCGAAGCGGAGGAAGCTCGACGCGGCGACGGCGCCGCCCTCCCCCGTCGCGAGCACCACCGCCTGCCCCGGAGGCGCGAGGAACGGCGCGTCGGGGATGGCGTGCCCGTTCACACGGGCGCCCACGCCGGCCCCGGGCCCCGCGACGTGCACCGACACCGGCGCGAGCCGCGCCACCGCGTCGCGCGCCTCGCCCCAATCGTCGACGCGCCCCGGATCGAGATCGGGGGGCGCCGCGGCGGCGCCCGAATACACGACCGCGCGTGTCAGCGCCGCGCGCGCTTCGGTGGCGTGCTGCTCGGCGACCACCGGGTCGGCCACCGACTGCGCCAGGATGAGGTGCGCCTCCGCGGTCGTCACCTCGAGCGCGACGAGGTCCGAGGTCCCAAGTGCGCGATCGACACAGACGACGTCGATGCCGAGCCCGCTGAGCACGCCCACGGCGCGCTCCATGTCGAGCCGCGCGAGGAGGGCGCGGGAGCGCGCGAACTCGTCACGCCAGGCTTCGATCGCGACGGG
This sequence comes from Klebsiella pneumoniae, assembly GCA_945862325.1. Classification (GTDB taxonomy): domain Bacteria; phylum Myxococcota_A; class UBA796; order UBA796; family SXON01; genus CAMAXZ01. The sequence continues at coordinate 22,009 of CAMAXZ010000069.1, forward strand.
CCCGACGCACGTGTCGTCCGGACGCGCGGTCACGCGGATGACCGACACGTCGGTCATGGCGTCCACGAGCCCCTCCGGGTCGAGCACGACGGTGGCCCGCGCCAGAGCGACCACGAACAGCCACATGGTCAGCCCGCCCGCCCGCGGCGCGCGGGGTCACCCATCCCAGTCGTCCTTCTCGAAGCTCCAGACCTTCTGCACGGTCTGGCCGGCCGCGACGGTGAGCCGGAAGGCCTTGCGACGACCATCGTCCGTGACGAGGATGACGTTCTGCACGCCCGCCGGCACAGACTGCTGAAAGACGGGGGTGTACTTCAAGAAGCGGCCGTTCACGATGACCTGCGCGCGCACGTCGGCGCCGACGGTGATCCAGCCCTCCCCGACCTCGGCGGGCGGGGAAACCGGCGCGGCGACCGCGGCGACCGACGTGGGCGCCGCGGGAGACGGAGCAGGTGGCGGAGCCACATCGGGCTGCGGCGACCCGGCCGTGGGACGGGGCGGGATCCGCGCCGGCGCGGCGTCGTCGGGCGTGGGGGCCGTAGACGCGGCCGCCGCCGGCGGCGCCTCCGAGGGTCGGGCACGTTCCGGGGCAGGCGCGCGCGGCGTGACGGG
>CAMAXZ010000070.1 GCA_945862325.1 Klebsiella pneumoniae
GTTGAGCTTGCAGAAGCTGGCGATCTCTTCGGGCTTGCCCGGCTCCTGGCCCGCGAACTGGTTGCACGGGGTGCCGACCACCACGAGCCCGCGCGCCTTGTAGGTGGACCACAGGGCCTGGAGGCCCTCGTACTGCGGGGTGTAGCCGCACTTGCTCGCCACGTTGACGAAGAGCACGGCTTTGCCGTGGATCGCCGCGGGGTCGAGCGGGGTGCCGTCGATCTGCACGAGCGGCACGGAGGCGTACCAATTCGTCGCGGGGCCCGGGGGCGTCACCACGAGGGGCGGGTCGGACGCGACGGCGCTGCAGCCGGGGATCGCGACGAGCGAGGCGAGGAGGAGGGCGAGGCGCATCATGCGGCGGAAGCTATGGCGCCCGCCGCGGGACGGTCTGCGGCCTGGCGTACCGGGCGGCGGGGCACGCGCGTCATGAATTGTCTTGCGGCCGCCCTCAGGCGCAGCTATTCGTGAAACGCGCGCGATGTCCGCGCGCGAAGGAGGTCCGATGATCCGTTGCGCCGCTGCCCTGCCGTTCGTGCAGGTGCTCGTCGTCGATCCGGCCTCTCCGCGCTCCAAGCGCGCCTGAGCCGCTCGGCGGCGTCCGCCGCCTGACCCCGCTCCCCCGCCACGGCGTCGCCGTGCGTGGGCCCCCGCGCGCCCCGGCGCGCCTTCTCCCGCGCGCATCCGCGCGTGGGCCCCGTCTCGCGCGATCCCGCGCGAGCGCAACCGCGCGCGTCGCGCGCATCCGAGGAGCCCCATGTCCACGCTCACCACCCCGGTCGACGTTCACGCGCCCATGCGTCCGTCGGTCGTCCTCCACCTCGCCTGGCCGGTGATGGTGTCCATGCTCAGCCACAGCCTCATGTCGGCGGCCGACGCGATCTTCGTCGCGCCGCTTGGACGCGTGCCCCTCGCAGCCATCGGCCTGGCGGTCACGACATCGTGGATGTACCTCGCCTTCCCGCTGGGGCTGATACGCGGGGTCCGCGTCGCGGCGTCGCACGCCGTGGGCGCGGGCCGCCACCACACCGCGAACGCGCTCGGATGGCAGGCCATCTGGATGGCCCTGTTCGGCGGCGTCGTCGTGGCGGTGGCGGGCGAGCTGAGCCCGTGGATCTTCCGCGCGCTCGGCGCGACCCCCGAGGTCGCGGCCGAGGCGTGGGTGTACTTCCGCGTGCGCGCCCTGGCGGCCCCGATCGCCCTCCTCGGCATGGGGCTGACCTCGTGGTTCGAGGGGCGCGGCGACACCCGCACTCCCGCCCGCGTGAACGTCGCGACCAACCTGCTGTGGGTCGCGCTCGACGCGATCCTCGTGCCGGGCCTGGGCCCCATCCCGTCGCTGGGCATCGCGGGGGCGGCCTGGGCCGGCGCGATCGCGATGACCCTCGGCGCCGTGTGGATGTTCGTCGCGGCCTGGCCGACCCTGCGCGTCACGTCGTGGCGGCCGCGGAGGGCTCTGCTCGCGGAGACGACCCGACTCGGCGCGCCCATCGGCGGGCAGCGCTTCCTCGACGTGACGGCGTGGAACCTGCTGACCGGCGCGCTCGCGGCGGTGAGCGACACACACCTCGCCGCGCACGTCGTGGCGATCCGCGTGCTGCTCGCCAGCTTCCTCCCGGGCGTGGCGATCGCGGAGGCCACGGGCGTGCTCGTCGGGCAGTCGGTAGGCGCGCGGCGGCCCGACCAGGCGCGCGCGGCCTGGTGGGCGGGCGTGCAGACGGCGGCGGCCGGCATGCTGCTCGCGGCGGTCGTGTTCGTCAGCGCGCCGGACCTGCTGCTGGTGCCCTTCGGCGCGGAGGCCGAGGTCGCGGCGATCGCCCGGACGCTGCTGCTCATCGCGGCGGTGTTCCAGGTCGTCGACGCGGTCGCCACGGTGACCTACCTCTCCCTGGACGCCGCCGGCGACACGCGGTTCACCCTCGTCGTCTCGGTCGCGTTCTCGTGGGGGCTGAAGCTGCCGCTCGGCATCGCCCTGGCGCGGTGGTCCGGCTGGGGAGCGCCCGGGGCCTGGCTCGGGCTCACGGCAGAGCTGATCGTCCTCGCCGCCGTGCTCTTGTGGCGCTGGCGGTCGGGAGCGTGGTACCGGGCGACCTGATCGAGCGGGCGCATGGCGGAGGAGATCACGGTCGTCGGTGAGGGTTCGGACACCGCAGGTTCAACCTCGTCCATCGACCGTGAGACCCTGCGCGCCTGGGCGCCGGAGGGGGTCGGGGACGCCCTCCGGCGTGTCCCCGGCCTCCATGTCGTCGCGGAGGACGGCGCCGGCCTCTTCGTCAATGTGGGCGTCCGCGGGCTCCCGCCCTCCCGCAGCGCAAAGGTGCTGGTCCTCGAAGATGGGGTGCCGATCGCCCCGGGCCCGTACGGACACCCGGAGCTGTACTGGTCGCCCCCGGTCGGCCGCGTCGACACGATCGAGGTGGTACGCGGGAGCGGCTCGATCCGCTTCGGGCCGCAGACGATCGGAGGCGTCATCAACTACCGATCCGCGCCGCTGCCGGCGGCCCCCCTCGCGGCGGTCGAGGCGCGCGGCGGCGCGTACGGGCTGGTCATCGGTCGCGCGGCCGCGGGGAGCGGCGGCGCCCGCGGCGGGTGGCGCCTCGACGCCGAGCACCGTCGGTATGCGGGGCCAAGGGCGATCGATCTGGTGGCCACCGACGTCGCCGCGAAGGGAGGGGCGGCCTTCGGCGCGAGCGCCGTCGTCGCGCGGGCGTCGTGGGCTACACAGGAAGCCCGCCCGTCCTACCTCGGGCTGACCACGCCGCAGTTCGAGGACGACCCCACGACGAACCTGGCGCAGAACGACCGGTTCAAGCTAGATCGGTTCGCCGGCTCCGTCGAGCTGCGCGCGCCGGTGGGGGCGCGAGGGTCGCTGCGCGCCACGGCGTACGGGCAGCAGATCGTCCGCGCCTGGACCCGCCAGGACTGGGACCGCGACGGCGCGACGGTCGTCTTCGCCGACGCGTCGACCACCCGCGACCGCCTCTACGCCTTCGGTGGCCTCGAGCAGGAGCTCCGCGTGCAGCCGCCGCTGGGCCGACGGGACCCCCTCGCGCTCCGGCTCGGGCTCCGCCTGCACCACGAGCACGAGCGCCAGCTCCAGCTCGCCGGGGACACCGCCGACGACCCGAGCGGCACCCTGAACAGCGACGACGTCCTGACCGGAGACGCCGGGGCCGCGTGGGTGGACGCCGAGCTGGCCCTCGGCCCGACGCTCCTCGTCGCGGGCGGGGCGCGCCTCGAGGCATTCTGGCGCTCGCGCGAGGCGCGGCTCCCCGAGCTCGAGCGCGGCGGTGGCTTCTTCTGGGAGGCGTTGCCCGGGTTGGGGCTGTCGTGGCGCGCGAGTCCGGGGGTCACCGTCTGGGCCGGCGCGCACCGCGGGTGGGCCCCGCCGTCCACCACCGACTCGATCACCGGCGACGGCACCGTGCTCGACCTCGAGGCCGAGCACTCCTGGAACGTGGAGGCCGGCGGCCGGCTCCGCTCCACGCACGCGAGCGCCGATCTCACGGCGTTCGCGCTGATCTTCGAGGACCAGCTGACCGCCCCGTCGGAGGCGGGCGTCGCCAGCGACCAGGACCTCGTGAACGGCGACCCGACGCGCCACCTCGGCCTCGAGCTCGAAGCGCGGCTCGACGTGGCCGGGCTCGCGGGCTCGGCGTGGGCGGTCGAGCCGGTCGCGCGGTGGGGCTTCGTCGACGCGCGCTACACCGGCGGCGCGGTCGACGGAAACCTGCTCCCGTACGCCCCGCGCCACGTGCTCGGCGCGGAGCTGGTCGTCGCCGCACCGCTGGGCGCGGAGCTCCGCGGCCTCGTCTCGCACGTCGGGCCGCACTACGCCGACGCGGCGAACACCCGGGCGCCGACCGTGGACGGCACGAACGGCCGCATCGACGGGTGGACGACCGTCGACGTCGTCGCCGGGGCGCGGGTGCCGCTCGGCGCGCGGGAGGTGCGCGCGCAGGTCGCCGTGAAGAACCTCACCGACACGGTGTACGTCGCCAGCCGCGCGCCGGCGGGCATCCAGCCCGCCGGGTTCCGCACCTGGGAGGTCTCGCTGTCCGGGGCGTGGTGAGGCCCCGGGGCGCTCAGACCGCGAGCGTGGCGCGGAGGTCGGCGATCATCTCGCGGTAGCGCTCCGGGTCGTCCACGTGCTCGACGCGCAGGCTGTAGAGCAGGTGCCCCTCGCCGTGGCGCATGGCGTGCACCTTCGCGGAGAGCTCCATCGGCGCGCGATCCGGCAGGCCGATGCGCAAGCGAACGGCGCCCTGCTCGACGAACACCAGCGGGAAGTCGAGCGCCGTGGCCACGGTCCACTCGGAGGGGGAGAGGTCGACGATCTGCGCGGCCCCGGTCGTGAGCGACACCGGCCCGCCGTTGTGCGGGATGACCTCGAGGGTGACCGCGTCCGGGCGCGGGTCCGCGCGGCGAAAGCCGTCGAGGAAGCCGAGGAGCACGCCGTCCTGCGAGCGGTCGGGCACGGGGACGCCGGTGCGGAGCACGCTGGCCTCGAAGGTGTACGGTTGCCCCTCGATCGTCAGCCAGCAGCGCACGTCGGTGCCCGCGGCGAGCCCGCCGGCCACACGGAGGACCACCCCACCGCGCTCCACGCGGGTGAGCTCTCCCCGGCGCCAGGCGCCATTGCGGGGCATCACCTCGACAGAGGTGCGCGAGGCGGCGGCGGAGTCGAGCAACCGGCGGGGATCGTCCATGGCGCTCCGCCTAACCGTCGCGGCCGCCGTGGGCGTCCCGGTCGCGCTAAGCCGGGCGCATGCGCGTCGCCCACATCACGGACCTCCACGTCGAGCGGTTCCCCAACTTCGTGCAGCTCGCGAGCAAGCGCGCGCTCGGGGCGGTCAACCTGTACCTGCTCGGGCGCAAAGGGCACTTCGACGAGGCTTCGGCGCGTGCGGCCGTGGCCGCCGTCGTCGAGGCCGAGCCCGAGCTCGTCGTGTGCACGGGCGACCTCACCTCCACCGCGTCGCCGCAGGAGTTCGAGGCGGCCGCGGCCCTGCTCGCCCCGATCACGACGCGGTTCCCGTTCCTCGTCCTCCCGGGCAACCACGACGTGTACACCCGCGGCAGCGTCGGGCGCTTCCGCGCGCACTTCGGGGAGTGGAGCAACGGCGCCGAGTTCCCGTTCGTCCGTCGCTTCGGGGGCGTCGACTTCGTCGCGGTCGACACCGTTGTGCCGTCGCTGCTGTCGAAGGGCGAGTGCTCCGCCGCGCAGCTCGAGCGGCTCGACGCGGTGCTCGGAGAAGGCGAGGGGCCGGCGATCCTCCTGCTTCATTACCCGCTCCGCAACCGACGCGGCGAGCCCTACGGCCCGTGGACCCGCAACCTCGACCAGGCCGGCGCCATCGAGGCCGTCATGGCGAAGCACCCGCGGGTCGTGGCGGCGCTCCACGGCCACGAGCACCACGGGTACCGCACCACCCTGCCGGGCGGGGCGATGTCGTACGACCCGGGGGCGAGCGGCTACGCGTACCTCCCGGACAAGCGCCGCACCGCGCACTGGAACCTCTACGAGGTCGGCCCCGCGGGGATCGACACGGTGCACCGGTACGCCTACGACGGGGCGCGGTTCACCGACGAGCCGGGCGGGGCGTACGCGACCGGCGGGTAGTCCCGCCCTTCGATCAGAACCCCACCTCGATCCCCACCCGCACCATGCGACCCTCCTGCGAGACATCCCGCGGGTACTTCGCTTCGTCGCCGTTGAGGGTGTTCGCGTCGTCGCGGGAGATCAGCGTGGCCCAGCGGGTGCCGACCACGTTGGTGACCCCGACGTCGACGCTCACCCGCTCGGCAATGGGATCGGTGGCGAGGGAGAGATCGAGGAGGGCGACCGCCTTTCCGTCCTCGAGCCCGGTGTCGGCCGCCCACTCCTCGCGCGGGCGCTCGCCGATGAGGTTGATCGTGGCGTAGGCGCGGAGCAGGCGCTCGAGCTCGGCGCCCACGCGCACGCGCCCGGTGTGCGGCGGGAACTCGTACACCGCGCGCCCGGTGTCGGTGTCCGTGGCGCTCGTGAAGGCGTACGCGGCGTCCGCGCGCACGGGGCCCCAACGCCCCGACACGTCCGCCTCGACGCCGAAGATCGAGGTCCCACCGAAGTTGTCGTAGTACAAGTCCCCGAGTTCGGGCACCGGCGTGTCCACGAGGCGGCGGTCGATCTGGTCGGACACGGCGGAGTAGAAGCCCGCCGCCCGGAGCCGAAGGCCGTCCGCGGGGCGCACCTGCACCTCGACCTCGGCGGTGTTGACCTGCTCCGGACGCAGATCGGGGTTGCCGCTGGTGAACAGGTTGTTCCCGTCGGCGTCGGCCTCGACCTCGACCAGGAGCTCGCGCGCGGTGGGCGCGCGAAAAGCGCGGCCGTACAGGAGCTTCACGACCACCGCGTCCGTCGGGACGAGCAGCACGCCGACGCGAGGGGAGGGGAAGACCCCGAAGAAGCCGTGCGCGTCGAGGCGCGCGCCGACCGTGGCCTCGAGCCACGGCAGGAGGGTCCACGTGTCCTGCGCGTAGACCCAGCCGGTGGGGATGTCGGTCCGCGGCGCCTCGTAGAGGTACCCGTCGGCGGCCTCGTGCGCGCGGTCGGTGTAGTAGACGTCCTCGATCCGCAGCACCGACACGAGCTCGCCGCCCAACCCGGCCACGAACACGTGCGCCGCGCCGGGCCGCCACTCCATGTCGACCTCCGCCCGGGCGAACGCCGTGGTCTTGAAGGTCTCCACGAGCGTGGTGTTCCACGTCGTCGTCAGCGTGCCGTCGTCGGCCGCCGTGGTGGTGGGGTCGTCGAACCAGCCGTACTGACCCGGGTCGTCGTGCCGGCGCACCGCGACGCGCGGCGTCACGACGAGGTCCTCGCCGCGAAACGCCCACGCCGCGCTCGCCGAGAGGTCGTGGTACTTCAACCAGAAGTTCTCGGGCGACTGCGTGAGGACGTCGATCGGGTCGTCCTGCTCGTTCACGAAGTAGGTGTGACGCCACTCGTAGGCGTCGAGCCGGAGGTCGAGCCCGTCGATGCGCAGGCGGAGCCCGCCGGCCACCCCGGACTCCGGGTCGTCGCCGCTGACGTTTCGACGCGCGCGCGGGGTCCAGTCCAGCCCGTCGCCCTCGGTGTCGAGCACGCGCGCCCACGCCATCACGCCGCCCGCGACACGGCCGATCCGGAACGGCCCGCCGCCCACCGCCGACGCGCTCACGGTGAAGCCGTTCCCGACGGTGAACCGTGCGAATCCGCCGGTGAGGTCTTCCGGCGCGTAGGTCACGACGTTGATCACGCCCGCGAAGGCGTTCGTGCCGTGCACGGCCGAGCCGGGGCCCTTGATCACTTCGACCTGCTTGACGTGATCGAGCGGGAAATACCCGTCCAACCACGCGTGCCCGTAGACGCCGTCGAACAGGGGCAGCCCGTCGACGAGCACGAGCACCTTGTTGTTGTCGGGCGCGCTCACCCCGCGAAACGCGGCGAGGGATCTCGATTCTTCCGACGTCGACACGTACACGCCCGGCAGGTCGGACAACAGGTCGGCGAGGGTGCGGTAGCCGCGCTCCCGGATCTCCCGGTCGGTCACCACGGTCACGATCGCGGGCGCGTCCTCGACGGCCTGGGCGTAGCGCGCCGCGACCGTGACGATCCGCTCTTCCTGGCGATACAACGCCGAATCATCGGGCTCCGCGAACGGATCGACGACGGGGGCGGCGAGGGCGGCGGCGCAGAGGACGAGCACGCCCCAGGCTATCACCGCGCTCGGGCCGCGCTCACCCGGCCCACCAGGCCCAGGCCCGCGCGACCGTCCACACCCCCGCCGGCACGCCGATCGCCGCGGCTCCGAGCCGGCGCCCCACCTCTCCCGGGAGCCCGGCGCGCGCCGCGAGCGTCGCGGCGAGCAGACCCACGCCGAGCACGCCCAGCTGGCCGAGCTCCACGCCGACGTTGAACCCGACGAGGGCGCCGACGCGCCCGTCGAGGGGGATCGCGCCGAGCGCGCCGGCGAGGCCGAGCCCGTGGACGAGGCCGAAGAGGAACGCGACGATCCACGGGTACCTCGTCGTGAGGGAGCCGAGGTCGCCGAGCCAGGCCTCCCGCGCGAGCAGCAGGACCGAGACGGCGATGACGAGCTCGGTCGCCGCGGCCGGCGCGACCACCCCGCCGAGCACGGCGAGCGCGAGCGTCAGGCTGTGCGCGACGGTGAACGCCGTCACCGCGCCGAGGAGCCGACGGAGCCCCGCGCCCGTCACCATGGCGAGCCCGAGGACGAACCCGACGTGATCGAGCCCGAGCACGTGTTCGGCGCCGGCGACGACCATCGCGAGGGGAGGCGCCCGGAGTCGTGCTTCGTCCTCGCCCTCTGCGAGGACGAACGTGCGCGTGCCGCTCGACAGCGCCGCGTGCACCACCACCTTGACCCGCCGATGGGCGAGGCCGGGGAGGCGCACGGTCGTGAGGGGCGCGTCGCAGCGGAGGTTGCGCCCGTCGCGGGCGCAGCCGCTCGGCCACATCGGGACGAGGGGCACCGAAGCGCCGCCGTCCTGTGCGGGCGTGATGCGCACCTCGTACACCTGCGGCGCGATCTCGCGCAGGGCGAGCACCCCCGGCTGCAGGTCGTGGGCCCAGGCCGCCGCGACGAGGATCACGGGGCGACCACGACCGTGTAGCGCTCCCGCAGCGCCTCGATCGCCTCTTCGGCGGCCGCCTCCGCCCAGGTGGCCTGCCAACGGAGGGCGAGCCGGTCCCGCGCCCCCTCGAAGTCCAACGCCCGGGCGTCGCGCCGCTTCTCGACGCGCACCCCGTGCCAGCCGACCGACGAGCCGACAAGGGCGATCTCGCCCTCCGGGAGCGCGGAGACCGCCTGCGCGAACGCCTCGCCGTAGCGCTCCGCGAGCGCCTCCGGGCTGCGGCCCCGGAGGACGGGCCCACCGGGAGCCGGATCGCCGAGCTCGCGCGGGTCGGCGCCGCCGCGCCAGGCGTCGACGAGCCGCACCGCGGTCGCCTCGTCGGGGGCCCACACCTGCCGGAGGGTGATCGCGGCGTCCACGCGGAACTCGTCGCCGCCCTCCTCCCACATCGCCCGGAGCTCGGCCTCGGGCGGCGTCGGCACGGCGGTGACCGAGCGCGCGACGAAGCTCATCTTCTTCGCGAGACGGTCCCGCACCACCGGATCGTCGTCGTCCAGGCCGAGCGCTTGGGCTTCGCGGACGAGGATCTCCGTGCGCACCCACTGCTCCTCCGCGCGCGCCCGCTCGTCGTCGGTCGGGGCGCGCCCGAGCGCCTCCTCGAGCTGGCGGCCGAGATCGGCGCGGCGCGAGGCGTCGAGCACGATCGTCGTCGGGGACTCGGCGTCGACCGCGCTCGACGGGTCGAACGCGAACACGAGCGCGCCGACCCCGAGGAAGAGGACCAAGGGCTCGCGCACGATCCGCGTGAGCGACGCGGCGACGCTCATCGCGACGCGGCGATGTAGGCCGGGAAGTCGACGTCCAGCACGAAGCGGGAGTCCCGCTCGCCCGCGGCGTAGAGCGATTCCCGATAGGCCGCGTGCTCGGGGGTGGAGGGGTCCCGCACGAGGTCGAAGTAGGCCTGGATCTCCGTGGTGTCCATGCCGAGCTGCTCGAACTCTTCGATGGCGGCGGACTCGTACGCGGTCAGGATGTCGAGGCTGTGGTCGAAGCCGTCGCCGTTCTCGCGCAGCTCGCCGGTGAGCGTGGAGAGGGTGTAGACCTCGACCTGCTTCGCGGAGGGGCGGAACTTCAGCACACGCAGCCAGCCCCCGCCGCCGTCGGCCATGTCTTGGAAGTCGACGAGGATCTCGTGGACCGGCAGGCCCGCGTCGTTGGTGGACGTCTGATGGAACTCGGCGTCCACGTGGCCGCAGTGCACGCCCCAGATGTTGGGGTGCGCCGCGACGAGCTCGGTGAAGACCTCGTCCGCGGTCAGGCTGGTCTTGAAGTGGAGGTCCTGGCCGCCGAGGAGGTAGGTGAGGGCGTTGAACCGGCCCGGCGCCAGGAGATCCAGCGGGTTCGGGAGGTCGGCGGTGAGCCGGTAGTCGTAGAGGTGCCGGTGCGTCGTGAGGTGCGCCAGGGTGCCCGGGTTGGCGTCGAGCACCTCCTTGGCCCACTCGACCTCCGCGCGCGGCGGGTCCTGCGGCATGTGGAGGAAGAGGAGGTCCATTCCGCCGGCCGAGACGCGCTGGTAGCTGCTGGCGCCGGACGCGCTCGACCCCGCGTACCAGCCGCGATCGGCGTAGTGCTGCGGCCCGAAGCGCGCGAGGAAGTCCGTGAAGTCGCAGTCGAGGTTCGTGAAGTTGGCGCAGGAGTTGTCGCGCACGCTGCCGTCGCCGACGCTGTAGTCGTGCCCGGCCACCGAAAATCCGTGCGGGAGGTCGATGTCCTGGATCCAGTCGAAGGCGGCCGTCGCCACGTCCCACTCGTTGGTCGCGGTGCCGGTCTGCACGATGTCACCCACGTGACTCACGAACACGATGCGCAGCGGCTCGGCGTTCTCGGCGATCCACCGGAGCTGGCTCTCGAAGGTCGCGGGGAACGACATCGCGTAGATCTGCGTGTCCGGGAGCACCACGACGAGGAACTCGTCGTCGGCGTCCGGGGCGTAGGGCGCGTTCGTGTCCGGCTCGGGCTCGTCCTTGTCGACGGCACAAGCCAGCGGCCAGACCAACAGCGGGGCGAGCAGGAGCATGCGCATGCCCGCGGCTAACCGTGCCGGCCTTGACGCGCCGCTGCGCACGTGCGAAGTGGAGACGCAGGAGCTTTGCGCTCCCCCTCCTCACTCCCGTCCCACCCTTCCGGGCCTCCGCGCCTCGCCGCATCCCGCGGTTTCGAGCGCACGAGCACCCCCAGCGAGCAGACTCCCGGTGCCGTCCAGGTTCCGTTCCCACCCCTCGAACCCGCGCCGAACGTCTCGGCGTGCGTCGGCAGGTGGGGCTGCGTCGCGTCGTGTTCCGCGCCAGAGCGTGGCGGCTCATCGGAGCCAGCCTTGCCGTCCGAGATCCTCGTCAACAGCACCGGAAAGGAAACCCGCCTCGCCCTGATGGAGTCCTCGCAGCTCGTCGAGCTGCACGTCGATCGCGGCACGGACCGCGGGTACGTCGGCAACGTCTACCTCGGCAAGGTCGTCCGGGTCCTCCCGGGCATGCAAGCCGCGTTCGTCGACATCGGGCTCGAGCGCGCCGCGTTCCTGTACGTGGGGGACATCTACCCCCAGCTGCTCGACCACAAGCACACCGACGACGACGACGCGGTCGACCCCGAGGCCACCGTGCTCGAAGAAGGCCCGCCGCGCGAGGCGCCGCGCCCCGGGCAGCCGGCCATCCAGGACCTCCTGACCGAGGGCCAGGAGATCGTCGTGCAGGTCGCGAAGGACCCGATCGGCACCAAGGGCGCGCGCGTCACGACGCACATCACCCTGCCCGGCCGGTACATGGTGTTCATGCCCACCGTCGACCACGTGGGCATCTCCCGGCGGATCGACCGCGACAAGGATCGCCGTCGCCTGCGCGAGTTCGTCGACAAGAACCGCCCCAAGGGCGCCGGCTTCATCGTCCGCACGGTGTGCGCCAACCAGACGAACGTCACCTTGAAGCAGGACATGACCTACCTGCTCGGCACCTGGGACAAGATCCAGGGCGCCGCGAAGACCCGCAAGGCGCCCGCGCCGTTGCACATCGACCACGGGCTCGTCCTGCGCATGGTCCGCGACGCCTTCCACGACGACATGGAGCGCATGGTGGTCGACAGCCCCAAGCTCCATGAAGAAGTCATGGCGTTCATGGATGAATTTTCGCCGGACCTCAAGGACAAGGTGCACCTGTACCGCGGGCAGGAGCCGATCTTCGACGCCTTCGGCGTCGAGACGGAGATCTCCCGCTCCCTCGGCCGCAAGGTCTGGCTGAAGTCCGGCGGCTACCTCGTGATCGACCAGACCGAGGCGCTCGTCTCGATCGACGTCAACTCCGGCAAGTATGTCGGCCAGGGCGGGTCCCTCGAGGACACGACGCTCAAGGTCAACCTCGAGGCGGTGAAGGAGGTCGTCTACCAGCTCCGCCTGCGGAACATCGGCGGCATCATCATCATCGACTTCATCGACATGGACAAGGAGCAGAACCGCGAGAAGGTCTACCGGGCCCTCGAGGAAGAGCTCAAGAAGGACCGCGCGCGCACCAACGTCCTCAAGATCAGCGATCTCGGCCTGGTTCAGATGACCCGCAAGCGCGTGCAGGAAGACGTCGTCCGTTACCTCTCCGAGACCTGCCCCACCTGCGACGGCCGCGGCAGCGTCCGGTCGCGGCAGACGGTCTGCTACGAGATCTTCCGCGAGCTCGTACGCGAGAACACCCGCGCCCTCGGCAAGGAGTCCCTCGTCGTCACGGTGCACCCGTCGGTGGCGGACATGCTCTACGGCGAGGAGTACGTGATGCTCGAGCACTTCGAGCAGAAGCTCGGTCGGCGGGTCGTGGTGCGGGCGCTCCAGCACCTGCACCCGGAGAAGTACGAGGTCGTCGCTCGTTAGTCCCGGGGGGCGCGCGTGGCCTACGCGGATCGTGTCGAAGGCGAGGTCGTCGGGTTCGGCTTCCGGAGCCCCGACGGGGCGTTCGGGGTCGCGAAGGTGCGGCTCGAGGGCGCCGCCGACGTGACGGTGGTGGGCGCGCTCGCGCACCTGCACGAGGGTCAGCGCGTCGTGTGCACCGGCCAATGGGTGACCGACGCCCGCTTCGGCAAACAGTTCAAGGCGGAGACGGTGCTGGTCGAAGAGCCCCGTACCCTGCGCGGCCTTGAGCGGTACCTCATGGGGGCGGTCGACGGGGTCGGGCCCGAGCTGGCGCGGCGGATCGTCGAACACTTCCAGCTCGACACCCTGCGCGTGCTCGACCGCGAGCCGGAGCGGCTCACCGAGGTCGGCGGCATCGGCGACAAGACCCGCGAACGGGTGGTCCAGGCGTGGGCGAAGGGCTCCGCCGGGCGCGAGCTGATGGTGAGCCTCGGCGGCTTCGGGCTCGGTCCGGCGGTGGTGCGTAAGGTGGTCGATCGCTTCGGCGCGGACGCCGCCAACGTCGTGGCGCGCTTCCCGTACCGCCTGACCGACGTCCGCGGCATCGGGTTCCGCACCGCCGACACGATCGCGCGCGCGAACGGCATCGGAAAGGACGACCCCGAGCGCGTCGGCGCCGCGGCCTTGTTCTGCCTGGAGGAAGCGGAGGAGGAGGGGAGCTGCTTCCTGCCCGAGGGCGTCCTCCTGGCCCGGCTCGCCAAGCTCGACGTCGACCGCGCCGTGGCCGTGCAGGAGCTCGATCGTCTCGCCGGCTTCGCGCGCGTCGCGCGCCACCGGGCCCCGACGGAGGAGGCGCGCCCGGTGTTCCGCGTGGTGACCGATCGCCTGGAGTCCCGCGCGGCGGGCGCCCTGCGCAGCCGTGCCACGGCGGACCTCGCGTCGGCGCCCGTCGACCTCGTCCGCGTCGAAGCGGCGGTCAAGCTCGACCTCGACCCCGCGCAGCGCGCGGCGGTCGAGAAGGCCCTCGCGAGCGCCGTCAGCGTCATCACCGGCGGGCCCGGCACCGGAAAAACGACGATCGTGCGGGTGTTGCTCGCCGCGGCCAAGGCGCGCGGCGAGGCGTTCGTGTGCGCCGCGCCCACCGGGCGCGCCGCCCGCCGCCTGACGGAGAGCACCGGCACCGAGGCGCGTACGCTTCACCGACTCCTCGAATACTCTATGCAGGACATGGACTTCACGCGCAATGCCTCGAAGCCGCTCGAGGTCGACGGCGTGCTCGTCGACGAGGCGTCGATGGTCGACCTGAAGCTCCTCGTCGCCCTGCTCGACGCGCTGCCCACGCGCGCTCGGCTCGTGCTCGTCGGCGACGTCGACCAGCTCCCGAGCGTGGGCGCCGGGCAGGTGCTCCGCGACTGCATCGACAGCGGGGTGGTCCCCGTGGCGCGGCTCGTCGAGGTCTATCGACAGGCCCGCACCAGCGGCATCGTCCGCAACGCCCACCGCGTCAATCACGGAGAGACCCCCGTCAGCAGCGAGAAGGAGGAGGGCGCGCGCGACTTCTTCGTCCTCGCCCGCGAGGACGCGGAGGACGCGAAGGAGCTCCTGCTCCAGGTGGTCCGCGATCGCCTCCCGAAGAACGGCTTCGACCCGCTCCGGGAAGTGCAGGTGCTCACGCCGATGCACGCGGGGCCGCTCGGCACCCACGCGCTGAACGAGGCGCTCGGCAAGGCGCTGAACCCCGACGGCCCCCACGTGCGCGTCGGCGCACGCATGCTCCGCCTCAACGATCGAGTGCTACAGACTCGAAACGACTACGACAACGACATCTTCAACGGCGACACCGGACGCATCGTCGCCGTCGACGGGCCGTCGATCACCGTCGACTTCGACGGGCGCTGTGTCACGCTGTCCGGCGACGCGCTCGACGCCATCGAGCACGCCTGGGCCATGAGCATCCACAAGTCGCAGGGCAGCGAATATCCCGCGGTGGTCGTCGCGCTACATAACAGCCACTTCGTGATGTTGAGGAGAAACCTCCTCTACACGGCGATCACCCGCGCGCGGAAGTTCTGTTGTGTGGTCTCGAGCCCCCGCGCCCTGCGCACCGCGGTCGGGCGCAGCGGCGGCGACGAGCGCTACACCGGCCTCGCCGACCGGATGCGCGGCACCTTCGGGTCCTGACCACGCCTCGGCGCGCCACGCCCTCGCCGCGCGGTGGTGAGCCGCGCGCGGCGCGATACGGTGCGGCTCGCCTCACGGAGCCCGCATGATCCCCCTCTTCCTCGCCTGCGCCACGATCAACGTCGATGCCTTGTCGACGAACGAGGTGTACGCGGACGACGGGGAGGTGAAGAAGGAGTCGGGCGCGGTGCAGTTCGCCGTGCTCGGCGGGGTCCGGCCCGCCGTGCCGACCGACGCCGCGGCGCAGCGCGTGGCGACCCCCCAGACGGAGGAGCAGGTCCTCGCGGACCTCTCGGCGCAGATCCAGGAAGGCCAGGCGGACTTCATCGTGCTCACCGGCGACCTCGTCGCCCAGAGCACCACCTCCGAGTGGAAGCGCTTCACGAAAGCGTGGAGCCCGGTCATCGCGGGCACCGAGCCCCCCCAGGCCGGGCGCATGCGCGTCCGGACGGTGCCCGTCGCGGGCGAGACCGATCGCGCGGGCGACCTCCAGCTCCTCGGCTTCGGCGCGTCCTTCCCGGGGGTCGGGCAGGACATCGGCTACAACCGCGTCGCGAGCTGGTACGCCTTCGACGTCGTCAGCCGCAAGACCTCCTGGCGGATCATGGTGCTCGACTCGGACAAGGAGGCCCTCGGCAGCCGGTGGGACGAGCAGCTCGCGTGGATGCCGAAGGCGCTCGAGGGCGACTACCACGGGCTCCTCGTGGTCATGCACCACCCCCGCCACACCCTCGCGAAGGGGCAGGTGTCCGACGACGGCGGCGGCGCCTCCGCGCTGCTCGACGAGGTGGACGCGGGCACGCGGATCGGGGTGTTGAAGGCGGTGTTCGCCGGGCGCTCCCACACCAACGAGGTGTTCGTCCCCAACGGCAAGTTCGGCGAGATGTACGTGAACGCCGGCGGCGCGGGCGCGCCCGCGGATCACCAGCTCCGTTGGGGCAAGTCCGGCGACCGTGACATCGCCCTGGAGCCCATCTTCGACACGGTGCTCGTGCGGCAATTCGACGGGTACGCGGAGGCGCGGAAGGCGCCCGAGTCGGCGGTGGAGAAAGCGCGCTCGAGCGGCAGCTTCGAGGGGTTCGCCGGGGAATACGACGCCGCCGTGATGCCGATCCAGGGGTGGTGGCAGGTGGAGCTCGACGGAACGACGTTGAACCTCGGCTTCCGCATGGTCCAGCCGGACGGCACGGTGAAGACCGTCTACACCACGACCAACGACGCGAAGGAAGGCTGGCTCATCGGCAAGGGCCGCTGAGGCCCGGTCCGCCGCGGCTCAGCGCTTCGCCACCACGCGCTTGCCTTCCTTGACGATGTCCGCGAGGTTCGTGGGCAATGTGCTCGTCGCGGCCATTCGACCGACCCACTGCGGCAGGGTGCCACCCGCGTCGGTGCAGATACGGTACCGGACGCGCGTTCCCGCCGAGGTGGGCGTGAACGTCCAATCGCCCACGTTCACCCGCGTCATGATGGCGCCGGGGAAACGTTCGAGCACGGACGCGTGCTGCGCGGGGTAGGCCGCGACCGGATCGACCAGCTCCCAGACCAACTGGCGTTCGCCGCCATTGCTCTTGATGTTTGCGTGAAGGAACCAATAGCGGTCGGCGATCGGGGACGGGTTGTCCAGGACCTGGAAGTAGTCGAAGCTGTCGTTGCCTGGGGACAGCTTGACGGAAGCCGGCACACGCCAGGTCGACCAGCGGGGTTGATCGGGGATGTCCGCGGCGGCGCGGAGGAGGATGTCGGGCGGCACGTCGGCGCTCGCGACGCCTTCGAGGCACGGCACCCCCGCGACCTCCTTGTGGCGCACCACGATCTCGCCGGCTTCGCCCACGTGTTTACGATCGACCTCCTTCCATCCGGAGGGGTCTTGCAGCGCCGCACGAAAAGACGCGTTGTCGGACGCGTTGGTCGAGGCGGCGACGAGGGCGACGATGAACAGCCACATGTCACCAACATAGCCCCGGAACGCGCGTCAGGTACCGACCCGATGCGGTTCGTCGCTTCCGTCGGCGCCAGCCACCTCGCCGAGGGCGCGGGTCACGTCGGCTTCGGTCTCTGAAAGAGCACGTTCGACGTCGGCAGCCGGGCCGTCTGGATGGGGGTCGCCCGCGGCGCGCAGCTCGGCGAGCGCGCCCTCGGCCTCGTCGACGCGGCTGAGCGCGGCGGCGCTCGCGGGCGCGGGCAGGGCCGCGGCGCGGGCACGCGCCCGGGCGATCCGCCGCTCGGGGCTGTCGTCCTCCGCGGCGACCGCCCGCATGTACTGCTGCCACGCAAATCGGACCGCCGCGGTCTGGAACATGACGCGGAAGTTCACCACGGTCATGTACACGAGGGCCGCCGCGATCAGGCCGAAGATGAGGATGTATCCGGAGACGAAGCCGACGATCACCGCGATGATCGCCACCGCGAGGTAGTGGACCACCTTGGGGGGCACCGTGGTGTCGACCTCCGCGGGCACGCCGCTCGCGGCGAGGCTCCGCGCCAACACGCGTGCGTCCACCTCGACGTCGGCGCCGCCGGCGGCGAGGCTGAGGCCCTGCTGGGCCGCCGCGACGATGGCGGTCGGGCTCACCCCGGTCTGGGAGGCGAGGCGCGAGCGCGCCATCGTGGACAGCGTGGCGGGGCGAACGAGCACGACGTACCGGGGGAACCCCGGGCCCGCCCAGGTGGGCGACGGCGCGGCGCGCGCGGGCGTGGTGACCGTCGGCGGCGTGGGATCCGCTGCGGCCGCGACCTTCGGTGGAGCGCCCCGATCGCCGGAGGTCACGACGCCCACGCGCGCCGCCGGGTCGAGCGACAGGAGCGCGGCGAACAGCGCGTCCGCCGCGTCGTCGTCGAGCGAGGGCAGGGGCGCGGCCTGGCGCGCGAGGAGGTCGGTGAGGTTGGACGCCGACCAGGGAGGTGCCCCCTTCACCGCGGACCAGAGGGTCACGCCGAGCCCCCAGAGGTCCGCGGCGCCGTCCACGGGCGGCAGAGGCACCCCTTCGCGGACCGCGCGACGCTCGGGGGCGCGGTGGGGCGAGGGGCGCCCGAGCGGCTCGGGCGGGGCGACGCCCTGCGGCAGAAAACGCGGCACGCCCTCGGCGTCGACGACCAGATCGCTGGGTCGAAGCTCTCCTCCGCACGCGCCGGCCCCCGCGAGCACCGCGGGCGCGAGCCACCGGCCCACGGCGACCGCCTCCGCGGCGGTCAACCCGCCCACGCTGCCCGAGAGGGGCGGCACGACGCGCACCGGCAGGTTGTCGTAGACGTTCGTCTCGAGCACCGGCAGAGCGGCCGGGTCGTCGATGCGCGCGGGGGCCGCCCACGCCGCACGGGCGCCCGGCCACAACGCCGCCGCCGGCCGCAGGACGCGGGCCTCCGCCGTCGCGCCGGCGTCGCCGACGAGGGCGTGCCGCGCCGCTTCGGGGGCGTTCCCGAGCGGTCGCTCCACCCGCCAGGCGCCGATGGCGCCGCGGACCACCACGTCGGTGTTCACCCCGGCCCGCCCGGGCACGCCTGGTCGAACCAGCACGTCACCGCCGCCGCGTAGGCCTCCGGGTCCACCTCGCTCGCCTCGGCGTGGTCGGCGCCGGGCACCAGCCAGAGCGCCTTCGGGTCGTTCGCGTGGGCGTACACCCGCTCCGCGTGAGACGGCTGGATGTAGGTGTCGCTGTCGCCGTGGATGACGAGGTACGGGACGAACACGGACTCCGCCGCCAGCGCGTTGTCCCACTCGTCCTCGGTCATCCAGCCGCCGGGGAGCGTGAGCCCGGAGCCGTCCTGCATCAGCTTCTCCGCCGAGGCGAACATGTCCTCGGTGATGAGCACCCGCGGCGGGCGCGACCCCGCGGTGTGAACCGACACCGAGCCGCCGAGGGACAGGCCGAGGTAGAGCAGGTCGGTGCTGTCGACACCCACCGTGGCGGCGACGTAGTCGGCCGCGGCCACCCCGTCGGCCATGACGCGCGTGTAGGTCGGGTCGCCCTCGGAGCGCCCGAACCCTCGGTAGTCGAAGGTGAAGACGTCGTAGCCCATCAGCCAATAATCTTCGACCATCGCCATGTAGTGGTCGATGTGGTCGGCGTTGCCGTGGAAGTACACCAGCGTCTCGGCGCCGGGCTGCTCCTGCCGCGCCCAGAGGCCGTGCAGGGTGCCGTCCTCCGTGGTCGGGAAGGTGACGAGCTCCATGCGCTCCGTCGGGATGATGTCCGTCGGGAGGGTGTACGCGTCGAGCGGGGTGCCCGCGAACAAGAAACTGTCGAGGGACATGCACCCGACCAGGAGCAGGGACAGGGTCACCGGGCACCTCCGAAGCGGACGTCGAGGCCGAGCTGGAAGCTGAGCGCGCCGGCGTTCAGGTAGTAGTTGGGCGCGAGCACCTCGGTGTTCGCCCACGGGTCGATCCACTTGAGCTCGGTCGTGAGGCCGACCGCGGGACCGAGGCCCCACCGGCCGCCGACCGCCACGGCCCCGTGCGCCTTCACGTCGGGGAACGGCTGGAGGAACATCGTCGGCGCCGCGTAGAACGTGTGGCGCGCGTCCTTGCCCCAATCCCACGCGAACACCGCCGTCGGCTGCACGAACAGCCGGTAGCCGCCCGGCTTGCCGGTGTCGGGATCGACGTCACCCGCGCCGTTGACGAGCGTGAGATCCGCCGAGATGCGCGGCCGCGCGCCGTCCTGCGGCAGCGGGTGCCAGGTGCCGCCGACCTCGAACATGACCACGCCGAACAGGGCGGCCGTCGTCGGGTGGATGGCGGCGTGCGCCTCCCACTGGTCGGTGAACCCGTACGCCGCGCCGACCGTGGTGATGGGCAAGGGGATCGGCGCGCCGAAGAGCTCCACGATGGGGCCGCCGAGGGACGCCTCGACCGCGAGCCCCCCTTCGCCGAGGGGACGGACGCCGTGGAGGGTGGAGCAGGCGGCGAGCAGCGCGACGAGCACGAGGTCCTCGGGATCTGCACGTCGTAGTCCGTCAGGAACAGGTGGGCTATCCACCCCGTGTGTGGAGCCCCGCGTCGACCTTCGCCATCGCGCTCGGCGCGCGCGCGCTCGCGTCGACGTGGCGGGTGCGGCGACCGACGTTCCCCGTCGCCGGGCCCTGCGTGGTGGCCTTCTGGCACGGGGAGCTCTTCCCAACGATCCTCCTGCATCGCGACGCTTCGGTGACGATGATGGCGAGCCTCAGCCGCGACGGCGAGCTGCTCGCCCGTGTGCTCGCGCAGCTCGACGTCCCGACCATCCGGGGCAGCTCGTCGCGCGGCGGGCCCGAGGTGCTCGCCGCGGCCGAGCGTGTGCTGCGCGCCGGTGGGCGTGTGGCGGTCGCGGTGGACGGGCCCCGGGGACCGGCGGGTGTGCCCAAGCGCGGGGCACCGCGGCTCGCGCAGGCGTGTGGGGTGCCCGTGGTGTGGGTGCGCGCGCGCGGATGGGGCTGGCGCGCGCGCTCGTGGGACCGCTTCTCGGTGCCGGCGCCGTTGGCGCGCGTGCACGTGTCGTACCGGACGTGGGCGCCGGGGGAGGGGGAATTCGCCGCGTTCGTGGGCGATCAGCCGTAGCGCAGGGTGACCTGGAACTGCCCCTGCTCCGGGGCGCGCGCGATCTGCACGATGGCGTTGCTGTCGATGCGGACACCGAAGCGCACCTCGACGCCGGTCGGCGGGCGCTCGAGGCCGTCGAGCGCCGTGACGAACGACTCGGCCAGCGCGTGGATGGCGGCGACGGTGCTCGGCACGATGCGATCCGGGTGCCCCAGGACGCTGACCCCGCCCTTGTCGATGCCGCCGACGCTCTCGCAGTCGAACACGAGGAGCGCGCGATCGTGGATCCGAGACTCGAGCAGCATGTCAGCTTTCCTTGTTCTCGGCCTGCTCGCGCGGGCGGCGCAGTCGCGCGCGGGTGACCTTGACGTCGCCGCCGTCGGTGGTGGCGGTCGCCGGGTCGTCCGGGCGGATCGCGGCGGCCCCGGCCGAATACTCACCGGAGAAGCGCTCTGCGATGCTCTGGATTGCGCCCTTCAGGCGTTCACGAAGTCCCATACGGGGGACTGTAGCGGGCGGCGGAAGGGTCATCAACTCGTGGTACAACCCGTCCATGAGCGTGACCATCACCCTGGAGCAGATCATCCACTTCCTGCTCGAGGCCCCCATGTTCGGGGATCTCGACCCGACGGAGCTGTCGGAGATCGTGCACATCATGCAGGTGCAGCGCGTCCGGGACGGCCACGCGATCTTCCGCGAGGGAGACTCGGGGGACGCCTGGTACGTGATCTTCGAGGGTACCGCGGCGGTCTTCAAGGAGGACGAGTTCAGCCCGCGGCGACGCATCGCGACGCTCGGCGCGCGCGCGTGCTTCGGCGAGATGGCGATCCTCGACCACTCGCCGCGCTCCGCCACGATCGTGGCCGAGGGGGACTGCACGGTGTTCCGCTTCCCGCGCAAGGAGTTCGAACAGCTCCTCGCGGAGAACAACCTCGCGGCGTACAAGCTTATCTACGAGATGGCGAAGGTGCTGTGCGTGCGCGCGCGGGTGACGACGGCACAGCTCACGGAGGCGCTCGCGGCCCCCGAGCGCCTGCACGCGAGCGCCGCCGCCATGGTCGAGGAGCGTTCGGTCTCGGAATGATCCCGGCGTTCCTCGCGCTCCTGCTCGCGTCGAGCGCCTGGGCCGGCCCAGCGGCGGCCGTGCGCGGCGCGGCGAAGGCCGCCCCCGTGGTGCCCGGCCCGATCGTCGCGGGGGTCGAGAGCGACGCGGTCGAGGCCGCGTACGCCGCCTGGGCGGCCACGCGCGGCGCCAAGGGCGCGGATGCCCAGCTCGCGTGTCGCCCGTTCGCGCCCTCGGCGGTGCTGTGCTTTCGTTGGTTGGACGGGGAGATCGCGCGCTGGTTGACGCGGGCGCGCGCGCCCGACCTCGCCGTCGTCGAGGTCGCGGCGGCGGCGCGTGGCGCGGCGGCGGCCGAACGCCTCGCGCCGAACACCGTCGAGGGTTTCCGCGCCCGTTGGTGGCTCGCCAGCGGCGCGGGCGACGAGCACGCGGCGCTGCTCACCCCCGCCGCCATCACCGCGAAGATCGGCAGCGCGGACTGGGTGGCCGGCACGCCCGCCCGCGGCGTGCTGGTCGTTTGGGTGCCCGGCGACCCCGAATTCGACAAGGTCGTCGCGGTCGGCGTCCGCCGCCTCTACGACGCCGCCGGGGACGAGGCGGTCTCGCCGACGATCTGGCGCTGGACGGGGCTCGAGTGGGAGAGCTGGGGCCGCGCGCGCGTCGTCGAGTAGGCCGCGGCCGGATACGCCGGCTCGGCTCGGAGGCGGCCTTGGGCGCTCGTGACGTGGTTCGGCGGCTTCTCACCCTCGTGGCGCAGCGCGTCGCCCGCGACGGCCTGTTCGAACAGCCGGGCGAGCGACCGACGACGCCCCCGCTCGGGGGCGCGCCCGCTCCGGCGCCAACCGCCGCGGAGCCCCCGCTCGAAGGGGCCGCAAAGAGGGTGATAACCCCCCTCGAAGCCGCGCGTCTCCGCGCCGCGCAGGCCGCCGGGGGCGCGCCGGTCGCGCCGCC
>CAMAXZ010000071.1 GCA_945862325.1 Klebsiella pneumoniae
CCCCGCGCCAATGCCCACCCCCGCGCCGATGCCCGCCCCCGCGCCAGCGCCCGCGCCAGCGCCCGAACCCGCTCCGGCTCCGCCGCCTGCGCCCGCGCCGGAGCCTGCTCCGGCGCCCGGAGGCGTCGACCCCTGGGGCGCGCCTGCTCCCGCTCCCGCTCCCGCTCCCGCACCGCCGCCGGAGCCGAGCCCCTGGGGCGGCTGATCGCGGTGGCCGGCGCGCGCCGCCGGGGGTACTCTGTCTCTCAATCCGGAGTTTCGATGCTCGCGATCGTCTGCGCGTTGCTCGCCTCTTCTCCCGCTTCCGCGCAAGCGATCGTCTTCAAGGACGAGGTGTTCCGCGCGAAGGTGCAGAAGCCGGAGATCATCATCGTCATGACCCGCCAGAACCTCACGCCCAAGTACGAGCTCGACCTCGACAAGAGCTTCTTGCCGAAGGTCGTCGAATCCGTGAACCGAAAGCCGTTCTGAGTGTCTGGATCGTCGCCGGAGTAGCCGCCGATGGACATCGCCGAGGTTGTCCGCCAGACCGGGCCTTTCTTCTGGCCGATCCTCGCCTGCGCGGTCTTCGGCGCGGCGATCTCGGTCGAACGCCTGATCTTCGTGTACCTCCGTGCTTCGGTGGACGCGACGTCCTTCCTCGCGGCGGTGCAACGACACCTGCTCGACGACGCCCTCGATCGCGCGTTGGGCCTCTGCAACGGTGAGCCGAGCGCGCTCCTCCCGCGGGTGGTGAAGGCGGCGCTGGTGCGCGCGCACCGCCCGGACGCCGAGATCCGCGACGCGGTGGAAGAGGCGCAGCTCGAGGTGTTTCCCCTCGTGAACCGCCGCATCGCGTACCTGCCGGTCATCGCGAACGTGAGCACACTGCTCGGCCTCCTCGGCACGATCCAGGGGCTCGTCATGGCCTTCCAGGCCGTCGAGGCGTCTTCGGTGGAGGCGCGCAGCGCGGCGCTCGCCGGCGGCATCGCCGTCGCGATGTACACGACCTTCTTCGGACTCCTCGTGTCGATCCCGGTGCTCGTGGCGCACGCGCTCGTCGCCTCGCGCGCGAACGCCCTGCTCGACGAAATCGAGCACGGCGGGTTGAAGGTCGCCAATCTGCTGGCGGCGGTCCGGCCGGAGCCGAACGTGGGCGCGCCGGTCCTGCCGTTCCCCCCGCGCGGATGAAGCGGCCGCGGCGCCTCGCGGTGGACGCGGAGATCGACACGATCCCCGTGCTCAGCGTGATCGTCCACCTGATCCCGATGCTCCTGCTCGGGGTGCGCTTCGTGCAGCACGCGGAGGTCCGCGCGCCGGATCCGCTGGTGCGCGCGCAGGAGGGCGCGACGGCGGAAGAGACCGAGCGCCAGGACCGCGAGGTCGTGTCGGTGCGGGTCGACGCGGACGGCTTCGAGGTCCGTGGGCTGCCGACGGGGCTCGCCACGCTGGCGTGCCGCGGCGCCTGCGCGGCGGACACCTACGACTGGGCGGGGCTGTCGGCGCGGCTCGGCGAGGCCCGCGCCGCGCACAGGTCCGAGGTGGTGATCGCGCCGACCCCTGAGGTGTCGTGGGAGGTCGTCGCTCGTGTGATGGACGACGCCCGCGCGGCTGGAGGCTTCACCCGGCCGCTGCTGGCGACGCCGTGAGCCGCGCCCGTCGCGCCGAGCGTGCGCGCATCCAACCCGCGGGAATGGTGAACGTCACGTCAATGCTCGACGTGTTCACCATCCTTCTCGTGTTCCTCCTGAACTTCATCGACCCCGCGGCGGGGGCCGACGATCTGGAGCTCGCGCGCGCCCCGCAAGCCGAGCCCGCGCGGCTCGCCGCGCAGCTGACGATCGGCGTCGGACGCGTGTCGTTCGCGGGGGCGCGGATCGCGGAGCTCCCCGCGTCCGGACCGGTGGACGCCCCGACCCTCGCCGCGATCCGTCGCGCGCTCGAGGCCGCGCGGACCGCGTCGGCGGGCGCCGCGCCGGACGTCGGGGACGGCGCCCTCGTGGTCGAGGTCGACCGCCGCGTGCCGTACGGACGGGTCGTGGCGGTGCTCCGAGCGGCGGAGGCGGCGGGTTTCGTGGACTTCCGCTTTGTCGTCCTGCCTGGGTCCGGGTAGGCTGCGCGCGTTCCGTGAACCGATCCGGCGCGCCGTTGTCCTATAGTGGCGAACCCCATCCGTGAGCAGGTGTCCATGAGCGCTCAAGCCGCCCAGTCTGCCTCTGCCCGTCCTCTGCCGAAGGTCCTGCGCATCGGCGTCGTCGTCGAAGGCAAGATCGCGACCGAGCGGCTCATCCGCATCGGCGAAACCGTCACGATCGGCGAGAGCCCCCGCAACACCTTCCCGATCTCCGGCACCAACATCGGCGAGCGCTTCGAGATGTTCGTGCCCAAGGGCGAGGGCTACGTGCTCGCGGCGCCGGAGTTCGTCGAGGGCAAGATCTCCTGGAAGGACGGCATTCGCGGTCTCGACGAGATCCGCGCGCGCGGCGAGGCGCAGAAGCGCGGGGACACGTGGATCTACCCGCTGAACGAGAACGTGCGCGGGAAGGTCACCGTCGGGTCGCACACGATCCTGTTCCAGTTCGTGCCGGCGCCTCCGGAGCCGATCCGGCAGATCTCGGCCGCCGACTTCCGACCCCGCTACATCGACTCCGACGACCCCCTCTTCACCGGTCTGCTCGGTGTCTTCTCCGTCATCGCCCTCGCGTTCATGACCTGGGTCTACGTCACGCCCTTGCCCGAGCGCTCCGAGGCGGAGCTCGTGCGGAACGCCGTCGAGCTCACGGTCGACAACCCGCTCCCGCCGCCCCCGCCGCCGGAGGAGACGCCGAAGGACGACGGCGCGACGGACAAGCCGGTCGAGGACAAGCCGCCGGAGGAAGCCCCGCCGGAGGAAGCGCCGGCTCCCGCGGCGAACCCCGCCGAGCGGCCCACCGAGAAGTCGGTCGAACAGCGCTCCATGCTCCTCCAGATGCTCGGCTCCGCCGCGGCCGACGGGTCGGCCGGCGCCGTGGCCGACATCGTCGGCGACGACAGCGCGCAGATGGCGGGTCTCGACGCCGCGCTGCAGGGCGTCTCCGGGGCGCAGATCGCCGAGGCCGGCTCGGTCGGCATCAAGGGCGGGTCCGCGAACGGCGCGACCGACGCGAAGATCACGGGCACGGGCATCGTGGCGGGCAAGGGCGCCGCGGTGAACACCGGAACCGCCGTGAAGGTCAAGCGCCCTGTCGTCGAGACCGGCACCGTCGAGGCGGACGTCATGGAAGGTGACGCCGGGAGCATCCAGACCGTCGTGCGCAAGAACTCCGGGCGCATCAACTCGTGCGTCGAGCAGGCGTTGAAGGCCAACCCCGACCTGAAGGGCCGCGTCAGCGTCGGCTGGTCGATCCAGGCCGGCAAGGTGTCCGGGGCCCAGCTCAAGTCCAACACCACGGGCGACAGCACCCTCGGCGAGTGTGTCGTCCGCGCGGTGCGCGGCATGCGCTTCGACGAAGCGCTCACCGCGGACGTGGCGGAGTTCCCCTTCGCGGTGTCCGGCCAGTAGCGGTCACGGCGAGCGCAAGTCGCGCCCCCCACCGGGGGCGCGTCTGTTTTTCTCGTCGCGCGACGCGCGCTCCAACGGTATGATGGGAGGGCCGAGAGGTGTCCATGATTCGCCTTGTGTCCGTCCTGCTGTTCGCGTCGTCCGCGCCCGCGTTCGCCGCCGCCCCGGGGGTCTCCGCGGAGCTCGAGATGGCGAGCGAAGCCAACCCGAAGGAAAAGGCGGACTTCGCGGCGCAGGCCCTCGACGAGGTCAGCACCGCGGTCAAGGCCGTTCAGCGCATGCTCGAGCAGGCGCAGAAGGACAAGAACGTCGAGAACATCGAGTGCCTCCAGAAGAAGCTCACCCCCCTGGACTCTCTGCTCGGCGTCACGAAGTCGTCCAGCGCGACGATGCAGCGCCTCCTCACCGAGAACAGCACGGCCCTCGCCGACGGTGAGTTCCGAAAGATCGCGGTCGCGCTCACCAAAGCCCGTGAGCTGTACGCGGCCGCTCAGGCCTGCGTCGGTGACGCCGACGCGAACCGCGGTGACACCCAGGTCGCCGTGACCGACGCCAGCAGCGCCGTCGAGACCGACGACGTGGAGGTCGAAGACGACACCAAGTTCACGCCGCGCTAGTCGCGCGCGTCCGAGGGTTGCGCGAGCGCGTCCGCCGTAGCATATGGGGCCGCAAACAACGCCGGTCGGTGTCCTTACCCGACGAGTAATGCAGGAGCTGGACGGTCGGATGCGGAAGGTGGTGATGAACGTCGCGGCAGCCGTGGTCGGCCTCTCCGGGGTCGTCGGTGTTGCCGCCGCCGCCCCGGGCGACCATCTGCGGGCCGGCAACGCCGTCATCACGCCGTCGCTCATGGCGGGCACCGAGTTCCACACCAACGTCTTCCGCAGCGACGGCGACGAAAACGCCCTCGAGCCCGGGCTGAGCCTCGTCGTCAATCCGCGTCTCGGGGTTCAGGTTCCGGGCAACAGCGTCCAGTTCGACCTCGACGTCGGCTGGGGCATGAAGAAGTTCTTCGACGTGACGCCCAACAACGGGCTGAACGCCGAGCGCCTCGACCGCTACACCGAGGCCGACGCGTCGATGGGGCTCCTGGTGCTCCCGCGCAGCGTGGTGGGCTTCCGCCTCGACGACGTGTTCGGGGTCGACCACTACCCCGCCGAGCTCGGCACCGCCGAAGACGGCGATGCGAACGTGCGCATCATCTCCAACGACCTCAACGGCGGGTTCTCCATCCGCCCGGGGTCCGCCCTCGACATCGGGCTGCTCGGCAACTTCGGCTTCGACACCTACACGCTGCCCACCGCGCTCGAGTCGACGTCGGCGGCCAGCCTGAACGACCGTACCGCCTACGGCCCCTTGCTCGATGCCCGGTGGCGGTTCTTGCCGCGCACGGAGCTGCTGCTCGGCGGCAATGTCAACTGGCTGAAGTGGCGCAACAACATCGTCGACGCGGTCGGCGGTTCGACGCCCGGCTCCGAATATGGGTTCTACCTCGGCAAGCCCGACGCGCTGAAGTGGCAGGCCACGGTCGGGCTCAAGGGGCAGCTCACCGAGAAGCTCGCGGCGACGCTGCAGCTCGGGTACGGCCAGATGTACTACGACGAAGCGACCGTCGAAGACGCCATCGGGTCCCTCACCGCGGGTGCGGACGAGTTCGGTGGCGGCGAGTCCGCGGCGTACGCGGCGGACCTCACGAGCTTCGCCGAAGGGTTCGTCGTGAACTCCCAGATCACCTGGGCGCCGGCCAAGCGTCAGTCCGTGTCCATCGGGTACAGGAAGGACTTCCAGGACGCGTTCGTCTCCAACTATGTCACGTACAACCACGTGTACCTCCGGTACAACGGCCTGTACTTCGACAAGCTCGGGTTGACGGCGGAGGCCAGCACGCGGTTCGACTCGTACACCGGCGAGATCTCCCGCGTCGACCAGACCTTTCGCATGAAGGCCAACGTGGCCTACAAGCTGACCGACTGGTTCTCCGCGGGCGCGGGCGTCGGATGGACGCAGCTCGCCTGCGTCGATCAGCTCTGCGACAGCGGGCAGTACTACCTCGCGCAGTACGACGACGTGTACGGCTCTCTGGGGCTCACGTTCTCCTACTGAGGCGTTCAGTCTTGAGCCGCTCTGGGCGCGGCCGATGCTATGGTGGTTGAGGAGCGCCGCGTTGTCGATCCTTCTCGCCCTCGCCTGTGCGCTGCTCGGGTTCGCCCGGGCGGCCACGGACTATCCCCTCGGCCCCGGCGACGAGCTCGCGATCACCGTCATCGGTGAGGACGCGATGTCCGGACAGTTCCGCATCGCGCCGGACGGCAGTGTGTCGATCCCGTTCGCCGGGCCGATCGGCGTCGACGGTCTGACGATCGACGAAGCCACCACCGCGCTCGCGGCGCACCTCTCGCGCACGGTGTTGAAGCGCCCGCAGCTGGTGGCGACGATCGCCGTGTACCGGAGCCGCGAGATCGAGGTGGCGGGCGCCGTCGCGAAGCCCGGCACGTACCCGGCGACCTCGCGCGTCGCGACGGTGCGCGACATGCTCGTCGCCGCGGGTGGGCTCGTTGACATCAGCGCCCCGCGCGCGGAGATCCACCGCGACGTGGCCGGCGAACGGCGCGTGGTCGAGGTCGACCTCGAGCGCCTCTTCAACGGGGATGTCGCGGCGGACTTCGAGCTTCGCGGTGGCGATCGGCTGTACGTTCCGCCCGCGGAGAGCGTGTTCGTGGACGGGCAGGTGGCGAAGCCCGGCGCGATCGCCTACCGCGACGGGATGACGCTGATGCAGGCGATCGCGCAGGCGGGCAGCACGTTGTCCACCGCGCGCGCCGCGGGGGTCTACATCCTGCGGGGCACCGAGAAGATTCCGGTGAACGTTCGCCGCATCCAGCGCGGGGACGACGCCGACGTCGCGCTGCGCCCGAGCGACCGCGTGTATGTGCCCGAGAGCGCGTTCTGATCCGCGGAGTGGTGACGCGTCAATAGCTGCGGTAGACTCCCGCTGAGGGAGTTTCCTTGGCGCGCGTCCGCAGCACCCCCGAACCGACCGAGAGCACCCGATCCAAGCCGGATCGCGCGAGCACGGCGATGGCGCCGCGGCCGCGCGGCGCGCCGACCGGCGGGGCGTCGAAACGGCGGGCAGCGCCCGCGGGTCCGCGGGGCGACGGGCCCGCGATGCAGGTCGCGTGCATCGGGGCGATCGCCGGGTGTCTCTACGCGTCGCTCGCCCTCGCCACGTACTCTGCCGGCGACCCGTCGCTCAGCGTGGCGAGCGGCGCCGTCGTCCGGAACCTCGGGGGGCCACTCGGAGCCGTCGTGGCCGACGGCCTGTACCAGGCGTTCGGTTACTCGGCGTGGGCCGTCGTCGTCATCGGGCTCTTCTCCGCGTTGCGACTGGCGGGTCGGCAGAGCGCCGGGCCGCTGGCCTGGGCGCTCGGGGGCGTCGGCCACGTGCTCGTGGCGGCCGCGCTCACCTTGTCGTTGGGGCCAGACGCCGACCCGTTCCCGGCGGGCGGCGCGCTCGGCGGCGCCGTCGCGGGGTTCCTCTCGCGGCACGTCGGCCCGTGGGGCGCGGGCATCGGCGTCGTCACCGGGTTGTTGGGAATCGCGACGATCCTCTTCCGCATCGACTGGCAGCCGCTCGCCGCGCGCGCGGTGGACGGGGTTCGCGCGGGTGCCCCCGCCGCGATGCGGGGGCTCGGCGCGGCCGGCGCCGGCGTCGCTGCCGGCGTGCGAGCCCGCGTGGACGCCCTCCGCCGCCCGGCGGAGGAGGACGACGACGATGCGGCCGACGTGGACGCGCCGTCCGCCACGGGCGCCCCGGCCGCGGAAGCGCCGGAGCCGACCGCGACACGTCGCGCGCCCGACGTCCCCGCGGAGCGACGCGCGCCGGAGCTGCCGGCGGTGGTCGAGAAGCCGCGCGACCGGGTGACCCGGGCGCCGCGCGAGCGCGCGCCGGAGCGTGACACGGGGCTGGTGCTGCCGAGCGTGTGGTCCGCGCGCGCCGCGCCGACGCCGATCCCGACGCCGATCGGGTCGCCCGACGAGCTCGATGAGCCGACGCGCCCAGCCGGCCGCACCCTCGTCGAAGTGGAGTGGGAGCCGACGTCCTACCCACGCGCCGCGGAGCGCGCCGCGGGGCGACCGCCGCCGCCTCCGCCCGAGGGCTACGATCCGGTGCGCCCGCTGAACCCCCCGTCGGTGCTCGACGACGAGCTCGACGTCATCGACGACGTGCGCGTGGCGGTCGGCGGGGCTCCGTCGTGGCCGGCGAGCGATCGGCCCACGCGGGCCCGCTCGGACGGGCCTATGATCCGAGGGCCGGAGGTGCCCGCTCGATCCGAGCCGAGGATCCCGGAGCCCCCGTCCACGATCGGGCGCCTGACCGTCACTCCGCGTCCGGCGCCGCCGCCGGTCGTGGTCCCCGCGTCGGCCCCGCCGGCGCCGCAGCCCGCCGCGGCCGCGCCGGCGGATGACCCGCCGGTCGAGTCGCCGCCCGCGCCGTCCGCGGCGGAGCCGGCCGACGCGTGGTCGGAACTGGATCCCGACGATGCGGCGTCGGAGCCCGCGGCGCCGGCGCCCCCGCAGGAGCGCACCCGGGTGAGGCGCGCGAGTGGCCCGGCGGTCGTCGTCGGAGATCTCCGGAGCGGTGGCGCGACCGACGACGGCAAGGCGGTCCGGAACGCCCGCAGCTTTCAGTTGCCGCCGCTCTCCTTGCTCGACGACCACCCCGCCATCGTCGCGACGACCGACGAGGCCGCGCTCACCGAGGTCGCTCGCCGGCTCGTGCAGACCTTGAAGGAATTCAAGATCGAGGGGCGTGTATCGGCGATTCGACCCGGGCCGGTCATCACGATGTACGAGTACGAGCCCGCCGCGGGCGTCAAGCTCTCCTCGATCACCGGGCTGCAGGACAACATCAAGATGGCCCTGCGCGCCGTCTCGGTCCGCATCGTGGCTCCGCTGCCCGGGAAGGGGTGCGTCGGGATCGAGGTGCCCAACGAGCGCCGCCAGACGATCTGGGCGCGTGACGTGTTCGCCGCGTCGGAGTTCACGACAGTCGAGCGGATCCTTCCGATGATCCTCGGGAAAGACACGGAGGGCCGTCCGGTCGTCGTCGATCTCGCGAAGATGCCGCACCTGATGATCGGCGGAACCACCGGGGCCGGCAAGAGCGTGGGCGTGAACGCGATGCTGTGCAGCATGCTGTACATGCGGACTCCCGAAGAGCTTCGGATGATCCTCATTGATCCGAAGATGCTCGAGTTCGCGCTCTACAACGACATCCCGCACCTGCTCCACCCGGTCGTGACCGACGCCAAGTTCGCCTCGGCCGTGCTGCAATGGGCCTGCAACGAGATGGACGACCGCTACCGGACGATGGCGCGGTGGCAGACCCGGAACCTCGAGTCCTACAACGACAAGGTCCGACGGGAACTCAAGGATTGGACGCCCGAGAAGGCGAGGTACTACGCACCGAAGGACTGGCCCGAGGGCGACCTTCTGCCGCAGCCGCGCACCTTCCCGTACATCGTCGTCGTCATCGACGAGCTCGCCGAGCTGATGCAGGTGGCCAGCGGCGACGTGGAGGCCAGCATCAGCCGGTTGGCCGCCAAGGCCCGCGCCTCCGGGATCCACCTCATCCTCGCCACGCAGTCCCCGCGCCGTGACGTGTTGACCGGGGTCATCAAGGCGAACATGCCCGCGAGCGTCGCGTACCAGGTGCGCGGGCCGCTCGACAGCCGCATCATCCTCGACGAGATGGGGGCCGAGACCCTGCTCGGGAAGGGCGACCTGCTCTACCGCGGCCCGGGCACCAGCAACCTCACGCGCATCCACGGGCCGTTCCTGACGGAGACGGAGGTCCAGCGGGTCGCCGATCACCTCCGCGCGCAGGGCGCGCCGGAGTACGACACGCGGATCGCGAGCGCCGCGGCCGGCGCGGGCGCTGGCGACGAGGAAGAGGTCGAGTACGACGCGCTCTACGACGAGGCGATCGAGTTCGCCGTCGCGCAGGGCAAGATCTCGACGTCCTCGCTCCAACGCCATCTCGGGGTGGGCTACAACCGCGCGGCGAACATCATCGACACGATGGAGCGCGAGGGCGTCGTCGGGCCGGCCGACGGTGTGAAGCCCCGCAAGATCCTCGTCTCCCAATGACCACGTCCCGCCCTGTCCCGACCGGTCGGGTCGACGAATACTTCGGGGGCTCCGCGCGTTGCTCTCGCGGTGCCGGATTGCGACGACCCGTCGGTCGGAATACCCCCCGGCCGCTGGAGTCTCCCGTGCACGCCCTCCTCCCCCTCGCCGCGCTGGTGCTGTCCGCCGGGCTGTTCGTCCCGGTGGCGTTCGCGGCGTCGCCGCCGCCCGCCGCCGCAGCCGCCACGCCGGAAGCGACGGCGGTGGTCGCGGCGTTGAAGAGCACGTACAAGTCCACCTCGTCAGTGCGCGCCGAGTTCACCCAGGTGGTGCGCAACACCGCGATGGGGACGGAAGACCGTCAGAAGGGCCGCATCTCGTTCGAGCAGCCCAAGAAGATCCGCGTCGAGATGGGCGCGCCCACCACGGCGGTGTTCATCAGCGACGGCCACACCTTCTGGTCGTACTCCGTAAAGGACAAGCAGGCGTTCGAGGCGCCCGAGCTCGGTGGCGGCAGCGTCGGCCTGTCCCTCGAAGACCTGTCGCGGATCGACGAGCTCTTCGACGTCGCGGTGCTCCCCGAGAAGCCCGGCGCCGTCACCCACACCCTCCGCCTCTCCCCGAAGCAAGCGGGCGCCTTCAAGGCGCTCGAGCTCACGGTCACCAAGCAGAAGTACGTGCTTCAGAGTCTGCTCCTGGTCGACCAGATGGACAACGAGACGTCCCTCAGCTTCACCGCCGTGCGGCTCGGAGAGGACATCCCGGACAAGGAGTTCGCCTTCGTGGCGCCCCCCGGGGTCCAGGTCATCAAGGCGAACTGACGCATGCAACGTGTCCACCTCGTCAGCCTCGGCTGCCCCAAGAACCGTGTCGATTCCGAGGTGATGGTGGGCCGCCTGCAACAGGGGGCCTTCGAGCTGGTGGACGACCCGGAGTCCGCCGACGTCATCGTCGTGAACACCTGCTCCTTCATCCAGCCCGCCACGGAGGAGTCGGTGCAGACCGTGCTCCAGATGGGCGGGTACAAGCAGGCGGGCACCTGCAAGAAGTTGATCGTCACGGGCTGCATGGTCCAGCGGTACGGCCGCGCGCTCGAGGAAGAGCTGCCCGAGGTCGACCACTTCCTCGGCACCGGCGAGTACCACCGCATCGACGAGGTCCTGCTCGCCCGTGAGGGCGCGGCGCCGCGCAGCTTCGTGGACACCCCCCTGTACATCCACGACGAGCTCTCGCCGCGCATCAACTCCTGGCTGCCGCACAGCGCGTACCTGAAGATCAGCGAGGGCTGCGACCACCGGTGCGCCTTCTGCATCATTCCGCAGCTCCGCGGCAAGATGCGGTCCCGCACCGTGGCGTCCCTCGTCACCGAGGCACGGCGGCTCGCGGAGGGCGGCGTGGTCGAGCTCAACCTCGTTTCGCAGGACAGCACGGCGTACGGGCGCGACCTCGGCGACGGCTCCGACCTGGGCGTGTTGCTCCGCGCCCTCGCCCGCGTCGACGGGATCCGCTGGATCCGGCTGCACTACGCGTACCCGATCGGCCTGCCCGAGAGCTTGCTCAGGGCGATCGCCGAGGAAGAGAAGGTCGTCAAGTACCTGGACATGCCCCTCCAGCACGCCAGCGGTCCGATGCTGAAGGCGATGCGCCGCGGCGTCACGCGCGACGGGCAGGAGCGCATCCTCGAGCGCGTGCGCCGCTTCGTGCCCGACATCGCGCTGCGGACCACGTTCATCGTGGGTTTTCCGGGCGAGACGGACGAGGACTTCGCCGTGCTTCGCGACTTCGTGGGGCAGCAGCGTTTCGACCATGTCGGCGTGTTCACGTACTTCCAGGAGGACGGCACGCCGGCGGCCACCCTGGATGGGCAGGTCGAGGAGAAGGTGAAGCTCGCCCGCCAGAAGGAGCTGATGAAGCTCCAGGCGGGAATCAGCCGTGAGCGGCTGAAGCGCTTCGTCCGCACCGAGGTCGACGTCCTGATCGACGGCCCCAGCAAGGAGAGCGAGTTCGTGCTCGCCGGTCGCATGGCCTCGCAGGCCCCCGACGTGGACGGGCTCGTGTACGTGGTGTCGGCGCCGGAGGGCGTCCGCGCGGGGGAGGTGCGGCGGGTGCGGGTCACGCGCGCCGCTGCACACGACCTCGTCGGCGAGATCGTCGGCGCCGTCTGACGGCCCTTACAAACGCTTCACACGGTCACAGGTGGCCATAGAACCTCGGCAATGTCCGAGAACAGGGGGCGGAGGGCGGCACGACTTGGGGCGGCGGAGCGCGGAGACGAACGCTCGCCTCGTGTTACAGTGCCGTCGTTCGCCCCACCGTCCATCCGGACGAAGTGCGAAAGATAGATTGCGTCCGCGCTGACGGCTCCGATACATGGAGCGGCATCCACAACCCCGGTCCCGCGTGGCCCCTCGCGCGGAAGCTCGGAGACCCGTTCATGCACGATTTGCTCGAGTTCTTCCAGGAAGGCGGCCCGTTCATGCTCATCAACGTCGCCTTCCTGGTGTTGGGGGTGGCGGTCGTCATCGAGCGCATCTTCTCGGTCTACTTCCGCTTCAAGATGAACGAAAAGCCGTTCGTCGCGGCGGTCGACCGCTATCTGCAGGCGGGCAACATCGAGGCCGCGGCCAAGGTGTGTGCGTCGGCCCCGGTGCCCGCGCTGTCCCGCGCCACGCGCAATCTCCTCAAGCTCATGCGCAACGGGTACGAAAGCCCCGTGATCGCGGTCGAAGAGAGCATGCTCGAGGTGCGGCCGCTCGTCACGGCGCGCGTGTCCTGGCTGTGGGCCATCGCCAACATCGCCACGCTCGTCGGCCTCGTCGGCACCATCCTCGGCCTCATCAAGGCCTTCAAGGCCACCGGCGCCCTCGCCGCCGACCAGAAGGCCGCCGCCCTCTCCAAGGGCATCGCCGAAGCGATGAACAACACCGCGTTCGGCCTGTCCATCGCGGTCATCTGCATCATCGGTCACCTCATCGTGAACACCGAGGTCGTGAAGACCATCGAGCGCGCCGAGCACGCCCTGTTCCACTTCGTGAACGTGCACGCGCAGTGGCGCAAGGGCTACAAGCCGCCCGAGGGTCAGCAGGCCGCTCGCTGATCCGTCCCTGAATCACCCGTAGAGGATCGAACGATGGCCGGTGGTGGTGGTGGCGAGCAGGACCTGAACCTGGTGCCGTATATGGACATCATGGTCAACCTCCTCATGTTCATGATCGTCGTGACCTCCCTCATCGTTGAGCTGAAGGAGGCGCCGATCCTCGCGCCGGCCTACTCGCCGAACGCGGGCGGGCCCAAGCCGACGGACGAGGAGAAGCCCAAGCCGTTCCTCACCGTGGCCATCGCCACGAACGGGCTCGCGGTGCTCGCCAGCTCGGACGAGGTGGTGGGCTCCGACATCCCGAAGGTCAACGGCCAGTACGACTATCCCCGCCTCACGGCGACGCTGCGGCAGTACAAGGCCTCGGGCGCCGTCGCCGAAAACCTCGTCATCACCGCCGATGGCAAGGTTCCGTACTCCGCGCTGATCCACACGATGGACGCCGCGCGCACCGACACGCAAGGCGACCTGTTCCGCGGTGTCACGCTCGGCGTCACCCTGGGTGCCCAATGAGCGACGAAAACCTCGCGCACGCCGCCGGGCACGATCGTGGCCACGAAGAGGGGCACGACGACTCCGGCCACGACGACGAACACATCCTCATCAAGAAGCGGAAGGCACACGGCAACGAAGAGGTCGCCGGCCTGAACCTCACCGCCATGATGGACGTGCTGACGATCCTCCTCGTGTACCTCATCAAGGCGTACGCGGAGTCGCCGGAGAGCATCACGCTCAACGACAACCTCCGTCCGCCGGAGAGCACGGCGCCGGACGCGATCCAGCCGGCGGTCACCGTGTTGATCTCGAATTCCGCCATCAACGTCGACAACAAGAAGGTCCTCACGATCGAGGACAACAACGTGAAGTCCGACGACCCCAAGAACGCGTACGCGCCGCTCGCCGAGGCGCTCAACAAGCGCCGCGAAACGATCGAGGCCATCGCGATTCAGGGCGGGCCCAAGTTCGACGGCAAGGTGATGGTCGTCGCGCACGAAGACACGCCGTACTCGGTGGTGTCCAACGTGTTGAACATCGCCGGTCGCGCGAACTACGTGCACTACCGGCTGGTCGTCAAGAAGAAGCTCGCGCTCGCAGCGCAGTAGTCCCGCGCTTGACGTCTACGACGGCGTCGCGCATGGTGATGAATCGAGGAGGCGGATCATGTTCGTTCTGATGCTGGCGATGGCGTGCGACGATGAGGGGCCCGCGTCGCGACTTGTGGGCGGTGGGGACGACGTCGAGGAGCTCGACGAGACGCCGCCGTTGATCGAAGACGAGCCGCCGCCCGCGTCGGTGGTGTTCGGGCAGGACCACGAGGTGGTCGCCACGATCACCGATGAGGAGTCGGACCTCTTCCTCATCCAGCTCCACTACAAGCCGGCGACCTCCGGCTCGGGCGATTGGCGTACGGCCGTGATGATGAGCCCCACCGCGGACTCGGTGTACCGCGGGACCATCCCCGGCGCGTCGCACACGGGCAGCGGCTTCCACTACTACGTCATGGCGCGCGACACCTCGCAGAACGAGGCGACCGTGCCCACCGGCGGTGCGGACGATCCGTACCTCGTGCGGCTCACCGAGTAGCGTTCAGGGTCCGCAGCGCCGCTTCGAGCGCGGCGTCGCGGCCCGCTTCGGCGGCGGCCGGCACGTCGGCGTGCAGGCCTTCGCGGTCGGCGATGACCCGTCCGTCCGGAAGCTCCCAGCGCGCGATCGTCAGCTTCAAGGCTGATCCGTCCTCCAGAGGGAGGATCGTCTGCACCGAGCCCTTCCCCCACGTGCGGTCGCCGATCAGGGGCGCGCGGCGGTGCGCTTGGAGCGCGCCGGCCACGATCTCCGCGGCGCTCGCGCTGCCGCCGTCGATCAGCACGGCGAGCGGGCCGGTGTAGTCCGCGGGGTCCGCGTGCGCGTCGTAGGCCTCGCTCGCGGCGCCGCGCCCTGCGGTGCGGACGATCGCCCCCGAGGTCAGGAAGAGGTCGGCCACGGCGGCGGCTTCTTCGAGGCGTCCCCCCGGGTTGTTCCGAAGGTCGAGGATGACCGACGTCGGGGCACGCGCGGCGATCGCGCGCGCGATGTCCGTGGCGAGCCCGGTCGGGCGAAAGTGTGGCACCCGCAGGAGCAACACTCCCGGCGCCGGCTCGCTCGCCGACACCGGGGGCTCTTGGACGCGGGTGCGGACGACGGCCACGGTCGTCTCGCGGCCGCCCCGCAGGAAGGTGATCTGTGCAGACTCGCCCTCGAGGCCGCGGACGCGATCCGTCGCGTCGGCCACGGGGAGGGGGGCGAGGGGCTCGCCGTCCACCGCGACCAGGGTGTCGCCGGCGCGGAGCCCCGCGCGATCCGCGGGTCCGCCGGGGATCACGGCGACGATCTCCAAGCCGAGCGGGGCGGCGCGCGTGTCCGCGCCGACCCCGACCCACTCTCCGACGGCGTCGCGGCTCAAGCGCGCCCACACGTCCGGCGGGTAAAACGCCGAGTGGGCATCGAGCCCGCCGACCATGCCCGCGGCCGCGCGGTGGAGCAGGGTCGTCTGCGGCGGCGGCGCGACGTGGCGCGCGCGCACCTCGGTCAGCACCTGCGCGAACACGTCGAGGCCCGCCATGGGGTCCTCGTCGGCGCGCGCGACGGCGTGCGCCAGCCACCCGGTGACGCCGCCGATCGCGAACGCGAGCAAGGTGCGCTTCAGCGGTACCCCACGAGCCAGTCCGTCGGGTCCTGCGGGGAGCCGTGGTAGCGCACCTCGAAGTGCAGGCGGGGCTTGTCGTCCTCGATGAGGCCGGTGGAGCCGACCGTCGCGAGGATCTCGCCCGCGGCGACGGACTGGCCTTCGACCGCGCGCAGGCCGTTGCAGTGCGCGTAGATGGTGGTGTGGGCGTCGTCGTGCTGTACGGCGACGAATTGCCCGAAGCCCTTTGCGTAGCCGGAGCGTCGCACCACGCCGCCGAACACCGCGCGGACGGGGGTGCCCAGCGGCGCCGCGATGTCGATGCCGGTGTTCGTGAGCGGCTCGCCCGTCAGCGGGTCGTGGTACGGACCGAAGCCCCGAAACAGCTTGCCGCTGACCGGGGAGGGGAGCGCGCCCCGCTGCCCGCCGAAGTCGCCGGTGGACGTCATGGCCACGGGGGCAGGAGCGAGCTCACGGCCCGCGGCTTCGCGATCGCCGTAGGCCTGACGCACGAGCTCGGGGCGCGACCGGACCTGGCGCAGGAACGCGCGGCGGGCCTCGCGGCGCGTCTCGAGGCCCGCGAGCTGCGCCGTGAGCTGCGCGTGGAGCTCTCGCGTGACCGCGATGTCGGCCGCGACGCGCTCTTCGGCGCGGGTGCGCTCGGCGATCGCCTCGGTGAGCAGGCGTGCCCGGACCTCGTCCGCGCGCAGGACGATCGCGAGGTAGCGGATGCGGCGACGCAGGTCCGACGGGGAGCGTGCGCCGAAGAGGAGCTGAGAGATGCCGCGGTGCTTGAGCCGATACAGCGCCACCGCGCGCTGCTTCGCGCCGGCGACGTGGCGCGCGACGGTGTCCTGCGCCGCGGTGAGCTGGGTGCGGTTCTCGGTCGCGGCGCGCTCCGACTGCGCGAGGCGCGCCTCGAGCCCGCCGACCTGCACGGTCATCGCCGCGAGCGCGGTCTCGATCCCCTCGAGCTCCACGAGCACGGCTCGTTCGGGGTCCTGCGCGAGCGCGAGCCCGATCAGCGCCAAGGGCCACCTCACGGGAGCCTCGCGAGGAACTGCCGGACCGCAAACCACGACCCGCCGACGCCGACCACGACCCCCGTCGCGAGTAGGCCGAACGCCCATGTGGTAGGGAGGAACTGGATGTCCGTCGCTCCGAGCGCGAGCGCGAACGTCTCGTCGAGGCGGAGCAGCACACCGCGGTGAAGGGCGAGAAGGCCGAGGAGCGCCCCGAGCCCGCCCGCGACCCCGTGCGCCGCGCCCTCGATCAGGAACGGCGTGACGATCCACGCGTCGGTCGCGCCCACGAGGCGGGTCACCTCCAGCTCGTCGCGACGGGAGTACACCACGAGGTGGATCGTGTTGTTCACGAGGAAGAACGCCGCGATGGAGACGATGACCCCGAGGCCCGCCCCGAGCGCCGTCAGCACGCCCACGAAGGCGTCGAGGCGCGCGACCCACTCCTTCCCGTAGTCCACGTCGGCGTAGACGCCATCGGCGCGCAGGGAGGTGACGAACGCGGTCAGGCGCTCCTCGCTCGTCTGGTCGTCTCGGAGCGTGATCTCCATCGACGCGGGGAGGACGCCAGCGCCGAGCTCGTCGAGCGCGGGGCCGACCTCCGGCATCTCGGTGCGCATCCACGCTTCGGCCTCGGCGGTGGAGATGTACCGGACGGCGGCGACCTCGGGTCGCGCCTCCAGCACCGCGCGGAGGGACGCGTGCACCTCCGGCGCGATCTCCGGCTTCAGGTACGCGCTCACGTGGGCATCCCGCTCCCACGCGCTGACGACCGCGCGGAGGTTGACGAGCGCGAGACCGAACGCGCCGATCAGGATCAAGGCGGCGCCGATGACGCCGGCGCTCACGCCGCTGAGGTACAGGTTCTCGCGGATCGACCGGATGGCACGTGTGAGGGGGCCGAGCGTCATGGGTTGCGGGCCCGCACGACGGGAGTGAGCAGCTTCCCGCCTTCGAAGCGGATGCGCCGGTAGGGGAACCGATCCATCAGGCCCTGGTCGTGGGTGGCGACGAGCACGGTCGTCCCGCGGAGGTGGATGGCGCGGAGGATCTCCATCACCTCCACCGCCATGCCGCCGTCGAGGTTTCCGGTGGGCTCGTCGGCGAGCAGGACCACGGGGTCGTTGACGATCGCCCGCGCGATCGCGACGCGCTGCTGCTCACCGCCGGACAGCTGGCCCGCGAGCGTGTCCTCGCGTGCTCGGAGTCCGACGATGTTCAGCACCGCCGACACCCGACGGCGGATGGCATCGGGCGCGGCGCCGACGACCTCCAGCGCCAGCCCCACGTTCGCGGAGACCGCGCGGCGTGGGAGGAGCTTGAAGTCCTGGAAGATGATGCCGACGCTTCGACGCAGCTGCGCCCGGCGGAGGGGGTCGAGGGTCGTGATGTCCACACCGCTCACCAGGAGCTTGCCGGAGCTGGGGCGCTCGGCGCCGTACAGGAGCTTCAACAGGGTGCTCTTGCCCGCTCCAGAGGGCCCGGTGACGTACACCATCTCGCCCTTCTCGATGGTGAGCGACACGTCACGCAGCGCTTCGTGCTCTCCATAGCGCTTTCCGACGTGGTAGCAGCGGATCAACGGGCGAGGTCTCCGAGGCGGCCACGTTATCACGCCGATTCCGGAGGGAACGTGCGCGTCGGTGTGTACGGAGGCAGCTTCAACCCGCCGCACGTGGGGCACGCGCTCGTGGCGACCTGGGCGCGCCTGTCGGGGCGCGTCGACGAGGTGTGGTTCGTCCCCGCGTTCGTTCACCCGTTCGACAAGGCGCTCGCGCCGTGGGAGCTTCGCCTGCGGATGTGTCGGGCCCTGGCGTCCGAGCTGGGCGACTGGGCGCGCTGTGACGACGTGGAGGCGCGCCTCGGCGGCACGTCCTACACGGTGCGCACCCTCGACGCGCTCCGCGAGGCCGCGCCGGACGCCGAGCTCCGCCTGATCGTCGGGGCCGACATCCTCCCGCAGACCCCGACGTGGCGAGAGTGGTCCAGGATCGAGAAGATGTATGCGCCGATCGTGGTCGGACGCGACGGCTACGCCCCCGTGGCCGACGCGCCGACCTTTCCGGCGATCTCGTCGACGGAGATCCGCCGGCGGCGCGCTTCCGGGGAGCCGGTGGAGCACCTGCTCTCGCGCGGGGTCCGCGCGATCTACGAGGCGGGGTAGGGGGCGATCAGTCGCCCGCGGCGTACTCCGTCCAGCGTTCTCGTCCATCTTCGTCGAGGTTTCCCGCGAGGAAGCAGTCGACGCCCGGGGTCGGCGCCGCCGCCAGGCGCAGGAGCAGGCGACTGCCGTGGGGGGCCGTGTCGAGCTGGTACCAGCGCGCCGGTACGAACACGTGTACGTCGGGCGGCAGCACCTGACCGAAGCGCACGCGGTGTACGAGGTGCGCGGTGACCTCGGCGAGCGCGCGCCGGGTGGCGGGTGGGCGCCACGTGCTGTCGGCACGCACCATCTCGTCGCCGAGCAGGCTCACGTGCAGCACGCCGTCGAGGAATGCCCGCGTGTCGCGCACCTCCGCGCGGCGGAGCAGCGTGAGGTCGACGCCGGTCGGCGCTTCCGGCGGGTACCGCACGTCGAACAGCTCGACGAGGCGCTCCACGAACGGGACCCGGTAGTCAGGATGATAGAGGCGCACATCCACATGGTAGCCCCGGATCTCCTACTCTTCGACATCGACGGCACGCTGTTGCGCGCGCGCGCGGCCGGGCGCGAGTCCCTCGACGAGGCGTTCTTCCGGGTCTGCGGCTGGCGAGGCGCGACCGAAGGCGTCTCCCTCGCGGGCAGCACCGACAGCGCGATCTGCCGTGCAGTGGGGGCGCGTCACGGCTGCGGGTGGGATGGGCCAGACAGCGCCGCGCCGTACGACGTCGCGGCCGTCCGTGCGGCGTACGTGCAGGCGCTCGAGGTGCGGCTCTCCGAGCCGGGGCGCGCCTCGGCGTGCCCGGGTGTGCACGCCCTGTTGGACCGGCTCGCGGGGCGGGCGCACATCGCGCTCCTGACCGGCAACTGGCTCGAGGGCGCGGCGCGCAAGCTCGCCGCGATCGGGCTCGCGCACGACCGGTTCGTGATCGGCGCGTACGGC
The DNA here is from genome assembly GCA_945862325.1 of Klebsiella pneumoniae. Taxonomy (GTDB): domain Bacteria; phylum Myxococcota_A; class UBA796; order UBA796; family SXON01; genus CAMAXZ01. The sequence goes on from CAMAXZ010000071.1 coordinate 19,514, forward strand.
GACGACGCGGTCACGCGCGATGGGCTCGTCCCCGTTGCCGAGGCGCGGGCGCGGGCGGCGGGTCTCCGGTGGCGCCGCGCGATCGTCATCGGCGACACGCCGGCGGACGTTTCCTGCGCGCGGGCAGGGGGCGCGGTGGCGGTCGCGGTGGAGACCGGCTTCGCGACGCGCAGCGAGCTCGAGCGGGCGGCACCCGACCTCCTCCTCCCGGACCTCGAGCGTGGCGCCGAGTGGCTGCTGGCGCTCGTCTCCGCCTGATCGCCGGGGGACTATTCAGGAAGAAAGAGGCTCACTGCGCTCTGCGCCTTGCCGGCGCCGTCGGACCCGCCCACGATGAGGGCGCCCCACACCGGGTCGACCGCGACGGCCGGCCCGTTCGAGCGGCCCGGGAGTCCGACCGAGTCGCTCGTCTCGTCGCAGCCCCCGAGCACCGTGAAGGCGCTCGTCGAAGGGTCGAAGAGCTCGAGGCACGAGAGCGCGTCGGTGGTGAGGGCGAACGGATCGTGCGTCGACGCGCCGCCGACTACGAGCACCCGCCCGTCGGGCAACGCCGCGAGCCGGTGACCGGCGCGCGCGACGTTCATGTCGCCGACGAACGACCAGGCGTCCGTGTCGGGCTCGTACACCCACGCCTCGGTGCGGGCGGCTTCGCCACCGTCCGCGTGGGCGGCGCGCGTGGCGCCGCCGGACGCGAGCGCCCGCCCGTCGGGGAGCTCGACCATGGCGAGGCCCGACAGCCGCTCTGGCAGTGACGCGACGGCGGTCAGGGAGCTCCCGTCGTTCGCGACGCGGACGCACCCGTCCATGCTCGCCCAGAACTCGGGCGACCCGCCCTGGAGCTCGGCGCCGCCGCACACGAGCGTGCCCGTGGTGCCGAGGTTGGCGGCCGCTGCCTCGATCTGTCCGAGCGCGCTCGCCTGCCCGATCTCGGCGAAGGCGCGACCGGCCCGGTCGTACATCTCGAAGGTGTCCACCCAACCGTACGTGTTGGCCTGATCGGTCTCGGCGAACCCGCCCCAAACGACCACGTTGCCCACGCTGTTCTCGATCGCGAGGTGCCGCGCGCGCGGGGTGGTGAGCTGGGCGCGGGCCTCGAGCACCTCCCACGCGTCGGTGGCCGGGTCGTAGAGGTGGCTCGTGGACGTGACCGCCAGGCCGCCGCCGTACGGATCCTCGGAGGAGCCGCCGAAGTAGAGGATCTTCCCAGCGTCCGACCCGGCCACCGACAGCCGCGTCGCCGCGGCCCACGCGCGCTGGGTCGATGCGTCGCCGGCGGTCGTCGTGTGCTCTGGCAGGGCGCCGAGCTCCTCGAACGCGAGCCCGTCGCCCGGGGGCGCGAGCGTCAGGGCGGCGTAGGTGTCCTGGACCTGCGTTGGGAGGTCGTTGCGGCCGTTCGCGACGCCGCCGAACACGAGGAAACGCCCGTCTCCCGTCGCGATCAGCCCGGTCTGGAGCAGCCCGTCGGGCCGCGCGCCGAGCCACGCGGCGTCGGACGCGCGACCGACGTAGACCTGCACGTCGACCACGCCGTCCTCCGCGGACAACGGGAGCGTCTGCCCCCAGGCCACGCGCTCGCCCGCGGCGTAGCCCTCCACGCGGACGATCGTGTCGGCGAGCGGGGGGAGCGCCTCCGCGTCGAGGGTCGACCCGGAGGTGGGCGCGCCGAGCGCGACGCGCAGGTCGTCGTCGCCCGGCGCGTCGAAGATGAGGTCGAGGCGGTCGAGCGCATCGAACAGGTCGGGCTGGTTGGTGGCGACGACGGGCTCGAGGTTGATCGTGTAGTCGGACGCGGAGCCGCCCGACGGGCCGCACGCCGTGAGGAAGAGCGCGGGGAGCACGTACGAAGGGATCATCCCGTCCACGTTACCACGACGTGACGCTGTGCCGTCACGCGGACGCGGTGGTGCGCGCACCGGATTACGGCGGGTCCATGGCGGGAGTCGGCGCAGGGTCGGGCGCGGGCGGGTGGCGGGCGTCCACGCTCCGCTCGGCGCACGCGTTCACCGGGGTCGCCGCGGGCGACTTCGGCGTGCGCGCCATCGGACGCGACGCGGCGAGCGCACGGCTCGTCGGTAGTCTGGGCGGCGTGGGCGCGCTCAGGGTCGTCTCGCAGGTCCACGGAGCGGGCGTGGTCGGCGTCGAGGACGTCGCGCCGGGGGTGGAGGCCGACGCCATCGTCAGCGGCGAGCCGGGGGCGGTCGTCGCCGTGCGGGTCGCGGACTGCGTGCCGATCCTGTTGGAGGCCGACGGGGTCGTCGCCGCGGTGCACGCGGGTTGGCGCGGCACCG
>CAMAXZ010000072.1 GCA_945862325.1 Klebsiella pneumoniae
CCGGGAACTTGTGGATGACCTGGATCGGGACGTCCGACGCCTGCTCGTCGGCGACGGGGCGCGACTCCTGGCGTACGAGCACGATGTTCGCGTCTTCTTCCTCGAGCATCCCCTCGTCGGTGGTCGGGTCGGCCGCCGGCGCCCCGCCCACGTCGCGCTGCCACGCGCGAAGGTCGAAGGGCTGCGGGCTCCGGGCGAGCGGCTTGTGCAGCGCGGCGGGCGGCTCTTCGCCGGGGCGCACGACGATCAGGATCTGCGTGTCGCCGGAGCCCCGATCGAGCTCGCCAGCCCGGAACGAGCCGGTGTCCTCGGGGTCGCCGTCGCTGGCCAGGCCGGCGCGGTCCGCCATCGCGGTGCTCTGCGTCGTCTCGGGGGCGGTGTCTTCGGGGGCGGGCGCGTCCGTGCCCTTGAACAGGGTGGGGAACCCGCCAGCCCGTCGGCGCCCGCCGGCCGCCCGGCCGGTCTCGGTGTGCTCGGGCTCGTCGCCTCCGGCGGGCTCGAGGTCGGGCGCGCGCGCGCGCCGGACCCACGCGTCGAGCTCCACCCCGGCGGTGAAGTCACCGGTGATGGCCCAGAGGAGCGCGGTGGCGCGGGGGTGGTCGGGAGCGACGCGCTTCACGCGCTCGAGGATGCCGGTCGCGCGCAGGAAGCTCCCCGTGGCGAGGCAGGTCTCGGCCAGGGCGATCATCGCCGGCACCTCGCCCGAGGCCTCGATCGCGCGCGCGTTCGGGTCCGCCCGCGCCGGCTCGTCCTCCGCCCGCGCTTCGAGCTCCGGCAACGGGGCGCCGAGGTCCCTCAGACGGGCCAGCGGGCGTCGGGCGCGCGCCGGCCAGCCGCGCGCTACGTAGGTGTCCGCGAGCAGGGCGAGGGCGGCGACGTCGTCCGGACGCCCGTCGACCACCTCCTGGGCGCGCGCCATCGCGCGATCCATGAGGCGGAGCGCGTGGAACGCCCGACCTTGCAGCAGGCGCGCCTCGGCGGGGAGGTCCGCTTCGAGCGACCAACGCTCCACGAGCTGGACGACGCTCACGTGATCGTCACGCGACGCGTAGGTCTCGACGGCGTCGAGCAGCTCGCGGGGGGAGGGAGGCACGGCGGAGGCGCAGGATTGTAACAGAGCGCGCGGCCCGGGCCGGGCCCGGGCCGCGCGGGCGACTGCTCAGCCGAGCGCCTTCTGCAGCTCCTTCTGGAGCACCGGCGCGACCTCGAAGAGGTCGCCGACGATGCCGTAGGTCGCGTACTGGAAGATCGGCGCGTCCTTGTCCTTGTTGATGGCCACGATCACGCGCGAGGTGCGCATGCCCGCGAGGTGCTGGATGGCGCCCGAGATGCCGAGCGCCACGTACAGGGTGGGGTTGACCACCTTGCCGGTCTGTCCGACCTGATCGCCGTGGTGCGCGTAGCCCGCGTCGACCGCGGCGCGCGAGGCGCCGGGGGTGGCGTGGAGGGCCGCGGCGAGGGGGCGGACCACCGCGTCGAAGCTCTCCTTGGACTTGAGCGACCGGCCGCCCGACACGATGCGGTCGGCTTCGGTGAGGTCGACCGCCTGGGTCTCGGGCTTCACGGTGGCGGTGACCACGGTGTCCACGTCGGCGTCGGTCACGCCCACGTCCAGCGCGCGCACGGGCGCGGACGCGCCCGTGCTGCTCGGGACGGGGAACGAGTTCGGACGTACCGAATACAGCCCGACCGCCGAGCGCGTGCGGACGTCGACGAGGGCCTTTCCGGCGTACACGGGCCGGCGGCCGACCAGGGCGCCGCCGTCGGCGCGCAGGTCGGTGACCTCGACCGCGAGGCCCGCGCCGACGCGCGCGGAGAGCCGCGGGAACGCGTCGCGCGTGATCGGACCGGCCGGCGCGAGGACGTACGCGGCGTCGGACGCGGCCACCGCCGCGGCGAGCGCCTTGACCCACGCGCCGGTGCTGTACGCGCCGAACGCGGGCCCGTCGACGTGAAGCACGGCGGAGGCGCCGTAGCCGCCGAGGCTCGCGGCGTCGCCGGCGCCGATCACGAGGGCCGTGACCGGGCCGAGGCCGAGCGAGGCCGCCTTGCCGAGGAGCTCCGCCGCCGTCTTGCGCGGGGCCGAGCCGTCGAATTCGCAGAGGACCAGAATTCCGTTTGCCATGTTCGGTTCCTCCTCAGATGACCTTGGCTTCTTCGCGGAGCAGACGGACGAGCTCGGCCACCACCGTGGCCGTGTCGCCGTCGAGGATGCGGCCGGCGGGGCGCGCGGGCGGGAGGCCCATCGTGTCCTCGACGACCAGGGCGGCGGCGGCGCCGACCGTCGACGGGTCGATCCCGAGGTCCGCGGCGGACTTCACGGTGATCGTCTTCTTCTTGGCCTGCGCGATGCCCATGAGCGTCGCGAAGCGGGGCTCGTTCAGCCCCTTGTCGGCGGTGAACACGGCCGGCAGCTTGCCGGCCACGATGTCCTTCGTGCCCGCGCCGGCGGCGCGCTGGGCGGTGAACCCGCCGCCTTCCACCGTGAGCTTGTCGATCCAGCTCACCTGGCGCCAGCCGAGGAGCTCGGCGAGCATCGCGGGCGTGGCGCCCGCGTCGGTGTCGATGGACTGGCGCCCGCAGAGCACCATGCCGAGGCCCTCGGCCGCGACGGCCGCGGCGAGGATGCGCGCGCGACCGAGCGCGTCGGACCCGGCGAACGCCGGATCGTCGAGGCGGATCGCGCGGTCGGCGCCGCGCGCGAGGGAGTCGCGGATGCGACCCTCGGCGTCGGCGCCGCCGACGGTGAGGACGACGACCTCGGTCGCGACCTTCGCCTGCTTGAGGCGAAGCGCCTCTTCGAGGGCGTATTCGTCGTAGGGGTTCGTCTCCCACTTGACGTCGTCGGTGAGGATTCCGGTGGCCGAGCCGTTCACCCGGATGCGGGTGTCGGTGGCCGGGACTTGCTTGAGGCAGACTCCGACTTTCACGTTTCCTCCTCGACCTCGGGCCCCGCGCGCGGGCCCTCGGGCGCTGGTTGTGCCGGCCCCGGAGCGGGGCTGGAGCTGGGTAGAGCAGTGGCCGCCATGCCGCGGATGAAGACGTCCGCGACGCCGTCGGCGGCGGCCTCGAGCGAGAACTTGTCGCGGCGGCGCGAGAGCACCCACTGCATCGCGATCTCGTCCATCGCGCCGAAGAACGCCCACATCATCACGAACGGCTCGAGGTCCGGGCGCAGGAGCCCGCGATCCTGACCGTCGCGCACGATGCTCGCGAAGATCCCAAGGTACTCCCAGAGCTTCTCTGGGCGGTACTCCTTCAGGAACTTGTTGGAGAGCCGCAGCTCGATCTGCAGCACCTCCGCGAGCGCGCGGTGGTCGCGCACCTGCCGGAAGTGGTAACGCGCGAAGCGGCGGATGCGCTCCGACGGATCGTCCGCGCCCTCCAGCGCGACGGCCAGGCCGGCGAGCAGCACGCCCATCTTCTCTTCGAAGATGGTCAGCAGCACGTCGTCCTTGTTGCGAAAATACAGGTAAATCGTGCCGTCTGCCACACCCGCACGCCGCGCGATGTCGCTGATGCGCGCGTGGTGGAACCCCTTCTCGGCGAACACCTCGATCGCCGCCTCGAGGATCAGGTCGTGCTTGTCCGTCGGAGGGGGAGGCATGCGCAGGCGTTCGCTGAATGAAGGGTCATTCATGTAGCTGCGCGCTCGCAGGTCCGCAAGCGGCGACACGCGGGCCCCGGGCTCAGCGCGACGCGAGGAAGCGCTGGACCTGAGCGACGATGTCGCCGTCGGGCACCGTCGCCCAGTCCTTGAGGAACTGCGCGTTGCCCTTGTCGGTGAGGGGGTGATTGACGAGGGACGCCAAGACCTTGAAGGGGATCGTGGACACGTCCGCGCCGGCTTCGGCCGCCTGCTGCACGTGGAGCGGGTGGCGGATGGACGCGGCGAGCACCTGGGTCTGGAGCGCGGGGTAGTTTGCGTACATCCCCACGATTTGCCGGATGAGCTCCATGCCGTCCTGCGCGAGGTCGTCGAGTCGACCGACGAACGGCGAGATGTAGGTGGCCCCCGCCTTCGCGGCGAGCAGCGCCTGCGTGGGCTGGAAGCAGAGCGTCACGTTCGTGCGGATGCCCTCGGCCGAGAGGATGTGGGTGGCCTTGAGCCCCTCGATGGTGAGCGGGATCTTCACGACGACGTTGCGGTGGACCTGCGCGAGCAGGCGACCCTCTTCGACCATGCGCGCCGCGGACTGGCCCACGGTCTCCGCGCTGACAGGGCCGTCCACGATCTCGCAGATCTCGTGGATCGTGGCGATGAAGTCCCGCCCTTCCTTCGCGATGAGGGTGGGGTTGGTGGTCACGCCGTCGATGACGCCCCAGGACCACGCCTCGCGGATCTCGTCGATGTTCGCCGTGTCGAGGAAGATCTGCATGGCCGCTCCGAGAGGCGCCTTTCTACGTCATCCGCCGCGGCCCGGCAACCGCTCGGCGCAGCACGCCGACGACCGGGAACCGTGTCCGCGCCGGCGGCAGATCGGCGAAGCGGGCGCCGTCGCGGGGGTCCGTGGCGTCCGGCGCGGCTTCGCGGAGCGGCGCGAGGACGAAGTCGCGCCCGCGCATCCGGGGGTGTGGGACGGACAGCGCGTCGCTCTCGAGCACGAGGTCGCCGTAGAGCAGGAGATCGAGGTCGATCGCCCGGTCGGCCCAGCGACGAGACCGCCGCCGGCCCAGGCGCGCCTCGATCGCCCGCAGGCGCGCGTGGAGCGCGTCGGGCGCGAGCGACGTGCGCCCCACCACGACCGCGTTGACGAAGGGGCGCGCCGCGACGCCGCCGAAGGGAGGGGTCCGTGACAAGCGGCTCCGCCCCGTGACCTCCACCCCGGCGCTCCGCTCGAGGGCGCGCACGGCGAGCCGCACGGCGGCGACCGGATCGCCCATGGAGGCGCCGAGACCAACGGCGAAGCCCACGTTCACCGGCCGGCGTGCTCCCACTCGAGGCGTCGCTCCCGGCGGAGCGCGTCGCGCTCGGCGCCATCGCTGCGGACGACCCCGTCCAGCCCGACGACCCAGGCGTCGCCGCGCGGGCTGGGCGGCAGCGGGGCGCCGAGCAGCGTCGCCAGCTCGTCGGGGCTCCGCAGGCGGCGACCGTTCGCGGCGCGGAACGCGCGGCACGTGGCCTCCCACCCCTCCACCAGGGCGTTGTGGCGGAGGCGCCCCAGCTTGTCCTCGGCGTACGCGCGGTTCGCCGGGTCCGGGTTGGAGGCCAGGATACCCTCGAGGTACGCGACGGCGGCGTCGCGATCGCCATGGCGCTCGCGCATGGCCGCCGCGACCGCGGCGTACCATCGCGGCGCGCCCGGGCGGCGCGCGGCCTCGGCGATCCACCGCGCCGCCTCGTCCGGATCGTCGCGGTGCAGGTAGTGGTTCATGCCGAGCTGGAACGGGTAGAACCAATCGTTCGGCAAGGCGTCGGTGGCGCGGAGGAACACGGCGTCCGACCCGTCGATGTCGCCGAGCACACGCAACATCAGGCCGCCGTAGTAGTACGGGGTGCGCCAGTGCGGGTCGAGCTCGTAGGTGGCGCCGAGCGTTCGGCGCAGCCACTCCGACCACTCGGGCCGCAGCACGCCCTCCTCGAAGCGGTCGCCGAACACCAGGACGATGCGGATCCACAACACGCTCGCGGCGGGCTCCGCGAACCCCGACGACGCGACGCGGAGCGCCCGGCCGTCCGGCACGAACAGGAGGCGCTGGTTGAGCTGGCGATCGGCGCGGGTAGACTCCACGCCGGGCTGCGACACCGTCACGGCGGTGGCGGAGAGCAGGGCGGTCAGCGCGAACGCAAGGTGACGCACGCGTCAGGGTATCCAAAAACGGCGACGGGCGCCGGAGACCGGCGCCCGTGCACGGGTCCGCGGGGACTAGTACGCGTTCGCGTCCGCGACGTCGAGCGTCGCGTTGATCGACGAGGTGGCGGAGTAGTCGGCGTTGGTGCCGTTGCCGTCCACGTCGCAGGCGCCGGTGACGGTGAAGTCGGTGTTGGTGGCGGTGGGGACCGCGTACTGACCGCGGACTTCGCCGTCGGGCGACCAGCCGATGGTGTCGAACGCGGAGCCGGCGGTCCACTGCACGGGCGCCTTGCCCGGGACGGTGGCGGGGGTCGCGGAAGCGGCCACGAAGGCGTCGAACGCCGCGTCGTAGGAGAGCTCGGCGGTCTTGATGCCGTCGACGTTGCCCGGGACCTCGGCGCGCTTCGCCTTGAGCTGCATGGTGATGAAGGACGGGATGGCGATCGCGGCGAGGATGCCGATGATGGCCACGACGATCATGAGCTCGACGAGAGAGAAGCCCTTGAGGGAACGGCGCATGAGAACCTCCGATGAGTGGGTCTGACTTGAAGGACGGTGCGCTTGGCGCACGGTTGATGGGTAAGCAAGCGGCGTGCCAACGTTCGGGGGCGCTTGGGGCGCTCGGTTCGCGCCTTCGCGACGCCCCGTGACGCTGCGCGTCACGGGGCGTTGACGTTTTTCGTCACCCCCTGACGCGGCGCGTCAGTCCGGCCCGGGGCGAGGAAGGTCGGTACCATGCCGGCCACGATGACCACGACGATGCTCGCGACGAGGAGCCACTCGCGGGGGCCGAAGTTCGAGGTCTCGGGTTGCACGTGGGCGGTCCTCGGTACGTGGGGTCAGCAATCCCCGTGCCGCGCCTCGCGCCGCGTCAGCCGTCGTCGCCGACGTCCATCCCGAACTTCGCCAGACGGTAGCGGAGCGATCGGAACGTGATGCCGAGCAGGCGGGCCGCCTGCGTGCGGTTTCCGTGCGCCGCCCCGATCGCGCGCTCGAGGTACCGCCGTTCGACCTCCGCAAGGCGGGCCTCGAGGTCCACGCCGGTGGTCGACACGTCCACGCGCTCCTCCGGCTCGCCCGGCGGCGGCGCCATCGCGCCTTGGATGCGCTCGGGGAGCGCGCTGGGCGTGACCAGCGCCCCGGCCTCGAGCGCCACCGCGCGTTCGATGACGTTCTGCAGCTCGCGGACGTTGCCGGGGAAGGGGTAGCCCTGGAGGAGTCGCAGGGCTTCCGGAGTGGCGCCCTTCACCGCCTTGCCGTACTCCGCGCTGAACTTCTCGCAGAAGTGCGCCACGAGCGGGGGGACGTCCTCCGCGCGCTCGCGCAAGGGCGGCAGGTCGATCTGGACGACGTTCAAGCGGTAGTACAGGTCTTCGCGGAACCGACCGGCGGCGACCTCCGCGCGCAGATCGCGGTTCGTCGCGGCGACGATGCGCACGTCCACGCTCACCTCGGCCGTGCCGCCCACCGGGGTGACCCGCCGCTCCGCCAGCGCGCGGAGCACCTTCACCTGGGATGAAAGCGGCATCTCGCCGATCTCGTCGAGGAACAGGGTGCCCCCGTCCGCCGCTTCGAAGTGGCCGACGCGGTCGCGGATCGCGCCCGTGAAGCTTCCTTTTTTGTGCCCGAACAGCTCGCTCTCGAACAGGGCCTCGGGCACCGCGCCGCAATTGACCGCCACGAACGGCTTGCGCGCCCGCTCGCTCCCGTAGTGCAGGGACCGCGCGAGAAGCTCCTTTCCGGTGCCGCTCTCGCCGCACACGAGGCAGTTGATGCGCGTGCCCATGACCCGGCGCACGAGGGCGTAGACCTCCTGCATCCGCGGGCTCGACCCCACGAACTGACCGAGCTGGAACCGCTCGCCCACGGCGATCCGCAGCCGCACGTTTTCTTCTTCCAACGCCCGCATCGCGAGCGCTTTCCGCACGACGAGCCGCAGCTCGTCGTTGTGGAAGGGCTTCGCGACGTAGTCGAACGCGCCGTCCTTCATGGCCGTGACGGCGGTGGCGACGCTGCCGTAGGCGGTCACGAGCACCACGGGGACGTCGCGCCCCTCGGCCGCGCCACGCTCGCGGACGTGGCGGAGGAGCTCGAGCCCGTCCATGCCCGGCATGTTGAGGTCGCACACCACGAGGTCGGGCCGAAGCTCCGACCAACGATCCAGCGCCCGTTCTCCGCTCTCCGCGGTGCTGACCCGATATCCCTCACGCGCGAAGATCATGGGGAGCAGCTCGCGAAGCGCGGGTTCGTCGTCGACGACGAGCAGGTGCGGCTCAGGCACGGATGTCCTCCTCGGAGGTCGGGGATCGCGGCAGATCGATGATGAACTCGGTGCCACCGGCGGGCCGCCCGGTGACCCGGACCCCGCCGCCGTGCGCGCGCACGACCTGCTCGACCACCGCGAGGCCGAGCCCGGTGCCTCCGGAGCGCGTCGTGAAGAACGGGTCGAAGATCCGCTCGCGCTCGGCCTCGGGGATGCCCGTGCCCTCGTCGGCCACCCGAAGCTCGGCGCCGTCCCGCGTCGTCGTCGCGCGCACGACGATCTCGCCGCCGCGCGGCATCGACTGCGCCGCGTTGATGACGAGGTTCCAGAGGAGCTGGCGCACGCGGTCGGGGTCGGCGACGAGCCGGGTCGGGCCCCCCTCGAAGCGCACCCGCGCCTGCTGCGCGTACCGGGGGTCGCGCCCGAAGGCCGCGCACACTTCGGCGGCGATGGCGGCGAGGTCGACGTCGACCGGGCGGAGCTCCGTGCGGCGCGACAGGTTCAGGAAGTCGTCGACGAGGCGGTTGAGGCGGGCGGCTTCGTGCAGCGCCATCTCGGCGAGGCGCGAGCCGTGCTCTTCGGCGATGAGCTGCAGCGCGCCGCTCAAGCTCGCGAGGGGGTTGCGGATCTCGTGGGCGAGGCTCGCCGCGAGGCGGCCGGCCGCCACGAGGCGCTCGTCGCGGGCGGCCCGCTCGCGCATGCGCTGAATCTCGGTGACGTCGTCGACGAGCACCACGTGGCCACCGTTGGGCAGCGCCGCGGCGCTGCAGATCCACCGTCGGCCGCCGGTCGTCTCCTCCCAGGTGGAGGTCGCGACGAAGCAAGGAAACACCTCGATGATCGAGCGGCCGTCCACGTCGCCGAGGAGCCCGCGCGCGAAGGGGTTCACGGTGAGCACGCGATCGTCGCCGTCGGTGGTCAACACGCCCGCGCGCACGCGGTCGAGCACCGTGCCGTGCTCCACGGCGAGCACCCGCGCGCTCCGTCGCTCGGCCGTGAGCTCGCCCGCGGTGCGCGCCGCCGCCTCGGCGAGCTGCCCGGTGAGGAGCCCGAGGAGGAAGAAGGCGAACACGCGGAACATCGTCTCGCTGTAGAGCACGAGCGCGGCCTCCGCGGTCGTCGCCGAGAGGTCGCCGTGCAGCCCCACGGCGGCGATGAAGCCGAAGCTGGCCATCGTCGCCGTCGACACCGCGCCGCGCAGGCCGAGCAGGTAGGCGCCCGCCGCGATCGTCGGAAAGTAGAGGAGGATGAGGTAGCTGACCCGGCCGCCGGTGAGCCAGGCGAGGGCGGACACCAGAAGCACGTCGAGGGCGAGCTGGGTGAGCATGAACGGCGTGCCGACGTGGCGCCGTTGCTCCCAGAGGGCCGCGGAGACGTGTACGAGCAGCGCGGCGGCGCTGACGTAGAAGAACGCCGCGAGGCTCGTGTCGGCCCACCCGCCGGCCGCGGCCACGGACGTCGTCCATACGAGGACGCCGAGCCCGACCACGAGCCGAAAGACGGTGTAGCGTTGAAGAGGGCGCGTCAACGGGGGAGGGGGCGGTTCAGCCGACGTTGCCCGCCATCTGGAAGATGGGCATGTACATGGCGATGACGAGGCCGCCGATGACGACGCCGAGGAACGCCATGATCATGGGCTCCATCATGGCGGTCAGGCCCTCGACCGCCACGTCGACCTCTTCGTCGTAGAAGTCGGCGATCTTCGTGAGCATGGTGTCGAGGGCGCCCGTGGCTTCGCCGACGCTGATCATCTGGCACACCATCGACGGGAACACCTTGCTCTCGGTGAGCGGCTCCGAGATGGTGCGGCCCTCCGAGATACTGACGGCGACCCGCTCGATCGCGTTCTCGATGACGCGGTTGCCGGCGGTGCGCGAGCAGATGCCGAGGGCCTCGAGGATGGGCACGCCGGAGCCGATCATCGTGCCGAGGGTGCGGGTGAAGCGGGCGACGGACACCTTGCGGAGGATGTCGCCGAACACGGGCAGCTGGAGCATGATGCGGTCGATCATGAGGCGGCCGGTGGGCTGCCGGTAGGTCCAGGAGTAGCCGAAGTAGATGCCCGCGATCGCCGCGATGCAGAAGTACCAGTTGGCCTGGAGCCACTTGCTGAGGCCGAGGACGAAGAGGGTCGGCGCCGGGAGGGCCGCGCCGAAGTCGGCGAACATGTCCTCGAAGGTCGGGACGACCTTGAGGAGGAGCAGCGACACGACCGCGCCGGCGACGGTGGAGACGATGAGCGGGTAGGTCATCGCGCCGCGGACCTGCCGGATCAACTTCTGGTTCTTCTCGAGGTAGGCGGCGAGGCGGTTCATGATCGTGTCGAGCATGCCGCCGACCTCGCCGGCGGCGACGAGGTTGACGTAGAGGTCGTCGAAGGTGTTCGGGTACGTCTTGAGCGCCTCCGCGAACGTGCTGCCGGACTCGACCCGCTCCTTCACGACGCGCAGCTGCGTGCGCATCGTCGGGTTCTCCGCCTGGTTGCAGAGGATGTCGAGGCACTGCACGAGGGGGAGGCCGGAGTCGATCATCGTGGCGAACTGGCGCGAGAAGATCACGACGTCGCGAAGCGCCACCGCCGGCTGCATGAACGCCGGGAGGGTGATCTTGATCTCGCGGTTGAACGCGGAGGTCTCGGCGATGGACGTCGCCTGGATGCGCATCTCCTTGAGCCGCGCGCGCGCCTGGTTCTGGTCGGCGGCGTCGATGGTGCCGCTCTTGGTCTCGCCGCCGGCGGTGCGACCCTCGTACTTGAAGACAGCCACCTTCGCCTCCGGACGCGGTTTGGGTCCGAGTGTACCGGACGTGGCGGTCGGCTGGCAAGCCCGATACCCCGGCGGCCATGGGTCTCGCCGAACAGGTGCGCGCGGGCGTGGGGGCGTCCGCGTGGGAGCGGGCGGGCGCGCTCGCGGCGGACGGCGCGGCGCGCGCCGCGCGTCGCGGCGGCGACGAAGAGCAGTGGCTCGTCTCTCCCCCTGGGGCGAAGGTCCCGTTCGAGGTCACCATCTGGCCGTCGGAGCGCGACTGGGCGTGCACCTGCGGCGCGCCGGGGCCCTGCATGCACGTGGCGATCGCCTTGCGCGCGGGCGACGGCGTCGCGCCGCCGCCCGCGGCCGCCCCCGCGGCGCGGGTCCGCTACCGCTTCAAGCGCGACAACGGCAACCTCATCCTCGATCGTGACGTTCCCCCCGACGCCCTTCGGCGCGACGTCGACGCGGAGCTCAACCGCGTGTTCGCGGGCTGGTGGGGCAAGTCCGGCCCGCCGAAAGGCCTGCTCGCACGCGGGCTCGCGGCCCTCGGTGAGTGCGACGTGACGTTGGACGGGGCCGCCGTCCGCTGCGACGGCCGGCCGGTCCATCCCCGCGCGCTCGTGGTGGACCACGGCGCGGGGTGGCTCGTGCGCCTCGTGCGCGCCCCGGGGATCGACGAGGCTTTTCGCGACGGCGTGCTGCGCATGGGGGACACCCTGCGCCCCATCGGGGAGGCCGATCTCGCGCCGGACCTCCGTCAACGCCTCGTCGCGGGCCTCGCGTTCGCGGCCCAGGACGCGGAGAAGCTGGCGATGGACGTGATCCCCGAGCTGCGTCGCCGGCTCGAGGTCGACGTGCGGTCGACCCGGCTGCCCGAGCCGGTCGACGTCCCACCGCGCATCCGCTTCGAGGTGCGCGCCGACGCCGCCCGCGCGCGGGTCGTGCCGCGGGTGGTGTACGGCGATCCGGTGGTCGCCCGCCTCGAACGGGGCCAGCTGCACCGCCTCGGCCGTGCGCTGCCGATCCGCGATCCCGCCGCGGAGCTCGCCCTGCAGCGGAAGCTCGCGCAGGCCGGGCTCGCCGCCGACGCGCCCGTCGAGCGCGAGGGAGCGGCGGCCGCGCTGTGGGTGCGGAGCCTGCCGTCCTGGGCGCGGGAGGAGGTGCTCCGCGAAGCGCCCGCCCTGCGGGTCGTCGACGTCGCGCGGGATCCCTCGATCACCGGGGTGACGACCGAGGCGAACGGGTGGCGCGTGGCGATCGACGGCGCGGGCATGGATCCCGAGCGCCTGCTGCGCGCCTGGCGTGACGGCGACCCCCTCGTGCCGCTGCTCGACGGCGGGTGGCGGCCGATCCCGCGCGCGTGGCTCGAGCGGCACGCGACCGCGCTCGCCGAGCTGCTCGAAGCCCGCGACCCGGATGGGCGGGTGCCGCGCTCCGCCGCCCCGATGTTGCTGGACGCGCTCGCCGCGCTCGACGCGCCGCCGCCGCCGGACCTCGCCGCGCTGCGGGCGCTCGCGGGCGACTTCGACGCCCTCCCCGCCATCACGCTGCCGCCCGGGTTTCGGGCCTCGCTCCGCCCCTACCAGGAGCGCGGCGTGGCGTGGATCGCCTGGCTCCGCACGATCGGCATGGGCGGCGTGCTCGCCGACGACATGGGCCTCGGCAAGACCGTGCAGACCCTCGCGGCGCTGGCCCTCGCCGGGGGCCCGAACCTCGTCGTCGCTCCGACGAGCGTGTTGAGGAACTGGTCGTCAGAGGCCGAGAAGTTCGCGCCGGACCTGCGGGTGTGCGTGTACTGGGGCGCGCGGCGAGAGCTCGACCTCGGCGCGGACCTCGTCGTCACCAGCTACGCGGTCCTGCGGCTCGACCTCGAGCGGCTGCGCGCGGTGCGGTGGACCACGATCGTCCTCGACGAAGCGCAGATGATCAAGAACCCGGAGAGCCAGTCCGCGCAGGCGGCCTTCGCGCTCGACGGGGGCCTGCGCCTCGCCCTGACCGGCACCCCCGTCGAGAACCGGCTCGACGAGCTGTGGTCCGAGCTCCACTTCGCGGCGCCGGGCCTTCTCGGCGGCCGGCGGGCGTTCCGCGACCGGTTCTCCCTCCCCATCGAGAACGGGGATCGCCGCGCGCAGGACGCCCTCCGCCGTCGCATCCGTCCGTTCGTCCTGCGCCGCCTGAAGCGTGAGGTCGCCAAGGACCTCCCGCCGCGCACCGACCTCGTGCGCCGGTGCGCGCTCTCGGAGCGGGAGCGCTCGTTGTACGAGGGGGTGCGCTCCCTCGGGCAGGAGGAGGTGGCGAAGCTCCTCGCCGGCGGCCGCACCCTGCAGGTGCTCGAGGTGCTCCTCCGCATGCGCCAGGCCGCCTGTCATCCGGGCCTCCTCCCCGGCGGCGAGGCGGAGTCGAGCGCGAAGGTCGATCTTTTGCTCGAGATGCTGGACGAGGTCATCGCCGAGGGGCACCGGGCGCTCGTGTTCTCTCAGTGGACGAGCCTCCTCGACCTGCTCGAGCCGGCGCTCCGCGCGCGGGGCGTCACGTGGGCCCGGCTCGACGGCTCGACGCGCGACCGGGCGGGCGAGGTCGAGCGCTTCTCGGCGCCGGACGGCCCCGCGGTGTTCCTGCTGTCGTTGAAGGCGGGCGGCACGGGGTTGAACCTCACCGCCGCCGACTACGTGTTCCTGCTCGACCCGTGGTGGAACCCCGCCGTGGAAGACCAGGCCACCGACCGCGCCCACCGCATCGGCCAGGAGCGCCCGGTCGTAACGGTGCGGCTCGTCGCCGAGGACACCGTGGAGGAGCGCATCCTCGCGCTGCAGGAGCGCAAGCGCGCGGTCGCGCGGGCCGCGCTCGACGACGCGGCGTTGTCGCAGGGCTTGACGCGGGAAGACCTCGTGCAGCTCTTCGCCTGAGCGGCGCGGGGTCCGCGCGTCGCGCTCAGCCGGGGACGCCCGGGTAGATGTGGTCGTACTGGCAGAGATCGACGTTGTCCCAGTCTTTCGTGTCGCGGGCGCACTCCGGCACCTCGGCCATCGCGTCGAGGCACTCTTGCGCGCGGCAGGCCTGGTACGCGCCGCTGACGTTGAGCCAGAGGTCGGTGTACGTCGCGATGCACGCGTCGATGTCGTCGGGGCCGTTGGAGCAGCCCGCCGCCCACTCGCAGTAGGCGACGGCGTAGGACTCGGCGAACGCCTCGATCGTCGGTCCTTCGCACGCGCCGGCGTCTTCGCGCAGCTCGGCGAGGGCCGCTTCGGTGGCCGTTTCGGACGAGGCGCAGGCCAGGACGCTGAGCAGGATCATCATCGAGACCTCACGGGCGCATGGAGTGTAGGCGACCGCGTCGGGCATCGGCAATCGCGACGCGCGCTGTAGCCGAATCGTCGCGCGCGGGGCCGTTCATGGCGCGGCGGGAGCCGGAGCCACCGCCGCGGCGGCGCGCTCGGCCTGCTCGCGGGCGAGGCGCTTCCACAAGCTCTCGTGGGCGGGCTTCGTCGTGCCGTCCTCCGCGACCTCCGGCTCGGGAGGCGGGTGTTCGATCGGGCAGCCCTGCTTCGGCGCGGTGTCGGGCAGGAACGGCGCGCCGATGACCCGACAAGACGCCCCGGCGAGCTTGCCCGTGACGGTGCAAATGCCCTTGCGCACGAGGCGCGGTTCCGTCGGGAAGGTCGGCGGGTCGCCGGCGTCGAAGCGGGTCGCGCGGTTCATCAGCCAGCCCCACAGCGGCGCCGCGAGGTCGCTCGCCGCCGCCCCGAGGGGCGAGGGGACGTCACGGCCGATCCACACGGCGGCCGCGAGCTTGGGGTTCGCGCCGACGAACCACAGGTCCTTCTCTTGATCCGTGGTGCCGGTCTTGCCCATCGCGGGCGCGCCGTAGCCGGCCTCCCCGGCCGCTCCGCGCGCCGCGCCGCCGGTGCCGATGTCGATGACGAGGCGCATCAGCTCGCGGGTCAGGGCCGACGCCTCGGGGGAGATCACGCGCTCGCCGCCGACCGGCGGACGCACCCGCACCGCGCCGGTCGCGTCGGTCGCGTAGAGCACGGGGGTGCCGCTCACGCGGAGGCCGCCGTTGGCGATCGTCGCGGCGAACTGGGCCATCTCGAGCGGGGTGACCTCGCCCTGCCCGAGCGCGAGCCCCATCTCCACCGGGAACGCATCAACGTTGAACCCGAGCTTCTTGGCGAACGCGATGAGCGCCTCGGGCCCGCCGGCCTCGTCGAGCAGGCCCGCGGTCGCGATGTTCTGCGACCACGCGAGCCCCTGCGCGAGGCAGGAGGTCTGGGTGTACTCGCCGCCGGTGTTGCGGGGGCGCCAGTCGCCCGCGGGCGTCTTGAACGTGCGGGGGGCGTTCGGCTGGGTGGACGCGGGGGTGAAGCGGGGCTTGCCGTCCGGCGCGCGCTGCTCGAAGGCCATCGCGTAGGTGAGCGGCTTGAAGCTCGATCCGGGCTGACGACGGGCCTGCGTGGCGCGGTTGAAGCTCGTCGGCGTGACGTCGGTGCCGCCGTACACCGCGCGGATCAGCCCGGTGTCGGCGTCCACCAGCACGGCCGCCGACTGCAAGGGGCCCTCCGGCCGCTTGCCGGTGAGCGACTCGAACCACTTCAGCTTCGCCGGGAACAGCGCGTCGACCTCCTCCTGCACCGCGACGTCGAGGCCGACGGTGACCACGAGGCCGGCGCCGTAGACGATCTCCGGGGAGATGTACGCCTCGAGCCAGGCGCGCGTCGCGGACATGTACGCGGGGAAGCGCTCGGGGAGCGGCGCGGGCTCGACCGTGGCGATCGGCGTGGCGAGCGCCTCGGCCACGTCGTAGCCGTAGAGGTCGGCCATGGCCTGGAGCACGCGATCGCGGCGCTCCTTGGCGCGCTCGGGGTAGCGGTCCGGGGCGAACTTCGCGGGCGCGGGGAGGATGGCGGCGAGCGTCGCGGCCTCGGCGAGGCTCAGGGCCGTGGCGTCCTTGCCGAAGTAGTGCCGCGCCGCGGCGCGGAAGCCGCAGATCGAGAAGCTGCCGCGCTGGCCGAGGTACGGGGCGTCCAGGTACATCTGGAGGATGCCGGCCTTGCCCAGGTGGCGGTCCATCGCGACGGCGTAGACCATCTCGCGCAGCTTGCGCGACATCGTCTTTTCACGTCGTTGCACGAGGTTTCGGACGACCTGCATCGTCAGCGTCGACGCCCCCTGCGCGTAGCCGCCCTCCGCCGCGTTCGCGAACAGCGCGCGCGCCGTCGCGGTGAAGTTGACGCCCACGTGCACCGGAAAGTCGCGATCCTCCGCGGCGAGGATCGCCTCGACGAGGTGCTTCGGCGCCACGTCGATCGGCAGGTGCTCTCGGAGCTCCCCGTCGGGGCCGATGAGCCACCCGAGCACCACGGGCTCGAGCGCGGTCGCGCCGTCGCGGGGCACCACGGCGCCGGACTTCGCGCAGAATTCGCCGGGCCCCGTGTCGGCGCAGTCCTCGGCGTAGCCCCTGGCCTTGGCCTCGGCCACGAGGCGCTTGGGCGCCACGGAGAGCGGCGTCGGGGCGGTCTGGACGCGCCCGGGGAAGCTCCACCCGGGGTGCGCGACCTCGTGCCGGCGGTGGATCTCCGCGAGCTGGACGGCCTCGTCGCCCCAGGCGCGGGCGGTGAGCCCCGCGGGAACGCCGGCCGCCACCGCCGCGATCAGCGCGATCGCGGCGACCGCGACCGCGGTGCGTTGGAGCATCCCCATTCCCGCGGCCGTTAACGCGGCGCGCGGTCGGCGTTACGCGCGCCCGATGGTGCGTGGCTTCCTCGAGCGATTCCTCTCCCACCCCGCCGACCGGGTCGCCCTCCGCCTCGACGCGGACGTGGCGGGCGACGGACCTCGGACGATCTCGTACGGCGGGCTCTGGCGGCGCGGGGCGGGGGCCGCGGGTCGCCTTCGCGAGCTGGGCGTGGTCGCGGGGGATCGTGTGGCGATCCAGCTCGAGAATTCGCTCGACCTGCTCGATGCCCATCTCGGGTGCATGGCGCTCGGCGCGGTGCGCGTCCCCCTGAACGCGCACTACAAGGCGGCGGAGCTGAGGCCCATCCTCGACGACGCCGCGCCGACGCTCGTGGTCGCGCGCGATCCGGCGCGCCTTCCGCCTGGCGCTCGCCACGTGCCGCGCCTCGAGCCCGGCACCCCGGTGGACGCCTGGCCGAGCGCCGGGCCGACCGCGCTCTTGTTCACGAGCGGCACGACGGGGCGCGCCAAGGGCGTGCCGCAGACCTGGGAGATGTGGGCCACCAACCTCGATGCGCTCGAGGATCGATGGCGCCTGTCCCCCGACGACCGCCTGCGCCTCGTGCTGCCGTTGTTCCACACCCACGGCCTCGTGGTCGGGCTGCACGGCGTGTGGCTTCGGGGCGCGTGCGCCGACGTCGGCGCGCGCTTCGAGCCGGGCGCGCTCGCGCCGGGGGTCACGCACTTCTACGGGGTACCGACCTACTACCATCGGTGGTTGCCCTCGCTGACAAGGGAGCATCTTCCCGACGTCCGGCTGCTCGTCAGCGGGTCCGACGGGCTCGGCGCCGCCGTGTCCGACGCCGTGCACGCCGCGACCGGGCACCGCATCCTCGAGCGCTATGGCATGACCGAGACGGTGATGATCACCTCGAACCCCTTCGACGGGCCCCGGCGCGCGGGGACCGTGGGCACCCCGCTCGGCGGCGTCGACGTGCGCATCGTCGCGGACGAGGTCCAGGTGCGCGGCCCTTCGGTGTTCGGCGGGTATTGGCCGCACGCCGACCCCGGGGCGTTCACCGCGGACGGGTGGTTCCGAACGGGCGACGCGGGCGCTTGGGACCCGGACGGGTACCTCCGCATCGTCGGGCGCCAGAAGGACCTCGTCATCGTGGGCGGCGTGAACGTCTCGCCGGCGGAGGTCGAGGCCGTGCTCCGCGAGGTCGCGGGCGTGGCGGAGGTCGGCGTGTGCGGGCTCCCCGACGCCGACCTGGGCGAGATCGTGGCCGCGGCGGTGGTGCTCGCGAACGGCGCGCGGCCCGAAGACGTGACGCGCGCGATCGATCGTGCGGCGGCGGAGCTGAGCGGGCTCAAGCGCCCGAAGCGGCTCGCGTTCGTGAGCGCCCTTCCGCGCAGCCCCTTGGGGAAGCTCATGCGCGCGCGGCTCCGCGCGGAGGCGTTCGGCGAATGAGCGAGGCCCGCCGATGACCGTCGTCGCCCCACAGGAAGGCGAGCCGGCCGCGCCCCGTCACGCGTCCCCCTGGCCGGACGCCGCGGTCCGTGTCGCGGTGGTGCTCGCGACGGCGCAGGTCGCGTTCGCGGTGCCGTGGATCACCGGCGCGCTCCCGCGGGACCTGAACCTCGCGTGGGCGCCCTTGCCGGCCGCGCTCGACGCGGCGCAGCGTGGCGACGTCGGGGCCCTCGCCGGCCTCGCCCTGGCGCCGGGCGGCTGGCTCGTCGCGGCCACGGCCGTGTGGCTCACTGCGGTCGGGGTGGGCCCCTCGGCGTTCTACGTGTGGACCTGCCTCTGGCTCGCCCTGTGGCTCACCGCCGTGGGCTCCCTGGCGCGCCGCTTCTCGGGCAGCGCCACCTCGGCGGTGGTGTGGATCGCGTCGGTGCCGGTGGTCGTGCTCGAGGCCCGAGAAGGGTGGGTGCACGCCCCGGAAGCCGCGCTCGTGGCGCTCGCGGCCGCCGCGCTGCTCGACGAGCGCCCCACACGTCGGCCGCTGACGGTGTTCGTGGCCGCCGCCGGCGGGGCCCTCGCCCTCCTGTTGCGGCCTTCCGGCGCGTTGTGGGTGGCGACGCTGGTCCCTCTGCTGGTGGCTGCCGCGTGGGAGCGCCGCTCCACCCTCGGCCCCTCGGCGCGCGTCGTCACGCCGTCGGAGCCCGCGCTCCCTGGGGTGCCCCTCCCACGCGAGGACGCGACCCCCGCGTGGCCGGGCGCGCTGGTCATCGCGGCGGTGTGGGCGGCGGCAGCGACCGTCCCCGCCCGGGCCCTGCCGATGTACCTCGCGGGAAAGATCGGCGTACGAAGTAGATACATGCTCACGGTCGAAGGGCTCGGCGGGCAGGTGGTCTCTCAGATCGGCGTGGTGGCCCTCGCCGTGCTCTTCGTGCTGCTCGCGCTTGCCCTGGCGCGTGGCGCGGCCTGGGTGTTCGAGCGGCGACGCGCCTGGCTGTTGACCACGTGGCTGGTGTTGCCGTTCCTGCTCGCCGTCGGGCAGGGCGCCGGCCTCGACAACTTCCCGCTCTTCGCGGTGGCCCTCGCGCTCTTCGTGTCGTCGCTCGCCGGCCCGCCCGCCTGGCCGCTGCTCGTGGCGGGGTGGGCGATCGCGACCGCCGCGCGCGTCCCCGGAGAGCTCGGTCGGATCGACGCGGGCGCGGCGGAGCGCGTGACTCGCCTCGTCGAGGCGGCGTGCCCCGAACGCCGCCCGGCCGATCCCTGCGTGATCGTCGCCGACAACGGGTTCGTGGTGCCGTGGTCGGAAGAGCCGGGTCGGCTCGAGCTGGCCCTGCTCGGCGTGCGCGACGTGCGCTTCGTCCCGGCGCACCTGCCGGCGGCGCGGCAGCTCGACGCGCTCGTGACGTGGCAGTGCCCGAACCCCCCGCCGACGCGCGGCGAGGGCGGCGTGAACCTGCGGCGGCGGATCGAGGAGCTGTCGCTCGTGTCGCTCCGCGAGGCTCGGGTCGGCGACTGCACCCTCGAGTGGTGGACGCGCCCGGTCGAGGCGAAGCCGCGCTGACGCGCTCAGGCGCGTCGGATGACGACGACCCGCCCCTCGGCCCCGTCGGGGATCCGAGCGTCGCCGAGCGGCGCGAGGTCGAGCCGACGACCGACCCCCTGCACCACACGCGGGCCGGCGTCCGTACGGACGAAGCCCTTCACGCGCAGGGCGCCGTCGGCCTCGACGCGAAGTCGCGCGAGGACGTCCTCTTCGCTCGAGCCCGCGGGGATCACGAGCTCGCTGCTCCGAAAGTGCTCGTGCGTGTGGGGGCGGTGCGCGTCGGTGCGCGGGCGCGCGTGCGGCGCGACCGGGCCGACGGGGAACAGCACGTCGGGGTCGACGTCGCCGTGCACGGCGCGGAGGATCGGCGCGTCGGGCGCGAGCGCTCGCAGGCGCGCCTCCAACGCCGGCAGCGCGTCGGCCGGGACGAGGTCGATCTTGTGCAGCACGAGGAGGTCGGCGCTGCTCACCTGGTCGGTGAAGGTGCCGTCGACCTCGGACCCGTCGAGGAGCTGCTCGGCGTCGACCACGACCACCGCCGCTTCGTCGCCGACCCACGCCGACACCGGCGGGCGGTAGAGGTTCAGCTGCGTCTCGAACGGCAGCGCGACGCCGCTCGTCTCGATCACGATGCGGTCGGGGCGCACCCGCTCGTACAGCGCCTGCAGGGTGTCCACGAGCTCGTCGGACAGGCGGCAGCACACGCAGCCGCCGGCGAGCTCGACGAAGCGCTCCTCGCCGTCGCCCAGCAGCGCCTCGTCGATCCCGAGCGCGCCGAACTCGTTCGACACGACGGCCACGCGCAGGCCCGCGGCCTGCGCGTGCGCGAGGAGGCGCCGCACGAGGGTGGTCTTGCCGCTGCCGAGGAAGCCGCTCACGATGAGGACGGGGGTCATGTCGGCGCCCGCACGGTCAGACCACCCCGAAGTACGTGCGCGCCGCGCGGTCCCACTCGGGGGGCGAGGCCACGGCGCGGCGCCGCTCGAAGCGGGCCGCGAAGGCGATCTGTTGGACGAGGTCGCGGGGGTGGCAGAAGCGCATCGCGCGCTTGGCCTGGCGGAAGTGGCGCTCGATGAGGTAGCTCACCGCGCCGGGCGGCAGGTATACCTCGAGCTTCTCGGCCATGATCTCGACGAGGCGCCGGAACTCGTCCTCGGTCGGGTCCGTCACGTGGATCTTGTAGGGGATGCGGCGGAGGAACGCCTCGTCCATCAGGGTCCGCGGCTCGAGGTTGGTCGAGAACACGAGGATCATGTCGAACGGGACGGTGATCTTCCGGCCGTCGGGCAGCCGGAGGAAGTCCTGCCGCCGCTCGAGCGGGAAGATCCAGCGGTTCAGGAGGTCCTGCGGGGCGATGCGCTGACGGCCGAAGTCGTCGATGACCAGCGTGCCGCAGCTCGCTTTGAGCTGCAGGGGGGCCTCGTGGACGTTGCTCACCGCGTTCGGCATGATCTCGAGCATGTCGAGGGTGAGCTCGCCGCCCGCGACGACCGTGGGGCGGCGAACGCGCACCCACCGGCGATCGGCGCGCTCGTTGCGGCTCGGCTCCGGGACGGCGTGATGCACCGCCGGGTCGAACACCTTCACGAGGTTGCCGTCCACGAGCACCGCGTGCGGCACGTAGATGGCGTCGCCGAAGCAGCGTGTGACCCGCTCCGCGAGGCTCGTCTTGCCGTTTCCGGGCTCGCCGAACAGGAACATCGATCGGCCGCTGGCGATGGCGGGGCCGAGGTTCTCGAGGATGTTCGGGCTGACCATCAGGTCGGCGAAGGCGTCTTCGAGCTCGTCCGGCGTCGGCACCCGGCCGCTGAGGGACTGCGCCCCGATGCCCTGTACGTACTGCGACATCGGCACCGGCGCGGGGCCGGTCCAGGCACAGGCGCGGCGTGCCTCGATCGCGCGGGTGCGGCCGGCTTCGGTCAGCTCGAACACGAAGTCGCCCGTGGCCGTGGCCGATCGATGTTGGACGAGCTTCGCCGTCTTCAGGTTGTCGAGCGCCTCGCGCGCGAGCGCCGGCGTAAGGGCGAGCTCCGTCGCGATCTGGCGCCCGGACTCCTGCGGCGTGCCGAGCAGGTACCGCAGGACGAGGAGGTCGATCCAGGCCGGGTCGATCCCCAACTCGTCCCAGGAGCGCGCTTCGCGGGGGTAGAAGGCGGAGGCGTCGGGCGGGCGTTCGGCCCGGGCCGGCGCCGCGGTGCGCGGCGGGTCGGCCGGCGGCGCCGCGGGACGGGCGGC
>CAMAXZ010000073.1 GCA_945862325.1 Klebsiella pneumoniae
CTCGTGTCGTCGTTGTTCTGCGGATCGCGACCGTACCCCTGGCCCTGGTGGGACGACCCGTGGGTGTTCTGCGCGTTCCAGTTCTGCGCGTTCCAGCTCTGGGGCTGACCCCAGGGCTGGCCCTGGTTGTACGACATGTTCTGGCCGTAATGGCCGTGGTGGCCCTGGCCGTACTGGCCCTGACCCTGCCCGTACTGGCCCTGCCCGTACTGGCCCTGCTGGCCCTGACCGTACGGGTTGGTACGCCCGCCGCGGTTCGGACCGAAGCGGCGCATGTCGTCGTCGCGGTCGCTGTCCTGCCGGTAGCGCCCGTCGAAGTTCCGGGGGGGTCCCCCGTCCAGCCACGCTCCTCGTCACGGTCGAACCAGTCGCGGTTGAAATCCCGATTCATGCTGCTCTCTCCTTTGTGGCACCGGGGCGGAGGCACCCCGTCGTGCCCTCCTCTGGTATGCCGGGTGCGGCTGGCGCCGCAAGGTCATGGTCGGCGTATAAACTTCACTATTCTTAAGATGACCCTGACCGGCGGCTCGGCGTGCGCACACGGATTAGCCTCGGACATGCCCGCCACCGCGTTCGTGCTCGCCGCCGGCTTCGGGACCCGCCTCCGCCCGTACACCGCGCGCCATCCGAAGCCGCTGCTGCCGATCCGCGGCCGCCCGATGCTCGACCACGTGCTCGACCACCTCCGCGCGCACGGCCACGACGAGGTGGTCGTCAACGCGCACTGGCTCGCCGACCAGATCGTCGCGTGGGGCGCCGACAAGCCCGGCGTCACGGTCGTCGTCGAATCGCCGGCGATCCTCGGCACCGGCGGGGGGCTCCGCAACGCCCGTCACCTCCTCGCGGACCGCTTCGTGGTCTGCAACGGCGACATCCTGTCGGACGTCGACCTCACGCGCCTGCTCGCCCTACCCGGCCGCGCCGCGATGGCGCTGCGCGCCCAGGGCACCCCGACGCATACCGGGGTCGCGCACCACGACGGACGCGTGACCGGCATCGACCGCGTCGTGGGCGCGGGCGACCCCGGCTACCACTTCACCGGGGTGCACGCGCTCGACCGCTCGGCGCTCGACCTCGTCCCCGAAGGCGAGGCCTGCATCGTACGAACCGCCTACAAAGCGATGATCCCCCTCGGCGAGGTCGGCGCGCTCGTGCACGCCGGCGCGTGGACCGACATCGGCACCGTGGGGGAGTACGAGGCCGCGCGCGGCGACTGAGCTCAGCCCGTCAGGCGCTTCGCCGCGGCGTCCCAGCTCACGAGGCGGTCGAGCCACGCGTTGACGTACTCGGCCCGTCGGTTCTGATAGTCGAGGTAGTAGGCGTGCTCCCACACGTCGATGACGAGGAGCGCCTTGCCCGGCGGCAGGTCCGCGTTCTTCGTCGCCACGACCTTCAGCACATCGCCGTCGAGCACGAGCCAGCACCAACCGCTGCCGAAGTGGCGGGTCGCCTTGTCGGCGAGCTCCGCGCGGAGCTTGTCCTGCGCCCCGAAGGACTTCGTGACGAGATCCGCGAGCGCGCCCGAGGGCGGCGCGCCACCGCCGCCCGGCTTCATGCTCTCCCAATAGAAGGTGTGGTGCGCGAGCTGCGCGGCGTTGTTGAAGATCGCCGCCTTTTCCGCGTTTCCGGTCGTCCCGCGCACCACCGCGTCGAGCGGCTCGGTGGCGTGCGGCGTGCCGGCCACGAGCTTGTTGAGGTTGTCGAGGTACCCCTGGTGGTGCTTCCCGTAGTGGAAGCCGATGGTCTGCGCCGAGATCACCGGCGCCAGCGCGTCCTGGGCGTATGGCAGCGGCGGCAGGACGAAGGGACCGACGGGCGACGCGGACGGTGGAGGAGCCGGCGGCGCGGCCGACGGCGCGGGCTTCGCCGCCCACGCGCGGAAGGGGACCAGGGCGCCGAGCGCGGCGGCGCCGGCGAGCAGGGCACGACGAGTAGTGGACACGGGCAGCTCCGAAGCACCCCGAACGTAGTCGGCCCGGGTGCCGGCGCCCGCTCTCGGACCAAAGGTGACCGCCCGCGCCCGCTCGCCGCGGGCTCAGGCGCCTTCGAGGAAGCGCGACAGCGGCAGGACGCAGAAGCCCCACGTCACGGCGGTGCCCCACTCGACCCGAAAGGAGTCGAGGGTGCGCACCCCGGTCTGGCTGTCGACGAGGTAGCCGCACCCGGTGTGCGAGCGCGGGAGCTGCCCCGGCGACGGCGCTTGCCAGGCGACGTCACACACGTCGAGCCCACCGAAGTCGTCGGCCGGGTCCGCGTCCACCGGGCGGCACAACCACTCGCGCTTGACGTCGAAGATGACGACCTTCCAACGACCGTTCGCCTTCTTGCCCGCCAGTCCGAGCGCCTGCAGGACGGCGACCGGGTCTCTCCCCCGCGCCTCGGCGAGCTTGCGCAGCTCCGCCACGCGCACCACCGGTACGCCGGTTCGCGCGCCGGCCCGCGCGGCCAGGCGGCTCACCCACGCCACTTGGAGCGTCTCCGGCAACGCTCCGACCTGCTCGCAGGTCTCCACGCTCATGCCGAGGCGCCCTCCACCCGGGCGCGGAGCGCGAGCTCCTGGTGCGCCGGATCCGCAAGGACGTCGAGCCCAGGCGCCGGCGCGCGGTCGATCAGGATCGACTCACGCAGTCGGTTCCACCGCCGCACGGCGGCTATCGCCGCGTCGTCCTGGCGCGGGTCGTCCTCCTGGAGCCGCACGAGCCCCTCCCAGGCTTCCCATGCGAGCGAGAGCTCGGAGCAGACCAGGAACACGTCGACCGACGCGTCCGAGGCGCGAAGGAGCTGCTCGGACAAGGGCCATCGGCCCCGGACGGCCTTCATCTCGAGGTCGTCGGAGAACACCACCCCGCCGAACCCGAGCCGGCCGCGAAGCTGACCGCGGAGGATCGTGGACGACATCGTGGCCGGGTACGTCTCGTCCCACCCCGGGTACATCACATGCGCGGTCATGACGGAACCGACGCCCGCGCGCACGGCCGCGCGGAAGGGCGCGAGCTCCATCGCGTCGAGGTCCGGCGGGTCCTTCTCGACGGTCGGCAGGTCGAGGTGACTGTCGACGGCGGTGTCTCCGTGACCGGGGAAGTGCTTCACGCACGCGCCGATGCCCTCCGCGGTCATGCCCTCCAGCGCGGCCACGACGTGTTCGGCCACGGTGGCAGCGCACGTGCCGTACGAGCGATCGCCGATGACAGGGTTCGTGGGGTTGGAGTGGACGTCCGCGACGGGGGCGAAGTCGACATCGAACTCCATCGCGCGGAGCTCCCGGGCGAGCGCGCGAGAGACTCGACGGGTGAACGCCGGGTCTCCGACGTTGCCGACCCACCGGGCGGGCGGCCACACCGTGGCGGGCGCGCGCACGCGCTGCACCCGACCACCCTCCTGGTCGACGGTGCGGAGCGGGGGGACGTCGTCCGGCAGCAAGCTCGCGAGCTCGCGGTTGAGCTCGCGCACCTGCGCGGGCTCCTCCACGTTGCGCGCGAACAGGATGAAGCCGCCGGGCCGCGCGTCCCGGATGAACGAGCGCTCTTCGTCGGTCAACGAGGCGCGCGACAAGCCGACGACGAGGCGCTGTCCCGCGCGCCGCTTGCGATCGGCCGTGGTGGTGGTGAGCCCGATCGTATTCAAACGTGCTCCTTCGGGTGCTCGGCGAGCTCGATCAACACGCTGTCGAAGGACTTCGGGTGCAGGAAGATCACACGCGTGCCGTGGGCGCCGGGCTTCGGCCCGTCGGCCAGGAACGTGTAGCCGCGCTCCCGCAGGCGGGCGACGTCCGCCTCGATGTCGTCGGTCTCGAAGCACAGGTGGTGCAGCCCCGGGCCGCGCTTCGCGAGGAAATTGGCGATGGGCCCCTCGCCGCCCATCGGGTGGACGAGCTCGATGCGCGTCCCTTCGAGCGGGAGGAACGCCGTGGCCGTCGACTCGGTGGGCACGTCCTCACGGCCGGCGAGGGGAACCCCGAGGTCCTCCGAGAACCGGCGAATGGCGGCTTCGAGGTCGGACACAGCGATGGCGACGTGGTCGAGGCGACGGATCATGAAAAATTCTAACCCTTCGGTCGGTCTCGCGGACGACTGTGCTACAACTCGCGCCATGAGCACCGCACTCGCCGTCTGGCAGAACCAGTACGTCGCCAAAAAGGCGATGTTTTCCCTCCTCGGCAACGCCTTCCGCCTCTACGCGGCGGACGGCAGCCTCGCCTTCTTCGTGAAGCAGAAGGCGTTCCGGCTGAAGGAGGAGATCGTCGTGTTCGCCGACGAGAAGCAGTCGACGCCGCGCCTGCGCATCAACGCGCGCAGCATCCTCGACTTCGGCGCCACCTACGACATCACCGACCCCGACGGCAGCAAGATCGGGGCCTGCCGGCGCGAGGGCTTGAAGAGCATGTTCCGCGACAGCTGGCTCGTGCTCGACACGAACGACCAGACCATCGCCACGATCAAGGAAGACAGTATGCTGATGGCGCTCCTGCGCCGCATGCTCCTGCCGATCATCCCGCAGCGGTTCACCGTCGCCGACACGACCGGCAAAGAGATCGGCACGCTGCGCCAGCGCTTCAACATCTTCCAGCTCGGCTACGACGTGCACTTCGAGGGGCTCGACCCCCGCATCGGCGTCGCCGCGACCGTCCTGCTCCTCGCCATCGAGGGCCGTCAGAAGTAGTCGCGCGCGCGGCCCCTCGGACATCGGCCGCCTGTGGGCGGCCGACGTCGTTTTTCGGTCAGGGAACCGCGGCCCGTCGCGGCGGCGCGGGGTCGGGCGCGCTCGCGAGGGCCCACGCCAGCCCGGCGAGGTGCGCCGCCCCGGACTCGAGGTCGTAACGGTTGATCTTGTCGAAGGTGTCGGCGCGGGTGTGGTGGACGTCGAAGTAGTGGGTGTCGTCGGGCAACAGGCCGACGACGAGCACACCGGCTTCTTCCAGGGGCGTGAGGTCGGCGCCGCCGCCCCCGTCGGTGGCGATGGGCAGGCCCGTGGCGCCGCCGTGGGCCCGAAGCCACGCCCCCTGGGCCGCGTCGGCGGTCGCCCCCCACGAGAGCGGCCGTCCACCGCCGAGGTCCGTCTCGATCGCCGCGGCGTGCGTCTCGTCCCCGTGCGCCGCGGCGTACGCCTTTCCGCCGTCGAGACCGCGCTCCTCGTTGGAGAACAGGACGGCGCGCACCGTGCGTTCGGGCACCGCGCCGAGCGCCTTCATGCGGCGCATCGCCTCGAGCACGTGGACGACCCCCGCCCCGTCGTCGTGCGCGCCACACCCGACGTCCCATGAGTCGAGGTGGGCGCCGATGAGGACGACCTCCGGCGTTCGACCAGGAATCTCGGCGACCACGTTCGCGCTCGGCACACCCTCGCGGACGCGGTGGGACGTCACGACGCGGGCGCGGACGTCGACCCCGGAGGCGACGAGCCGCGCGATGCGGTCGGCCGACTCCGTGGGCACCGCCAGCGCCGGGATCGGGGCCACCCCCTCCGCGAACCACGTCCCGCCCGTGTGCGGGGTGTCGAGCGAGCGGGTGGTGACCGAGCGCACCAGCGCGGCCACGGCGCCGTGCGTGGCGGCCGCCGAAGGCCCACGCCCGCGGAACTTCGCCGCGTCGCCGTAACGGGAGTGCGTCGGCACGCCCTCGGCCATCGCCACGTCGAACAGCACGATCTTCCCGCGCACCGCCGGGCCGAGCTCGTCGAACGACCGCACGACGACGACCGAGGCCGTCACGTCCGCCGAGCCGCTGTTGCCGAGCGACAACACGTTGAGGGACTCGGGGATGGGCGTCAGGAGCGCCACACGCTCCTCTCCGCGTTCCCACGCCGTGAGCGTGAGCGGCTCGAGCCGGGCGCTCAGCCCGTCGGCGAGCAGCGCGTCGCGGCTCCACGCCGCGGCGGCGTCGTAGGCGGCGGACCCTGCGGGCCGAGGGCCGATGTGGTCGCAGAGGTGTCGAAGGCGCGCGTAGGCCGTGTCGTCCGCGCGCGGCACGGCGAGCAGCGCCGCGAGAGACGGATCCGACGCGCGCGCGGTCGGGGGCGGAAGGGGCGGCGTCCGCGGCCCCCGGGCGGGCGCGCAGCCGACGACGAGGGCCAACGCGAGAACGATCACGGTTCCTCCCTCGGGATGGCGTAGACCTCCGCCACGAACTCGGGCGTGTTCACCACTTCGATCGGGTCGTAGCGCTCGGCGATCCACGCGTCGAGCGTGGCCCGCCACTCCGCCCGGTCGTCCTTGGGACGCACGGCGACGACATAGGGGACCGGCCCCTCGCCGGTGCACTCTTCGCGCAGCACCTCGAGGCACTTCCCGATCGCCCGAGCGTGCGACGGGCACTGGGTCGTGGGGCAATAGCCACGACCCGCGTACGGGGCGGCCTCCCGGATCATGCACGCGACCCCGCCGCCGGGGCCGAAGTGGCGCGCGATCGTCGCGCCGAGCGTGCGGGTGGCGACGTGCTCCAGACGGGGCGGGCCGAGCCCGAGCGGGCGCGTCGCGGGGTCGATCGACATCCACGCCCACGCCACGCCCGACGCGGCGACGAGCCCCCCCTGCGGCCACCGCGCCCACCGACGGAGGATCAGAAGGTCGATCGCGCCGAAAGCGGACGCGAGCCCACGGGCGAGCAGCAGCGCCGCCGTCGGGAGGAACATGACCGAGTAGCGGGTCGGCGACCCTGCGGCGGCGAACGCGAACATGGGCGTGAGGCCCACGAGGATCGCGAGCCCCGGGAGGAGGTGGAGCCCTCCCCGCCACACGGCGTGCACGGCCGCGTAGGCCCGCGCCCAACGCCGCGGCGGCCGGACCGGGCGCGTGTCCGGCGCGACGGGCAAGAAGAGGCCGAGGACGCCGAGCCACGGCAACACCAGCGCCGCGTGCCACGGCAGCCAGCGCGGCCGCAGCGCGCCGAGGATGGTGGCCACCGTGGCGTCGGCGGCGCTCGGCAGTCCGGCGAGCACGCGGTCGGTCGCGGTCGTGAGGTCGCGGTTGGCGTGGGCGACCGACTCCGGCGACACGCCCTCGGCGAGCGAGTCGACGAAGAGGTTCCACGGGAGCATGGGATGGACGTCGGTGATGCCGCGCAGGGCGAGCGCGGCGCCGATCGCGAACCCGACCAGGGATGCCCAACGTCGCCAACCCGCGCGACCAAGCGCGAAGGCCATCACGAGGCCCGGCCCCCACACGCCGAGGGTGGTGAGGTGCGAGAGCGTGGCCAACCCGGCCAGCGCCCCACCCACCGGGGACAACAGGGGGACGCGCGCCGCGAGGACGCCGCCGAGCAAGGCGAGCGGCTGCGCGAGCGCGACGAGCGGGTCGACCGACGACGACGCCGACGCGAGCACGACCGGGGAGAGCACGGCGCAGGCGAGCGCCGCCGCGAACCCGGCCCCGCGCCCGCCCGTCGCGGCGCCGACGACGTACACGACCAACGGCAGCGCGACGCGGAGCGCGTGATTGGTGAGGTGCGCGGCGATCGCCACGTCCGGCTGCACGTGAAGCACCACCGCGACGATGAGGCTCCAGGTGGGCATGCGGTGCGGATCGACGAGCTCCCAGCGGCCGAGGTGGATCGCCATGGCGTTCGCGGCCCACATTCCCGCATCCGGACCGAAAAGCAGCAGGTCGTGCGGCGTGGCCCATGCGGGCGCGCCGGCCGGCGCCGGGCCCGTGCGCGCGCCCATCCCGCGCCACACCGACGTCACCACGGCGCACACGACCACGACGGCGGCCACGTCGGCGACCACGCCCGCGGACGGGGCCCAGGGTGCGCGGCGCGGCGCTTCCGACATCCGAAGCTGAGTACCACGCCGAGCGGACAAATCCTGTCCGCCTCCCCGGGGCGCGCGCGGATAGCATGCGCTCCCCCGGGGGTCTTCGCATGATCGTTCTCGCGTTTCTGTCGATGTTCGCCGTCATCGGCTGCGCCGGCGGCGAAGCGGCGGACAAAGAGAGCGCGGAGACCGCGGAGAAGAAGCCCGCTCGGC
Source organism: Klebsiella pneumoniae (assembly GCA_945862325.1). Lineage (GTDB taxonomy): Bacteria > Myxococcota_A > UBA796 > UBA796 > SXON01 > CAMAXZ01. The sequence goes on from CAMAXZ010000073.1 coordinate 7,960, forward strand.
CGGATCCCCGTACCCTCGTGGAGGTGGCGCCGGTGGAGCGCGGCTCCGTGGCCCGTCACCTGGTCGCCTCCGCCACGGTCGAGTCGGAGCGCCAGGCGGACCTCGTCCCGGAGACGCAGGGCACGGTCACGGGGATCTACGTCGAAGAGGGCGACACCGTCGCCGCGGGCCAGCTCCTCGCCGTCGTCGCGTCGCCAGCGCTCGACGCGGCCTACGAGCGCGCGACGGCCGAGCTCGAACGCGCGCAGCGCGACGCGGCCGCCGCGGAGCGCCTCCTCGCGGGTGGGGCGATGAGCCGGCAGGAGCTCGACGCCGCGACACAGGCGCTCCGCGCCGCCTCCACCGCCCACGAGGAAGCGAGCCGAACCCGAGGGTTCACGCGGATCGAGAGCCCGATCGCCGGCACGGTCGCCAAGCGGAACGTGCGCTACGGCGAGATGGCGGCCGGCCAGACCGCGTTCACCATCGTCGACTTGGCGCGCCTGCGGGTGGTGGTCGCGTTGCCCGAGCGTGACCTTCCCCGTGTGCGCGCGGGGCAGCCAGCCGTCCTGGAGAGCGTCTACGACGACGGCGTGCGCGGGGCCGGCTCGGTCGATCGCGTCTCCCCGACGATCGACACGGGGTCCGGCACCTTCCGCGCGACGGTGCGGCTCGCGGAGGACACCGCGCTGCGCCCAGGTCAGTACGTCCGCGTGAACATCGAGGTCGATCGTCACGACGACGTGCTGACGGTCTCCCGGCGCGCGCTCGTGTGGGACGAGGGCGAGCCCTTCGTGTTCCGGGTCGCGGACATGACGGCGGCGGAGCTCGAAGAGGAGAAGGAAAACAAGAAGAAGGACGACGAAGGGAAGGGCGGCGCCGCGGGGTCCATGTCGTTCTCCTTCGGGGCGCCGGAGGAGAAAGAAGAAGAGCCCGAGCTCCCGGGCCCCGCCCGCAAGGCGACGCGGGTCCGGGTGAAGGTGGGGTTCGAGGACGGGGAGCGCGCCGAGATCGTCGAGGGACTCGCGCCGGGCGACGCCGTGGTCGTGGTCGGCAACGACTCCCTGCGCGAGGGCGCGCGCGTGCGTCTGCCGGGCGATCCCACCGTCGCGTCCACCGCCGAGCCTGCGCCGAAGGCGGACTGAGCGATGGCGTTCTACGCGTGGGTGGTGCGCCATCCGGTGGCCGTGTGGATGATCACCCTCGCGGCCCTGGTGTTCGGGCTCGTCAGCCTGGCCCGGCTGCCCCTCGCGCTCATGCCCGACGTGTCCTACCCGACGCTGACCGTGCGCACGGCCTACGACGGGTCGGCGCCGGAAGAGGTCGAGAGCCAGGTTTCGCGGCCGATCGAGGAGGCGCTGTCGACCGTCGAGGGGCTGGTCGAGATCGAGAGCCGCTCGCGCGCCGGCATCTCCGACGTCGTGCTCGAATTCGACTGGGACACGTCGATGTCGGCGGCGGCGCAGGACGTCCGCGAACGTCTGCAGACGACGTTCCTCCCCGACGGCGTCGATCGGCCGTTGATCCTCCGCTACGACCCCGCGCTCGATCCGATCCTGCGGGTCGCGGTGCGACCGGTGGCGCCGGAAGCGCCGTCCGACGCCACCGCGGCGGCGAGCGTGCCCACCCCGACGAACCTCCTTCAGCTCCGCGAGTACGCAGAGCGCACCCTCAAGCGCGAGATGGAGGCCGTGCCCGGCGTCGCGGCGGTCACCGTTCGAGGCGGCCTCGAGCGGGTCGTCCGGGTCGAAGCCCGCGAAGACTGGCTCGCGGCGCGCGGCGTCACCCTGTCGCAGCTCGCGTCCACCCTCTCCGCAGAGAACGTCAACCTCGCGGGCGGCGTCGTGCGCGAGGGCGAGAACGAGTACCTGATCCGCACGCTCGCCCAGCTCGCGTCCGTGGACGACGTCCGGGGGCTGTCGATCTTGCGCGCGGACGGCGTGCGCGTCCGCGTCGGCGACGTGGCCGTGATCAGCGAAGGCTCGGCGGACCGCGAGATCGAGGCGCGCCTCGACGGCGAGGACGCGGTGGAGCTCGAGGTGTACCGCGAGGCGGACGCCAACCTCGTCACCGTCGCGGCGGCCGTGAAGGGCGCGCTCGAGGCGAAGGCCGGCGAGCGTGGCTGGTCCTTCGCCGTGCTCGACGATCAGGCCGCCTTCGTCGAGGCCGCCCTCGACAACCTCGTCCGCGACGCGTTCCTCGGCGGCATCCTCGCGGTGCTCGTCACTTTCGTGTTCCTCCGGGACTGGGGCGCCACGGCGATCATCAGCACGGCGATCCCCATCTGCCTCGTCGTCACGTTCGCCGTGATGTACCTCGCGGGCATCTCGCTCAACCTCATGAGCCTGGGCGGCCTCGCGTTGGGCGTGAGCATGGTGATCGACTCGGGCACCGTCGTGCTCGAGAACATCCAGAGCAAGCGCGAGGCGGGCCTCGATCGCGAGCGCGCGGCGGTCGAGGGGACGGCGGAGGTGTCGGGCGCGGTGTTCGCCAGCGTCCTCACCGGCATGGCCGTGTTCTTCCCCATCGTCTTCGTCGAGGGCATCGCCGGCCAGCTCTTCGGCGACCTCGCCCTGACCGTCGTGTTCTCGCTCGCGACCTCGCTCGTGGTCGCGCTCCTGTTCGTGCCCATGCTCGCCGCCACCCACTGGGAGCTCGAGGGCCCGCCGGCCCGGTTGTCGCAGATCTCCTCGAGCTCGCTGACGCGGGCGTGGGCCGAACTGCGCGCTCGACGCCCGTTCTACGCCTGGCCGTGGGCGCTCGGCGTGTTCGCCCTCCGGTCCGTGGGCGCGATCGCCAACCTCGTCACGCTCACCGCGCTGGCCGTCGCGGCCTGGGTCGTCTGGCGGGTCGTCTGGGCCGGCGCGCGCCTCGCGAACCGCGGTTCGGTGGCGCTCGCCGACCTGTTCCTCGTGTTCTACGGCGCGGCGGAGGCGCGCTTCGCGTGGGCGCTGGACGGTTCGCTGCGGCGGCCCGCGCTCGTCCTGCTGGGCGGGGCCGCGTCGCTCGTGCTCGCGGGGGTGCTCCTCCGAGGCGTCGGCGCCGAGCTGCTGCCGGAGGTCGCGCAGGGCCGGTTCACGGTCGATCTCGCGCTGCCCGTCGGCACGACGCTGACCCGCACCTCCGCGGTGGTCGCGGCGTTGGAGGAGGAGGTTCGGGCAATGCCCGAGGTCGGGCAGGTGTACCTCGTCGTCGGCACCGAGCGGCGCGCCGACGCGCGCGCCGACGAGGGCGAGAACACGGCGCGGTTGTTGGTCCAGCTCGTGGACGGCCCGGACGACCTCGCCTCCCGAGAGGCGGCGCTCATGGACGCCATCCGCGCGCGCGTGGCGACGTTCCCGAAGCTCGACGCGCGCTTTCGGCGGCCCGCGCTGTTCAGCTTCCGCACGCCCCTCGAGGTCGTCGTGTACGGAAACGACCTCGCCGAGCTGCGCATCGCGTCCGAGACCGTGCGGAGCGCGCTCGCGGAGCTCCCCGCGCTCACCGACGTGCGCAGCAGCCTCGTGCGCGGCTACCCCGAGGTGAGGCTCCGCTACGACCGCGAACGGCTCGCGGCGCTCGGCCTGGGCGTCGGCGAGGTCGCGAACGCGGTTCGGGCAAAAGTTCAGGGCGAACGCCCCACACGCATGAGCCGCGGTGAGCGTCGCGTGGACCTGCTCGTGCGCCTCGCCGAGCCCGACCGCGCCTCGGTCGACGCCCTCGGCGCGATCAACGTGAACCCCCGGCTCGTGCCGCCGATCCGGCTCGACACGGTGGCGGAGGTCGACGAAGGGGAAGGCCCGAGCGAGATCCGCCGGATCGATCAGCGGCGGTCGGTGGTGGTCTCGGCCAACCTCGCCGGCTTCGATCTCTCGGGCGCTGCGGCCGCGGTGGAGCAGGCGCTGGCGGACGCGCCGCTGCCGGCCGGCACCGAGTGGGAGGTTGCCGGCCAGAAGCGCGAGCTCGAGCGTGGGGTTCGCTCGCTCCAGATGGCGCTCGCCCTCGCGGTGTTCCTCGTGTACGTCATCATGGCGAGCACATTCGAGTCCGTACGCGACCCCTTCGTCATCCTCTTCAGCGTGCCGCTCGCCGCGGTGGGCGTGGCTATCGGCCTGTGGAGCACCGGCACGGCCATGAGCGTGACGGTCTTCATCGGACTGATCGTGCTGGCGGGCGTCGTCGTCGCGAACGCGATCGTCCTCGTCGACGCGATCAACCAGCTTCGAGAGCGCGGCGCGAGCCTCGATGACGCCATCCGTGAGGCTGCCGCCACGCGCCTGCGTCCCATCCTCATCACCGCGCTCAACTCCGTGCTGGGGCTCGTCCCGCTGGCCATCGGGCTCGGGGAAGGCACGGAGATGCAGCGCCCCCTCGCGATCACCGTCATCTTCGGCCTCGCGAGCAGCACCTTCCTCACGCTCGTCGTCGTGCCCGTCGTGTACCGCTACGTCACCGGCGCCCGCCGCGGCCCCGCGCCGCAGGCCGCCTGATGTCCGCGTCGGAGTGGATCCCCAGGTTCTCGGTCGATCGTCCCGTCACCGTCGTGACCACGTTCCTCGTCGTGTGCGTGCTCGGGTGGATCGCCCTTTGGCGCATCCCCCTCCAGATGATGCCGTCGGGCTACTCGCCGCCGTTCCTCTGGGTCTGGGTGCCCTACGCCGACAGCACCCCCATCGAAACCGAACAATCCGTGCTGCTCCCGCTCGAGGAGCAGATCGCCACGGTGCCCGGGCTCCGCACGCTCGAGAGCAACGCGGACGCGGAAGACGCGAGCCTCTCGTTGCAGTTCCAGAGCTCCGTCGACATGGACGAGGCGTACAACGCGACCGTCGATCGCATCGAGCGGGCGATGCCGTCGCTGCCGTCGGACGTGGAGCGGGCGTGGGTGTTCCGGTTCGACCCCACGGATGAGCCCATCGTGTGGGCGGGCATCGCCGTGCCGGAGGGCGCGGAGGACGTCCACTGGCTGGTGTCGCGCGTCATCCAGAAGCGCCTCGAGCGCGTGCCCGGCGTCGGGCGCGTGGACGTTTGGGGCGTCGACGAGCCGGTGGTGTGGGTCGACTTCGACCGCGAGGCCCTCGTCGGCCACGGGGTGGATCTGCTGGACGTCGTCACCCGCCTCGGGACGGACAATTTCCAGCTCGCGTCCGGCGAGCTGAGCTTCCAGGGCAGGGTCCGGTACCTCCGCGCCCTGGCCCGGTACGAGTCGCTGGAGGAGCTGCGGCAGTGGCCGGTGCGGCCCGGCCTGCGTCTCGGCGACATCGCCGAGATCAGCCACCGCCCAGCGTCGAGCAGCGACATCAACCGCATCGACGGCGGCGATGGCGCGGCGATCGCCATCAACAAGGAGTCGAGCGCCAACACCGTGGACGTGTGCCGGCAGGTGCGGGAGGCGTTCGCGGAGCTCGAGGCGGACCCGCGGCTCGCGGGGTTCCGCTTCCCCGTGTTCTTCGATCAAGGCACGCTGATCCAGGAGAGCGTCGACAACCTGCAGGAGGCGGCGCTGGAAGGCGGCGTCCTGGCCGTGCTCGTGCTGATGCTGTTCCTGCGCGAGTGGCGAATCACGGCGCTGATCGCGGCCACCATCCCCGCGTCGCTGCTGCTCACCGTCACGGTGATGTACTTCCGCGGCGACTCGATGAACCTCCTGTCGATGCTCGGCCTGATGATCGCGGTCGGGATGGTGGTCGACAACGCGGTGGTCGTGGTCGAGACGATCCACCGGCACCGACAGTCCGGCGAAGATCCTCGAACAGCGGCCATCCGGGGCACCGCGGAGGTGCTGCTGCCGATCACCCTGAGCACCCTCACGTCGGCGGTCGTGTTCCTCCCGGTCATCCTCATGAGCGAAGACGCTTCGTTCAGCTTCTTCATGGGGGCGCTCGGCCTGCCGGTCGTGTTCATCCAGTTCGGCAGCCTCGCGATCACCCTGCTGTTCACGCCGCTCTCGACGGTGTGGCTGGGCGGCTCCACCCACACGGCCGAGCCGCGCTGGATGCGCTGGCTCGTCACGAAGGTCGACGCCGGCGTCTCGGCCACCCTGCGCTACCCGGCCGACACCGCGGCGGCCGTGCTCGCCATGGTGTTGTTGACCCTGGTCCTGCCCGCGCAGCAGGTGGGGTGCAGCGACACCGCGGAGGGCAACCTCAACGACTTCACCGTGCGCTACACCGTCCCGACCGCCTACACGTACTACGAGCGCCTGGACGTGGTGAAGGCGTTCGAGGCGATGGTACAGGAACATCGGGACGAATGGGGCGTCCGGACCTTCCGCAGCCGGCTTGGCGCCCGAAGCCGCGGCGGCCGCATCTTCGTCTACTTGCGGGACGACAGCCCCGTCGCGCGCGCCGAGGTGCTCGAACGGGTGGCGGCGGCCCTGCCGGACCTGCCGGGGGTCGAGGCGCGGGTGGGCTGGGGCGAGTCCGGCGGAGAAGACACCTCGATCCGGCTGAACCTCCGTGGCGAGGACAGCGAGACGCTCGCGCTGCTCTCCACGGAGGCGCGTCGACGCATCCGCGCCCTCCCGGGGGTGCTCGGCGTGGACACGGACGTCGAAGACGCCGGATCCGACGAGATCCGGCTCGCCGTCGACCGCGCCGCCGCGGCCCGGTACGGCGTCGCGGCCTCGTCGGTAGGGCGCGTCGTCAGCTTCGCGATGCGCGGGACCCCGCTCCCGGCGTGGCACGCCGGAGAGAAGGAGGTCCGGGTATTCGCGCGGTTCTCTGAGGAGGACCGCGTGAGCGTCGACGCCCTGCTCGACACGTCGATCGGGTCTGCCTCCGGCAGCGTCCCGCTCCGGGCCCTCGTCAACCCCGCGGTGGGCGCCGCGTGGGGCGCGATCCACCGGACCAACCGCGCCACGTCCCTGGGGCTCACCGTGGAGCTCGCGCCGGGGGTCGACAAGACGGCGATGTACGCCGCGGCCGAGTCCGCCGTCGAAGGCATGGACTGGCCGCGCGGCTACGGGCTCGAGCGCGGCCAGGGGTGGGACGCGCAGGTCGAGAGCGACGAGGCCCGCAACCTCGCGCTCCTCCTGTCGATCGTGTTCGTGTTCCTGATCATGGGCGTGCTCTTCGAGAGCTGGCTGCTCCCGATGGCCGTCATCACGACGGTGCCCATGGCGATGCTGGGCGTCTACTGGGGATTGTGGATCAGCGGGACCCCCTTCGACGCCATGGCCGGCGTGGGCATGATCATCCTCATCGGGATCGTCGTCAACAACGGCATCGTCCTGCTCGACCTCGTCACCGAGCTCCGCGCGACGCGGGTGATCGAGCGCGACGACGCCTTGCGCGAGGCGGTGCGCACCCGCCTGCGGCCGATCCTCATGACCGCCCTCACCGCCATCGTCGGCGTGCTGCCGATGGCCCTCGGGAACGCGACGTTCATCGGCATCCCGTACGCCCCCCTCGGGCGCGTCATCCTGAGCGGCATGGTGGTCGCTACCGTGCTGACGGTGTTCGTCGTGCCCTACCTCTACGCCGTGCTCGACGACACCCGCGAGACCGCGGCGCGGTGGGCAGCGTGGGTCCTCGCGCGGCCGGCGCAGGGTCGGCCCTCGCCGTGATCCGCCGCGTCCTTCGGCGACTCGTCGGGGAGCGTCGGGGCGCGCCGGCCCCCGCCCGCGCGTGGACCCTCGCGGACTACCCGGTGGACCCACGCGCGCGGAGCCTCGACGACGCGTGGGACCCGGCGTTCCTCGCCGCGCTCGACGCGGACCCGGCATCCGCCGCGATCGAGGTGCATCCCGGCATCTACGCGATCCGCCCGCTACGCCCCGCGTGGTGCGCCGCGCTGGCCGCGGAGGTCGCGCGCCTGCACCGCTGGGCGCGCGAGCGGGGCGTCACGATCGACCCGCCCAACTCGATGAACCGCTACGGCGTCGCCACCCTGACGCTGGGGCTCGACCTGGGCCCGGTGCGGGAGCGCCTCGCGCCGCTCACCCGGCGCTTGTTTCCGGCGCACGCCACGGCGCTCGACGCCGACCACGCGTTCGTCGTGCGCTACGCCCCCCGCGAGGACCGCGAGCTGAGCTTCCACGCCGACGACGCCGAGGTCACCCTGAACCTGTGCCTCGCGGACGGCTTCGAGGGCGGCGAGCTGTACTTCGAGGGCCCGCGGTGCTTCGCGCACCTCGACACGCCCGCGCGCGACGGCGAGCCGTTCGTCTGGGCGCACCAGCCCGGGGTGGGCCTGCTGCACGCCGGCGCGAACCGACACGGCGCGCGGCCCATCCTCGGCGGCGAACGCCACAACCTCATCGTCTGGATGCGTGACGGCGCGGCGCGCGCGGCGCGCGAGCCCGGCGAGCCGGGACCATGCCCCTCCTGGTGCGGCGCGCGCGCGACCTGAGCGAATCAACCAGGAAGGAAGCGGAACACACACTCGGCGACACACGCGGGCTTGGCCGAGCCTTCGACCTCGATGGTCGCCACGAACACCGATTCGAGCCACTCGCCCGCCGGCTTGACGTCGGTCAGCTTCAGCGACATGCGGGTGCGCGCCTCGGCCTTGACCGGCGTCGGGAAGCGGACCTTGTTGGTACCGTAGTTGATGACCATCTTGAAGCCCTGGAGGTCGAGCAGCTCGAAGAAGAGCGGCGCGACCATCGAGAGCGACAGGTAGCCGTGCGCGATCGGGGCGCCGTACGGCGACTCCTTCGCGATGCGCTCACGATCGACGTGGATCCACTGATGATCGCCGGTGGCGTCGGCGAAGGCCTGGATCTGGGAGAAAGGGACGGGCTTCCAATCGGTGGCGCCGAGATCGGCGCCAACGGCGGCGTGGAGTCCGGCGGCGCCGGCGATGACGGTAGACATGCCGCCCTGCTAACCCGGCGGCCGCGGGCCCCGCTCAGCCCTCCGCGAGGAACGCCCGCAGATCGGCGGCGGCGTCCGGCCCGTCGCCGAACAGGCCCGTGCCGTGGGAGGACCCCGCGTACTCCACGAACGTCCAGGTGCCGGGGTCCGCCGGCCGGGCGGTGGACTCCGGCCAATCCGACTCCGCCTCGGGGTACACCAGCATCGCGCGGGCGGTGCCTTCGAGGCTGGAGATCCGGCTGTTGTTCGTGGTGTACCCGCCGGGCGACATCCAAACGACCGCGGCCGGCGCGGGCCGTCCCCCCGGGTCGGCGACGTAGTCGAGCACGGTCGTCGTCCCGTTCGACGCCCCCACGAGCAGCACGCGATCGCACCCGTTGTCGGTGACGAAGTCGACGGCCGCCCACGCGTCCTTGACGCCCTTCGCGCCGTTGTACGCGTCACGCGCGTTCCCCTCGCTCTCGCCAGCCCCGCGCCGATCGACCACCAGCACCGAGTGCCCGTCCTCGTCACGCAAGGCCGTCACGACCTCTGCCGGCCAGCTCGTCCGATCGTAGGTGGGCGGCACCATGTGGAACAAGATGACGGCGGTCGCGCTGCCGTTGAGCCAGTCCGCGGCGAGCGTCACGCCGTCGTCGGTCTCGAAGGTGACGACCTCGGTCGTGGCGGGCAGGCCGCGATCGGCCGGGTCCGCGTGTTCCGTGGCGGTGCAGGCGACGACGGCGGCCAGGACGACGTAGAGCATGGCGGTGCATTAGCTTGCCGCCGGTCCCCATGCTGCTCCTCCTCGTCGCCACTTCCGCCGCCGCTGTCCCCCTGAGCTACGAGGAGGCGCTGCGGCGCGCCGCGGGCTCCGCCGGCTCCGTGGCGACCGCCGAGGTCGACGTCCGCGTGGCGGAGGCTTCTCTGCTGGCCGCGCGTGCCCCGTACGAGCCGACCGCGTCGGCCTCGGGCTCGTACTTCTCCAGCACGTCCGAAGGTGCCGGGCAGTTCGGCAGGTTTTTCGCGGAGACGAGCGGCTGGAGCGCGGAGCTCGGGGTGCGGCAGGTCTTGGCCAGCGGCACCGCGCTCGACGTCGGCCTCTCCAGCTCGGAGAGCCGATTCCTCTACCGGCTCGCCGAGGTGGACACGGAGTTCACCGACGACCCACAGTTCGAGTCACGGCTGAGCGTGACGCTCTCGCAGGCGCTCCTTCAAGGCCACCGGCTCGGGTGGAACTTGCGGCAGGTGCGCGCCGCCACGAACGCCCGGGACCTCGCGGAGCTGTCGCTCGACACGCGCCGGCAGCAGGCCGTGGCCGACGCCGCGCGCGCGTTCTGGCAGGCGCGGTACCAGCGCGCGCTCGTCGACATCGCGCGCCGCACCCTGGCGCTGACCGAAGAGCAGGCCCGCGTCACCGAGGCGCTCGTCGACGCCGGGCGCCTCGCGGCGGTGGAGTCCACCCGCACCGAGGCCGCGGTCGTCCAGGCACGGCGGGCGACGCTCGAGGCGGAGTCCGCCGCGGCGGCCGCCGACGACACCCTGCTCGTGCTCGTGGGCGAGCGCCCGGGCTCGGGGCTCGAGCTCCTGCCGCCACCGCTGCGCACGCCGCCGGAGACGGCGTTCGACGAGGCGAGCCTCGTCGAGACCGTGCTTCGGGGCAACCCCGAGCTGCGCGCGGCGCGCGCGTCCGTCGAGCACCGGGACGCGGAGCTGCGCGATGCGCGGCACGCCCTGCTGCCGGAGCTCGGGGCGACCGCCTCCGGCAGCCTCCGCGGCTACGAGCCCTCCCTCGGAGCCGCGATGGGCGAGCTCGCGAGCGGCGACCTCGGGGATTGGTCCGTCGGTGGCACGCTGAGCGTCCCCCTGCTGAACCGCGCCGACCGCGCGTCGGTCGACTCGGCCTCCGCGGAGCTCGAGCGCGCGCGCATCGCGGTGCGGCAGCTCGAGGACAACCTCGCGACCCAGGCGCGCGCCCAGGTCCGCACCCTGCGCACCGCGTCGGAGGACGTGGCGCTCGCCCGCGCCAACGTCGAGCTCGCCGAGGCGACGCTGACGGCCGAGCAGGCTCGCCTCGCCGAGGGGCGCGCGCTGCAACGCGACGTGGGAGAGGCGATCCGCGCGCTCGATCAGGCGCGGATCGACGCCGAGCGCGCGGTCACGAGCTGGACCGTGGCGCTCGTCGAGCTCGACCGCCTGAAGGGCGGCCTCTGACGGGGTCAGAGGCGGTCAGTCGTCGTCGCGCTCGCCGCGCTTGACGCTGCGCTGGTTCGCCGCGAGGGCCTTCTTGCGAAGGCGCACGTTGGCCGGGGTGATCTCTACGAGCTCGTCGTCCGCGATGTACTCGATCGCCTTCTCGAGCGTCATCTGGATCGGCGGGACGAGGATGAGCTTCTCGTCGGCGCCGGCCGAGCGGATGTTCGTGAGCTGCTTCTCGCGGCAGACGTTGACGTTGATGTCGTTCTCGCGGCTGTTCTCGCCGACGATCATGCCCTCGTACACCTGCGTCTGCGGGCCGATGAAGAGGCGGCCGCGCGGCTGGAGGTTGTAGAGCGCGTAGGTCGTCGTGTCGCCCATCCGGTCGGAGACGAGCGACCCGTTGAGGCGGCTCTGGATGTAGCCGGCGAACTCGTCGTAGCCGTCGAACAGGGTGTTGAGCAGGCCCTGGCCGCGGGTGTCGTTGAGGTACTCACCGCGGAAGCCGATGAGCCCGCGCGACGGGACGCGGAAGTACAGGCGCACGCGCCCGCTCCCGTCCATCTTCATCTCGGTCATCCGGCCCTTGCGAAGGGCCATCTTCTGAGTGACCACCCCCATGAAGGTCTCGGGGAAGTCGAGCTGCGCGATCTCGAAGGGCTCCTGCTTCACGCCGCCTTCGTCGCGGAAGAGCACCTCGGGCTTGCCGACGGAGAGCTCGAAGCCCTCGCGGCGCATCTGCTCGATCAGGATGCCGAGCTGGAGCTCACCGCGGCCGTACACGCGCATCGTGTCGGAGCTGCCGGTGTCCTCGAGGCGCAGCGCCACGTTCGTGAGCATCTCCTTCTCGAGGCGCTCGCGGATGTGCCGGGCGGTCACGTACTTGCCCTCGCGCCCGGCGAGCGCGGAGGTGTTCGCGGAGAACACCATGCCGATCGTCGGCTCGTCGACCTTGAGGCGCGGCAGCGGCCGCGGCGTGTCGATCTGCGTGATCGTGTCGCCGATGTTGATCTCGGTGATGCCCGCCAGCGCGCAGATGTCGCCCGCGCGCACTTCGGCAGCGGCGACACGTCGGAGGCCGTCGAAGGTGAACAGCGAGGAGACACGCACCTTCTTGGGCACGCCGTCTTCGCCGACGTGGGCGTAGTCGGTCTTCTCGCGGATGACGCCGTTGAAGTTGCGCGCGATGGCCAGGCGCCCGACGTACGGGTCGTAGTCGAGCTGGGTCACGAGGAGCTGGAGCACCTCTTCGGAGGAGGCCTTCGGCGGCGGGATGTGCGCGACGATGGTGTCGAACATCGCCTGGAGGTTCTCCCCCTTGACGCCGTACTCGCGGGTGCACCAGCCGTCGCGCGCCACCGAGTACAGGATGGGGAAGTCGATCTGCTCGTCGGAGGCGCCGAGGTCGATGAACAGGTCGTACACCTCGTTCACGACTTCGGCGACGCGCGCGTCCGGACGGTCGATCTTGTTGATGCACACCATGACCGAGAGGCCACCCTCGAGCGCCTTGCGGAGCACGAAGCGGGTCTGCGGCAGCGGGCCTTCGGAAGCGTCGACCAGGAGCATCGCGCCGTCGACCATCTTCAGGGTGCGCTCGACCTCGCCGCCGAAGTCGGCGTGGCCCGGGGTGTCGACGATGTTGATCTTCACGTCCTTGTAGAGGACGGAGGCCACCTTCGCCATGATCGTGATGCCACGTTCCTTTTCGAGGTCCATCGAGTCCATCACGCGGTCGGTGACGGCCTCGTTGGTGCGGAACGTCCCCGCCTGCCGCAGGAGCCCGTCCACCAGGGTCGTCTTGCCGTGGTCGACGTGGGCGATGATGGCGATGTTACGAACGGACACTCGGGCACCTTGGTCGGGGCGGCCCTATGGCATGCCGCCCCGTCGCGCGCAAGCGACGGCCCGGTGACGAGCGCGGTCCGAACCGACTCCGATTCAGATCGCGAACGGGTACGTGAGGGACACCGGATCCCCGTCGAAGCTCGGGAAGGTGATGTTCTTCACCGCCTTCGAAAGGCACGACTCGAACGGCGTGCCCTGCCAGTCGCCGCTCGCGATCGCCGCGCTCGAGACCTTTCCGGTGTTCTGGATCGTCATCTTCAGCTTCACGCCGCGGGGGAAGTCGCCGCTGCTCGACTTCTCGTCGAGGAAGCACGTCTTCACGCCCTTGTTCGAGCGCACCATCGTGTCGATCACGACGGGGGACAGCGTTCCGCCCGACGAGGACCCGGACGACGCCGACGCAGGCGCCGACGCGGCCTTGGTAGACGACGAGGACGACGCCGGCGGCTTCGAGGCCGCGGGAGGGGTGGCGGCCGGCTTCGGCTCGATCCGCGCGGGAGGCGGTTCACGGGGGGTCGCCGCCGCGGCGGGCGGCGCCGGCGCCGGGGGCGGC
>CAMAXZ010000074.1 GCA_945862325.1 Klebsiella pneumoniae
CCCGCGACCGCCGCGCCCGCGAGCGCCGCGCCCGCAGCACCCGCCCCGGCCGCGCCCGCGAATCCCCCGGGTTCGTCCACCGCTTCCCCCACGGTCGCGCCGCCTCCGTAGAAAGTCCTAAACTTTCTGGGCACTCGACCGATAGTCAAGCCATGTGGTGGCCCTTCCTGTTGTGCCTGTTGTCGGTGGTCACGCCCACCGCCGACGCCGCGCGCATCAAGGACGTCGCCTCGCTCTACGGCGTGCGCGACAACGCGCTGGTCGGCTACGGCCTCGTGGTCGGCCTCAACCGCACCGGCGACAGCCCTCAGAACGCCGCGGCGATCCGCGCGCTCGCGAACCGGCTCCAGGGCCTCGGGTTCACGATGTCCGACGAGGACATCCGCTCCCGCAACGTGGCGATGGTCATGGTCACCGCCAGCCTGCCGTCGGGCTCGCGCGCGGGGAGCCGCATCGACATCCAGGTGTCGAGCGCCGGCGATGCCCGCAGCCTCGAGGGCGGCGTGCTGTTGCTCACGCCGCTCTACGCCGCGAACGGCATCGCCGTCGCGGCGGCGCAAGGGGCGATCATCGTCGGTGGCTACACGTTCACGGTCGGCGGCGACACCACGACCAAGAACCACCCCACGGTCGGCACGGTCCCGCGCGGCGCCACGGTCGAGGTCGAGGTCCAGAACGGCCTCAACTTCGCCGAGGCCGTCACGTTCGACTGGGTGCTCTCCCAGCCCGACTTCACGAACGCCTCGCGCATCGCCGCGGCGGTCAACACCGCCCTCGGCGGCGACTTCGCCGCGGTTCGCGACAACGGCACGGTCCGGGTCGCGGTCCCCGACGAGTTCCTCGGCCGCCAGGCCGAGCTGGTCGCCAAAGTGGAGATCGTCCCCATCAAGCTCGACAGCATCGCCAAGGTGGTCGTCAACGAGCGCACGGGCACCGTGGTCATGGGCGCCGACATCACGGTCAGCCCGGTCGCGGTCGCGCACGGCGGCCTGACGATCAAGGTCGATCGGACCGACTCGGTCAGCCAGCCCGGAGCCTTGTCGCGCGGCGCCACCCAGACGGTGCGCAACACCGAGGTCGTCGTGGACGAATCGGCCGGCGCGCTCCAGCTCATCGAGGGCGTCACGGTCGGCGAGGTCGTCACGGCGCTCGACCGCATGGGCGTGACCCCCCGCGATCTCATCGTCATCCTTCAGGCCATGCAGCAGGCCGGCGGCCTCCAGGCCGAGATCGAGACGATGTGATGAGCGACATCCACGGCTTCGATCCTGCCTCGTTCGCCGCGATGACGCCCGTCGCGGAGGCCCCGCGGATGGCCCCGGGCGACGACGCCGCCAAGGCGGCCGAACAGTTCGAGGCGTTCCTCGTCAGCTTCCTCGCGACGCAGATGCGGTCGACCGTCAAGAACGGCCCGTTCTCTTCCGGCCCGACGGCGATGTTCGCCGACCTCCTCGACCAGGAGCTCGGGAAGCGCGTCGCCGAAGGCGGGGGCCTCGGGATGCGCGACACGATCGAGCGCTCCTTGCGCGACCTCCCCCAGCCGCTCCGCGGGGTCGCGCCGAACGCGACCGACCGAAACGCGGCGCGCACCACGAGCGGCTTCGGTGTGCGCGCGGACCCGATCGACGGCGCGCGGCGCAACCACGCCGGCGTCGACCTCGCGGCGCCCACCGGCACCCCGATCCACGCGGTCAAGGACGGCGTCGTGCGCTACGCCGGATCGCGTGGAGGATACGGAAATATCGTCATCCTCGACCACGGCGACGGCACCGAAACAAGATATGCGCATTGCGACGCTGTCGGCGTGAAGGACGGGCAGCGCGTCGCCGCGGGCGAGCCGATCGCCACGGTCGGCTCCACCGGTCGGTCGACGGGTCCACATTTGCACTTCGAATTTCGAAATCGAGGTGCCCCTGTTGATCCCTCAGCTTTGCTCTCAGGCGACCGACCGGGCGTCGCGGCCCCCTTGCCTCGGGCAGGCGATCGAGTGCTAAGGTAGCGGCGCTTCGCGGATTAACCACCGTTTCCGCACCGTTGCAAAAAGCACTAAACTTCTGCGCTCCGCGTCCGATTCGTGCGACGCCGCCAGATTGAAGCCGCGAGGGTTCCGTGAAGATCTACAGCTCCCCGACGCCGATCGCCTTCCGCCCCACGCCGGGCAACGTCGATGCCCGCCAGGCCCTGCGCGAGCGTGAGATCGTCGCCGACCGCGCGGCCTGGTCGCCCGCCACCGCGGACAGCGCGGAGCTCTCGGAAGCCGGCCGCTTCGTCTCGGACCTCCGCGACATGGCGCGCACCGAAGGCCGCTTCGGCGGCATCCGCGAGGACGTCGTCGCCGCCACGCGGCGCGAAATCGCCGAAGGTCGCTTCGGTGGCCCGGAAGACGTCGAGCGCGCGATCGACGCGCTGCTGATGGAGCTGTGAGATGACGCGGGAGGGCCTGGACAGGTGGCTCGCCGTCGTCGAAGCCCAGCTCGACGCGGCCCGCCGGGTTGATCCGGCTGCCTTGTCGGCG
Organism: Klebsiella pneumoniae; assembly: GCA_945862325.1. GTDB lineage: Bacteria > Myxococcota_A > UBA796 > UBA796 > SXON01 > CAMAXZ01. Next base: position 2,516 of record CAMAXZ010000074.1, read on the forward strand.
GCGACGGAGGCTCGTCGCCACATCCAGGATCAGCTCTCCCGCCAGGATCCGAACAAGCTCGACCCGGAGTCGCGCGCGTACGCGACGGAGGTCGCCCACCTGATCCGTTCGTTCGACCTCCGCATCAAGGCGTGCGGCGCCCATGTGCTCGCCGCGATCGAGGCCGTCGCGCCCAGCTCGGCGCCGCGCACCTACGGGCGCCGCGGCCTGATGCGAGGGGTGTGACGTGGGGCTGCTCGACTCTCTCGCGGTCGGCCGGCGTGCGATCGGGGTGGCGTCGTCGGGCATCGACGTCACGTCGCAGAACATCTCGAACGTCAACACCGTCGGGTACACCCGCCGGAAGATCCTCCAGCAGACCCCCGATCCCGCGTTGCGCCGCGGGGTGTTCGTCGGCACGGGCGTCGAGGTTTCGGGCATCAGCCGGGCGACCGATCGCCTGCTCAATCAGCGCCTCGTCAAGAGCGCCGGCCAGGACTCGCACGCACGGACGCTCGAAGAGAGCCTGACCACGGTGCAGGGGCTCTTCAACGAGAGCGCGTTCACGGGCATGTCCGAGGCGTGGGGCGCCATGTACGACGCCATGTCCCGCCTCACGACGAACCCGGCGGACATCTCCCTTCGCCGCATGACGGTGGAGTCGGGGCGCGCCTTCGCGAGCTCGGTGTCGCGCATCGCACAGGGCCTGACGGACACGATCGGGGACACCGACGCCGACCTCACCACGCACGCGCAGCAGATCAACGACAACCTCGCCGAGATCGCGACGCTCAACAGCCGCATCGCGCGCTCCGGCTACTCCACCGGCGCTGGCGATCTGCTCGATCGGCGCGACCAGCTCGTCTACTCCCTCGGCGAGCGGATCGGCGCGACGGTGTCCTACACCGAGGACGGCCAGGCAGTGGTGTTCATCGGCGATCAAGCGGTGGTCGACGTCAACGATCACCGGCAGATCCGCATCGCGGAGGACGCTGCGGGCGACGCGCAGGTCTACGTCAACGCCGGGACCGGCGCGATCCGCGTGACCGAGAGCGTGGGCGGCGTCGTCGGCGGCAAGCTCGAGGCCCGCCAAGAGATGGCGAACTGGCTGACCGACCTCGACAACTTCGCCACCACGTTCGCCACCACGATGAACGCGCAGCACGCCGCCGGGTTCGACGCGTACGGTGCCGCGGGCGGCGACATGTTCACGATCGCCGCCGTCGGGGCTGCGGCGTCCTTCGACATCGACCCGGCCCTCGCCGCCGACCCCAACCTCTTCGCGACCGCGGGCGCGACTCCGGCGGCGGTCGGCGACACCGACAACCTCGTCCTGCTCCTCGACACCGAGGCCGCCGCCCTCTACGGCCCGGCCGGGACCCTCGACGGCTCCACCGCGATCTCGACGATCATCTCCGACGTCGGGTCAACCGTTGCGTCCGCTGGTGTCAACGCCGAAGCGTTCGGCGGGCTGCTCGCCGACCTCTCGACGATGCGCGACTCCGTCTCTCAGGTCGACACCGACGAAGAGGCGATCAAGCTGATCGAGTTCCAAGCTGCGTATCGAGCGGCCGCGCGCGTGCTGCAGGCCAGCGACGAGCTCCTCCAGACCCTGATGTCCATCGGAGCCTGACCATGATCCGCGCGACCCGAGCCGGCCTCATCGATCGCGTCGGCGATCAGCAGCGCACCAACAGCGCGCGCCTGCGCCGCTGGGAAGAAGTCGCGACGACCGGCCTCGCGATCAACCGCCCGTCGGACGCCCCGGAGCGCCTGTACGAGGCGCACAACATGTCGAAGTCCGCGGCGAACCAGGCTCAATGGGGCTCCAACGCCGGCGACGCGGCCAGCCACCTCCAGGCGATGGACCAGGCGCTGACCACCGGTCACGACATCATCGTCCGCGCGCGCGAGCTGGCGGTGCAGATGGCGGGCGAGACGGTCGGCGCCGCAGAGCGCGCCGCCGCGGCCGTAGAGGTCCGCGAGCTCCAGCAGTCGATGCTCGCGACGGCCAACATCACCTTCAACGACCGTTACCTCTTCGCCGGCTGGGAGTACGACCAGCCCGCCTTCGACAGCACCTTCGTGTACCAGGGCGACGCCAACGAGCCGGAGGCGCGCGTCGGCGAGTCCCGGTACATCCGCGTCGGGCTCGACGGCAGCCAGGTCTTCCAGGGCACGGTCGACATCTTCGGCACGCTCGAGAACCTCGCGGTCGCGCTCGAGACCAACGACCAGCCGACCACGTTCGCGCAGCTCGACGACCTCAGCGCCGCGGTGGCGCAGCTCAGCACCTGGCAAGGCGTGGTCGGGTCGGAGCAGGCCGCCGCAGAAGATGCCGTGGCCGTCACCGAGTCGATGAAGGTCCTCTTCTCCGATCGCCTGTCCGACCTCATCGAGGCCGACCCGGTGGTGGCCTACATGGAGCTCGGCGAGGCGCAGAACGCGTACAACGCGACGCTGCGCGTCGCCGCGTCCACCTCGACGACGAGCCTCCTCGACTTGCTCGGCTGAGCAAACCCGAAGATTCAAAGCGCATAGTCACCGATTATCGTGTAGAATCGACAAAGCGCTAAAGAACCTCGCGGAACGACCGATAGGCCGAAAGGACCGGCCTCTGCGGTCCGTTCAACAAACGCCCCCACGGGCAAGCCAAGCGAGGACAGCATGGCCATCACCGTCCGGACCAATACGTCCGTGAGCTCTGTGCTCACCGACCTCAGCAAGACGAGCCGCGGACTCAACCGCTCCTTCGAGCGGATCTCCAGCGGTCTCCGCATCGCCCGCGCCGCGGACGACGCGGCGGGCCTCGGCGTCGCCGAGTCCCTCCGTGCCGCCTCCAGCTCGGGTACGGTCGCCGCCCGCAACGTCAACGACGGCATCTCCATCATCAGCATCGCCGAGGGCGCGTCCGAAGAGGTCGCGAACATCCTCGTCCGTATGCGCGAGCTGGCGGTGCAGTCGTCCTCCGAGACGCTGCAGGACGACGAGCGCGCGTACGTCAACGACGAGTACTCGGCTCTCGAGTCCGAGATCGACCGGATCGCGAACGTGACCGAGTTCAACGGTCTCTCCCTCGCGAACGGCAACCTCGCGTCCGGCATCAACGTCCAGGTCGGCATCAACTCCGGCGCCGACAACCAGATCAACATCGAGCTCGGCTCGCTGCTCTCGAGCGACCTCGGCATCAACAACATCGACCTGAGCTCCGCCTCCGGTGCCCAGGCCGCGCTCTCCGTCCTCGACGCCGCGATCGACAGCGTCTCCGGCTACCGCGCCACCTTCGGCGCGACCGAGAACCGCCTCAACAGCGCCCTGAACAACCTCGAGACCTTCATCGAGACGACCATGGCCGCCGAGAGCCAGGTTCGCGACGCCGACTTCGGCAGCGAGACCGCGCAGCTCAGCCAGAACCAGATCCTGCAGCAGGCCGGTATCTCCGTCCTCCAGCAGGCGAAGCAGATCAACCAGAGCGCGCTCTCGCTCCTCGGCTGATCCGAACGGATCTGGCGGGCCGCGACCCGCAGAAAAAACGCCCGGGGCCGTCCCCGGGCGTTCTTCCGTAGTCAACACCGCTCCCTGAAAACCAGCCTCCTCCGCCGCCCGGCCGAAAATCGAAAAATAGATCGAGAAAGGGCTAAACTTCGGCAGGCGGCGACCGATTCGATGCTTGCACGGGTTGTTCCAATCCCGTGTCGATCAGACAGGATTGGGAGGAACAGATGGCCCTCAACGTCAAAACCAACGTGGCGTCGATCAACACGCTGAACCACCTGGGCCGCACCACCCGCGCGCTGTCCCGGTCGTTCGAGCGTATTTCCAGCGGTCTCCGCATCTCTCGCGCGGCGGACGACGCCGCGGGCATGGGTGTGGCGGAGAACTTGCGGGCGGCTCACACGTCCGCTCGCGTCGCTGCTCGAAACACCAACGACGGCATCTCGATCATCGCAGTCGCGGAAGGCGCCAGCGTCGAGGTGACCAACATCCTCGTCCGCATGCGCGAGCTCGCCATCCAGGCGGCCTCCGAGACGCTCGGCACCTCCGAGCGGGCGTACATCGAGACGGAGTTCCAGGCGATCAGCGAGGAAGTCGACCGGATCTCGGCCGTGACCGAGTTCAACGGGTTGATCCTCACCGACGGCACGCTCACCCAGATGGACGTGCAGGTCGGCATCAACAACACGACGAACGACGTGATCACGATCGGACTCGGCACCCTCACGGCCTCCGCGCTGACCGTCGACACCACGTCGATCACGCTCTCGACCGCGTCGCAGGCCCAGCTCGCGCTCACCAACATCGACGACGCAATCGCGTCGGTGTCGGCGTACCGCGCCGGTCTGGGTGCCACGGAGAACCGCCTCAACAGCGCCCTGAACAACCTCGAGACCTACATCGAGGCGTCCACGGCCGCCGAGTCCCGCATCCGTGATGCGGACTTCGGCTACGAGACGGCGGTGCTCTCGCAGCACCAGATCCTTCAGCAGGCCGGCGTGTCCATCCTCGGTCAGGTGAAGAACCTGAACCAGGGCGCGCTCAATCTCCTCAACGCGTGATCCGCAGCGGCGCTGAGGCGCCGCTGACGCGATCTCGATACAGACTGCGCGGAGGTTTCCATGCCCATCTCGGTGGGAGGCATCGTCTCCGGTATCGACACCGATTCCATGATCTCGCAGCTCGTCGCTGCGGCGCGAGCGCCTCAGGCGGTCATGGAGCGGCAAGCCGCGCAGTTGGAGGACACCCGCGACGCGTACTCCACGCTCAAGTCGCGGCTGACCACCCTTCAGACCGCCATGGAAGACCTGTCCTCGATCGAGGACTTCCGGGCGGTCAGTTCAAGCTCCACGGACAGCGCCGTCACCGTCACCACCGAGAGTGACGCGGTGGTCGGGACGTTCTCCGTCCAGGTGAACCAGCTCGCGCAGTCCGAGATGAAGGTGAGCGACGGCTACGCGTCTCGCACCGCGGACGGCACGTTCAACACGGGCACGCTGACGATCGACTACGGCGGCGAGTCGTACGACATCGAGATCGACGCCGACAACTCGAGCCTCAACGACGTGGTCGCCCTGATCAACGCCGAGGTCGAGGGCGTGACCGCCTACGTCATGGACACCGGCGACGCGACCACCCCTTACCGGCTCGTGCTCACCGGCGAGGACACGGGCGCGGACTACGCGATCACGCTCGACACGAGCGCGCTCGCCGGCACCGCCCCGAACTTCACCACGGTCACGTCCGCGCAGGACGCCGAGGCGACGGTCAACGGCATCACGATCACCAGCTCGACGAACGAGATCACCGGGGCGATCCAGGGTGTGACGTTCGACCTCAGCGACGTGACGACCTCCGCCGCCACCGTGCGCGTGCAGAGCGACCTGGAGGCCATGACCACGAAGGTCCAGACCTTCGTCAGCGCCTACAACAACGTGGTCGGGTACATCGACGCCCAGCGGGCCTACAACCCGGACGAGAACATCCGCGGCGCGTTCGTCGGCGAATCGCAGACGCGTTCGGTGTTGCAGACGATGCAGCAGGCGTTCTCGTCGAGCTACTCCGCCAACACGGTGTTCCCCAACCTGTCCGCCCTCGGGATCTCCACGACCCAGTCGGGCGAGCTCGAGTTCGACACGACCACCTTCGAGGAGGCGGTCGACGCGAACCTCGACGCGGTCATCGACCTCTTCGCGGACGAAGAGAACGGCTTCACCGCGGGCTTCCTCACGCGCCTCGACTCGCTCATCGACGACGAAGACGGCATCGTCAGCGGGCGCATCGACTCCCTCGACGACCGTATCGAGGCCTTCAGCGAGCGCATCGTACGCTTCGACGAGCGCATGGAGCAGCTGGAGGATCGCCTGCGCGGGCAGTTCACCGCGATGGAGATCGCCATGGCCCGCTTTCAGCAGGCCGAGCAGGCGCTCACCGCGCTCATGCCGACGACCTCGAGCCGCTCCAACTCCTCGTCGTCGAGCTGATTGATGCGCGGCTATCAGAACTACGCCCGCGCGCGCGTCGACAGCGCCCCCCCCGAAGACATCCTCATCATGCTGTTGGACGGCGCGCTCGACCGCCTCCGCCAAGCCGACGAGGCGATGGCCGCGGGCAACAACAAGCTTTGGAACAAGCACCTTCACGTCGTGCGCGCCGTGTTCATCGAGCTGTCCATGGCGCTCGACGACAGCATGCCGCCGGCGATCGCCCGCAACCTCAAGGCGACGTACGGCTGGGTCGTTCACCACTGCATCGAGGCCGGCCGCCGCGGCGACCGTGAGCGGCTCGCAGAGATCGACAAGGTCGTCCACATCGTTCACGAGACGTGGGTGAAGGCGATCGCGATCCAGCGCGGGGACGCGGAGCCGCCCGAGGGCACTCCGTGAGCGCGCTGTCGGAGGTCGACCTCCTGATCCTCCGGGTCCAAGCGTGCACGCTCCGGCTGCGCCGCACCGACCCCGTCCCTTCCGGCGAGCTCAACGCGCTCGCCGACGCAGCCCGCGCACAAGCCCAGGTGGCGGACGCCCCGTCACGGGCGCGCCTCGCCGAGGCGATCCGCGAGATCACGGAGGCGCTCGCCGAGGCGCAGGAAGGGATCGAAGCCCGCATGCTGCAGCTCCGCAAGGGCCGGCGGGCCGTCCACCGCTACCAAGCCGCCGCGGGACGGTGAGCGATGCTCGCGTTCGCCGCGACCGTCGCGCTCTCGATGGCCGCGCAAGCCGCGAGCCCGACCGAACCGCTCACGTTCGACGCGCCCGTACGCCTCGGCGTTCGCGCCGTGGGCGAGTCCGTCCGCGACGTAGGGATCGGGCGGGTGTACGGGAGCACCAGCCTCGCGGGTGAGGCGTCGATGGTCATCGGCTTGCCGTACGGCGTCGAGGCTGGGGTGCAGGTGGGGTACCGCCGCATCGCGGGCACCGAACAAGCCGCGCAGGGGGCGGCCACCGGCGGGGCGACCTGGATCTGGTACGCGCCGCTGAGCGTCACCGCCGGGTACGGCATCGAGCTTGGGGTGGTCAACCCCTACGTCGCCGTCGGCCCGTCGTGGGTGCTGTGGGGTGAGAAGCCCGGAACCAGCCCCGATGTCGGATACTCCGGCGGAAAGGTCGGCTTGACCTTCGAGGGCGGCGTGCGCGTGCCCTTCGGTCGCCCGATGTTGGAGATGCACCACCGCCCGGCCACGCCGGACCAGCTCGGCCTGACCCTCTCCACCGCGTGGCGCCACTCGTTCCGAACGGTCGGGCCGCGGTGCGGCCCCCGCGAAGACGACGCGCCCTGCGGGCTCGACTTCAGCGCGTTCCGCCTCGCGCTCGGCCTCGAGGCGATGTTCTGACATGCTCGCCGCCCTGATGTTGGTCGGGTTCGCGGTGGCCGCGCCGTTCCGCTTTCGCACCTCCGAAGGCGCCTCGGTCGAGGTGTTGCCCCAGGTCGAGCCAGGCCGGACCGAGCTCGTCGTGTACGACAACGGCGAGGACATCCTCGCGCAGCTGGGCCGCGAGGCGCGGCCCGGGGTCCGGTCGTGGCGCGTGTCGGACCTCGGCGAGGTCGACGTCGTGACCCTCTGGCTGACGAATCCGGCCGACGCCGCGACGCTCCGCCGCGACGGCAACGAGTGGACGGCGGTCGTGACGTCCAACGGACGGACGGCGGTGCCGTCCCACGGCAGCGGTCCCCGCCGCTCGATCCCGCAGCTGATGTCCGCGACCCCGGCGGCCGGGGTGTGCGAGGCGCGCAAGCCGCTGGCGCTGACGCCGCTGCAGGGCGACGACATGATGCACGCCCTCCGGGGCGCCGACTTCACGCCGGCGCTGCCTCGATGGACCGCCGCGGAGCCGGCGGTCGCGGCGTGGGACCGACTGCGCGAGCTCCAAGAGGATCTGCTCCTCGCGCGCGCTCCGGGCGCCCGCGCGCTCCGCACGTACGCGATCGCCGCGACCTGGCGCGACCTGGGTCACGATCGCGAGGCGGCCTACTACTTCGGCCGCGCCGACGCGCTCGGCGCTCCCTCCGGCACGTCCATGCTCCAACGCGCCGGAGCGCTGCTCCGCGTGCGGGATCTTCCCGGAGCCCGGAACGCCGCCCTCTCCGCCCTCGAGCGCGGCGCACCCGAAGACGCCGTCCTCGAAGTGCTCGGCATCACCGAGCTGCTCGAGCCGACGACGGCCGCCGCGCCCCTCGCCCTCGCGCTCGCCAGCTCGACGGCACACCCGCAGGCCCAGCTCATCGCGGGCACCCTTCTGCTGCGCGCCGGTTGTGCCGGCGACGCGCTCCCCATCCTCCGTCGCGCGGCCAGCCGCGGCGACGGGCGCCGGCTCCCGCCGGATCGCTCGCTCATCGCGACATTGCTCCTCGCCGACGCGCTGCTCCTTTCCGGTGAAGTCGAAGGCGCGTCCGACGTCCTCGCCACGCTGGACGATCGCCCGCTGCCGCCGCGATGGTCCGGCCTGTTCCACGCGCGCTCTCGCCTGCTCGCGATCCTCCGGCGCTCGCCCGACGAGTGGCCGACGTTCGTGCCCTCGATGCGCGCCGCCGCGGACCGGTGGGACGAAGAGGGCGCCGAGTCGCTGTGGCTCCTGGGCCAGATGTCCGAGACCCTCGGGGACGTGCATCGCGCGCACGACGCCTTCCTCGAGCTGATCGACCGCCACGAGCCGTTCGCGCACGGCGCGCCCGGGCGGCGGCTGCTCGCCACCTGGCAGAACCGCGTGTTCGCGCTGCTCGAACGCGGCGAGGACATCGAGGCGCTCTCCGTACACCGCGCCACGTGGCGGCGCTCGCTTCACGCTCAGATGACGGATCCGGGGTTGCTCCGTCGGGTCGCCGCCACCTACTCGAAGTTCGGGCTCCACGACGACGCGCTCGACGTCCTCGCCGACGCCGCGGCCGTCGAAGGAGCGCTCGGGCTGGACGAAAAGGCCACGGCGCTCGACATCGCGGACACGTATCGACGGGCGGGGCGACACACCGAGGCGTTGGAGGCCCTGGACTTCGTCATGACCAAGCGGCCGAGCCCGGACGAGGTGCGGACGGCGCGGTTCATCGAGGCCCGCGCGCACCTCGACGCCGGTCGCGAGAGCGCCGCGCTCGACGTCTTGCGTCCGCTGGCCCGCCCCAACACACCCGGCCCCACGCGGGCGGCGGCCCAGGCGTGGATCGCCGTGATCGACGCGCGGAACGAGCGCTGCGAGGCGGCGCTCCCCTACCTCCTGCCCGCGACCCTCCCCGACGGCGTCGACCCCGGGGTGCTCGGGCTCCTGCGCTCGCGCTGCCTGAGGAACCTCGGACGCGACGACGAGGCGCGCGCGGCGGCCGCCGCCGCGAGGCCCTTGCTCGACGACGCCGAGCTGCGCTCGTGGGCGGGGTTCCTCGGCAGTGTCGGCGTGCCGACGGCGCTCCCTGCGCCCGAACCGGGGCAACGCACCGCGCGCGCATGGGATCGCCTGGCCGCCGAAGAGGCCGAATGGACGGCGCTTCGCGAGAAACTGGGCGCCCGCGAAGAAAACCTCTAAACATCATCTCGGCCCGACCGATAGTTACGAGGCGGAGGACCGAACGATGTCCGGTGTCGACTTCCGGCTGTTCGACGGCCTGCATCACGGATTGGAGCGCGCGCTCGACATGCGTCGCAACCAACACGTGCTCGTGACGAGCAACCTCGCGAACGCCGACACCCCCGGGTATCGCGCGAAGGAGCTCCCGTTCGAGGAGATCCTCGGCTCGGAGATCCGGGCGGCGGAGCAGGGCGTGGACTCCCAGTGGCAATCTCGCGTCACCGAGCGGGAGCCCCTCCCCTGGGCCCTCGACGGCAACTCGGTGGACGCCGAGCACGAGTCGGTCAAGCTCACCGAGAACTCGATGCTGTACAACGCCCTTACGACGGTCGTGTCGAAGCGGCTCACCATGCTGAAGTTCGCCGCCAGCGACGGGAGGGGTTGATGGCTGACCTCATCGACACCTTCAACGTCGCCGCGTCGGGCCTCGCCGCCGAGCGCTTGCGCCTCCAGACGATCGCCACGAACATGGCGAACGCGCGCACGACCCGGACCGCCGACGGCGGCCCCTACGAGCGTCGGGTCCCGCTGTTCCAGTCGGCCGAGGTGGACCCGTTCGGGTCGGAGCTCGAGCGCGCCGCGGCGCGGGTCGAGGTGGTGGGGATCTACGGAGACGGCCGCCCGCCCACGCGGGTCTACGATCCTTCGCATCCGGACGCCGACCCTGACGGGTACGTGTCCTACCCCGACATCAACATCCTCCAGGAGATGGTCGACCTCATGTCGACCAGCCGCAGCTACGAGGCGAACGCCACCGCGGTCGAGGCGACGAGAGACATGGCCATGCGCGCCCTGAGCATCGGAGGCTAGTGGATATGCGCATCCCCATCACCTCCGCGGCGCCGTCTCTCGGTGGCGAATTCGGCACGACAAGTGCCTCGGACGTAGCGACGGGCGCCTCCTTCTCCGACGCGTTCGATGCGGCGATTCGTGCCGTCGACGCGCAGCAGAAGGACGCCGACGTCATGATGCGGGGACTCGCGACGGGCGAGAACGTCGACATTCACGGTACGATGATCGCGCTGGAAGAGGCCAACATCTCGTTGCGCGCGCTCGGGAGCGTCCGCGACAAGATGGTGGAGGCGTACCAGTCGATCTGGAACATGCCGATCTGACGGGGTTCAAGGGACATGGACGAGGCATCTCGGGCTGGCGCGAAGCTTCAACCCAAGGATCTACCCTCGCCTCCAGCCGTGCTCGCGCGGGTCATCAAGCTGGCGAACGACCCTTCCGTCGGGGTCGAGCAGATCGCGACGATCGTCGCTTCGGACCTCGCGTTCTCCGCGGAGCTCATGCGTACGGCGAATTCGCCGTTCTACGGCGCTGCGAAGGAGGTCCGTACGGTCCAACGGGCGATGGTACAGCTTGGGGGCCGCACGGTGCGGTGCCTCGCGGTGTGCTTCGCGGTTCGCGACATCGCGCGTGACGTCGGTCTCGACAGCGAGTCGCTCGCGGACTTCTGGGAGGACTCCCTGCGACGAGGCGTCGCGGCCCGCCGGATCGCCCGCGTCACGCGCGCGGCGGACCCCGAGGAGGCCTTCACCTGCGGCCTGTTGCTTGAGTTCGGCCTGCTGATCCTGCTCAAGCTTCACCCCACGAAGCTCGCGGAGTGGAAGAACCTCCGACGGCTGCTGCCCGAGGCCCGGCGGCGTCGTGAGGCGGAGCTGTTCTCCACCACGCACGATCGAATCGCGAAGGACCTCGGCGGGCAGTGGGGCCTGCCTGACGCGCTCGTGTCCGCCATCGCCCACCACCACAACCCGACCTCGAGCGCCGTTCCGCGGGGTCACGTGGCCCTCACCCGCATCGCGGGCATCGCGGACATGGCGGGGGCCGTGTACACCGCGCTCGAGACGAACGCGGCCCTCACCGAGACCCGGGAGCGCCTCCACCGCGAGCTCAACCTCGACGCCGAAGCGATCGACGCGTTGATGAAGTCCATCGGTGGTGACGTCCTCGAGGCCGCGCAGGCGCTCAGCGTGCGCGTCCGAAAGCAGCCGAGCTTCGACGAGCTGATCGTCGACGCGAACCGGGCGCTCGCGGCGATGAACCTCAGCTACGAAGAGCTCACGGTGAGCCTCGAGCGCGCGCTCCAAGAGAAGGAGCGCCTCGCCGAAGAGCTCGGGAAGGCGAACAAGCGCCTCCAGGAGCTGGTGTACTACGACCCCCTGACGTCGCTCGCCAACCGACGGCGGTTCGAGGAGCAGTTCCTCGCGGAGCTCACGCGCGGGCGGACGGCTCGGCAGGACTCGGCGCTCCTGCTCTTCGACCTCGACCACTTCAAGCACATCAACGACAACTACGGCCACCCCTTCGGCGACCAGGTGCTCGTCGCGGTCGCGAAGGTGCTCTTGACGTCCACCCGCCCGCACGACGTGAAGGCCCGGATCGGCGGCGAGGAGATGGCGGTGCTGCTGCCGGGCATCCTCCTGTCCGACGCCCGAATCCTCGCCGAGCGCCTGCGCAAGGACATCGAGTCGCTCGACCTGCGGTGCGGCGCCGTCCGCGTGCCGGTCTCCACCTCGATCGGCGCGGTGATGGCGCCCGGCGGCGGGCCCGACGGGCCGACACGGATGCGCGAGCTCATCGCCGAGGCCGACCGCTCGCTCTACGCCGCGAAGCGCGCCGGCCGCAACCGCATCGTCTGGACCGAGACCGGCGTGATCGACGCGGTCGAGACTTTCTGATCCGCGCGGCGAGAAAACCGCTCAACTTCAATCCGCACCGACCGATGACATGCCCGGTCGGTCGATGTAGTCGAGGAGCGCCTGCGCGTGAACGAGTTCCTTCAGCAGCTGCGCACCTTCTACGAAGGCTTGGAGCCCGCGCGGCGCCGCGTGCTCTGGGCCGCCGTGGTGGCCGCCGTGCTGATCGTGGCCGGCGTCGGCGTGTGGGCGAGCCAGACCCCGTACGTCACGCTCACGCGCGCGGGGACCACCGACGAGGTCACCGCCGTCACGCGGGCGCTCGCGGTGGCGAACGTCCCCTACCGCCTCGGCACCGACGGACTCACGATCAGCGTTCCCGCGGCGGTCGAGCTCGACGCCCGCCGCGCGGCCAGCACGGAAGACGGCATCGTCGGCCTCGAAGGCCTGGAGCAGATCGACCCCTGGGTCTCGCCGTTCCAGGAGCAGCTGCACCGGCAGCGCATGCTGCAGGGCGAGCTCGTCCGCACCATCAACTCCATCCGTGGCGTCGCGGCGAGCACCGTCCAGCTGAACCTGCCGGATCGCGCGGCCTTCCTTCGCGACGACGCCCGTAGCACCGCCTCGGTGACCGTGCGGCCGGACGCCGGATCGAACATCGATCGCCAGACCGCGCGCGCCATCGCGGAGCTCGTCAGCCACGCCGTCACCGGGATGTCTCCGGAGGACGTGACGGTGGTGGACGCCAGCAACGGCCGCCTGCTGTGGAGTGCCGCGCAGGAAGCGGACGAGACCGGCGGGGGCGACATCGCGGTGCAAGCGGCGCGCCGCGAAGCCGCCCTCTCCGAAGGCGTCCGCGCCGCGCTCGCCCGCCTGCTCGGGTCGACAGACGCCGCCGCGGTCACCGTCCACGTCGAGCTCGAGACCTCCGCGACCCAGAGCACGGTCAGCGAGATCGACCCCGAGAGCGCGTCCCCCCAGAAGGAGCGCATCGAGAGCGAAGAGAACGGCACCACCATGGCGCCGCCGCAGGGCATCCCGGGCACCGACTCGAACCTCCCGGAGCGGGCCCTCACGGGCAGCCAGGGCGTGTCCGGGGGCGGCCGCAAGCGCGACGCCAGCGAGACGACCTACCAATACTCCTCCTCGCAGACGACGACCGTGCGCCCCGCCGGCGACGTCCGGCGCGTCAGCGCGTCGGTCCTCGTCGACACCGCGGCGCTCGACGCCGTGCTCGGCGCCGAGGCCACCGAGGAGCAGCGCACGAAGCTCCGCGCCGACCTCGAAGCCGCGGTCAAGGCCGCGCTCGGTCACTCCGCGACGCGCGGCGACTCCGTCGTCGTGTCGTTCCTCCCGTTCGCGCCCGCGCCGCTGTCCGAGGTCGAGACCACCGCGAGCGTGAGCGTGGTCGAGCAGTGGACCCCGGCCGGCATCGCCGCGCTCGCGGTGCTCCTCGCCTTCCTGTTCGTCGTCCGGCCGCTGCTCCGCGCGGTGCGCCCGCCCGCGCAGTCGAGCACGGCGGTGGGCGTCGGCGGGGAAGCCGCCAACTCGCCGATCCTCGCGAGCGCCGACGACGACGCGGCCGGCGAGGACGGGCTCGACGACCGGCTTCGCCGCCAGGCCGAGGGCTTCCAGGCTTTGTCCGCAGCGCACGTGAGCAATCTCGTGCGTCGCGAATCCGAGAATTCCGCCGAAGTGCTCCGCCGTTGGTTGCGTAGCCAGGGAGGAGCGTCGTGAGCGCTGCGGCCCGTCTGCAAATCGTCCCCACGTCCGCGGCCGAGCTTACCGGTGCGCAGAAGGCGGCGATCCTCGTCATGTACATCGAGCGCGACGCCGCGCGCGCCGTGCTCCGCTCGCTCTCCGACGAGGAGGTCAAGCGCGTGGGCGTGGCCATCGCGGGCATGCGGGAGGTCCCTGACGACATCGTCGAGGCGGTCGTGGCGGAGTTCATCGACCAGCTGCGTCACGTCAGCCTGATCCCCGCGGTCGGACCCGACTTCGCGCGCAACGTGCTCCCGGGCCTCGTCGACGAAGAGCGCCGCCAGCGCGTCGCCATCGCGGTGCGGCGCCACGCGGACGACTTCGAGCAGTTCATCAAGACGCGCCCGGCCACGGCCATCGCCGCGATCCTCGCCGAAGAACACCCGCAGGTGCGCGCGGTCGCGCTGCTCCGCATGGGCCCCGAGAACGCGGCCCGCGTGCTCGCCTGCTACTCGCAGGAAGACCAGTCCGATCTCACGATCCGCATGACCCGCGCCGAGCGCGTCGCGGGCGAGCTGGCGGACGACGTCGAAGTGGCCATTCGTCGCGCGCTGCTCGACATCGAGGACCCCCTCCCGCTCGGCGGCGTCGAGAACACCGCCCGCATCCTCGGTCGCATGCCCCGCGAGCGCAACACCGCGGTCCTCGATCAGGTGCGCGAGCGCGAGGAAGACCTCGCCGACGACCTCGCGCGGCGCATGGTGTCGTTCGAGGACCTCGAGCGCCTCGACGCCCGCGCGATCCAGGCGCTGCTCCGCGTCGTCGAACGTCCGGACCTCGTGCTCGCGCTCAAGGGCGCGGTGCAGAGCATCCGCGACCGTTTCCTGTCCAACCTGTCGACCCGCGCCGCCGCGGACCTCCGCGAGGAGATCGAGATGGGCGGGCCGGCCCGGCGGAGCCTGGTGCGCGAGGCGCAGGACCGCATCGTCGCCGGCGCGCGCAAGCTCGCCGAAGAGGGCGTCATCTACCTGGACTTCGGCGAGTCGGAAGAGAGCTGACCGGCGTAGGATGGCGGCATGAAAGACTTCACGCCGATGATGCCGCAGCCCGGCTCTCCCGCCTGGAAGAGGCTGGAGGGCCGACCCGGCCCGTCGAACTTCGCGAAAGGTGTCGTCGCGGAGCCCGCCGCGAAGGGGGCGCCAGCGCCGGTGCCGGCGGCGGGCGGCCGCAGCAGCACCCCCGCGCGCCCGGCCGAGCCCGCGCGTGTCGAGCCGCCGCCCCCACCGCCCCCTGAGCCGGAGCCGGAACCCCAGGCGAACTTCGACGAGGAGCGTCAGGCGCTGCTCGGGCGGATCGAGGACCTCGAAGACAACGAATCCCGGCGGATCATCGAGCACGCGGAGGCCATGAACCGCATGGCGCTCAAGGAGCGCGAGCTCGAGATGGCGGCCGCCAAGCTCGCGGTGGCGGCTCGGATGATCGAGGGCGCACGCCACTCCGTGGTCGCCGAGCTCCGTCAGGGCGTGGGGCCGGTCATCCTCGAGGCGGCCCGTCGAATCGCCGGCGAGCAGCTGCACGTCGACCCCAAGCTGCTCGACGCGATCGTCGACGAAGCCGCCCGCGCGCTCGGACGCGAGTCCCTCGTGGTCCGCGTGCACCCCGGCGACGCCGCGCTGCTCCGCGCGCGCCTGGAAGGCACCGGCATCCGCGTCGTCGACGACGCGCGGGTCAACGCGGGCGCCGTGTGCGAGGGCCCGACCGGGCGCATCGACGCGTCGGTGGAGTCCGCGGTCGCGGCGATCGCGTCCGTGCTCGATCAGTGGCGAGCGGCGCCGTGAACGTCCTCGGCCTCTCGGCGCTCGCCGATGCGCTGCGCGACGCGCCGGTCCGGCGCCGGAGCGGCCGGGTGGTGCGCCTGGTCGGCACGCTCCTGGAGGCCGAGCTCCCCGGCGCGCGCATCGGGGAAGTGTGCCGTATCGAAGACGGTGGCGTCGCGGAGACCGTCGGGTTCCGCGACCAGCGCGCGCTGCTGATGCCGTTCGGCGCGGTGGACGGCATCCGGTATGGCGCCCGCGTCGACACCCTCGGCGAGATGCCGAGCGTGCCGGTGGGCCACGAGCTGAAGGGGCGGATCCTCGACGGTTTCGGCGAGCCGCTCGACACGCGGGGGCCGATCGGACACCTGCCCCGCCGCGCCTTGCACGCGGCGCCGCCGGATCCGCTCGCGCGCGCGGTCATCCGAACGGCGCTCCCGACAGGCGTCCGCGTGCTCGACGGGCTCCTGACCTTCGGGCGCGGGCAGCGCGTGGGCCTCATGGCCGGCTCCGGCGTCGGAAAAAGCACGTTGATGGGGATGATCGCCCGACGGAGCGCGGCCGACGTGAACGTCATCGCCCTCATCGGCGAGCGCGGTCGAGAGGTGCGCGAGTTCGTCGAAGAGACGCTTGGGACCGAGGGGCTCGAGCGCTCGGTGCTCGTGGTCGTCACCTCCGACCGCTCGCCCGTCCTCCAGGTGCGCGGGGCGTTCGTGGCCGCGACGATCGCGGACTGGTTCCGCGATCAGGGCAAGAGCGTGATGTTCTTCATGGACAGCGTCACGCGCCTCGCGATGGCCCAACGCCAGATCGGCCTGGCCGCGGGCGAACCCCCGACGACCAAGGGCTACACCCCGAGCGTCTTCGGGCTCCTTCCCCGCCTGCTCGAGCGGGCCGGCGCCGGTAGCGGCAACGGGAGCGTCACCGCGATCTACACCGTGCTCATCGACGGCGACGACCTGCAGGACCCCATCGGCGACGCGGTGCGCGGCATCGTCGACGGCCACGTCGTCCTGTCCCGAAAGATCGCGTCGCATGGGCAGTATCCCGCCATCGACGTGCTGCAGAGCATCTCCCGTGTCATGCCGGCCGTCGCGGCGCCCAAGCACATGGACCTCGCCAAGAAGGTTCGATCCATCCTGGCGACCTGGTCCGAGAACGAAGAGCTGATCCGGCTCGGAGCCTACCGGCAGGGGTCCAACGCCGCGGTGGACGACGCCATCGCCCGCATCGAGGCGATCCGGGCGTTCATGGGCCAGAAGGTCGCAGACGCGGTGTCATTCGACGACACCCTGCGGGCGCTGGAGGTTCTTACAAAAGACAACTCAACTCCCGCGCGACCCGCCCGATAGGATACCCGAGAGCCCATGAGCAGGATCCTCGCATCGCTGCACCGTCTGCGCGTCCACGCCCGGCGCGAGTCGGACCAGACCGTGCGCCGCGCGGAGCTGGAGCATCGGACGCAGGAGGTTCGGGTCGCCGAGGTGCGGGACGGCATCGTGCGCGCCCGCGCCGCGGTCGAAGAGACCGACGTGGCGGCGCTCGCGCACTACCATCAGTTCCGCCTGAAAGAAGAGATGAGCGAACGCCGCGAGACCGCGCGGCTCGCCCAGAAGGCGCGCGACCTCGAAGCGGCGACGCGCGCGCATCACCGAAACGTCCGCGACGAGCTCTCGATCCAGAACGTGATCGAAGAGCAGGCGCAGCGCGCGGCGGAAGACGAAAAACGGTCGGAGATGCGTGACATGGACGAGATCGCGTCGCGACGGGGGCTGGCATGAGGATCGTACGAACACTCGCGGCGAGCGTGCTCGGCGTCATCGTCCTCGCGGCGCTCATCGCGTCGGACGTCCCGTCGCCGGCGGCCACCTCGGAGGTTGGCAAGGCGGTGACCGCGGCGCTGACGGACCCCGTCGCCGTGCTCCAGCTCTGCGGACGCGAGCAGGAGGGCACACGACGCCTCGCGGACGATCTCGCCCGTCGGCAGCGGCAGGTCGAAGAGCGCGAGACGACGCTGGCCGCCCGGGAGTCCGATCTCGCCGACGCCGAGACCCGGCTCGACACGCGGCTCGCGGAGCTCGCGGCGGCCCGCGCGTCCATCGAAGAGCAGCTCGCCACCGCCGACGAGAAGCGCGCCGAGCGCATCACGGCCCTCGTGAAGATGGTGGAGAGCAACCGGGCGTCGACGATCGCCCCGATGATCGCGCAGCTCGAGCCCGGGCTCGCCGTCGAGGTCCTCGACCGCATGAACAAGACCAAAGCCGGCAAGCTGCTCGCCGCGCTGGACGCGGAGACCGCGGCGCGCCTCGCCACGCGCATGACCAAGCCCGTCGCGGTGAAGCTCAAGTGATCCGCCCGCTCGCCACCCCCGGCGCGCCGAAGACGGCGCCCGAGCTCGAGAAGCGCGGAACACCCTCCCCGTCCTTCGAGGCCGAGTTCGAGCGCGCCGCGCCGCCGCCGGAGCCCCGGCCCGAACCGAAGCCCTCGCGGGCGCCCGCGCGCGCCGAGCCCCATCCTCGGCCCGAGCCGCGGGCCGCCACGCCCGCGCGGGTCAGCCGCCGCGAAACACGGCCCCCC
>CAMAXZ010000075.1 GCA_945862325.1 Klebsiella pneumoniae
GACGCCGCACAAGACGGCGCCCCGCGCGGCCACGGCGCGAACGGCGCGACGGCGCAGGCGATCGACGTACGACCCGGCCTCCGGGCGGCAGGCGGCGACGGCGCGTCGCGCGTCGTCGAAGCGCCCTTCGGCGATCGCGAACGCGGCCACGGCGAGCCGCGCCCACGCGTCGGACGCCCCCGCCGCGACCGCGGACGCCTCGCGTGCTCGGGTGAGCTGTCCGAGGCGCGCGGAGACGAGCATGTCCAGCCCGGCGAGCATGCCGTCGCGCGGATGCTCGAGACGCCCGAACCGTGCGGAGAACGCCGCGCGCTCGTGCTCGCCCAACACGAGCGCGACGACCGCGGCCCCCCGCGACAGGGCGAGCCGCTGCGGCTGGCGGTCGAGGCCCGCCTCGAGCACGCGCAGCGCCGCCTCGGGCTGGCCGTCGAACCAGATGCGGAGCCCCTCCTGCCACGCGTCTTCGCGCGAATCCCCCTCATCGGAGCTCGATTCCAGCACGGGACCATCCCACGCGCCGGTGCCGGTCAGCGCCATCGCGACGTCCGGGCCCTCCCACGCGACGTGCAGCCGCTCGACGTCCACGCCCACCGGCGCGGCGGCCAGGACGGCGCGCGCCGCGCGCCAGCGCGCCACCGCCGCCGGGTCGCCGAGCACGTGGCCGTGCAGGAGCCACGCGCGCCCGGTGGCCGCCTCGCCCACCCAGGCGAGCGCCCCTCCGGCGTGGTCGACCGGGCGGACGCTCAGGTTGTCGGCCGCGTCGCCGAAGGCACGCCGCAGGAAGCCCGCCACATCCGCGGCGTACTCCCCGAGGAACGGCGGCGCCCCCCGGAGCCCCTCCCATCCGTGTTGCTCGAGATAGCTGCGACGAAGCTGCGCGATTCGCTGGCGGCAGTGCCGCATCTCGGCGTCGATCAGCGCGCTGTCGCCGTAGCGCATCGGCGCCGTGCGGAGCCGCCGGTGGTAGAGCTCCACCGACTCGTCGAAGCGGTAGCGACGGACGTGCCCGTCCCGCCCCACGATCTCCACCGGGAACGCGACCGTCTGCGAGTAGTCCTTACGGATGTACCGGCGCAGCCGCGAGGTCCGCTCCACCTTCCACCTCGAGTCTCAGCGTAGCACTCGGAGGCCGAGGTCGCCGCGCACGCGACGACCTCCGTCCCCTCAAACCCGCTGTTGAGCCTGCAGTCGGGCGCGGATCACCGCGTGCACCTGCTCGTGGGCGCTCATCGGGATGTCGGCGAGCGCCCCCTCGAGCGCCGGATCGGCCTGCATCGCCGCCGCGCGACCTTCGGCCGCCGCGGCCGCGTCGTCCGCCGCCTGGTAGGCGACGGCTCGGACGAGGAGCAGCAGCGCCCGCGCCGGCGTCTGCTCGGTCTGGATCAGGAGGCCGCGCTCGGCGAGCGACGCGGCCTCGGGCCAATCCGAGCGACGGAGCGCCAGCTCGCCGAGGCGGAGCAGCGCGAGCGGCTGGCCCGGGTCGAACGCGAGGCTCTTCTCGTAGTGCTGCGCCGCCTTGTCCGGCAGGTTGAGCTTGGCGTCCAGCACGAAGCCCTTCCCGAGGTACGCGTCGATGACGTCCGAGGGATCCTGCGTGTGGTAAATGATGTTGTTGAAGATGTTCAGCAGGTTGTTCCAGTCACCGAGCGCGAACAACAAGGCGCCGTAGCTGCGCAGGACCTGAATGTCGTTCTGCTTCAGCTCGTAGGCCTTGAGGAAGCGCTTACGGGCCTTGTCCACGCTGCCGAGCTGGAACTCGACCGTGCCGAGGTTCGCGTAGGTACGCGCCAGCACTTCGGCGTCGCCGTGGCCGCCGATGAGCTGCAGCAGCTTCTGAAGTACCTTCTCGGCCGCGCGCCACTCGCCGGCGGCGATGTACATCGGCCCCACCGCCTCGAGCGTGGCGAGGTGGGTCGGGTTGAGCTCGAGGGTCCGCGCGAACTTCGCGATCGCCCCCTCCGCCCGACCGAGGCGACGGAGCGCGTCGCCGTAGCGGTAGAAGAACAGCGACACCTCGACCTGAACGTCGAAATCGTCGGTATCGCGAGCGTTCTCGGTCTCTTCGAGCCGTCCGAACAGGTCCACCGCCTCCTCGAGGGCGCCCGACTCGTAGGCCGACTCGGCGCGGGCCCGCGCAGCCTCGGGGTTGGACGGCCGGATCTCCAGGACCTCGGCGTAGATCGTCATCGCGCCGGCCCGGTCGCGCATCGCGTCGGCGCGGTGACGCGCCGCCTCGAGCAGGGAGTCCACGCGCTCGTCTTCATCCGAGGTCGCCCGTGCCCGACGGAGCATCGCGTCGGCCAGGCGCTCGTTGTCGCCGCGTGCGCGGAAGACGCGCACGAGCTCTCGCGCGGCGACCACGTCGGCGTACGGCCCCGTGCTCGCCAGGTCGAACGCCGCGATCGCCTCGTCGTCCCGGCGGAGGTGCTCATGGAGCGCGATGCCGACGCGCCGCTGGAGCGCGCTGCGCGCGTGCTCGGTCTCGAGGGACAGGAGCTGTCGCGCGAACCCGACGAAGCCCGTCCAGTCCCCGCCCTGCTCGCAGAGGGCGACGAGCCGGCGCAGCGCCTCGACCGATCGTGGGTCGAGCTCCAACACCTTGCGCCACGCGTCCGCCGCGACCACGGGGTCCTTGCGGCGGTCTTCCCACACCCGCGCGATCTCGACGAAGCGCCCGACCTGCTCTTCGCCGGACGCGGTCGCCGCGAGGCGCGCGAGCGCCCCGACCACCGCGCCCCAGTCCTCGGCAGCTTCCGCGAAGCTCTTCAAGCGCTCGAGCGCGTCGCGATCCGCCGGGGCGACCTCGAGCGCCCGCGCGAGCGCCGCGCGCGCCGCGTCGATGTCGCCCTTCGCCTCGTGCACCTCGGAGATGCGTCGGTAGTACCGGGCGCCCTCGTCGGCCGAGGTCGCGGTGGCCGCGAGCCCCTCGAAGTACTCCACGGCCAGGCTCTCGTCGCCTCGGGCCCCGGCGATCCGGGCGAGCGCTTCGAGCACGTCCCGGTCGGACGGGTCGGCGTCGTGAAGCTGGCGGTAAAACTCCCAGGCTTCTTCGGTGTCGGCGAGCTTCTCCGCGAGGAGCCAGCGGCACCGGGCCTGCAGCTCCACGCGGGAGCTCGGCCCGACGCGCTCGATGCGCGCCTGGAGGAGCTCGAAGAGCTGCTTCCACTCACCCATCTCGTCGAGGGCACGCTCGATGCGGGCGCTCCAGGGCAGGGCGTCCGCGGCCGCCGACATCTGCGCGCGCCACTCGCGCACGGCGTCCGGCAGATCGCCGGCCTCGGCGAGCGCGTCGCCGAGCCCGACCAGCTCCGGAACGCGCGCGTAGAGCCCGCGCAGGGCCTCGGCGTCCTGATGCGCGATGGCGGCCCCGCGCAGGGCGTCGAACGCGACGCCCACGCGAGGAGCGCGGTCGAACGCCACGCGCCACGCGTCCAACGCGCCCACGGTGTCGTTGGCGGCGGCGCGGAGCGTCGCCGCGATCTCGGCGTGCCCCGCCGCGAGGGCCGGCTGGGTGCACGCGCGGGCGAGCACGAGGTGCGCGCGCGCCTCGACGTCCGCCGGGGCGTGCAGCTGCACGGCGAGCGCCGCCGCGGCGGCGTCGCCGCCCGCGATCGCGGCGTCGAGGAGCGCCACCGCGCCGTCGAGGTCGCCGGCGCCGGCGAGCAGGCGCGCGCGATCGAGGACCGCGCGGTCGTCCACCCCGATCAGGCGAAGGGCGTCGTCGGGCAGCGAGGCCCCTTCGGCCAGCCGCGCGAGCGCGTGGAGCGGGCGTCCCGGTTCTTCCGTGGAGGCGACCTCCGCGACCGCCTTGGACACGAGGTCGGCGCGCTCCTGGAGGGCGGCGACATCCGTGAGCCCGACGCCGAGCTCGGCGCGATCGCGGTCGTCGGTCGCCGAGGCGAGCAGCCGTTCGAGGAACGCGAGGAGCGCGGTCGAATCGCCGAGGGCGTAGGCGGCGCGGAGCCCGAGGTCGCGGGCGGCGGGCTGGGACGGGTCCTCCCGGAGCACGAGCGCGGCCGCCGCGGTGGGATCGTCGTGCGCGGCGTCGGCCGCGGAGAGCACGCGCCAGTGGCGACGCTCGAGGTCCTCGGCCATGTCCGCCTGGGCGTGCTCGAGCGCGGCCCAACCGCGGGCGTCGCCGAGGCGGAGGGCGACGTCTTTCGCCAGCAACAACGCCGGAAGGAACCCGGGCGAGAGCGCGAGGCACCGGGCGAGGCTGTCGCGCGCGGCCACGACGTCGTCGGTGCGGTCGAAGTACACGCGGGCGGCCCGATAGAGCAGACTGACGGACTCGTTGCCGTCGGTCGTGGACTCGCCCGCCGTGCGGAGCACGCCGCCGAGCGAGGCCCACTCGCCCGCGCCGCTGAGGATACGCGCGTACCCTTCGACGGCGCTGGCGTTCGACGGCGACGCCTCGAGCGCGAGGACGTACTGGGCCCGGGCGCGGTCGACCTGCCCCAGGCGCAGCTCGTAGACGCCGGCGGCGCGGGTGCGGTGCAGCGCGACCGACGCGGCGTCGTCGGCGACCGCGGCGCGCTGCTCGTAGGTGGCGGCGAGCGCCTCCCAGTCGCCGAGGCGCTCGCACACCCGGGAGAGGCCCTCGAGCGCCGGGAGATAGCCCGGGGCCACCGCGAGCGCGCGGATGAAGAAGTCACGGGCGCTCGCGGGCTGATCGAGCGGCCCCTCGCAGACCTCGCCGGCGCGGTAGAGCGCCGTGACCGCGACGCTCGCGTCGGCGACGCGCTGCGCGCGCGCGTCGAGGAAACGGACGACCTCCGCCCACTCTCCGCGGGCCTGGAACAGGCGGAGCGCGGCTTCGGCGGCGGGCGCCGCCGCCGGGTCTTCCGCGGCGGAGAGGTACGCGGCCAACGCCTCGTCGTCACGACCGCCAACGGCCTCGAGGAGCCGCCCGACGCGGAACTGGAGCCAGCTGCGGGCCGCGACCGGGGCCGTCGTGAGCTCGTCGGACACGAGCTCCGCGCGCTCGAGGTTCATGCCATTTTCGGCGTAGAACGACTCAATCTCACGCGCGAGGGGCTGAGCCGGCCGCGGCGTCGCCGCGAGCGCCGCCCGGTAGTAGCGGAGCGAGGAAGAGACGTCGCCGATCTGGGTGCGGGCCACGCGCGCGGCCCGGGCGAACCACAGCGCGCCGTCGGCGCCGGCGTCCGCGGCGACCCGCTCGGCCTCGCCGGCGTACAGCGCCGCCAGCTCGGACCAGAGCCCCGCGCGGCGATACGCGCGCTCGAGCGCCACGAACGGCTCGGCGGCCGACGGGTCGGCGGCGTGCGCGTCCCGCCAGGCCGAGACGGCGTCGTCGTGCAGCGCCATGGCCTCGAGCACCCGCGCCCGCGCCGCGCTCGCGACCGCGACCATCGGGCCTTCGGCGACGGCGGCCAGCCTGCCGAGCGCTTCGCTCTCCCCGGCCTTGTCCCCGCGACCGCGGGCGATCTCCCAGAGCTGACGGAGCGCCGGGAGCTGCTCGGCGTGCGCCTCGAGCGCCCGATCGAGGTCCTCGCGCGCGACGTCGGGGCGACGCAACGAGTCGCTCGCGAGCTGCGCCGCGCGCACGCTCGCTTCTGCGGCGAGGGCGCCTTCGGAGGCCTCGGCGACGCTCACCCACGCGGCGCGCGCGCCCGACACGTCACCCAACGCGGCGAGCACCTCGGCGCGCAAGCGCAGGCCGGACACGCCGAGTCCGTCCCCCGCGGCCTCGTCGAGCACGTCCGCCGCGAGTCGGGCGCCGACATGGCGCAGCGCGAGCGTGGCGGCGTGCAGGAACAGCGCGGCGCGGCGCGGCGCAGTGGCGGCCCCCGCTTCGCGCCGAAGCATGGCGATCGTCGCGTGCCAGGGCGTGGCGTGCGACTCCACCGGCGCGGGCTCGGGCTCCGGCGGCGCCCCGGGCTCAACCGGGGTGATCTGCAGCTGCGTCTCGGTCTCCTCGGACGCGTCCTCCGCGTCGAGCGCCGCGAGGCGCAACAGCTCGGCACGGTCGAAGATGATCGTCGGGTTCGGGGCCGCGGGGGGCGGCGGCGCGACGATCGACACGCGCGCCGACGCGCCGACGGACACCTCCGCCGCTTCGGCCTCGCGCGCGATGCGGGCGAGCTGCGCGTCGCGGGCGACCGCGGCGACACGTACCGCCTCGGCGGCCCGGGCTTCTTCCTCGGCACGGGCCTCTTCGGCGGCGACACGGGCGAGCTCGGCGGCGCGCGCCTCCTCGGCGGCGGCCTCGGCCGCGCGGGCGTCTTCGGCGGCGCGCGCTTCTTCCGCGCGGCGCGCTTCTTCCTCGAGGCGAGCGTGCTCGCGCGCGTCGTCGAGCCGGCGGTCCTCTTCCTCGCGCGCACGGCGCGCCTCTTCTTCGTCGCGCACGGCCGCGGTGAACCAGTCGTCGCCGTCGTCGGAGGGGGCGAGCGTGGGCTCGACCCGCCGCGCGGCACCGAGCGCCGGCGCCTCCGTCCGTCGGGCCATGTCGGCGAGGTGTCGGGCTTCGTCGGCGCGGGCCGTCGCGAGCCGCGCCTCTTCGTCGCGGCGCGCCTCTTCGGCACGGCGAACCTCGTCCTCAGCGCGACGGGCCTCCGCGGCCGCCCGCCTCGCGTCCTCGGCGACGCGCGCCTCTTCCGCGACGCGCGCCTCTTCCGCCGCGCGAGCCGCCTCGGCCTTGCGCGCCTCTTCCGCCGCGCGAGCCGCCTCGGCCTTGCGCGCCTCTTCGGCCGCGCGCGCCTCTTCGGCGCGGCGAAGCTCCTCGGCCTTGCGCGCCTCCTCGGCCTTGCGCGCCTCCTCGGCCTTGCGCGCCTCCTCGGCCTTACGCGCGGCCTCGGCCGCGCCGCGGTCGTTCGGCGCCGGGTCCCCCCAGCCACCCGAGTTGAAAAAATCGTCCTCGAGCTCGCCGAATCCATCGTTGGGCGGGGTCTTCTTCGTGGCCATCGCGAGGGCTCCGAATCGGGGGGGACGGTCCGCGCGAGGCGCGCGGGAACGGGTTCATAGCATCCGCGGTCGCCGCGGGTCTACGGAGAGACCGGCAGCGCCGCGAGCACGAACTTGAGGTCTTCGTCGTTGAAGGTGAAACCTCCACCGACGAACCCGGTGACGTAGCCGTGACGCAGGCCGAGGGCGACGTTGTCGAGGCCACCCTCCACGTACACGTTGCGGAACGGGGTCGCGCGGAGCGTGAGCTGCACGTTGGGCGTGCCGTCCATGATCGGCCACGAGCCGTACAGGAAGTCGTAGACGTCGGCGGACAACGCCACGCGGTCGTCGAACAACATCCAGTCGACGCCGACGCCGCCGCTGCTCTCCTTCACGCCGAAGCGGAAGGAGAAGTCGTGCACCCGCTTGAGGAACATGAAGCTGAAGCGGTAGTCGGGCCGAACCACGTACTCGGTGTACGAGGTGCCGAACTCGGGGATCGTCCGGGACTCCATGTCGATGGTGCCGAGCGGGTGCGACACGATCTCGAACACGTAGCCGTAGTCCTCCCGCGGGAGGATGCGCGCCCCGACGACGTTGCGCGCTTGGAGATGGGTCGGGTTCGTGTACGCGCCGTCGGACGGGTCGGTCCCGAAGAACACGTCGCCCCGGTAGTAGACCTGCGTACGAATCTGGGAGACGCCGCCGATGACGCCGTTCACCTTGTCGAGGGTGGCGTTCACGCTGTCGATCGTTGTCGTGTCGTTCACGAGCTGGCCGATCGTGCCCTCGCCGCGATCCACCTTGTCGACGATGCTCTTCACCTTCTCGAGCGTCTCGTCGAGCGTCGCGGTGGCCTTCGCCACGGCCGCCATCTCGGTGTCGACGCTCTCGCCGGTGCGGCCGATCACCCGGTTCAAGGTGTCCGTGACCTCGCGCAGGCTCCGCGTGATCGCCTCCAGCTCGCCCTGGCTGGCACCCGCGAGCACGCGCAGATCGTGGCTCAGCGCCTCGACGTTGGCGAGCGTGCTGTCGAGCCGCGCGCGGGTCGCGGGGTCCTCCGCGACGGCGCGGAGGGACGCCGTGAGCACCTTCACGTCGTCCGCGATCGCCGAGGCCTTGTTCGTCATGGCGGTGAGGTCCGCCCCCGGCTCGGCGACCTTGATCGTGTCGCCGTCCCGCAGCAGGGTCGAATCCTGGCCGGGGGTGACGCGGAGGAACTGATCGCCGAGGAGGCCGTCGGACCGGAGCTCCGCCACCGAGTCCGCGGGCAGCTCGGTGTCCCCCAACATCCGCAGGGTCAGCCGCGCGCGCCCGCCTTCGAGCTGGATCGTGTCCACCGAACCGACCCGCACCCCCGCGATGCGCACCGGCGACGACCGGTACAAGCCCTCCGCCGACGGCACGTAGGCGACGAGCTGGTAGCTGTCGGTGGAGCCGGCGTCGGCCATGTCGTCGGTGCGAATGATCCCCCACACCACGGTGGCGGCGACGGCGATCGTCAGCAAGCCGACGAGGAACTCGTTTCGAAAGCGGAGCA
Source organism: Klebsiella pneumoniae (assembly GCA_945862325.1). Lineage (GTDB taxonomy): Bacteria > Myxococcota_A > UBA796 > UBA796 > SXON01 > CAMAXZ01. The sequence continues at coordinate 8,447 of CAMAXZ010000075.1, forward strand.
CCCTGGTCAGCTAACCGCCCCGCACGTCCTGCGCGCGTTAGGCCCGACGAGTGTGGCTCCCGCTCGTGCTCGCCGTGTTCGGTCCTTCGACTGCGTGGGCCACCGAGTTCGACCCGAGGCTGACGTGGAACACGCTTTCCACCGAACACTTCCGGATCACCTACCACGACCGTGAGGCGCCGCTGGCCGCCGAGATGGCGGTCGCCGCCGAAGAAGCCTGGGCGAAGCTGACCCCGGAGATCGGCACGACCCCGCCGCTGCCGGTGGAGCTCGTCCTCGTCGACTGGACCGACTCGGCGAACGGCTACGCCACGGTCGTCCCGCGCAACACCATCGTGATCTTCGTCACCGCCCCCGGCGAAGACTCCACCCTCGGCCTGTACGAAGATTGGAGCTCGGCGATCGTCACGCACGAGCTCACCCACATCCTGCACATCGACACCGTCGAGGGGCTGCCGCTCGTCGTCCGGTGGATCCTCGGATCGATCATCTCCACCCATCAGATCTCGCCGGGCTGGGTGGTCGAAGGCTACGCCACCTACCAGGAGACGCGGTTCACGACCGCCGGCCGCGGACGGCACGCCGGCGTCGACATGGTCAAGCGCGCCGCGGTGCTCGACGGTCAGTTCCCGCCCCTCGGCAACATGGACGGCTTCCAGTCGCTGCCGCCGAGCGGCAACCTCCGGTACCTGTTCGGGCAGGACTTCATCCAGTTCATCGCCGACTCCGTGGGGCCCGAGGCGTGGACGCGGTGGGTGCAGGTGTACGGGCGCGGCGTGCCGTTCCTCCTGCCGACGCGCGCCGTGTTCGGCAAGACCTTCCAGCAGATGCACGGCGAGTGGCGCGCGGCCCTGACCGATCGCTACGCGCGCCAGCTCGCCCCGGTCGAGGCCGAGGGCGTCGTCGAGCCGACGCCCATCACGCCGCCCGACGAGCAGTGTGGCTCCCCTGCGTGGCGGCCCGACGGTGGGCGCCTGGCGTACTCCTGCACGCACCCTCGCACCGGATCGGCGACGTACCTTGCGAAGTCCGACGGCACCGACCGCGCGGAGCTGATCGACGGCGTCTCGGCCCGCGCCCTCAGCTGGCGCGCGGACGGCAAGGCGCTCGTGTACGCGCGCTCCCACACGGTCGACCTGTACAACACGTTCGACGACATCTACCTGCGTGACCTCGCCGCGAAGAAGACCCGCGCGCTGACGTCCGGCGCGCGGGCGCGCGACCCGGCGTTCTCGCCCGACGGATCCCGCTTGTACGTCGTCACCAACGGCGCTCAGGAGACCCAGCTCCAGGTGCTCACCGTCGACGGGCAGCTCCGCCCCCTCGCGGTCGAGGGCGACCACGTGCAGTACGGGACCCCCAAGCCGTCGCCGGACGGCCGGCTCCTCGCCGTGTCGGTGTGGAAGGCCGGACTGCGCGACCTCTGGCTCTACACGGCGGAGGGGACCCCGTGGCGGCGCTTGACCATGGACGCCGCGATCGACCGGGATCCGAGCTGGTCCGAAGGCGGCGGAACGCTGTACTTCACGTCGGACCGGAGCGGGATCCCCAACATCTACGCCGTCGACGTGTCGACCGGCCGCCTCTGGCGCGTGACCAACACCCGCACCGGCGTGTGGGGCGCCGTCGAGCGACCGGGGGGCGGCGCGCTCGCCATGGTGCGCTTCGAGACACGCGGGCCGCGCGTGGCGCTGCTCGACATCGACCGTCACCTCTGGCGCGATCTCGGCCTCATCCCTCTGTTTCCCGGAGAGCCCGACGGCGCCCTCGACGGCACGGGAGCGGCGGACCCCGGCCTCGTCGCCGCGCCGGCGGCGCGCACGAGCACCGCGGACGCGAGCGTGGAGCTCGGCGGGGCGCGGCGCTACAACCCGCTTCGCACGCTCTTCCCGCCGCGCTACTGGTTGCCCGGGACGTACCTGACCAACACCGGCGACTCGGTCGGGCTCTACGCCATGGCCCAGACCGCGGGCGAGGACACCCTCGAGCATCTGCGGTACACCGCGTTCGTCTCCTACCGGACGGACGCGCAGTTCCTCGGGGGCGGCGGGAGCTTCACGGTCAACCGGTGGCGACCGGTGGTGAGCGTGTCGGCCTCCACGTCGGTGAGCCCGTACGGCGACATCCGCCTGTCGGCACCCGTGCCCGACGGGGGCGGCGCGATGTTGCCGGGGACCACGAGCGCGCGGACGCGGTACTGGGATCGCCGCGTTCGCGGCTACGCCGGGGTCGGCTACCCCCTCGACGAACGGAGCGCGCTGTCGCTCGCCTGGTCGGGCACGGTCCGCGAACCGCTCGACCCCCTCCCCGCGGACGCCGCGCCGGAAGCCCTGCCGACGCGCGGCTTCTTCTCGTCGGTGGCCGGCGGATACCGGTGGAGCAAGGGCACGTCGTACGCGCTCTCCATCTCCCCGGAGGCCGCGCGCAGCTTCGCGGTCGGCGCCGAGCTCACGAGCTCGATCTTCGGGAGTCGTCAGTACGACACGTCCGGGGCGTTGGTGCCCTTCGACCAGCTCCAGGCGACGACGGAGTGGCGCGAGTACTGGTCGGTGCCGCGCACGCCCAACCACGTGCTCGCGTGGAAGCTGTCGGGGGGTGGCACCGTGGGGGACCGCTTCCAGTACGGCAGCTTCCGACTGGGCGGCGACTTCTCGGAGTCCGGGATCACGGTGGTTCCGAGCGAGTGGCGGATGTTGCGCGGCTATTACCCGGCGAGCGACGCGGGGGAGTGGTACTGGCTCGCCAGCGTGGAGTACCGCCTCCCGTTGTGGCACATCGACCGCGGCGTCGGAACCATCCCGGCGTTTCTCCAAGACATCAGCCTTGCGGGCTTCGTCGACTCGGGCAACGCGTTCGACGACGTCGACGAAGCCGCGTTCACCAACACGCTCGTCGGCGCCGGCGTCGAGCTCCGCGTGACCGGAATCGTCTCGTACGGCCTGGGCCTGACGGGGCGGCTCGGCTACGCCTTCGGCGCCACGCAGGACGGGAAGCCCTTCGGCGCACCGGAAGGCCTCTACGCCGTGCTGGGTTCGAGCTTCTGATGCTGAGCTTGCTCCTCGCCCTGTCGGCCGCCGCGGCGGCGCCGGCCACCTGGGCCACCGCGAACGGCACCGGCGACTGCGCGACGGTCATCGCGACCCTTCCCTCCCCCGAGGCCCCGATCGAGCGCCTCGCGGCGGCGCGCTGCCTCGAGCGCGCCGGCCAGGCGGGCCGCGCGCTCGAGCTGCTCGACGGAATCGACGGCGCCCTCGCCCCCTACGCCCGGCTCGTTCAGGGGCGCGCGCTCTTGACGCGCGCGGCGCCCGCCGACGCGCTCCGCGTGCTCAACGGGCTGAGCCTGCCGGGCCTCGACGACGAGCTCCTGCGCGGGCGGGCGGCGGTGTTGTCCGGCGATCTCGAGGGTCGCGAGGTGTTGCGCGCGCTGCTCGACGGGCCCGCCGGAGACGAGGCGCGGTGGTGGCTCGCGGAGGGTGCGGCGCGGCGCGGCGACGTGGCCGCGGCCATCGACGTGTGGCGCACCTTGTGGACGAAGTACCCCACGAGCGGCTGGGCCGACCGCGCCGCCGCCGCCCTCGCCGAGCGCGGCGTGCGCGTCCCGGATGCCGACTCGGCCGACGGCCGTTCGCTGATGATGGCCCGCGCGCGCCGCCTGCTCGAGCTGCAGCAGGCCGAGATGGCGGTGCCGCTGTTCGACGCCGTCCACGCGAAGGACCCCTTCGAAAGCCCGGAAGAGCAACGGGCCTTCGGCCACGCCCTCTTCGACGCGCGCCTGCACGCGCGCGCGCGCGATTGGCTCGAGCGCGGCGGCGCCGCCTCGAGCTCGGCGTCGGACGCTTTCCATCTGGCGCTCGCGACGGCGCGCGCGGGGGACTACGCCGGCGCGGCCGAGCGCTACACCGCCCTCGCGGCGCGGTGGCCGGACGCCCCCCAAGCCGACGAGGCGGCCTGGAAGCTGCCGTACATGGACTACGACGCGGGGAAGCTTCCCGAGGCGGAGCGCGGCTTCGGGCGGTACCTCGCGGCGCGCCCCACGGGCAAGTTCGCGGCCGACGCGCGCTGGCTCGCCGCCTGGTCGGCCTATCGCCGCGGGGACCAGGCGACCGCGATCACCCGTTTCGACGAGGTGATCCGCAACCACGGCACGTCGGAGCTCGCCACCGCCGCCCGCTACTGGAAGGCGCGCGCCACCGATGACCCCGTGGCCCTCCGCGAGGTCGTCCGGGTCGCCCCGGACAGCGGCTACGCCTGGTTCGCCGCCGATCGGCTCGGCATCGCCTTCCCCGCGCCCGCGCCGATCGCGCGCCCGGCGCTCCCCGCGGAGTTCCTGGCGTCGCGCCCGGATCTCCAGCTCGCCCTCACGCTCCTCGACGGCGGCTTCACGGAGTGGGCTCGCCCGCTGGTGGACCACCACGTCGCCGCCGCGAAGTCGGCCGGAGAAGCCACGGCCGTCGCGATGGCCTGGGTGCTCGTGGACGCCGAAGGCTACACCGCCGCGCGCGCCCTCGCCAGCCCGTACCGGTCCAAGAACCCTGCTGCGAAGGTTGCTTGCCTGCCACGGCCCCACGAGGCCCTCGTCACCGCGATCGCCCGTGAGAACCGCCTGGACCCCCTCCTCCCGTACGCGATCATGAACGCGGAGAGCGGGCTCGACCCGTCGGTGACGTCGCCGGCGGGCGCGCGCGGCCTGATGCAGCTGATGCCGGCGTTGGCGGTCGGTCTCGCGCGGGAACACCTCCCCGGCTTCGTGGTCGATGACCTCTACCGCGCGGGCGTGAACGCCCGCCTCGGTACCTGGGAGCTCGGCGGGCTCCAACGGCAGTTCGGCGGCGGGAGCGTGCAGCCGTCCCTCCCCCTCGTCATCGCCGGCTACAACGGCGGCTCCGGGGCGGTCTCACGCTGGTTGACCACCTACACCACCGCCCCCGACGCCGACCGCTTCGCGGAGGACATCTCGTTCACGGAGACCCGCCGCTACGTGCGGCGCGTGCTCGGCTACCTCATGCAGTACCGCCGCTTGTACGGTGATCCTCCGAAGGGCTGAGCGGCTCCTCGAGGCACAGGGTCAACGGCTCTCCCCCGCTCCGGGCGAGCACGCCGAGGGGGCCCGGCAGCGAGGCGAGGAGCGCGGCCCACGGCCCGCCCTCGATCGCCCCGGCGAGGTCCCAGACCCGGAGCAGGCGCGCGCTGCCGCGCATACGACGCAACATGCGCAGCCCGAGCGGGACCTGCGGGCCCAGGCGCTCGTCCACGCGCCTCAGGGCGCCCCGGGCCGCCGCGGCCGCCGCGGTGCGGATCGCCACGTCGACCCCGCCGAGCGCGTCCACGAGCCCGAGCGCGTGCGCGCGGCGCCCGCTCCACACCCGACCCCGTGCGAGCGGCTCGATCTGCTCGACCGGTCGGCCCCGCCCCTTGGCCACCCGATCCACGAACGCCGCGTACGTGTCGTCGATGCGAGCCCGGAAGCGCGCGCGCGCCTCGTCGGAGAACGGCGTGTCGAGCTCGAAGAACCCCGAGTTCGGCGCGCCGGGCACGGACTCGCCGTAGACGCCGAGCCGCGCGAGCGCGTCGCCGATGACCGGCTTCCCCGCGACCACCCCGATCGACCCGGTGAAGGTGGTCGGCTGCGCGACGATCGCGGTCGCCGCGGCCGCGAGGTAATACCCGCCGCTCGCGGCCACGTCGCCGAAGTGGGCGACCACCGGCTTCTTCTCACGCAAGCGCGCGACGGCGCGCCAGATGCGGTCGGACGCAGTGGCGCTGCCGCCCGGGCTCCGCACCGCGAGCACGACCGCGGCGATCCCGTCGTCCTCGCGGAGGGCCTCGAGGCGCGCCACCACCGGATTGGCCGCGATTGAGGCGGATCCTGGAGCGCCGTCGCCGTCGACCACGGGCCCGTCGAGGTGCGCGACGACCACCCGTGGGCCACCGCCCATCCACGCCGTGACGCGCGCGCGCGCGCGCGCCACCCGGGCCCAACGCGCGAAGGCGACCCGCGGAAAGTCCTCTCCGAAGCGTGCTTCGAGCTCGGCCTCCACCTCGTCGGGGTACGCGGCCGCGTCCACGAGCCGGCGCCGGACCGCCTCGCCTGCCCCGTGCGGGCCTTCGGCGAAGGCCGCGCGCACTTCGGCTTCGGAGAGCCCGCGCCCCGCGGCGATGCCACGCTCGAGCTCGGCTTGAAGATCGTCGACGAGCGCGCGGGTGGCCTCACGGTTCTCCGCGGAGGGCCAGCGGCGCGTGAACACCTCGCCGAACGCCTTGTAGGCCCCGGCCGACTCCACGTCGAAGCGCAGCCCGACCCGCGCGAGGGCCTCGCCGGCCATGCGCAGGCGCCCGTGCGCCCCGAGCGCGTCGACGCTGCCGAGCGGGCGCATCCACACCCGATCCGCGCCGGCCGCGAGGTACAGCTCGCCGTTGCCGACGTGGTCGAGCTCGACGCCCACGAACACCCCGGCGGCGCGCACGCGGTCGAGGGCGTCGCGCACGCCTTGCACCGTCGCCCAGCCCACGCCGCTCAGCGCCGCGAGCTTGATCCAAAGGCCCGACACCCGGGCTGACGCGAGCCGGTCGAGGTCCTCCGGCGCCGGGAGCGGGTGACGGGGACCCACCTCCAGCTCGACCACCGGGCGGCGGCGCTCGACGAGGGCTTGCCGGAGGGCGAACCAGGACCAGACGGGGGCCGCCAGGAGGCGGACGGACAAGCGCATGGCGGCCATCGCCGCCCCGTATTCCGAAACCGCGCGCCGGGTGTCGCGCGCCCCACGCCGTCAGACCCTCGTCAACGCCCTTGACACCGTCGCGGCCGTCCCGTAAACGACCAAGCCGCGGAGGCTACGTTGGACACGAAGATCTGCCCGAACTGCAATGCTGAGGTGCCCGCGGTCGCCAACCTCTGCAAGCACTGCTTCCACGACTTCCATCACGTCGTGGCCAAGCGCAAGAGCCCGGTCTTCCCGGCGCTCTTCCTGGCGCTCGCCACGGGCATCGTCGCGATCGGCGCGGCCTCCTACGTGCACTCGGTCAACCGCACGATGCGCGTCAGCGTCGACGAGTCCACCGAGAGCATCGTGTTCACGACCACCTACGCGCGTGGAACCACGTCCGAGCGGGTGTTCTTCAAGGACATCGCCTCCGTGGAGTACGTGAAGAACGGCACGCCGCTCCCGTTCGAAGTGGCCGTCCTCACCGCCAACGGCTCGCGCCACGTGCTGCGCCAGGCAGAAGATCCGCTTGAGTTCGAGGCCCGCAAGCTCAGCGAGCGCGTGGAGCGCCCCTTGGCGATCAAGGGCGAGCTCGAAGTCCCGGGCAAGAACCACTGAGCCCGGGCGCACCCGCCTTCCGGACGCGGTAGACTCCTCTCCCTTTCCGCGGAATCGCCGTGTTCGATCAGGCCCTCGGGTTCCTCAAGACCGATCTCGCGATGGATCTCGGCACGGCAAACACGCTCGTCTACGCCACGGGCCGAGGCGTCGTCGTCGACGAGCCGAGCGTGGTCGCGATGATCAAGGCGCCCGGTCAGACCGTCGGCAAGGTCCTCGCCGTCGGCGCGGAGGCCAAGCGCATGGTCGGGCGCACGCCCGGCAACATCGTGGCGATCCGCCCGCTGAAAGACGGCGTCATCGCCGACTTCGCGCTCACCGAGGCCCTGCTTCGCTACTTCATCCAGGCCGCCGTGGGGCGTCGCACCCTGACGCACCCGCGCATGGTGATCTGCATCCCCTTCGGCATCACCGAGGTCGAGAAGCGCGCCGTGCAGGACAGCGCCCGGTCGGCCGGCGCGAGGGAGATCTTCCTCGTGCCGGAGCCCCTCGCCGCGGCGATCGGCGCCGGCCTGCCGGTCAACGACCCGATCGGCAGCATGATCGTGGACATCGGTGGAGGCACCACCGAAGTGGCGGTCATCTCGCTCGGGGGCATCGCCACCAGCCAGACCCTCCGGGTCGCGGGCGACCAGATGGACGACGCGATCGCCGCGTACGTCAAGCGGCGGTTCAACACGCTCATCGGCGAGCGGACCGCCGAGGAGATCAAGCTCGCGGTCGGGTGTGCCGCGCCGCTCCGCGACGTGCGCAGCATCACCGTCAAGGGGCGCGACATCGTGTCCGGCGCTCCTCGCCAGTTCGAGTTCACCTCGGACGACGCGGCGGACGCCCTCCAGGACAGCGTGGCGCAGCTGATCGAAGCGCTCCGTGGCACCCTCGAACAGACCCCGCCGGAGCTCGCCGCCGACATCGTCGACCAGGGCGTCGTGCTCTGCGGCGGCGGCGCGCTGCTGACCGGGCTCGACGAGGTGCTGCGCGACGCCACCAACCTCCCGGTCATGGTCGCCGAGGACCCGCTGCGGTGCGTCGTGAACGGCGCGGGTGCCATCCTCGAGAGCCCGGAGCTCATGCGGCGCATGACGCTCTGAGGCGCCCCTCAGGGCTCGCGGCACAGGGTCGGGCGGCCGTCGTCCAGCAGGAGCCACGTGCGGTGGCCAACCCAATCGCCCAGGTTGCAGTACGTGCCCTCGGGCCACACGGTCAGCTCTGGGGCGTGCGTGTGTCCGTAGACCACCACCTGCGCCCCCGCGCGCATCCGTGCTCGCGCGGCGTCGTGCTGGTGGGCGATCAGGCGCGCGTCGGGGCGCCCGTGCGGCTGCCCGGCGAGGCGCCCGAGCACCGCCCACCGGGCGTCTCGCGGCAACGCGCGCATGCACGCCGCGAACACCCGGCCGCGAAGCAGGGTGGAGGCCGCGGCGTACCCGGGCGACGCGTCCGCCCCGTCGCCGTGGGCGAGATGGACGCGGACGCCGTCCCACTCGACGTCGAGGCACGGGCCGACGCGCGCCCCGAAGGCGAGACGCAGGTGCTCCGCCGCCTTGAAATCATGGTTGCCCGGGCAGAAGTCCAACCGGCCCTCGAACCGTCGAAGCGCGCGCAGCACCGGCACGTACGCCGGGAACACCTCCGAGCCCTCGTGCCACCACCGCTGGAACAGGTCGCCCAGCACCGCCAGGCGATCCACGTCGAGCCGCTCGAGAAAGTCGACGAGCCGCGCCTGGCGGGGGTCGTCCGGCCCGTCGACGTGGGCATCCGAGAGCAGGGCGACGCGCATGGCGCTAGGACGTAGCCCATGTCCACACGCCCACCACTCGCGGATCGCATGCGCCCGGCCAGCCTGGACGAGATCGTCGGCCAGGACCACCTCGTCGGGCCGAACGCGCCGTTCCGGCGTGCCCTGCACGAGGGGCGACTGCGGTCGTGCATCCTTTGGGGCCCGCCGGGGGTCGGCAAGACCACGCTCGCGCGGGTGCTCGCGCAGGCCGGGGGCTTTCGTCAGGTCACCCTGAGCGCCGTCCTGTCCGGCGTGAAGGACCTCAAGGACGCCCTCGACGCCATCCCCGTGCTCGACCCTCGCCCCACGATGGTGTTCATCGACGAGATCCACCGATGGAACAAGGCCCAACAAGATGCGCTGCTGCCGCACGTGGAGAGCGGGCGCGTCACCCTCGTCGGGGCCACCACCGAGAACCCCGCGTTCCACCTCATTCCCGCGCTCCGGAGCCGCACCGAGCTGCTCATCCTCGAACCGCTGCGCGCGCCCGGCCTCGTGGAGCTGCTCGACCGCGCCCGCCGTGACCCCGACCGCGGCCTAGGCGGGGCGGAGGCGGAGGCGGAGCCGGGCCTGCTCGACGCGGTGGCTCGGGTGGCGGACGGCGACGCCCGCCGGGCGCTCGGGCTGCTCGAACGCCTCGCGGATCGCGGCACCCTGACCCTCGACGGGCTGCGGGCCCTCGGCGTCTCGCTCTTTCACGACCGTGACGGCGACGCGCACTACGACGTCGTCAGCGCGTTCATCAAGTCCATGCGGGGTTCCGACCCCGACGCCGCGCTGTACTGGGTGGCGCGCATGATGGAGGGCGGCGAGGAGCCGGCCTTCATCGCGCGCCGCCTCGTCATCTTCGCCGCCGAGGACGTCGGTAACGCCGACCCCCGAGCCCTCCCGCTCGCTGTCGCCACCCTCGACGGGGTCGCGCGCATCGGCATGCCGGAGGGCAGGATCCTCATCGGGCAGTGCGTCACCTTCCTCGCGACCGCGCCGAAGAGCAACGCCAGCTACCGCGGCATCGACGCGGCGATCGCCGAGGTGCGCCGCACGGGCGCGCTCCCCGTGCCGAACCATCTCCGCAACGCCCCGACGCGGCTCGCCAAGGACCTCGGACACGGAAAGGACTACCGCTACCCACACGACTTCCCGGACGGCGTCGTCCGCGAGCGCTACCTGCCCGAGGGCGTCAGCGAGGCCCGCTACTACCAGCCCAAGGACGTCGGGAACGAGAAGACCATCCGCGAGCGCCTGGACTGGTGGGACCGCCGCCTTCGCGACCGAGGCGAGTGAGCCCGCCCGTCATTCGGCGCCGGTGTCTCCAGTGTCTTCCACGCCTGGATCCTGCGCCGACGCGAGGATCTCGTAGGTGACCGACACCACCGAAAGCGGGTCCGGCGTGTACTCCACGAAGGTCACGCTGTTGCGCGCGCGGCTGTAGGTCCACTCCGAGGTGTCGAAGGTGCGGGTCTGCGAGCCGTCGCGCGACTCGACGAGCACCTCGATCGTGCCGTCGACCGGTACGAGCGAGAGGAAGAACTCCCGCTTGAGCCCCGCCGCGTGCAAGCCGAGCTCCGACAGCAGCCCGCCCCAGTCGTCGGTGCAGATCGACCACTCGATGCCGCCGATCTGGTTGGTGACCTCGAGGTAACCCGTACCCTTCTCGGCGGTGGCGCACCCGCGCGGCGCCGGACCGACGATCGAGTTGAAGCTGAGCATGTCCTGCTCGGGCTTCAGGTATTTGTACCAGTTCACGAACTCGTTGACGCTCACCCGGCTGTAGTCCCGCTCGTCGGAGATCACGATCACCGAGAGCGTGGCCTCTTCCCGAAGGAAGCCCGCGTTGAACGTGTCCGCGTGGTCGCTGAGGGCCGCCTGCGCCGCGTCCTTGCCGCGCTCGTCGGAGCTGCCCAAGGTGCCGAGCGCCGCGCGCTCGCCGAAGCTCTCGATCGCCGTCGCGGCGTCCACGGACGCGTCGATGTAGGACGAGCCGCGGCTCGTGTCCTTGATTAGCCGCCCGGCCTCCCGGCCGTTGTCCATGTCCGTGCTGACCACGCCCACGTGGTAGTCCAGCCCGGACCCCGTGAAGTAGGTCATGAACGAGTCGAAGTTGGACCGCAGCGCGAACTGCTCCTCCTCCATCGAGCAGGAGTTGTCGATGACCCACAACACGTCCACCGCCGGCACGGTCACCTGAGTGATCCGGTCGTTCTGGACGGTGGACGCGAGCTCCGGCGGGTTGTACTTGCCGGGCTGGTCTTCGCCGGGGCCCTTGAGGTTGTAGTCCTGGCAGGCGATGAGCAGGAGCGAGATCACCGGCGTCCTCACTTGGAACGGGCACAATACCACGACCTCGCCGGCCGAGTCGACCGGGCAGACCCGAGGCGGCCGCACATCGATCAAAAAGCCAAAACCCCCGGCCGCGCAACGCGCGACCGGGGGTAAAGGATTGCCGGCAGTTACCTACTCTCCCACACCTGTAAGGGTGCAGTACCATCGGCGCCAGGGAGCTTAACTTCCGTGTTCGGAATGGGAACGGGTGTGGCCTCCCCGCTATCGCCACCGGCAAAAGGGGCGTACAGGGGGATGGTGGTAGGCGGTCGAAGAAATGGAAGATCAGGTCGAACGGGCAATTAGTACCGGTAAGCTCGCGCCTTGCAGCGCCTGCACCTCCGGCCTATCAACCAGATGGTCTTTCTGGGCCCTTCAGGGAGAGCTAA
>CAMAXZ010000076.1 GCA_945862325.1 Klebsiella pneumoniae
GCGCGACCGCCCAGCCAGCCGCGGGGCCGGCGGCGAAGGCGAGCACCGTCAGAAGGCCGATCGCCCGCGACACGCCGACGGCCGCGCCGAGCGACGCGACCGCGGCGGCCATCGTGAGGCCGCCCAGCGGGACCGTCGCGCCGCCGGCGTCCCCCAGGGTCGCGCGCCCCGCGAGGACCTCGCCGATGTGGGCCGCGCGCCATGCGAGGCCGACCGCCCCGGCGCCGGGGGCCCCGGCTCCGCCGAGCACCCCGACCCCGAACAGCACCAGCGCGACCGCGACGCCGACGAGGGTGCACACGAGCGCTTCGACAGCCACCCGACGCATTCCGCCGAGTAACCCGCGCCGCGTCGGACGCGGGGATTATCCGACAGGGGGACGTGAGGGGTGAAATGCAGGATCGAACGGGCTTGGGCCCGCTCGCGCTGCTTGTGGCCGTGTGCTTCGCCGGAGGCGTCGCGGCCATGAGCGCCGCGGGGCTCGCGCCGAGCCCGGCCGACGCCCTGTGGGGAGCCGCCTTGACCGCGGCGTTCGTCAGCCCGCTGGTGTGGTGGTGCGTGGTCTGCCCGCTGCGCCGCGCCATGGCGCGGCGATGGAGCGCGAATCACGCGGCCGCGCTGATCGAGGCGCAACGCCTGTCCCGGGTCGACCCGCTGACCGGGCTGCTCAACCGCCGCGGGGTCGAGGAGCGCATCGCCGGGATGCGCGAGGAGGGCGCCTCGTTCGCGATCGCGATCGCGGACCTGGACGGCTTCAAGGTGCTCAACGACACGCACGGCCACGCGGTCGGCGACCGCGCCCTGCGGCTGTTCGCCCACACCCTCGCCGCGTCGATTCGCCCACAGGACGAGGCGGCGCGCTTCGGCGGCGAAGAGTTCGTCGTGCTGCTGCCCGGCGCCGACCTCGAGGCGGCGACCGCGGTCCTGGAGCGCGTCCGCGTCGCCCTGCGGCGGGCGCTCCACGACGCCGATCTTCCGCCGTTCACGTCGAGCTTCGGGGTGGCGGCCTCGGCGCGCGGCGCGGCCCCCGCGGAGGTGCTCGAAGCGGCCGACCGGGCGCTGTACGCGGCGAAGCGCGCCGGGCGCGACCGGGTCGTGGTGTGCGGGAGCTGAGCCCCGCATCCGGATAGGCCGCGCGGATGCGACCCATCCTGTTCACCGCCGGGGCGACCCGAAACCCGGTCGACGCCATCCGTTACCTGAGCGCCGGCGCCAGCGGCGGCACCGCCGTGGCGCTGGCGGCGTCGATGCCGGACCGCCGGATCCACCTGCTCGGAAGCCCCGAGGCCCTTCTGCGCGCCCAGCTCGCGGGGGTCCGGGGCACCCTGGAAGCCTACGGCGGCACGCGCGACCTGATGGCGCGGATGGAGCGCGCGATCCGCGCCACGACGGACGCCGTGGTCGTGCACTCCGCGGCGGTGGGCGACTACGAGCTCGCCGCGCCGACGACCGAGAAGATCCCCAGCGGCCGCGAGAGCATCACGCTGACGCTCGTGCCCGCGCCGAAGATCGTCGACCGAGTCCGCGAATGGGCGCCCGACGCCGCGCTCGTGAGCTTCAAGGCCGCGCCGCCGGGCACGACCCCCGACGCGCTCGAAGCCATCGCGCGGGCCCAGCTCGTCCGCACCCGCAGCGACCTCGTGTTCGCGAACGCCCTGGGGGCGCTCGACACCTCGGTGCTGCTGGTGTCCGCGACCGGCGCCGCGGCCTTCGAGCGACGAGACGCGGCGGTGGAGGCCCTCCGCGCGTGGATCAACGCTCGTTGAGGAAGCCGTTGGCCGCCAGGTAGTCGAGCACCGCCTTGGCGCAGGCGTCCACGTCGAGGCCCGCCGTGTCGAGGGTGAGCTCCGGCGTGACGGGCGCCTCGTAGGGCGCGGAGATGCCGGTGAACTCGGGGATCTGGCCGGCGCGCGCCTTCTTGTAGAGGCCCTTCGGGTCGCGCGCCTCGCACACCTCGACGGAGGCGTCGACGAAGCACTCGATGAAGGTGCCCTGCGGCATGATGGCGCGGACCTTGTCGCGGTCCTCGCGGTAGGGCGAGATGAACGCGGTGAGCGTGATGACGCACGCGTCGGCGAAGAGCTTGGCGACCTCGCCGATGCGACGGATGTTCTCCGTGCGGTCGGCGGGGGAGAAGCCGAGGTCCTTGTTGAGGCCGAAGCGGATGTTGTCGCCGTCGAGGACGTAGGCGATGTGCCCGCGCTCGAGCAGAAGCTGCTCGGCCCGGCGCGCGATGGTGCTCTTGCCCGAGGCGCTGAGCCCCGTGAGCCAGACGACCGCGCCCTTCTGCCCGACCGTCTCGGCGCGCTCTTCCGGCGTCACGATGGCGCCGTGCCAGGTGATGTTGCTGCTCTTCTGCGACATGGTCCTACTCCCGCGGGACCACGCGCCCTATCGTGCTGCGTCCACGGCGTCACCCCGCGTCAGGCACCCGCCGCGGCGGCGCCGATCGTGAGCCCGAGCGCGTAGATCGTGACCTGCGGGTTGACCCCGAGGGAGGTCGGGAACACGCTCGCGTCGGCGATGTGGAGGTTGTCCCAGCCCCACACGCGACCGTCGGGGTCCACCACCGTGGCTGCGGGGTCCGCCCCCATGCGGCAGGTGCCCATCGGGTGACTGGCGTAGAGCCCGATGTCGTGCGCCGGGAGGTCGTCGTGGAGCACGGTGTCGATCTCGTCGGGCGACCGCACGCGGGGAGCCCCGTGCACCGCCGTGAGCACCTCGGTGGCCCCCGCGGCGAAGTACACCGCCGCGCTGCGCCGGAGGCCCGCGAGGAGGCGCTTCCGGTCGAGCTCGCCGAGGTTGTAGGCGATCGACCCGCGGCGGACGGCGCCGACGCTGTCCTCGTCGTGGACGACGACGCCCGCGGACGCGTAGTGGCGCAGGTCGCGCATGAACGCGAGCGACTCGTCGGCGGGCAGCGGGACCGTCAGGTAGTACTGGTCCGGCGGCGCGCTGTAGGTCTGGAGCAGGAAGCCTTCGTCCCAACAATCGACGTAGTACCCCTGGGTCACGCCGCGCCACGGCTCGATGGCGTGGGTGAAGCGCCCGAGCAGGCCGCTCGTGGGGTGGATGCGCAGATGCTCGCCGACGTTCCGGTCGGCCAGGCCGTTCGCGAGGAGGAACCTCGGAGAGCCGATCGCGCCGGCGGCGAGGACGAACACCCGCGCCGACACGCGGAAGGTGCCGGCGGGGGTGTACCGGCCGGGCAGCATCGTGCGCCCGCCCACCGCGCGCACGCCCCCGCCGGACGTCTCGACCCCGTCGACGCGACAGTCGGCGTGGACCGCCACGCGCCCGGTGGCGATGGCCTCACTCAAAAACGTCTTGTCAGCGCTCGATTTTCCACCGCTGCCACACCCCTGTTGGCACGTGCCGCAGCCCACACAGCCGGGCGCGCTGCGCGCGAGCCACGCGCCGCGCAGCCCGAGGCGCTCGGCGCCGACTCGGAAGATGTGGTTGTTCTCGCGCTGGATCTCCGGCGGGTTGACGCTGACGCCGAGCGTGGACCAGATCCGGGTGAAGCAGGCCTCCATGTGCGCGTCGGTGAGCCGCGCGCACCCGTGGACGTCCCGCCACTCGGCGAGGATGCGCGGTGGCGTACGGAAGCAGATCGCGCTGTTCACGAGGGTGCCGCCGCCCACGCCGCGACCGCCGGGGAGCGGGATGACGCAGTTGCCGGTGGTCGTGCGGGAGCCGCGGCCCGCGTAGAGGTGTTGGAACGCCCAGGTCGCGGAGGGCTCGAACTGGTTCGGCGCCCAGCTCCTTCCTTCTTCGAGCACGATGACCCGGAGCCCGGCCTCTGCCATGGCGAGGGCGGCGCCGGCCCCGCCGGGGCCGGCGCCGATCACCACCGCGTCCGCCTCGAGCTCCTCGTGCGGGGCGTAGCCCTCGAAGGCGTGCAGACCCGGCCGAAACGTCCCGCTCATGCGTGCCCCCCGCGGCACGCCGTGCCCCAGCCGATCTGCCGCAACGCGGCGGCGCTGTTGTAGAACGCCATGCCGAACGCCATCCGCAAGAGGTCGTGCGCCAGGCGGCGCGGCAGGACGACGTTGTCGGCCCAGGTCGCGAGCACGGCACGGCGGTCATCCAGGGACAACGCCACGAAGCTCGCCCCGCGCGAGGCGATCGTGCCCGCCTCGAGCGCGCGGAGCAGCCACCGCACGGCGACCCCCACCTCAGGGTCGAGGGACTCGCCGAGCAGCGTGTCCATCGACGCGACGATGTCGATCTCGGAGGCACCGACCCCGAACGCGCCGCCCGTGGGGAACATCGCGTCGGCGATGGCGGCCACGAGGGCGCCCTCGCCGGCGGACAACAGGACGCGGCCCACCTCTGGCGCGGGCAGCGGCCCGTACCCGACGCCCAGCGCGGCGACCACGGCGGTGGCGGCGGAGCCGGTGAGGAAGGTGCGACGGGTCGCGAGCATGCCCCCACGATAGCCGCGCGACGCCAAACCGACCTGCCGGTCAGGCCAGGTGCGAAAAATATTTCGCACGCCCCCGATCGGCGTGTATCCTGCATCCGCGCGGGCAGTGCGTAGCCGGATACGCAGCGCTCGCGGTGGGAGTGCCGGCTCCCGGGCCGGAGCCGGGCCGGTAGAGCGTGAAACCGGCGTGTTACGACCGGTCGAACCGGGAAGGTCCATGCCTCACGTCCACGGCGGAGCCCTCGTCGCGAACGCCCTCGCCGCCGAAGGCGTCAGCCACGTGTTCACCCTGTGCGGGGGGCACATCCAACACATCTACGACGGCTGCCTCGACCGTGGCATCCGGGTGGTGGACGTGCGCCACGAGCAGACCGCGGGGCACGCGGCCGAAGGATGGGCGCGCGTGACCGGACGCCCCGGCGTCGCGCTCGTGACCGCCGGGCCGGGCGTGACCGACGCGGTGACCGCCGCGGCGAACGCCCAGCGGGGCGGCGCGCCGATGATCCTCATCGGAGGCCAGGGTCCGCGGTTCTTCTCGGGCATGGGCTCGCTCCAGGAGATGGACCACGTCACCCTCCTGCGATCCGTCACGAAGTGGAGCGCGACCGTCCCCGAGACCCGACGGATCCCCGACTTCCTCGCGATGGCGTTCCGCCGCGCCACGACGGGCGTGCCCGGCCCCGTGTTCCTCGAGATGCCGCTGGACGTGCTGATGGGCATGGAGGACACCGACGGCGTCCCGACCCCGCGCGACTACCGCACCGCGAACGTGCCGGGCGGGGACCCCGCGGCCATCCTCGCCGCGGCCGACCTGCTCTCGCGGGCCGAGCGCCCGGTGGCGATCGTCGGCACGCAGTGGTGGTGGTCGCCCTACCGGGACGCCATCCACGACTTCCTCGCCGCCTACGACCTCCCGGTCTTCCTCAACGGCGGCGCGCGCGGGGCGGTCCGCCCCGACGATCCTCGATTCTTCCGCCTCTGCCGCGCGAAGGCCGTGGCGTCCGCCGACGTCGTCGTCGTGTTCGGAACCCCTTGGGACTTCCGACTCAACTACGGGCAGGAGGTCGCGCCGGACGCCAAGGTCGTCCAGGTCGACCTGGACCCCGACGTCATCGGCCACAACCGGGGCGCGCAGGTGGGCCTGCCGGGCGACAGCGGGCTGGTGATGAAGCAGCTCGCCGAGGCCGGGCGCCGCTCCGGGCCGGCGTGGCTCGCGCGGCTACGGGAATGGGAGGGCCAACGCGCCGAGAAGATGAGGGCGGAGCTCGAGTCCGACGCCGTCCCGATCAACCCCTTGCGGTTCTCGCGGGAGCTCGCCGCGGCGATGCCGCGAGACGCGACGGTGGTGTGCGACGGCGGCGACATCGTGGGGACCGCCGCCAAGGTGGTCGACGTCTGGGAGCCCGGGCACTGGATGGACCCGGGGCCGCTGGGCACGCTCGGCGTCGGACCGGCGTTCGCCATGGCGGCGCGGCTCGCGCGACCGGAGTCCCCGGTGTTCGTGATCTACGGCGACGGCAGCTTCGGCCTGCACGGCATGGAGTACGAAGCGGCGGCGCGCCAGGGCATCCCGTTCGTCGGCGTCATGGGCAACGACGCCGGATGGACGCAGATCCGACGCGGGCAGGTGCAGCTCTTCGGGGCCGAGCGCGCCCCGGCGACCGCCCTCGCGTACACGCGGTACGACCGCATGGTCGAGGCGCTCGGCGGCCACGGGGAGTGGGTCGAGCGCCCCGAGGACATCCGCCCGGCCATCGACCGCGCCCTCGCGAGCGGCAAGCCGGCCCTCGTGAACGTGAAGGTCGGCGTGTCGAGCTTCCGCGAAGGCGCGATCTCGGTCTGAAGGGGCGGACCGCTACGCGACGCCGATCTCTTCGAGCCGCCGACGCAGGAAGTCCTTCGTGCGCACCGGAGGCGCGTCGCCGCCGAACAGGGGCACGAGCACGTGATCCGGGTGCGGGTGCAGGAAGAAGGGCATCGACAGGCGGCCGCCGTCGGAGCCGCCCGGGTTCACGACCCGGTGGGTCGTGGCCGGCAGGCGTCCGGAGGTGAGGCGCGCCATCATGTCGCCGGTGTCGCACACCATCACGCCCGGCGGGGTCTGCACCGCCAACCACTCGCCGTCGCGGGTGAGCAGCTCCAACCCCGGCCGGGTCGACACGGGCAGCACGGTGAGGAGGTTGATGTCCTCGTGCTGGGCCGCGCGCACCGCGCCGGCGGGCATCGCGTCGCCCATGTCCGGGTAGTGGATCACGCGCACGATGCTGTTGCCGTCCTTCACCATGTCGCGGAAGTAGGCGGCGTCCTGGCCCAGGTACTCCGCGACGGCCACGAGGAGGGCGTTCGCGAAGGCCTCCATGTTGGAGAACAGCGCGTCGAAGGTCTCGCCGAAGGCGGGGAGCTCTTCGGGGTGGAGGTTGGGGGGCACCTCGCCGGAGCGCGCGAGCGCGTGATCGGCGGGGAGCCGGCGGCCGACGTGCCAGAACTCCTTGAGGTCGGGGATCGGCTGGTCCTTCGCGTGCTCGACGCCGAAGCTCGTGTAGCCCCGCTGGCGGCCGTTCTCCGGGGTCTCGTAGCGGCGCTTCACGGCCTCCGGGAGTCGGAACAGGCCGCCCGCGACGTCGTACGCGCGGTCGATCAGCTCCGAGGGGATGCCGTGGCCGGTGACCGCGACGAAGCCGAAGCGCTCGAGCCCTTCGCCCAGGGTGCGGACGAACGCCTCGCGGCGGGCAGGGTCGGCGTAGTCGCGCAGATCGACGACGGGGATGGTGGGCGCCAAGGGGACCTCCGAAGGGTCTCCGACGCTAACCCGCCGGACGGTGACTCAGAACACCACCAGCGCGTCCGGGATCGCGGCCGCGCCGCCACGCGCGGTGCCGTCGCCGCCGATGGGCCAGTTGACGATGCCGTTGGTCGAGCAGTCACGCACCCAGGCGGTCGTGCCTTCGTCGCCCTGGAGCGCGACGGCGCCGACGGCGCCGAGCTCTACCATCGCCTCGGCGAGCCCCGTCATCGTCAGTCCGTCGCCGCGGGCCGTCCCGCCGTCGACCGTGACCAGCATCACCCGCCCTTCCGCGTCGATGCCGACCGCCGTGCGCGCCCGTCGCTCGTCCCACGCGGCGGGCCCGGTCGGCGGATCGAGCTCCACCGCGCCGGCCTTGACCAGCGACGGCCACCCGCCGATGGCGTTCTCGTGCGTGGTGTAGTCGGCGTCGGGCTCGACCCAGGTCCACGTGGGCGCGCCGCCGTCGTTCCACACGAGCGCGCGCGAACGATCGCCGACGCGGTTGGTGTTCAACGTGGTGCCGGCCGCCCGCAGAAGGGAGAGGCTCGCGCAGCCGGTGTCGTAGAAGCCTCCGCTGATCGCCGCGAACGCCTCGGTCTCGTCGAGCGCCTGCGGGATGTCGGTGCAGCTCAGCGCGCGCGGCCGCAGGGTCCGGAGCGTGGGGTCGACCGCGAGGACGTTCCACGACTGGGTGCTGCCCTCGATGGTCGCGGTGCGGCGGCGCCAGGTGATCCCGGAAGCCGGCTGCGACTCCTCCCACTCGCTGGCCGGGTCGTTCAGCTCGAGGGACAGCCGGTAGCCACCGCCCTCGACCGTGCCGCCCCCCTCGTCGAGGGTGTCGACCACCACGAGCCATTCGCCCTCGGCGGCCTCCGCTTCGGCGGCCGTCGTGCGGCTCGCCCGGGTGCACCCGGTCACCTCGGACCCGTCGCGCGCGGACTCGAACAGGACGTTGAGGTTGAGCGCCTGACCCGCGTCGGCGAGGAGCGTCGCGCGGAGCGTCGCGCCTTCGGGCACGTCGACCGAGTAGACGACCTCCGGACCCGGGCGCGCCAGGGTCTCGTTGCAGTCGTAGGTCTCCGCGCTCGACTTGCCGACCGAGGTCGTGGCGTCGTCGACGAACGGGAACGTCTCCGGGCGGATCGGCCTCGACCAGGTGCCCGAGCCGCGCCGGCCTTCGGGGTTGCCGCAGAGGTTGAAGTCGGAGGTGCCGCCGCCGTCGTCGTCGTCATCGGCGTCGGCGAGCGCCGCCACCGGTTCGAGGCCGAAGCCGCAAGCAGCGAGCAGGAAAAACGGGAGGGTGGCCATCACGCGCGGAGCTTACACCCTCGTGGCGCGGGACGGCAGGTTCGTCACGCACGCGCTACAGGCTCCCGATGGATCCGATGTCGAAGATCGTCGGTCGCCGCGCCGAGATCGAAGCCTTGACCGCCTGTTTCGAGGCGGGACGGAACGTCCTGCTCGAGGGGCCGGTGGGCGTGGGCAAGACCGCGCTCGCGGGCGCCGTGTGTCAGGCGCTCGGACGCGGGCTCGTACGCGTGGACGGAGACGGGAGGTACACCGAGGCGAAGCTCGTGGGGCAATTCGACCCGCCGGCGGTCCTGGCCGGCGGGTATCGCGCCGAGGCCTTCCTCCCGGGCCCGCTCCTGCGCGCGATGCGCGAGGGGGCCGTGCTGTTCGTCAACGAGCTCAACCGGATGCCGGAGGGCGTCCAGAACGTGCTGCTCCCCGCGATGGACGAGCGGCGCGTCGCGGTGCCCTACCTCGGCGAGGTGCGCGCAGCGCCGGGCTTCTGCGTCGTCGCCACCCAGAACCCGGCCGAGTTCGTCGCCACGGCGTCGCTCTCCGAGGCGCTCCTCGACCGGTTCGAGCTCGTGCGCCTCGACCACCTCGGCGAGGCGGAGGAGCGCGCCGTCGTGCGACAGGAGGCGCGCTGCGCGCCGTCGGACACCGTCATCGACGCCGCCGTCGCCCTCACCCGCGCGACCCGCACCGACCCACGCGTCCGCCGCGGCGCCAGCGTGCGCGCCGCCATCGCCATCGCCGACCTCGCGGCGCGCCTGGGCGGCGACGTGGGGCGCGCCGCGGCGCTCGCCCTCCCGACGCGCATCGAGCTGATGGAGGCCGGCGGGGGCAGCGTCGTCGAGCTCGTCGAGGAGCTCCGAAAAAAAGTCCAGCGCGGCGGCCCGATGTGAACGGGAGCGCCGCCGCGCACCCCTCCCCCCTCGACCCCTCGCCGTCCGCGACCGGCGCCCTGACGGCGGCCGCGGCCGCGTCGGTCCCTTCCGGCTGGGGCGCGGCCCGGACGTGGGGGTCGCTCGATCGCGTCGCGTCGGAAGCGGTGCGACGGCGCGCCAGAGAGAGCGCGATCGACGCCGTGGTCGCCCACGCGCGGCGCCTCGTGCGCCACGCGTCGCGCCCGGTCCGCCTCGTCGAACAGCCCTGGCCCGGCGAAGGCGAGCTCGACCTCGAGCGCACCCTGGAGGCCGACGCCCGGTCGACCCCCACGGCGGCGCCGGAGCCTCGCCTCGTGCGAAACCTCCCGCGTGACGTCGAGGTCGTGGCGGTGCTCGACATGTCCCTCTCGATGACCGGCGAGAAGATCGCGCTGCTCGCCGTAGCGGCCACGATCTTGAGGTTGAAGGTCGAGAACGTCGCCGTCGTGGCGTTCGACACCACCCCGCACGTGCTCGTGCGCGCGGGCGAGGTGCTCGGCGTGCGCGAGGTCGCCCGGCGCGTCCTGAGCGTGCCGGCGCAGGGCTACACGAACATCGAAGGCGGCCTCGCCGCCGCGCTGGAGGAGCTCCGCCGGGCGCGGCGCCGCGAGCGCGTCGGGATCGTGTTCACCGACGGCGTCGCCAACGTCGGGGCCGACCCGGTGCGCGTCGCCGGCCGCTACCCGCGCTTGCACGTCGTGCACCTCGGGGAGCATCACGTGCAAGGGGCGCGGTGCTGCCGGGAGATGGCGCGCGCCGGGCGCGGGAAGCTCTATCGAGCAAGGACCTACGCCGATCTTCCACGTGTGGTGCGCGGCGCGGTCCGCGAGCTCTTCCGCTGAGCCGTGGCGGCGGTCACGGCGCGGGTTCGTCGGCCGACGGGCCCTGGTGCAGCCGCTCGAGATCGTCGTCGCCGGGCCAGCGCAGCCGCGCGCGCACGAGCAGGCCGTCCGCCGCCTCGGTGGCGCCGATCTCGCGGAGGCGCTCGATCCGCAGCGCCGCCTGGAGCGGCGTGACCGGAAAGTCTGGATCGAGGGCGTGCTTCAGCCGAGCGACGGCGTCGCGCGGCGGACGACGCAGCGCCTGGAGCCGCGCGATGCAGGCCTCCACGAGGGCGCGCCGCCCCTGCTCCACCGCCCCCTGCCCCAGGGCGATGAGCCCGTCGGCGTTGCCCTCGACGAGCGCCAGCGCCCGCTCTTCGAGGCGCGCGCGCTCCTCCCCCCGGGCGCGACCCGACGCGCGGAGCAGCTTGCGCGCCTCCTCCGTGCGCGCGTTGGCCCGCAGCCAGGGCCATGCGACGACGACGAGCACGGCGACCAGCGCAGGCCCGGCCCAGATCGGCAGGTGAACGCCCGTCGCGCCGAGCAGCCCGTCCAACAGCCCACGGATCGCCCCCACGTCAGGTCCGGACGAAGCGGTAGCCGGCGCCGCGCACCGTCACGAAGTGACGAGGCTCCTCCGGATCGGGCTCGAAGAGCTTGCGCAGGCGCAGGACGTAGTTGTCGACGGTGCGCGCGGTCGGCGCGCGGTCCATCCCCCACACGTTCTCGAGGATGTCCGCGCGCGTGAGCAAGGCGCCCTCGTTCTGCACGAAGTACGCGAGCAACGCCGCCTCGGTGTCCGTCAGGTTGACCCTGCCCTCGTTGGTGGTGGCGGTCCGGGTGTCGAGGTTCGCGCTGTATGGGCCGAGGCGGAGCTCGCGCGACGCGAGGACGCCGCGCGGCGCCGCGTGCCGACGCAGCAGCGCGCGGACCCGTGCCAGCAGCTCGGGCATCGCGAAGGGCTTGACGAGGTAGTCGTCCGCGCCGGCGTCGAGCCCGGTGACCTTCGCGCTCGTCTCGCCGCGCGCCGTGAGCATGAGGATCGGCGCGCTCACGCCGAGCGCCCGCGCGCGACGGGCGACGGCGAAACCATCCGCGCCGGGAAGCATGACGTCGAGCACCACGAGGTCGAAGCTGCCGGTCCCGAGGCGCTGGATGGCGGCGGCGCCGTTGGCGAGGTGCTCGACCTCGAACCCCGCATGTTCGAGGTTCAACTTCACCATGTCCGCGACGAGCGGCTCGTCTTCCACCAGCAGGATGCGCTCGGCCATCCGCGGCGCCTAACCCCGGCGCAGGTGCAACACGAAGCTGCTCCCGCGGCCCGGGCCTTCGCTGGTGGCGGTGAGCTCGCCGAGCATCGCGCGCGCGAGCTGCCGCGAGATGTAGAGCCCGAGGCCGGTGCCGTGCCGCTGCTCGTTCTCGGCGCCTCGGCGGTAGGGCTCGAACAGCGCGTCGGCGTCTTCGGGCGAAAACCCGATCCCCGCGTCCCGCACCTCCAGCCGGACGCGCGACCCGTCCATGCGGGCGCGGACCTCCGTGGGCGTACCCGCCCCGTACTTCCGGGCGTTGTCCAACAGGTTCTCCAGCACCACCCGCAGCCCGTCGACGCTGGCGCGGACGGGGGTGCTCCCCGCCTCCCCGAGATCGACCCGGAGGGTCTCTCCCACGATCGTGGCGCGGCGGTGCTCGATCACGGGGAGCACCCACACCTCGAGCGCGCGCACCTCGAGCTCGCGCGCCCGTCCGACCGCCGCCTGGTACGCGACGATGCTCTCGACGAGGTGCTCGAGCCGCGCGCAGCTCTCCAGGCCACGATCGAGGTGAGGGGCCGCGCGCTCGGGCGGCAGCACGCCGCTCCGAAGGGACTCGAGCAGCGCCTTCACCCCCGCCACGGGCGTCTTCAGCTCGTGCGTGCTCGCCGCGAGCACCCCTTCGAGCCGCTCGGCCTGCATGCGCTCCCGGCGCGCCTGCGCCACCGCGCCGCCCACGAGCACGAGCACGAGGAGCGACATGGTGAGGCTCTCGCCCACCAGCATCCGCCGCTTCGCGGCGTAGGCCGCCAGCACCTCCGGGTCCGCGCCGCGCAGGGCGAGGTGCAGCTCCAGGTTCTCCTCGACCAGGGTGGCGATGAGCACCGTCCACCACCCGCCGAGGAGGACGAGCATCGCGAACACCGCGGCGTAGCCCCAGTTGGCCCGCCAACCGCGGGCGCTGCCGCCGCGGCGGGCCCTCACCAGGCGGCGTCCACCAGGGTGGCGAGCCGGGTGACCTGCTCGATCGTGTGGGCGGCCGAGAAGAAGCCGACTTCGTACGCCGACGGTGGGAAGTACACGCCGCTGTCGAGCAGGTGCCGGAAGATCGGGCGGAAGCGGGCGCCGCTGTCGCTCGGGATCGCCGAGTCGGTGCGCGGCGCCTCGGCGGCGAAGCTCGGCCACACGACGGGCCCACGGCGCACCCAACGGGCGCGCCCGGCGGCCGCGTCGAACGCGCGGCCGAGCGCATCGAGGTGGTCGTACACCGCGGTGTCGCGGCCGAGCACGTCGAGCGTCGCGATGCCGGCGGCCACACACACCGGATTGCCGGCCATCGTGCCCGCCTGGTAGACCGGCCCGAGCGGGGCGAGCTGATCGAGCACCTCGGCGCGCCCGACCACGGCCGCGACCGGGAGCCCTCCGCCGACGATCTTGCCGAGGGTGGTGAGGTCGGGAGTGACGCCGCACACGCGCTCGTAGCCGTGGAAGCCGAGTCGGAAGCCGGAGATCACCTCGTCGAACACCAGCAGCGCGCCGTGCTCGTCGCAGCGTTGACGCAAATGAGACAGCCACGCGTGTCGTTGCACGAGCAGCCCGTTGTTGGCGGGCATCGGCTCGACGAACACCGCCGCGATGTCGGCCCCGTGGGCCGCGAAGGCGGCGTCCACCGCCGCTTCGTCGTCCAGTGGCACCACGAGCGTGTCGCGCGCGGACCCGTCGGTAACGCCGGCGCTCTCGCCGGTGCCGAACGTGACGAGCCCGGAGCCGGCCCCCTTCACGAGCAGGGCATCGACATGACCGTGGTAGCACCCAGAGAACTTGAGGATCTTCGAGCGCCCGGTGACGCCGCGCGCGAGGCGCAGGGCGGTGAGCACCGCCTCCGTACCCGTGACGACGAGCCGTACGCGATCGCGACCGGGGAACGCCGCGAGGATGCGCTCGCCGAGCTCGACCTCGCCCCGATGCACGGTGCCGAAGGCGAGGCCGTCGCGCGCGGCGCGCGTCACGGCGTCGACGACCTCCGGGTGCGCGTGCCCGAGGATGAGCGGCCCCCACGCCATGCAGAAGTCGACCCAGCGCTCGCCCTCTTCTCCCACGAGGAAGGCGCCCTCGCCGCGACACATGTATCGTGGCTCGCCGCCCACGCTCTTGAAGGCGCGGACGGGGCTGCTCACCCCGCCGGGCAACACATCCAGGGCACGGGCATACAAAGCGTCGTGGCGGCTCACGTCACCTCCTTCCAAATCGTGGCGGGGGGCGCCTCGCCCGGCCCGCCGGCGATCAGCGCGGCGAGCGCGCGTTCGCCCTCGTTCAGGTCGTCCCCGTGTCGGGTGCGCATGCGCCCGTCGGCGCCCATCATCCCGATCGACCAGCGCGCCCGGTTGACGTAGGCCCCGAACGGGGTCGCGCATCCGCCGCCGATCCTGCCGAGCCACTGACGCTCCCGCACGACGGCGCGCTCCGACGGGATGTCGTGAATCGCGGCGAGCCGCACGCGCGACTCGATGTCCTTGGCGCGGCACTGGACCGCCAGCGCGCCCTGACCGGGCGCCGGCGGCCACCAACGGGGATCGAGGCGGTAGACGCGGAAGGCCGAGAGGTCGAGCCCGAGGCGCTCGACGCCGGCCTCGGCGAGCAGGATGGCCTCGTAGGCGCCCTCGGCCAGCCGTCGCACCCGCGTGGGGACGTTGCCGCGGAGGAAGGCGGGCACGAGGTCCGCCCGCGCCGTCCGCACGAGCGCCTGTCGCCGCTCGCTCGCCGCGCCGACGCGCGCGCCTTCACGGAGCGGGAGGCCCGGCAGGTAGGGGTCGACCGCTTCCTTGCGCGCGATGAGGAGGTCCGAGACCGGCGCGCGCTCCGGCACCGCCCCGAGGGCGGTGCCCGGCGTCTCCGCCACCGGGAGATCCTTCATGGAGTGGACGGCCACGTCGATGTCGCCGGCCAGGAGCTGGCGTTCGAGCTCGGCCGTGAAGTAGCCCTTCTCCAATGGGCCGCGCAGGGGCACGTCGACCAGGCGGTCGCCCTCCGTGGTGATGCCGACGAGCACCACGTCCGGCCCGATCGCGCGGGCCACCATGCCGCTCTGCGTCATCGCGAGATCGCTCGTGCGGGTCCCAAGCCTCACGCATCCTCCGCCGGCTCGGACTCCGCGAGCTCGTGCTTCATCCAGGTGACCACGCGGTGCCCCCACGCGCGCAGCGCGCCGCGCGCCGCCGCGCGCACCCGCCGCGCCTGCTCGTCGCCCACGCCCTCGAGCGCCTCGGCGAGGCGAGCGTCCAGCTCGCCGTCGAGGAAGGTGTCTCGCAAGGCGAGCAGCCCGCCGACCTTGCGATACACGCGTGAGCCGCGCATGCGAGACATCAACACATCGATCTCTGCATCGACCGCCTCCTCCGCGGCGGCGAGGCGCGGCGGCGCGAGGGTGTGTCCCTCGCCCGACAACAGCGCGTCGAGCCCGAGCGCCCCTGGCGCGTCGGTCTGGCGTGGTTGGCCGAGGTCGATGATCACGCGGACGTCCCCGCGGGGCGCGTACCACGGACGCGGGGCGGCGGTACAGAGCACCACGGCCTCGTGGACGGCGTCCGGCAGCGCGCCGAGATCGACCGTGCCGGCGCGCGGGCTCCGGTTGTACACGATTGGATCGACCGCGTCGGCGCGGCGGAGCGCGTTGACCACGCGCGCGCCGATCGCGCCGGCGCCCACGACGGCGATCGGCCGACCGAGATCGACCGACGTGGCGCGCAAGCGCTGAACCGCGAGCGCGCCCAAGCCACGCGTGGCGCGCACGAACCCTCGCTCGCGGCCCTCGGCGACGAGGCGCGCCGCGGCCTGCTCCACCTCGTGCAGCACACGCGAGGTGCGGCCCACGCTGCGCGCGGCCACGAACGCCGCGGCGAGCTGATGCCCGACGTCGGCCTCCCCTTGCGCGTAGCTGTCGAGCCCCACCGCCACGCGCAGCGTGTAGCGGGCGGCGTCGTCCCCGGCGAGCACGAACGGGCGCAGCCCGCCTTCCAGGCGCGCCGACAGGCGCGCCTGCAGGAGCCCGCCCACCCATCGCTCGTGCGCGGTGGAGAGAATCCACAAGGAACGCGCGCAGGTGTGGAGCTCCACGAGCCCGGTGGCCCCCTGCGCGCGCAGGCCCTCCCACGTCTCCGCGTCGACCGGCGCCGCGAGGGGCGCCCGCGCCGCGGAGGACGCCTCGCGCCACGTGAGCCCCAGCGCGACGAGGGACTCAGACGCGCGCATCGACGCCCGCCTCCGCGAGCACGCGCTCGGCCGCGGCGAACCCCGCGGCGACCGCGCACTCCGTCGAGCCGTACGCCCGCCACGCGCCGGCGAGGTGCACGCCCGCGGGGAGCGCGTCCAGCGCCGCGTGGACGCGGCCGACGTGCCCGGGGCCCGGGATCGGCACCGCGTGTGGGTGTCGCACCCAGGCCACACGGTCGAGGGTGACCCCGCGCCCGAGGAGCCGCCGATGCGCGGCGCGCACGCGGTCCGACGCGGCCTGGACGTCCTCGTCGAGGGCCCCGGGATCCCGCGTGCCGCCGATCATCGTCGCGAACACCCGCGTGTCGGCGGTGGGCGCACGGTCCGCGGCGAGGGCGCTGACGAAGACGGTGCCGAGCACCGGGAGCGCCTCCGCGCGCGGCGCGAGGAACCCGAAACCATCGGGGAACGCCGCGTCTCGGCTTGTCCAATGCAGCACCCCGAGGGGCGCGTAGCGGATGTCCCGGAGCGAGGCGGCCGACGCGGGGGCCACGTCGGCGAGGAGCCCCGCGGCGGCGGGGGCCTCGGTCGCCACGACCACCGCGTCCGCGCGGAACCCCGCCGTTTCCGCCTCGATCGTCCACGAGCCCGCGTCACGCCCGAGGGCCCGGGCCCTCGCGGACAGGAGGCGCTCGCCGAGGCGGGTCGTCGCGGCCTCGGCGATGCGCCCCATGCCACCGCGGAGGGTGTAGCTCCCGGCGCGGGCGGCGGGGCGGCGGCCCCCGAGGCGCCCGGCGAGCACGGCGCCGAGCGCCGAGCGCCCATCGAGGGCCGCGTGTGCGTCGGGCCAGAAGGCGCGCAGCGCCACGTCCTCAGGGCCGGTCGCCCAGATCCCCGTCGTCATCGCGTCGAGCACGTGTCGCGTGAACGACGTTCCGAAGCGTGTGATCGCGACCTCCGCGAGGCTGACCTCGGGGCCGAGCGCCCCACCGCGCATCATGCCGAGCGCGAGGCCCAAGACCTCCTGGGGCCTCAGGGCCCCGCTCCACAGCGACGCGGCGCGGAGACGCCCGTCGCGGACCAGCCAGCGCGGCGCGCCGTGGGCCCCGAACGGCACGACGGCGTCGGCCAACCCGAGGCGCTCCACGAGCGTGAACACCGACGCCGCCCGCCCGGTGAAGCTGTGCGGCCCGCGTTCCCACCGCCAGCCATCATCACGCTCTGTCCAGGCTTTTCCACCGACGTCGCCGCCCGCCAGCACCCGCACGTCCACGCCGCGATCGAGCAGGCGCACCGCCGCGGCGATCCCGGCGAGCCCGGCCCCGACGACGATCACCCGCACGCTCACGCCGTCGTCGAGTAGCGGCGCGCGCCGGCGTCCGCCTCGAGGTAGGCGTCGAACACACTGCACACATTCCGGACGAAGTGACGTCCGAGCGGCGTGATGTCGACGCCGTCGGGGTGGACCACACAGATCCCGTCGGACTCGAGCGGCGCGAGGCGCGCGCGCTCCTCCGCGTACGCGCCCAGCGGGAACCGGACGTGGAAGTTGCAGAAGAGGGCCATGATGACCCGGCGGCGATCGAGGTCGTCGTCGGAGCAGGCGTGGCCACGCTCGACCGGGAGGGCCCCTTCGGCCACGCGCTGCGACCACGCCGCGCGATCCTTCAGGTTCTGCGCGTACATCCCACCGAAGCTCCCGATCGCGCTCACGCCGAGCGGGAGCAGGTCGAGCCCGGCGCGGGTGGTGTAGCCCATGAAATTGCGCTGCAAGGTCCCGCTTCGCTGCGCCCGCACCAGCGCGTCCTCTGGCAGGGCGAAGTGGTCCATGCCGATCGCGGCGTAGCCCGCGGCCGCGAAGCGCTCGTTCGCCGCGACGAACAGCCGCGTCTTGAGCGCGGCGTCGGGCAGCCCCTGGCGCTCGACGAGCTTCTGCGCCGGCTTCATCCAGGGGACGTGCGCGTACTGAAACAACGCCACGCGCGACGGGCGCAGCGCCACCACGCCGTCGAGGGTGGCCGCGAAGCCCGCCTCGGTCTGGTGCGGGAGCCCGTACATCAGGTCGAGGTTGAGGTCGAACCGCCCGAGGGCGCGGATGGCGGCCACGCGCGCGACGACCTCGGCGGCGCTCTGCTCGCGGTGCACGGCGGCGACGACCGCCTCGTCGAGGTCCTGCACCCCGAAGGAGTAGCGGTTGAAGCCCATCCCCACGAGCGCGCGCAGATCGTCGTCGTCGACCGTGCGCGGGTCGATCTCGAGGCTGGCGTCGACGTCGGGCGCGAACGGCAGGCGCGCCCGCAGGCCGGCGACGAGGCGGGCCATGTCGTGGGGGTAGAGGAAGGTGGGCGTCCCCCCACCGATGGAGAGCTGCGCGACCGTGCGCCCCGGGCGGAGCCGCGCCACGAGCAGATCGAGCTCCGCGAGGAGGGTGTCGACGTAGCCGGCGCCGAGGTCTCGGCGCGAGCCCTGGATCTCGACGTGGCACCCGCAGTAGTGGCAGAGCGAGCGGCAGAACGGGACGTGCACGTAGACCGCGAGGGGCCCGTCGCCGCGCCCGAGCGCGGCGTGCAGCGCGGCGTCGTCCACGGCGTGGAAGTGCGGCGCGGTCGGGTACGAGGTGTAGCGCGGGGCGCGGGTGCGCCAGCGTTCGACGAGCGCGGGCGGCACCTCGAGGATCGGCGGCGCGAGCTCGGGGATCGGGGTCAACCCGCCCTCCGCACCGCGTCGACGAACCACCCGACGGACTCCGGCGGGGTCGACGGCAGCAGCCCCTGCCCGAGGTTCCACACGTGGCCGCCGCCGCGCCCGCGGAGCTGCGCGGCGGCGCGGGCGACGCCCGCGTCGACCGCCGCACGACCGGCGAGCAGACGCACATTGTCGAGGTTCCCCTGGGACACGCCGGGCACCGATCCGAGGTCGACCGTGGCGTCGACCGCCAGCGCGTCGAACCCGAGCCGGGCCGCCTCGCCGACGAGGTGCGGCCCCTCGCGCACGAAGAGCACCACCGGAACACCCGCGAGCTGCTCGCGTAGGCGCCGGAGGGCGGGCCCCTGCAAGGCCGCCCAGTCCTCCGCGGGGAGCAGGCCACCCCAGGAGTCGAACACCTGGACGACGTCGGCGCCGGCGTCCGCCTGGCGGCGCAGGTGCTCCGCGACGACGTCGGCCAACCGACACATCGCCTGCGTCGCCCACTCCGGGTCGGCGTAGATCGACGCGCGGGCCGCGGTGAAGTCCCCCCCGCCGGCCCCCTGGATCATGTAGGCGAGCAGGGTCCACGGAGAGCCGGCGAAGCCGTAGAGGCCGTGGGTCGGCGCGGCGCGACGCAGCGCGCGGACGGCGTCGTAGACGAAGCCGAGGGCGCCGCAGGCCTCCGCCCACGGCAACGCGTTGAGGTCGGCGCCGGGCCGCAACGGGCGATCGAGGCGAGGACCCTCGCCTTTTTCGAAGCTCACGCCACACCCGAGGGCGTCGGGGACGACGAGGATGTCGGAGAAGACGATGGTCGCGTCGAGGTCGAACCGCCGCAAGGGCTGGAGCGCGGCCTCGGTGCAGAGCTCCGGGCTCCGGCAGAAGTCGAGGAAGCCCTTGCCCTCCGCGGAGGCGGCTTCGCGCAGCGCGCGGTATTCCGGGAGGAATCGGCCCGCCTGACGCATGAGCCACACGGGGCGCGTGTCGGCGGCTTGACCCGTCAACGCGGCGAGGGTTCGATCGCGACCGTTGGTAGACATGGTGGGCCCCTTAGCGCCGCGCGCGCCGGCGGTCGGGCGCGGAGTGTCATCGGTCGGTCAACGGGCGCGGCGCGGATCCGGCGTCGGAGACCGGAGTGGCGTCGGCCCGGCCACG
This sequence comes from Klebsiella pneumoniae, assembly GCA_945862325.1. GTDB lineage: Bacteria > Myxococcota_A > UBA796 > UBA796 > SXON01 > CAMAXZ01. Next base: position 19,554 of record CAMAXZ010000076.1, read on the forward strand.
CGCGACCACGTCGTCGCGGGTGGTGGCGCCGAACGTGTAGACGCGCCTGGCGCGCGCCAGCGCGCCAGGCGCGAGCCGCGCGAACCCCTCCACCGCGCTCGGGCTGCCGAACCACACGTCGAAGGTCCCGCGCAGGGCCTCACGCGCCGCGGCGGGGAGCGTCTCCGCGAGCGCGGTGCGGTAGAGCGGCCACAGCACCGCGTCGGGACGTGCGGCCCTCGCCTCGGCGCCCCCGAGGTCGCTCGTGGCCACCACGACCGCCGCGTCCGGACGAGCCCGCGCCGCCAAGGCGCGCGCGCCGCCCTCCCCCACCTCGACCGGCGTGACCCCCCGCGCCTCGAGCGCCGCCGCGGTCGCGGGCCCGATCGCGAGCGCGCGCCA
>CAMAXZ010000077.1 GCA_945862325.1 Klebsiella pneumoniae
GGGCAAGGGCTCCGCGGCGGACAGGATACGCGCCGCGGCCGCCCGCTGCACATCGAACCGATCCAGGGCCGCCCTGGCTTCCGCCATGATGGGGCCGTCGGGATGGGCCTCGAGCGCCTCGCGCCACACGAGCTCGGCGGCCTCGGGCCGCGCCGCGGCCTCCAGGCCGGTCGCGAGGGCGCGCGCGACCGCGGGATCGGGCGGCTGCGCTTGCAGGAGCAGGCGATACCGCGCCCACGCGTCGAGCGCGTCGTCGGGGGCGGTCGCGGCGAGCAGGCGGGCGCGCGCGCCGAAGGGCGTCGGGTCTCCGAAACGCAAGGACTCGAGCCGCGCCCACGCCTCGGCGGCCGCCGTGGGGTCGCGCGCTTCGAGCAGACGGGCGAGGGCCTCGGTGGCGTCGGCGTCGTACGGCAGGGCCCGATACACCGCCTCCGCCGCGGCGAGATCCCCCGTGGCCGCCAGAGCGCCGCCCAAAGCGAGGGAAGCGGGGAGGAACGCCGGATCGCGCGTGAGCACGATCTCGAGGTAGGGGATCGCGCGCGCGGGGCGGCCCGCCGCCGCCTCCTCCTCGGCGCGGAGCCAGAAGGGCCGCACGCCCGGGTCGAGCGCGTCTTCCGGCCCTGCCACGGCGAGCGTGGCCCAGAGCGCGACGAGCGGCGTCATCGGCCCTCGTCGGGCGCCTCCGCGCCCCGCCCCGCCTTCAGCGCGCGCACCTTCAGGCCGAGCTGGTTGAAGCGGAGCTGCACCTTGCGCGCGTGCGCGGCGTCCCCGGTGAGCACACGCGCCATCGCCGCGAAGTCCCCGTCCTCGCGCTCCCACAGCCGCGTGAAGTACTGGCGCTCGACGTCCTGGGCGACGTGGTTGAGCGTGGGGTCCGGGTGCAGGGCGACGGTGATCTGGAGCCCGTCGGTCGGCGCCGCGGCGTCCACCGTCACGGCGTCGAGCAGGTCCCGCACCAGCTTCGGGCGCACCGGCACGAGGTCGGCCCGGCCGCCGAGGGGAAGCCCGCTCAGCTCCGCGAGGGTGAACGTCAACGCGTTCTCGACGAGCATGGCCAGCTCGCGCAGGTTTCCGGGCCAGGTGTGCCGACGCACCATCCGAAGGCTGCGGTCCGGCCAGTACACCGTCAGCGCGCCGGTGCTCGACGTGGGCACCGCGGCGCCGGTGACGACGATCGGCTCGCCGTCGGGGATCCTGGCCCGACGTCGATAGTCGCCGACGAGGGCCTCGAGCGGCCCCGACCCCATCACGCGCCGCGTCGTCCACGCCACCAGCCCGTCGATGTCTCCCCGCCGCTCCGCCAACGTCGGCAGGACGACGGTGCACGCGGGGTTGAGCCGCATGTACAGGTCGGCGCGGAAGCGCCCGTCGCGCACCATCGCCCGGAGGTCCTCGTGGGTCGCGACGATCAGCTTCACGTCGACCTTCCGCTCGACGGTGTCGCCGATGCGCGTCACCGCGCCCTCCTGCAGGACGCCGAGGAGGAGCTTCTGCGCGTCGAGGCTGAGGTTTCCGATTTCGTCGAGGAACAGGGTGCCGCCGTCGGCCTCTTCGAACGCGCCGCGCCGATCCGACACCGCGCCGGTGTAGGCCCCGCGCATCGCGCCGAACAGCGCGGCGCTCGCGAGATCGCGCGGAATCGTGGACAGGTCCACGCTCACGAAGCGACCCTTCCGGGCGGATCGTGGGTGGATCCAATGGCGCGCGATCAGGCTCTTGCCCGACCCGGTGGGCCCGCCGAGGATGACCGGCAAGCGCCCCTTCGCGAGCACGCCGAGGCGAGCGCGGACGCGTCGCATCCCGCTGCTCTTGCCCCAGTACACGGGGCCTTCGGCCTCCTGCCCCGCCAGGGTGTCGAGAACACCCCCGATCTGGGCGCGCAGCGCGCGCGCGTCCAACCACTCGTCATCGAGGAAGTAGGTGTACTCTTCGGCGTCGAGACGGTTGGCCGCCCGGTCGATGCTCAGGTCGTCCCGAGAGGTCATCAGGATGACGGGCATGTCGGGCAGATGACGGCGCAATCGCGACAGGATCTCCAGGCCCTGACGGCGCCGCGCGCGTTGGACCGCGCGTTCGTCCGCGTCCTTCGGCAAGCCCACGAGCTGGTCGGCCGGGATGTCGAAGTGCACGTCGAGGAGCACGGCGTCGATCTCCCGACGCCGCGGACGGAGCACGGCGGCCGCCTCCGCCCAGGACCGGGCCGGGCCGACGAACGCGTGCTCGGGGATCGCCCTCCGGCAGAGCTCGATCGTGCGGTCCTGATCGTCGATGACGAGGAGGTTGGCCACTCAGCCCTCGCCCTGGGCGCGCGCGAGGTCGCGGTGCAGGTCGCGAAGGACGTCGGCGAGCGCGAGGGCGGCGCCGGCGAGGGCGCGCAACGCGGCGGCGTCCAACGCGTCGAGGCGCGCCGCCCCGTCCGCGAGGGCCGCGACGGCGCCGTCGATCGTCGCGAGCTCGAGGCCTTGCAGGCTGGGTCGGAGGCGCGCCCACACGGCCGCGCAACCCTCGTCGCCGTTCGCGCCACGACGTGTGCGCGTCAGGTCGTTGCGAAGGGCGGCGCGCAGCTCGTCGGGCGTCGCGTCGAGTCCGACGAAACGCGTCTCGAAAGCGACGTACTTCCCGAGATCGTGCCGCGCCCTCGAGGCGGCTTCGACGAGTTCGTCCATGCGCCCGCCTAACCCCTGGACGGTGGGTGACGCGCGTGCGATAGTCAGCGCATGGTCTCCTTCCTGCTCCTCACCGGCTGCCTCGCCACCGTCGACTTCGACGGGGGCTCCTCGTCCGACGACGGTTCCAGCTCCGCGGGCACCTACCCGATCGGCGGCTGGCCCAAGGCGCAGTGCGACCTCGAGTCCACGGGCAACACCGAGGGCGAGGTCGCCAACGACGTCACGCTCGAAGCGCAGACGGAAGAGCAGGTCAACCTGCACTCGTTCTGCGACAAGGTCGTGTACATGGTGTTCTCCGCCGAGTGGTGCGGGGCCTGCCAGGCCGAGGCGGCCACGCTCGAGGAGGAGTACCAGTCCCACAAGGACGACGGCCTGATGGTGGTCGAGTTCATGACCGAGAAGGTGGACGGCAGCCCCGCCGACGTGGACACCCTGAACACCTGGGCGGACGAGTACGGCCTGACCCTGCCGGTCCTCGCCGACCCGAACTCCACCACCCTGTGGACCTACGCGTCCGGCGGGTCTGTCGGCCTCCCCTTCACGGTCGTGCTCGACCGCGGCATGGTGGTCCACTCGACGAACTACCCCACGGCGGCCGACGCCATCGCCCTCCTCGGCGAGTGAGCACATGCGCCTCCTGACTGTCACCGCGTTGTTCGCCGCGTTCACGCTGGCGTGTATGCCCCCCGCCGGTAGCGAGGGCGGCACCTTCGACGGTGCCGACGCCGACACCGACACCGATTCGGACACCGACACCGACTCGGACACCGATTCCGACACCGACACCGACACCGATTCGGACACCGACACCGACACCGACACCGATGTGGACCGGTACGAGCTCGGCGGCTGGACCATCGGCGACTGCGTCAACGACATCGACAGCACCGGCTTCGGCGAGGGCGACATCGCGGAGAACTTCGAGCTGCTCGACCAGTACGGCGAGATGGTCGAGCTTCACGCCTTCTGCGACCGCGTGGTGCTCCTGGTGTTCTCCGCCGAGTGGTGCGGCGCGTGCCAGGCGGAAGCCGCCACGTTCGAGTCCATCTACGACACCCACGCCGACGACGGCCTGATGATCGTCGACGTGATGATCGAGGATGCGAGTGGCAACCCCGCCGACATCGGCGTGCTCGAGCGGTGGACCGAGGCGTTCGATCTCTCGATCCCGGTCCTCGCGGACCCCGGCGCCGAGTACCTCTGGAGCTTCGCCGAAGGGCAGTCCAGTGTGGGCCTGCCGTTCACGGTGGTGATCGACCGTGGCATGGTGATCGTGGACTCGAACTACCCGTCCAGCGAGTCCGCCGTCGACCGACTCTGATCCTCCGGTCACTCCGGCGCACCGACGCGGGTTGCGTCAGGGTTCCGTCAGTCTCGTGACAGGCCCGGCGCCGTTGGGCTAATCGGGCTCAGAGGTGTCCGTGCCGACGTTCCTTCGCCTGCTGATCGCCTGCCTCGTCGTGATCTCGCTCTCGTCCGACGCGCGGGCCGCGGTCACGATGATCCCGATGGGGCCGCTCACCGCCGACGGCAAGAGCACCGCCACGATTCGGCTCTACGTCGACTCCCTCGCGAAGGTGCGGGTCAAGGCCGACGCGGGCAAGGTCACCGGCGTCAGTCAGGGCGCGGACGGTATGGTCACCGTGCTCTACACCCCGCCGGCGGTGGCGGCGCCGAAGACCATCTCGCTGAAGGTTCAGGGCGGCGGCGAGGACGCCGAGCTGCAGGTGGCGCTCGTCCCCGTGGCGTCGGGCGAGCTCGAGATCGAGTTCGACCCCCCGCAGCTCCCGAGCACCGGCACCGCGGTCGTCCGGGTCCGGCCGTCGGGTCCGTCCCCGGTGGCCGCCGAGGCGCGGCGGTTCGTGGTGGTGGCGAGCACGGGCACGATCGATCCGCTCATGCCCGCCGGCGACGGCTCGTGGGTCACGAGGTACACCCCGCCCAAGGGCCTGGCCAACCCGACGCCCGTGGTGATCGCGGCGTCCGACGCCGCCGCGCCCGACGCGGTCTGGGGGCACGCGGTGCTGCCGGTCACGGTTCGCCGCTCCGTGAGCTTCGACGCGAAGCCGGGCTCGAGCAACGTGCTGACGATCAACGGGCGCCAGTACGGCCCCTACCCCGCTGCTCCGAGCGGAAAAGTTGCGTTCGAGCTCGATCTCGACCCTCGGTACCCGGACGCCCGCCTGCAGACGGTCAACGTCGACACCAGCAAGGACGACAAGGAAGTGAAGCTGCCGGGCGGCACCCCTCAGGTGCTGTTCCACCCGCTCGCGCAGGGCGTGCCGGCGCAGCCCGGACTCACCGTGCCGGTGCGCATCGTGGCGGTCAGCGGGGACGGGTCGCCGATCACCGCGGAGGCGCCTCGCGTCGCGGCGAGCCGCGGCACCTTGGCGAGCCCGCTGAACGACGAGGACTACTGGGTCGCCACGTTCACCCCGGCGTCCACCCCGGGCGAGGTCACGCTCTCGGCTGAGTCCGCCGGAGTGAAGGCCGAGCGCAAGGTCCAGGTGGTGGGCGGGCTCCCGTCCCTCACGCTCGCCGCGCAGCCCCTCGACCTGCCCAAGACCGCCACGAGCTTCTCGGTCGTCGCGCGCGTGAAGGACGGAGCTGGCCAGGCCGTCGTCGGCAACGCGCCGACCTTCTCGGCGACCGGGGCGACGGCCTCCGCCACGAAGGACAACAAGGACGGCAGCTACACCGTCACGTACAAGGTGGCCTCCACCGTCCAGAGCGTGCGTGTTGGCGCATCGCCGCCCGCCGCAGCGACCGGGATGCCCGTGGCCCGCGTGCTCGCGTGGTCCTCGTCCACGCTCGTGGCGGCCAACGGCATCGACCAGGCGACCATCACCCTGGTCGCGGTCGACCGGTGGGGCCTCCCCGTGCCGAAGGTGGCGTTGAAGGTTGGCGTTCCCGTGGGCGACGGCACTGCGCCCCCGACCGCCACCACGGACGCCCGCGGCGTCGCGCGGGTCGTGTACACGGCCGGCAAGACCGAGGGCCTCGCCGCGATCCGCGTCGAAGGCGGTGGCCTCGTCACCCAGATTCCGCTTTGGCAGAGCACGGGTCGCGCGGCGCCGGCGGTCCTTCCGGCGGGCGACGACGCGCAGGTGGCGCTCGTGGAGCGCTGGCGCGCCGCGGCGCCGGAGGTCGTCGTGCTCCGCGAGGGCGCGACGCTCAGCGGCCCGCCTGCGACGGTCGCGGTCACCACCGTGCCCGACTACACCACCCCCGGCGCGCAGATCCTCGTGACGGCGCGCGTCGCGGACAGCGCGGGCAAGGGTGTGCTCGGTCGGAAGTTGACGGTCACCGCGCCGCCGGCCACCGTCGGCCCGGTCGCCGACAACCGAGATGGCACCTACACCTTCACCCTTCAGCTGCCCGCGGGCACCGACGGGCCGATCGCCCTCGCGGTCGCGACGGACGGCATCACGGGCGCGGCGCAGCTCCCCACGTTCACGTCGCTCGGCGCCGCGGCGGTCTCCAGCGGTGGTGGCTCGGGCGGCGCCTCGGGCGGCGCTGCGGCGCGGCCGGCGCGTCCCGCGGCGCCGGGCTCGTCGACGCCGCGCCCCACGACGGGCGCCGGGGCCCTGCCGTTCCGCGGCGCGCTGTCGTTCGCGAACACCCACGGCTGGTACGTCCTGACGAGCGACGGCTCGGGCACCCTCCCCCCGGACGCGCGGTACACGGCGCCCGGCGCGGGCTTCGCGGGCTTGAGCCTCGATGTCGACTGGCTGCCGCTCGACGCGGACTTCGGCCGCCTGGGCGTGGACGTCGGCGCCGACATCGACCTTGAGGGCTTCCAGGTCGGCGACGACGCCTACCTGAACCCGCGCCCCAACCTGCGCGTCGGCGCCTTGTACCGTCGCAGCCTCGGTGGCGCCCTGTCGTTCCAGGGGGCGCTCGGGTTCCGCTACGTGGGCGGCGTGTTGTTCCAGTACACCGATCCGGACAAGCAGGTGGCGGCGGCGATCGGCGCGCCGATCATGGGCGCGCGGCTCGGCGTCGGGCTCGTCGCGGAGACGCCGACCGGCGTGTTCTTCGAGCTCGAGGTCGCGGAGACCTTCGTCCCCGCCCCCGCCGAGACAGAGGTCAACCTCAACTTCGACATTCCGGCCGGGCCGATCGCCGTACGCATCGGCGGCGGGCTCGATTTCACGTCCGTCAGCCGTACGGCGGACGACGGCTCCGTCGGGCTCGTGCAGCGGCTCGGCGGCGTGGGGGCGGTCGGCGTCGTGTTCGCGCGCTGAGCCCGTCCTCCACGGTCTACAGCGCCTTCCAGCCGACCGTCGGCACACCGGAGCCCGCCGGGGGCGGGTTCGCGCCGACCATGTAGAGCGCGCGGCGGTTGGCGGGCATGTCCACCCCGTCGCCCGTCGACACCGCAGGGAGCGACTCGCCGAAGCCGTAGTAGAAGATCGGCTTGTCGTACCCGTTGGCACGGAGCCAGGACGCGATCGACTGGGCACGGCGCTGGGAGAGCTCACGGTTGCTCTCCGCGTCGCCCACGGTGTCCGTGCAACCTGCGATGTAGAGCTTCACGGGCACCACGGAGCCGTACTTGTCGAGGACGTCGCGGAGCTGCTCGAGGGTGTGTCGGAGCTTGTGTTCCTCCGACGCGGGGATCGCGGCAGAATTCGTCGCGAACAGGACGTCCTCGTGCGGGATGTCCAGGAACCACGGCGAGTACGTGAAGCCGGCATACGACGTCGCGTTCCGCAGAGTGACGTCGAGGAGCACGACCTCCGACGGATCGCCCAGGAACGGCACGGTGACCGTGCCGGGGCCCCCGCGCACCGTGACCGTGTCGCGCTGGAGCTCGGCCTTGCGCGCGCCGTAGGCGATGATGTCCGCCGACTCCACCGCGGCGGAGACGCCGACGCTCACCGTGCGGTCCTTGATGTCCGCCGAGGCGCGGGAGAGGTCGATCGACAGCGGCCCCGCGTAGCTGTAGCGGATCGGCACCTCCGTCTCGGTGACGTCGCCGTCGGAGAACGTGGCGCGAACGTACGCCGTGGCCTCGGTGATCTTCGTGTCGCGGGACCAGGAGAACGTCTGCTTGGAGCCCGCGCTCACGTTCTTCTTCGTGAACTCGTACGTCTTCCCGCCGGCGGAGATGCTGACGTACAGCTCGGTGACCGTTCGGCTCGGCGTCACGTAGAACGCGGGGTTGTCCTTCGGTCCCGGAGACGGGGCGTAGCCGAAGCCGAGGTCCTGGGCGAACGCGGGGGCGAGGAGGAGGGCGAAGAGGAGCGCGAGCATGCGTCTCAGGTAGCCCGACGCGCGGCGTCCTGCGCTACGATCCCGGCATCGGAGTCCCCATGTCCTTCCTGCTCTACGTCCTGGCCTGCACCCCCAAAGTGGACGACTCCGCTTCGGAGGCGGCCGACACCGACACCGACACCGACACCGACACCGACACCGACACCGACACCGACAGCGACACCGACAGCGACACCGACACCGACACCGGCACCGAGCTCCCCGACGCTCGCGCGGGGATGGTCCAGGATGCCTCCGGCTGCGAGGAGGTGTCCGGCACGGCGGTGCCCGGGGCCGCGACCTACTTCTGGGGCGAGTACCGGCGCGTCGGCTCTGGCTGGGAGGGCTCGGAGGCCTGGTACCTCTACGCGAACGAGGCATGGCGGGCCCTCGGCGAGACGGACTGCGTCGTCGCCTGGACCGTGACCGGCGTCGACGCCGATCCGGGCGCGTGCGCGGGCTGTAGCGTCGGCCTCGCGGTGTCCGCGACCCTCGACGCGTCGGCCACGACGTGCCCCGAGGACCTTCACGCGGGCTTCGAGTCGTGGGAGACGACCTACGGCGTGGCCACCGACGACGGCGGAGTGGCCCGCTGGAGCCAGGCCGACTCCGGGACCGCCGTCGGGGAGGGTTTCTACACGTCCGAAGCGATGAACTTCCTCACCGCCCGGTCGTGCGACTGGTTCTGAGCCGGGTCAGATCTGCCCGGTGATGTCCAGGACGTGGAGCTGACGCCAGTCGCTCCCGCTCGGCGGCAGCGCCGTGAAGCTCAGGTACGTGCGCCCGCCCGCGGTCACGACGACCGGGTCGCCCACGGCGGTCAGGCCGCCGGAGGCGATCTGCTTGGTGCCTGAGCCGTCGAGCTTGGAGACGAAGATCCACGTGTCCTGGGCCGGCGCGCTCGACGTGTAGACGACCGACGTGCCGTCGGGCGTCAGGGACGGCTGGCTGCGCTGCGGCAGGCGGATGTCCTTCGCGACGATGCGGCGCTCGCCGCCGGGGACCGGCGGAACGGCGGCGATGTCCCAGTGCTCGTCGCCGCGCTCGTTCGTGAAGTAGATGACCTCGGTCGCGTTGAAGCGCGGCCGGGTCTGGTCGCCGTTGCCGCCCTTCAGGGGGGTCTGGGTCGTGGTGCCCAGGGTGTGCATGAAGAGGTCTTCGGTGCCCTGGTTCTTCTTCGAGAACACGAGCGACTTGCTGTCGGTCGCGAACCGCGGGGCGTTCTCCGGCTCGCCCGAAGAGAAGGTGTTGTACACCTTGTTCTGGGACTGGCTGAAGACGTACACGTCGCCCTTGCCGGTGTTGGACGACGTGAACGCGAGCGACTGCCCGTCCGGGGCGATGGCCGGCCACGCGAGGCTGCCGGGGGCTTGCGACGCGCTCAGGTACTCCGCCGCGCTGCTCCCGCCCGGCTGGAGGTAGTACAGGCGGGTCTGGCCGCCGGGGTTGGCGGCCTCGAAGATCAGCGCCTTCCCCGGGTGCCAGTTCGGGTTGGCCGCGTAGACGCCCGCGGCCGTGAAGCTGCTGGAGCCGCCCGGCAGCACGACCTTCTGAGGTGCGGACGGGTTTCCGGAGGTGAGCTTGACGACGTACAGCTCGACCTTGTCGGCGTTGTTGTTGACCTCGAACGCCAGCCAGTTGCCGTCGATCGAGAACTGTGGGTTGGACGCGTGACCGCCGCCGACCCATGTGACCTCGGCGGCCTGGGCGGTGAGCGACGCGAGCATGAACGAGAGGAACATCAGCTACTTCTCCTTCGCCGGTCCGGAGGGAGCAACGGTGAACGCGAGCTGGCCCCAGGGGTACCAGCGGTAGGAGTCGGTTTGGGCGCCACCTTCGAGCGTGACGGCCCCGGAGAGCGAGCCCATCTCGACGAGGGCGTAGGACGCGCTGAGCGCGGCGCCACCCGCGAGGATGTTGCCGGTGAGACGCTGGTACCGGGTCGCATCTTCGGTCGCGCCCGTGATGTCGTCGCAGTTTCCTGGGGTCGCGCAGTAGCCGTCGATCCCGGTCACGGTGGCGCTCCCGACGCCCCACACCGGACCGACGGCCAACCAGAGGTCGCCGAGGCGAAAGTCGGCGGCGAGCCAGCCGTAGCCCATGTGGAGCGAGTTCCCGGACACGACATAGCTGTCGGTGCTCGCGAGCGGCTCGCCGTCGTAGGCCGCGGCGCCGAAGAGATTGTGGTAGCCGACCTGCGCGATAACGCCGACCGTCTCGGTGAGGCCGACCTCGACACCGACCCCGAGCCGCGCGCCCGCGCCGCCGAACGAGGTGGCCTGCACGCCGGCCTCTTCGCTCGCGCCGGACTCGCCGACCGCGCCGCCCGAGGTGATCGCCACGCCGAGCTCGGCGCGCGGCCCCACGAACGCGAGCTTGAAGGGCTCCTTCGGCGCGTTCGGGTCCCGCTCCACCCGGAGCTTCGCGACCGCGGCCTGCCCGACGACCACATTGAACGCCTTCCCCGCGATCGTGTAGTCGCCCGCGGGCAGCAGGCCGATGTAGTCGGCGCCATCCGCGACGCGTTGCACCGCGATCGCGAGGGCGGCGCGCTGGTCGGGCGCGAACGGCGGCACCTTCGCGGCGAGCGTGCGGTCCCCTTCCCACTTCGGCTCGAAGGTCAGCTCCACGCGCCCGAAATTCGCGTCGATCTCGGCGATCGCGGTCGCGGCCTCGGTGGTGTCGCCCGCGGCCTGCGCCTTGGCGTACCGGGCGCGCGCGGCGGTGACGTCACCGAGGGATCGTCCGGCCTGCGCGCCGAGGAGATGCTCTTTTGCCTCGAGCTTCTCGCCCTTGCGCTCGAGCTCTTCGAGCTTGCGGTACTGCGCGTCGACGGCGCTCCACGCGTTGCGCCCGGCCAGCTTGCGCATCTCTTCGGAGACGCGGATGTGCTCGGCGCGCTCCACCTCACCGGCAAACGCCGGCGGCGCGGCGAACGTGGCGACGAGGAGGAGGAAGGTCAGGGAAACACGCGTCATGGGGTACCTTCGAGGTCCTGCCAGGGGTCCAGGAGGGAGCGGGTGTACGGGTGCCGGGGCGTGTCGGAGCGCAGATCGAGCTCCTCGATGACGCGGCCTTCGAGCATCACCACCGCGCGGTGGCAATAGTCGACGGCGGCGTCGAGGTCGTGGGTGACGAGGATACACCCGGCGGAGGGCGGAAGGTTTCCGATCAGGTCGCGCAGCACCGACGCGCGGCGATCCGGGTCGAGGCCGCTCGTGGGTTCGTCGGCGACCACGAGGCGCGGGTCGAGGGCGAGCACGCGCGCGAGGGTGACGCGGCGCTGCTCGCCGCCGCTGAGCTCCCGCGGGAGCGCGCCGTGACGATGACCGAGCCCGAGCCGCGCCAACATCGCCTTCGCCGCCTCGGTCGCGGCGTTGCCCGAGCTCTTCCCCAGCACCGTGAGCGTCTCTACGACGTGCTCGAGCACGGTCTGTTGCGGGTCGAGCGCGCTCAAGGCGTCCTGAGGCACATACTGATAGGCGACGCGCAGGCGCTGGCGCTCCCCTTCGGGCATCGTGTCCCAGCGGTGGGACTCGATGTGGATCTCGCCGGAGCTCGGGCGTTCGAGGCCGAGGATCATCCTCGACAAGGTGGTCTTTCCAGAGCCGCTCTGACCGACGAGCGCGACGACCTCGCCGCGACGCAGGACGAGATCGACGCCGCGTACCGCGTCCACGCGGCGCTTCGGGCTCCACGGCCACGTGCCCGGAATGTCGAACGACTTTGTGACGTTCGACACCCGCACGACGGGGTCCCCTGGCTCGATGGGGCGCGTGGTGCCGCCGACCCCGGTGCGCACGGCGCTCACGCGGCCTCCGGTGTGGGGCTGAAGGGGGTGAGGCGAACCACGTGCTCCGCGATGCGGTGAACGGTGTCCTCGTGGTGCGAGATGAGGAGGATCCCGCAGCCGTGCGACTTTCCGACGCGCAGGATCAGCTCGACGACCTGGCGACGGAGCACCGGGTCGAGGCCGGTCTCTGGCTCGTCCGCGATCAGCACGCTCGGCGATGGCGCCATGGCGATGGCGAGCGCGGCGCGCTGACACATGCCTCCGCTCAGCTCCCCGGGCAACGAGCCCGCCACCCAGGGCGCGAGCCCCACCTCGTCGAGGAGGTCGCGGATCAGGGGGCCGACGTCCGAGGGGCTCACGGCCTTGGACCGTCGGGCGATCGCCAGCTCGAGCTGCCGGCCGATCGTCCGTCCCGGGTTCAGCGCGCTCGACGCGGCCTGCGGGGAGTAGCTGAGGTAGCCGCCGCGGAGCGCGGCGGTCGCCCGGAGGAGCGCCTGCTGAGCGGGCTTGCCGCCCCTGGCGACGCCCGCGAACCAGTCCTTGTCTCCCCACCCCGGGTACCGCAACGAGCCCGCGGCGAGGCCAGGGAGGACGTCGAGCACCCCCATGCACGCGCGGGCGGTCAGCGACTTGCCCGCGCCCGACGGCCCACACAGCGCCGTGACCTGCCCGGCCACCACCGTCACGTCGATGCCGCGCACCAGCACGCGCCCCGGGGCATGGATCTCGAGCGCGCGCAGCTCGAGCACGTTTTTTCCAGGTGCGACGTCGTTCATCGCGCCCTCGCCGCCCACGTGACCGACAGCGACATGCCGGCCACGACCGCCACGAGCCCCAATCCCAACCCCAGCGCGTGGGCGGTCGGCACGTCGAGGACGAGGCTCGGGTACCCCATCTTGAGGAGAGACGCCCAGGAGTGGACGGAGTCGGCGTGGGTGAAGCTCGACTGGTTCTCCTGGGCCGACAGGTAGCTGAGCGCGATCTCGAGGAAGGTGACGTGCATCGCCGTCTCCGCGGCCTGACGCACGACGACCGGCCGGAGGTTCAACGCGACCACGTGGTACAGGAAGATGCGCCCCCAGGAGAACCCGTGCGCGCGGAGGGCCTCCACGAAGCGGGCGCCGCCGAGACGTTCGGCCACGCTCGCGGCCTCGTCCATCGCGCCCGGGCTGGCGAGCAGCGCCCACGCCACCGCCAGCGGCAGCAGTCCGCGCGCGCCGGGAGGGATGAGCAGGGCCGCCACGAGGATGACCACCATGCGGGGCAGGCTCCCGAGGATCTCGCCGAACGCCTGCACCGCCGTGTCGACCTGCGGGTTGCCGACGCAGCGGAGCAGCCCGCCCGCCACGCTCGCGAGCGCGACGACGACCGCGGCGACCAGCGCGGGGAACAGCACGATCGACGCGCCTTGTTGCGCGTACACGAGCAGGGCGCGGCCGCGCTGATCGGTGCCGAACGGGGGCGCCGCGCTCGGGCCCTGGTATGCGCGGGCGACGTCCGGGTCCGGAAGATGCTCGGGCGCGGTGAGCCCGAGCCCGAAGAGGACGGCGAGGCAACAGAGCCCGACGATGGCGGGGATCCAGCGGCTCATCCCGCGCTCCGCGCGCGATCCGCGACGTCCGACCGCGCCGGCACGGCCGGCGCGCGCCGGACCACCATCGCCACGGTGATCTCGACGACGGCCTGCAGAAACAGCAGGACCGCGGAGAACACCGCGAAGGTGGTCGCGGCGGCGAGCACCACCCCGAAGTCCTGGAGGAGCGTGCCGCCCCAGAGGAGATCCCCGACGCCGTTGATGCGCAGGACGACCTCGACGACGACCGTGCCGCTCAGCAGATGCAGGACGCGGGCCCGGAGCTGGCCGGCCAGGGCTGGGGTGACGTTCGGGAGCATGTTCCCGAGCACCCCCTCCCCGCGCAGGACCGCCACGCCGACATAGCGCTGCTTGCGCTCCGTGCGGAACAGGGCGCGGACGCCGCTCACCGCGGCGCCCAACGCGCCGTCGGCGAGGCCGAGCACGACCGCCCCGAGCCCGATTCGGAGCCGGGTCGCCTCGACGTTGAAGCTCTCGGATCCGAAGTTCAGCTCGACGACCGCGGCGCAGAGCAGGGCGAGCACCACCGCCGGGACGAGCCCCATGGCGCTCAGCGGGCCGTCCGCTGCCCGCGGCAGCAGCCCGGACGCGGCGCCGACCACGCCCACGGCGATGGGGATGAGGCCGGCGACGAGGAGCACGGCCGTCGTCGGCACGGACTCGGCGAGCAGCTCGTAGACGGGCACGCCCTGCTGCAATCGCCAGGAATTTCCGAAGTCACCGCCGACGGCGGCGCGCAGCCAGCCGGTGAAGAACTGCCACGGGCCACCGTCGAGGTTCCAGCGTGCGGCGAGCGCTTCGGTGCCGCCGCACAGCTCCGGCGGGCAGATGATCTCCGCCGGATCGCCCGGAAGTGCCCAGATCAACGCCGTGATGATCGCGGGGACCGCGAGCGGGAGGATCAGCGCGGCGAGGATCCGCACTGCCGGCCGGAGCCACCAGGAGTTCAACGCGGCGCCGCGGACGTTTCGAGAGCGGGGTTCATCCGGGGACCGTCAGTACTTCCAGGAGTCCACTTCGGTCCAGTAGTAGTACGGGGCGATCACGTTGCCGCGGACGTCCGTACGCCAGGAGGACTTGGTGTCGAGCTTCCACAGGTAGAGGTACGGCAGCTCGTCCGCCAGGATGGTGTGCAGCTTGTGGTACGCGTCGGTGGCCGCGGTGTCGGTGCGGGCCGCGTTGTATTCGGCGATGGCCTGGTCGACGGGGGCGCTGCTGTAGTTGAAGATGTTCAGCGAGCCCTTGTTGCCGCTGCGGGTCTCGAAGAGGTCGTTCACTTCGTCGACGACGCCGAAGCTCCACTTTCCCACGACGAGGTCGAAGTCGGTCGCCTTTCCGGTGATGACCCGGCGCGTCCAGTCGTCGGAGCTGATCTTCTGCTCCTGGCGCTCGAACCCGCCCGCGCCGAGCTGGTTGGAGATCTGCTGCATGAGGTCCGGCGCCTCGACGTCGAGGGACGCGAGCATGCCGACCTGAAGCGTGACCGGCTGGCCCTTGAAGTGCCACCGCCCGCCGATCTGGGTCAGGCCCGCCTCGGTGAGGAGCTTCGCGGCGGCGGCGCGGTCGGACTTCTCGCGCGAGGCGATCGAGCGGTTGTAGAACGGAGAGCTCTGCACGAACGGCCCGGAGATGAACTCGCAGGGGCTGTTCTGCTCGCCGGGCATGACGCCGATGGAGAGCTGACGGAGGTCCGTGCGGTCGAGGATCAGGTTGAGCGCCTGACGCACGCGCTTGTCGCCGAGCGCGCCCTTCTTGGGGTTGACCGCGACGAACCACCAGGAGCGCAGGTCGTAGCTCTTGAGCTGGAGGTCCGACGCGGACACGTCCGCGCGGAACGGCGGCGGCACGGCGATGATGCCCTGCACGCCGTTGTTCTTGA
The DNA here is from genome assembly GCA_945862325.1 of Klebsiella pneumoniae. GTDB lineage: Bacteria > Myxococcota_A > UBA796 > UBA796 > SXON01 > CAMAXZ01. The sequence continues at coordinate 15,195 of CAMAXZ010000077.1, forward strand.
GCGTGACGACCTGAACGACCGGGTCGCCACCCTCCTGGAGGGACATCTGCGCGATCGTCGCGTTGTGGTGGCCGTTAGGGTAGGCCTCGAACGTCACCCCGCGGCGGCCCTTGCTCCCCTTGTACGGGCCAGACCCGACGGGGTGGGCCGAGAAGTCGAGGTCTGGCGAGATGGCGGTGTTGCCGCCGAACGCCGCCTCGGGGAGCAGCGCGAAGCCGAGTCGCTCCTGCGGGTTGTGGAAGACCTTCGTGAACTTCACGAGGGCGACCGTCCCGCTCTGGGCTTCACAGCCGGCGAGCACGGAGCGGTAGCCCGCCGCGATCGGGCTGGGCGTCGCCGGGTTCAGGATCGCGCTCACGGTGAAGCACACGTCCTTGGCGGTCACCGGCTTGCCGTCGTGCCACTTGAGACCCGACTTGAGCGTGATCTTCCAGGCTTTCCCGAGCTCGGCCACCTCGCCCTTCTCGATGATCCGCGACATGATGCGGTTGTCGATCGGGCTGTGGAAGTAGAGCCGGTCGAACACCAGCTCCTGCGAGCGGAAGTCGACCATCGACGAAGCGAACAACGGGTTGAGCGTACCCGGGAGCGACTCCTCGTAGTACCCCAACACCGCGCCGGTGCTCACGGCCGAGGCCGCCACGCCCAGCGCCACGAGGAGGTGGCGGGCCTTGGACATCCAGGCGTATTCAGACGCGGAAGACATTCGGGTCTCCTCTCAGTGACTTGGTCGGCCGGGCGCTGCGTTCCGGCTCAATCGTACATGGAGAGCGTCGAGCGGGAGGCGAGCGGCCTCCAGCCCGGGGACTTGCGAGAGCACGCCGTGCACCAGCTCCTCGGCGCGGACCGAGTTGCGATTACCGGCGTCCCACGCTGCGACAGAGAGCGTGAACAGGGGGTCGGCGGCGGTGCCGACCGACCGATCGAGGGCGAGCACGCGGAGGCGCGCGGCGTCATCGGACGCGCCCGCGGCGAGGGCGGCGCGAACCCCGGCGCGGAGCGCGCCGACGCGGGCGAGCTCCGCGAAGGGACGGTGGAAGCTGTCCTCGCGCCCGGCGGCCTCGCCCATCGCGGCCGTGACGGCGGCGACGAGGGCCGAGGTCTCGTCGACCATGCAGTCCACCGACGGGCCCGGCCCCGGCGTCGCGCACTTCTGGACGACGGCGGCGTGAGGGCTGGTGGCGGCCCAACGGGCGACGGCCCCGGAGCCGCTTGCCTCGAGATCGGCGAGGAACGCCGCGTCCGCGGCGTTCGACCAGGCCGACAGGAACAGCCACGAGTCCGGCACGGCCGTCGGCTCCGCGGCGGCGTGCCCGACGCGAGCCTCGGGCGGGAGCCGCCACGGATCGAGGAGGAGGTCGACGAGCGGCGCCGCCTCGGGGCTCGCCCCGCGCGCACGCGCCTCGTGCCAGCGGGCGAGCGCCCAGAGCGTCGCGGGATCGCCCGCGTCGACCGAGAGCCCCCCCTCGCGCTCGGGGAGCACCCAGTGGGGCAACGCCCCCGCGTCGGGGAGGGCGCCGATGGCGTCGCCCGACGGGG
>CAMAXZ010000078.1 GCA_945862325.1 Klebsiella pneumoniae
TGGTGGTCGAGGCGCTGGCGTCCGTCAGGGTGATGTCGCGCGCCGGGCCCGTGGCGAGCGCGTCGCCGACGGTGCGGGTCTCGTAGGTGGCCTGCACGGTGCCCGCCCACCGTCGGGTGTCCCAGCGGTGAAGTTCGTTCCCCGAACGGTCCCGATAGACGACGAAGAACCCCTCCTGCGCGCGCGTCGCGAGCCGCGGAGCGCCCCGCTGCGAGGGGACCGCGACCACGACCTCGCCGGATCGGGGCGTCGTGTCGAGCCCGATCGGCGTGAGCTGCACCCACACCCCGGCCACGCGCCCGCCCACGGCCACGAGCGCCACCTGGTCGCCCTCGACGGCCGCGCCTCGCCACGTTCGGGTCCACTGGGTGATGGTACGGTCGCCGCGCTTGGACGTGCGGGCTCGATCCAGCTCCGCGGGGTCGACCCCGGCGAGCCGGGCGACGTCGTCGACGAGGGCCTGGGCGTCGGCGGACGGCACCCCGGCCGCCCAGAGGAAGCGCGGCGTCGCGTTCCGCGGATCCCATCGGACCCCCCAACGCCCGCCCCAACGCGCCTGAAAGCTGCGCCACGACGCCCGCGACGACATGCGCCACTGGACCGACGGCTCGTTGGCGAGGTGAGGCGCCCACGGGCCGACCGCGGAGTCGTGATCTGCCGGGAGCATCGCGAGGAGGAGGGGGAGAGCGACGATCATGCGCCGCAGTCTACCGCCAACTCCGGCGATCCGGCGGGTCGGCTCAAGGCTGCAGCCCGATCGCCCCCGGAATGTCGGCGACGCTCTCGCCGAACGGGGTGAGCCCGGCGTCGGTCGCGCCACGTTCGGCGTCGAACCGTACGGCGCGCACGCCGAGGTTCTCGTTCACGAGCGCGAGGCCGCGGAGCGAACCGCGTGTGACGACCACCATCGCGCCCGGCAGCGCGACCGCGTCGGTGACGGCGACCGGAGTCGCGTCCACGATCCCCCCGCGCGCGACCCGTAGCACGTACAGGGCGTCGCCGAAGCCGCTGGACACCAGCGCCGCATCACCGTCGGGGCTCGCGCCGAGGGCGTACGGATCGAGGACCGACGCCGAGTCTCCCACGGTGAACGTGCCCTCGTCCGTGACGGCCGCCGCGGCGACACGGTTCGCCTCGTCGGCGAAGCTGCTGTTGTCGCCGACGAGCACGGTGTCGCCCACCATCGCCGCGCTGCCGTAGAGCGCCCCTTCGTAGTCGAACAAACGCGCGCGCGCGCCCGCTGTCGGCGCGTCGGGCCATCCGTCGACCCACCACACGTCGCCCCCTTCCTCGCCCTCGACGCCGGCCGCGACCAGCACCGCGCCGGGGCCGCGGGGAAACAGGCCGGCCAGGAGCTTGGTGCGGAGGCGCTGCCCGACGAGGGTGGGTGCGCCCGAGGCGCAATCGAAGGCGACCTCGTAGACGCCCCCGCCGTTGTTCTGCCAGTTGCCGTCGAGCACCCACGCGCGCTCGCCGCTCGGGTCGAACACGACTTCGCCCGCGTAGAAGGCGCCGTCGGCGCTCCAGGCCTCCTCCACCACCGTGGGCCGGAGCGCGTCGTCGAGGGTGAACACCCCGAGCGAACCGTCGTCCTGCACGGCGACGCCGAGGCTGCCGTCGGGCGACAGGGCCACCACGCCGCCGTACGCGCGACCCATCGAATAGCGGAGGCCCGCCCGGGAGATCGACCCGTCGGTGCCGAGCGACAGCACCTCCCAGGCGGTCGCGGCGCCGCCGTCGGAGGTGTACGGAAAGCTGACGACGAGGGCGCGCGGACGATCCGCGTCGCCGGGGGTCGCGCGGCAACCGTCCGCGACCGGCTCGTCGGTGTCGTCGGTGTCGTCGGTGTGTCCCGGCGCGGCGGTGTCGGAGGTGTCGTCGGGGGCGGCGCAAGCCACGGCGAGGAGCAGGGGGATCATGTCACCACACGTCGTAGGTCTTGCGCTTCGCTTCGTGCTCCGCCTCGGTCTTCGACGGACGGATCGTCTGCGTCGCGTCGTGCAGGTAGTACCAGTAGTCGCTCTGGACGGGGCTGCACGCCGCCGCGAGCGCCACCGCCCCGGGGTTCCCGATGGCTGTCGGCGGGAGACCTCGCCGGAGTCGGGTGTTCCAGGGATCGTCGGGGTCACGCAGCTTGTTGAGGAAGGAGCGGCGGTCGTTCCAGTCGTCGAGGGTGTACCGGCTCGTGGCGTCGACGCCGAGGTTCCAGCCGCTGTCGAGGCGCTTCCACAGGATCCCGGCGACGAGGGGGCGGTTGGTGGGGAGGGGCTCCTCACGCTCCAGCAGGCTCGCCATCACGACGACGTCGTGGAGCGTGCGTGACCCCAGCGCGCCTTGTTGGGTCACCCAGAAGCGTTGTCCGAAGGTGTCCAACTGACGCTGTACGAAGGCCCGTGGGTCGAAGCCGTCCGGCTCGACCCGGTACGTCTCGGGGAAGAGGTAGCCTTCGAGGACCCCTTCCGGGAGGGGGTACGGCGCGGCGTACCCGGCGCCGCTCGAGGCAGCGGCCGCGTACTCACCCGCCTCGATCCACCCCTTCGCGGCGAGGGCCGCGTCGATCTCGCGGATGCGCCACCCCTCGACGACGGTGAAGGGCTCGTCCTTGGGGACCGGCGGGCCACACAAGGCGCGGAGGAGCGCGGGGGCGTCCATGGCGGCGGAGACGCGGTGGGGCCCCGCCTTCAGGCAGCTGCCGTCCGCCCCGCCGCGCAGGAACCACTCCCATCGCCAGGCGTCCTGCACGAGCCCCGCCGCGTCGAGCTCGTCGGCGAGGCCACGCGCGGTCGCGCCCGGAGGGACCTCGAAGATCACCTCGGGGGCGTCGGCGGGGCCCGGGGCGGCGCTGAGATCGCACGCGAGGAACAGGAGGGCGATCACGTCATCACCGGCTTGCGTTGGCCCGTCGTGAGCGCGAGGTAGCTCTCGGACCACGCGTAGTCCATCGCGGCGCCGGTGACGAAGACGCCGACGCAGCACGCGAGCAGGCCCATGGAGCGCACGATCCCGAGCACGAAGGCGTAGAGGATCACCCACACGCGCTGGCCGGCCGTGAGCTCCCACGACCGCCCGAGGGCGTCGATCGGTCCCATCCCGTCGTACACGATCGCCCGCTCGGTCAACGCCATGCCCGCGGCGAGCCAGGCCACGAACGGCACCGCCACCAACAGCCAGAGCACGAGGAAGGCCACCAGGGCGATCCACGGCTCCGTGATCTGGTAGAGGACGACCCCGACGAGCGCGCCCGGCAACGCCCCGCCGCCAAGCGCGATCAGCGTGATGACACCCTTCAGGATCACCCAGCCCAACAGCGGGAGGAAGCGGTCGACGCTGACGAGGATGCCGAGGTCGGACGGGGTGTCCTCCGCGATCGCCCGGTGCATCCGCAGCCACCCCGGGTACAGGAGGCACCACACGACCGTGGCCACCATCGCGACGGCGAGGCCCACGACGATGAACACGAGGTCGATGGCGGCGAGGAGCGCCGCGAGGTCGGGCGGGGCGTCGTCGCTCCCGCTGCCGGTGCCGGAGCCCGCGCGGCTGCAGCTGTCGGCGAGCCCGACCATCACGCCGCCGACCAACATGCCGGCGGGATTGCGTTGGATGGCGCCCCAGCCCGCCTCGATCGCGTGGGAGATGTCGAAGGCTTCGCGAAACTGCATCTCGCGCGCGTAACCGTTCCCACCGTAGATGGTCCCCGGCGACGCGCTACGTTGCGGCCGTGCGGTACAACCCGGTCCTTTCCAGTCTCCCGACCTACCCCACCGTCGCCTTGGACCGTATCCGCGACCGGATGCTCGCCGAAGGGCGCACGGTGTACGACTTCGGCACGGGCGACCCGACGGAGCCGGCGCCGTCCTTCGTCAAGGAGCGGTTGTGCACGTCGATCCCTGACAACTGCCGCTACCCCAGCGTCGTCGGCGACCCCGCGGTGCGCACGGCGTTCGCCGGTTGGGCGCGGCGGCGCTTCGGCGTCACGCTGAACCCCGACACTCAGGTGCTCCCGAGCTCCGGCAGTAAGGAAGCCATCTTTCACCTGCCGTTGCTCGTGATCGACCCGGCCGCGCCCGACCGCGGCGTCGTGTACCCCGACCCCGGCTACTCGGTGTACCACCGAAGCGCCGTGTTCGCGGGCGCGGAGCCGATCGCCCAGGTCCTCGAGGGCGACTTCGTGCAGCGTCCGTGGGAGCTGCCCGACGAGGTGCTCGCCCGCACGCGGCTCTTGTGGATTAACTCGCCGCACAACCCCACGGGCGCCGTGCTGTCGCGCGACGACCTGAGCCGCACCTGGGAGCTCTGCCGGAAGCACGACATCCTGCTCGCGAGCGACGAGTGCTACGCGGACACGTGGTTCGACGCGCCTCCGCCGTCGATCCTCGAGGTCGCGCCGTCCCAGGAAGGTGTGGTGGCGGTGTTCAGCCTGTCGAAGCGCAGCGGCATGACGGGCTACCGGACCGGGATGATCGCCGGAGACCCGGACGTCATGGCGCGTCTGCGCACCCTTCGGTCCAACCCGGGCCTCGCGCCCCAGGACTTCGTGAACGCCGCGGCGGCCGTGGCGTGGTCCGACGACGCCCACGCCGACGTGCGCCGCGCGATCTTCCGCGAGAAGCGTTCGATCCTGCTGGATTTCTTCTCGTCCGTGGGCCTCGAGGTCCGCGCGAGCGACGCGAGCTTCTACCTGTGGGTCCGCGCGCCCCGCGGCCTCTCGGGGCAGGCGTACGCCGAGCATCTCCTCGCCGCCGGCATCCTCACCTACCCGGGGAGCGCCTTCGCGATCGGCCGCTCCGGTGACGGTTACATCCGGGTCGCGCTCGTTCCGGACCCGGCCACCTGCCGCGTCGCGGTGGAGGCCTGGCGGCAGATCGAGACGGGAGGACGAGCGTGACGAACGACGAGCTGAAGGCGGGTGTGGAAGCCGGAGACGCGGAGGCGGTCGAAGCGACGATCGCGGCGTTGGACGTCGGACGGGTGCGCGTGGCCGAGAAGCGCGACGGCGAGTGGGTGGTCCACGCATGGGTGAAGCAGGCGATCCTCGCCTACTTCCGCCTGGCGCGGATGGAGGAGCACGTCGTGGGCCCCCTCGCGTTCCACGACAAGATCCCGGTGAAGCAGGGGCTCGCCGAGGCGGGGGTGCGCGTCGTGCCGCCGGGCACCGTGCGCCGTGGCGCGTTCGTGGAGCGCGGCGCGATCGTGATGCCCGCGTACGTGAACATCGGGGCGTGGGTCGGCGCGGGCACGATGGTCGACACGTGGGCGACCGTGGGTTCCTGCGCGCAGATCGGCCGGAACGTCCACCTCTCGGGCGGCGTCGGCATCGGCGGTGTGCTCGAACCGGCGTCGGCGCGCCCGGTCATCGTCGAAGACGGCGCGTTCGTCGGGAGCCGGGCGGTGATCGTCGAGGGTGTGATCATCGAGGAGGAAGCGGTCATCGGCGCGAACGTGGTCCTCACGGCGAGCACGCCGATCCTCGACGTGACCGGGCCTGAAGAGGTGCGGTACGTCGGTCGCGTCCCGGCGCGGTCGGTGGTCGTGCCGGGCGTGCGCACGCGGGCCTTTCCCGCGGGCGAGTACGGCCTTCCGTGCGCGCTCATCGTGGGCCGGCGCACGGCCTCGACCGATCGAAAGACCTCGCTCGAGGGCGCGCTGCGGGAGCACGGTGTCGCGGTCTGAGGCGCTCGCCGATCGCCTCGCCGCGGACACGCTCCGGCTTTGCGCGATCCCCAGCGTCACCGGCGACGAGGCCGCCATGGCCGCGCACGTGTGTGGCCGTTTGTCCACATGTGGAGTTTCGCCTCAGCGGATCGGGCACAGCGTGGTCGCGCGCGTCGGGGTGGGCGCCCGTCCGCTGCTGCTCCTCGTCGGCCACACCGACACCGTCCCGCCGAAGCCCGGCGAGCCCCCACCGCGCCGCGACGGCGGGCGCATCTACGGCGTCGGCGCGTCCGACATGAAGGGCGGGCTCGCGGTGATGCTCGCCCTCGCGGAGGACATCGGTCGCGGGGTGCTGGAATCTCCTCGGTACGACCTGGGGTTCGTGTTCTACGACGCCGAGGAGGGCCCGTGGATCTCGAGCGGGCTCGGCCCGGTGCTCGACGCGGCGCCGTGGCTGGGCGAGGCCGCGCTCGCGGTGTGCCTCGAGCCCTCCGACAACGTCGTGCAGCTCGGGTGCCTCGGCACGATCCACGCGACGGTCGTGTTTCACGGTCGTTCCGCCCACAGCGCCCGGCCCTGGCAGGGGGAGAACGCGATCCACCTCGCCGCGGACCTCTTGCGGCGGCTCGCCGAACGGGCGCCCCACGACGTCGAACGCGACGGCTTCGTGTACCGCGAGGTCATCAGCGCGACGCTGGCGTCGGGCGGCACCGCCCGGAACGTCATCCCGGAGCGGTTCGAGCTGAACCTGAACTACCGGTTCGCGCCGGGCCGGGCGCTCGACGCTGCCGTGGCGGAGCTGCGGGCCTTCGTCGGGGATGGCGCGGAGGTCCGCGTCGCCGAGGCGGCCCCGAGCGGTCCCCTGGTGCGGGACAACGCGCATTTGCAGCGGTTTCTCACGATGAACGGCAACGCCGTCGCGCCGAAGCAGGCGTGGACCGACGTGGCCCGCCTAGGCGCCGCCGGGATCCCCGCGATCAACCTCGGTCCTGGGCTTTCGGCGCAGGCGCACCAGGCCGGGGAGTACGCGGAGATCGACCTGCTCGAAGCGTCGTACATGCAGTTCGCACGGTTCCTCGGGGCGTGAGCAAGCGGCGCCCGCCGGCGACCCCCCTCTGGCTGGTGCTCGCGGCCCTGGCGACCTGCCTCCCGTTCCTCGGGAAGCACCTCGCGCTCGACGAAGAGAGCTACCTGTGGATCGCCGCGCGCTTCGACCCCACGCGCCCGTACGCGTGGGCACGCGCCTGGCCGCCGTGGGACGCGACCGACGGCTTCGTGTACGCGCACCCTCCGCTGCACCTCGCCTGGATGGCGCTGTTCGCGCCGCTCGCCGACAGCCTTTGGCTGGTCCGGGTGCTCGCCGGCGCGCCCTTCGTGGCGCTGTACGCCTGGGCCGTCGCGCGGCTCGCCGCGGCCACGTGCCATCACCCCGGGCTCGCGGCCGGCGTGTGGCTCGCGAGCACGACGGTGCTGCTCGGGTTGCACGATTCGCTGATGATCGACTTGCCGGCGTGCGCCTTGGCGACCGCCGCGGTGGCGGCGTGGCGCGAGGGGCAGCGCGAGGAGGCCACGGACGCCCGTTGGCAGCTCGCCGCCGGGGCGCTGATCGGGCTGGCGCTCGCGACGAAGTACTCCATGCTGATGGTCGCGGCGCCGCTCGCGCTGCACGCGCTGCGGCGGCGCCGCGGGGCGGCCGCGGCGGCCTTGGCCCTCGGGGTGTTCGTGGCGGTCGAGGCCGCGGTGTTCGTCGCGCACGGCCGGGTGCATCTCCTCGAGGTGTGGCTACGACGAGGGGAGATCGAGGCAGGACCGTTGGCGCCCCGCCTGCTCGGCACGCTCGCCCGCGCGGCGCTGCTGCCGCTCCCGCTCGCCTTGGTGGTCGCGCGGCCGACGCTCGGCGCGGTCGGGCTCGGCCTCGCCGTGGCGGCGCTGGCGTGGGCGCGCCCCGCGGGCCTCGGGGTCGGAGAGAACACCGGGCTCCTTGCGCTGACGGCGCTCGGCGGGACACTGTTCGCGCGCGGCCTGATCGCGGCGGCCGCGTCGCGCGGACACCGGCGAAAGGGCGACCGCGACGACGCGTTCCTCCTCGGTGCGTGGCTCGTGGCCGTGTTTCTCGGGGTGACGTTCGGACACAACTACGCGTCCGCGCGCTACCTGCTGCCGGCTTCGGCCCCGGCGGCGCTGTTGCTCGTGCGGGCCGCCGAAGAGGTGCGCGGCGGAAAGGCGATGGTGCGCGCGTCGATCCTCATCAGCGCGGTCGTCGGCGGCGTCGTCGCGGTGGCGGACGCGCGCTTCGCGGCCGCGGGCGACGAGGTCGCCCGGTCCGCGGTGGCCCGGGTCGAGGAGCGCGGCGAACCACCGGGCCGCTTCGCGGGAGAGTGGAGCTTCCGCGCGGCGATGGAGCGCTCGGGCTGGACGCGGTACCGCCCGGGGGAGACCCTGGCCGCCGGCACTGTCGTCATCGTGGCCGAGAACGCGAGCCCGGGCACGGTGCCCGTCGACGCGTGGGAGCCGATCGACCTCGTCGAGAGTCGCGACCTGTTCCGCGTGCGCGTGGTGGACGCGGCCCACGACGTGAGCCTGCACGCCGAGACCCTTGGCGTCATGCCGCTCGGCTGGCGGCGCGCGCCGCTCGAGGCCGCCACGATCTGGCGCGTGCGATGAGCGACCGGGATCCCATCCTCCTGACGCGCGCGGACGCGGCGCGGCTGAAGGCGTGGAAGCGGGCGGATCGCCGGTTCTGGGACGGCTACTCGCCGTACGGGCCGCGCGTGGCCTTGTTGGTGAGCTTCGCTGCCCTGCACGCCGCGGGCGCGGCCCTCGACGCGCGGCGCCGGCCATTGTGGGCGGCGATCCTCGGGGCGCGGAGCGACGAGGCCCTCCGCGCCCTCGGGGGGCGCGACCGCGCGCTCGTCGCCGACGGCGAGGTGTGGAGGCTCGTCACCGCCGGCTTCCTCCACGGTGATCTCCTGCACCTCGTCGTGAACAGCGTCGCCCTCGCGGGGCTCGGTGGCCTCGCCGAGGCGGTTTGGGGCCCCGGACGCGCGCTCTGGGTGTTCGTCGCGTCGGTCGTGGGCGGCAACCTCGCGAGCCAGCTCGGGCCGGCGTCGCTCAGCATCGGCGCGAGCGGCGGCATCTTCGGGCTGATGGGTGGGCTCGGCGCGTTCGGGTTGCGGCACGGGCGCTCGCTCGCCCCGGAGCTGCGCGCGGTGTTCAGCCGAAACCTCTGGCCCTGGGTCGGCCTGAACCTCGGGATCGGGCTCCTGCTCCCGTTCGTCGACAACCCCGCGCACTTCGGCGGGCTCCTGACCGGCGCCGCGCTCGGCGCCGTGCTCGATCAACGGATCACACACCCCGCGGGGCCGCTCGGCGGTCGCGCGGCGGCGGCGGCGGCGCTCGGTACGATCGCCCTCGCGTTCGGCGGTTTGATGCTCGGCGGCGCGGGAGCCGGGCGTTAGCGACGCCGCATGGGCACCCCCTTTGGCATTCGTCGCCGCGTCATGCGGTTGTTCGGCGTTCAACCCTCTGCTCCCGCCGGTGCGGAAGCGCCCGCGAAGCGCGAGCTCGTGAAGCTCGTGGTCGTGGGGCCGTCGGGCGACGAGCAGTCGGCGTCCGCGGCCGCGGGGAGCGGTCTCCTCGCCGTGTCGGGCAAGATGCGCAAGCCCATCGCGTCGGGCTGCGCGGACTCCACCTGCGGCACGTGCCGCGTCGAGGTGCTCGAAGGCGCGGAGAACCTCGCCCCGCCGGACGAGCGGGAGGTCGCGACGCTCCGCGCGTCCGGTCACCCGTCGGGGTGGCGCCTGTCGTGCCGCGCGGAGCTGCTGCGCGGAGAGGCCAAGGTTCGGGCGTTCGAGCTGATCTGAACGACGTCCCGCCGCTCAGGCCGCGCGGTCGGCGTCCGCGCCGAACGACGTCGAGGGGTCGCGCAGGTGTTCGCCGAAACGGGTGAGCAGGCGCGCCGCCATCACGCCGTCGATCAGGCGGTGGTCGAAGAGGAAGACGAGCGGCAGGATCGGCCGCACGACGGGGACCCCGTCGACCGCGACGACCTCGTCCTGAATCGCGGACACACCCCAGAAGGTGCCGAGGTCGACGAGCCGCGTCGGGACCGCGATGTCCGCGCCGCGGAACCACATGCCGTCTCCCTTCCGGAACGCCGCGCCCGCGTTGCTGATGGCGGTGGTCAGGGGCATCCACGCGTGGAGCTGCCGCGCCACGGGATCTCTCCGGGACGCGAAGTCGATCGCCGAGAACGTGGCGTCGATGACCCGCGGCGGAGCGTTCTCGACGACCTTGAGGAGCTGCTGCACGAGCCCGAGCTGAGGGGCCCCGGTGCGCTCGCCCTTCACCGCCTCTCGGGTGGCTTCGGCGATCGCGCGGACGGAGAGGCGATCGACGTGGTCGACGATCGTGAGGCTGACCTCGCGCCGCGCCTCGCCCGCGTGACCGAGCAGGTTGACCGGCATGACGACACCGACGTGGTCGAACCGGACGATGCGCCGCCCGAGCACCCGCGCGTTGGCGGCGGGGAACTCGCGCAGCGTGCGACCCACGGCCGCCATCAACACGTGGTGCAGGGTGGGGCGCGGGGCGCTGAGGGTGTCGAGCCACTGGAGGGTCGGCGCGACGTCGACCGAGAAGCTCACGGTGACGTACGGGTTGGCGGGGCGGCCGAACCACCACATCAGCCATCGGCGGACCGGGGAGATGCGCGCTTCGGTCACGCCTCCCTCCCGCGGGAGCGGAGCAGGTCGCGGTCGGCACGAAGCAGGCAGTCTTCCGCGCCGGCGAAGGTGTCGGCGGTGCCGACGCGGGCCCGGATGTCGAGGCCGGACTCGGCCGCGAGGTGGGCGAACGCGTGCACCGCCCCGTGCACGCGGGCGCGCGCGTTCTCGAGGGTGCACGCCGGCAGCAGCGCGCCGAAGCCGGAGTCGCCGACGAGGCCCACGACGTCGGTCTCGCGGAGGTGGGCGCGGAGGGTGGCCGCGAGGAGGCCGAGGGCGCGGCGCACCGCGCTCGCCCCGCGCGCCGCGCGAAGCACGAACACGTCGTCGACGTCGAGGCGCGCCACCGACATCGGGACGCGGGTACGGCGGACCGCCGCGATCTCCCGATCGGCAGCGGCCAGGAACGCGAGGCGCGAGAGGGCGCCGGTGGCGGCGTCGAGGTGCTGCAGGTGGGTGACGCGGCGCGCGCTCGTGGCGAGGCGCTTCAGCGCGGGCAGGACCAGGGCGGGATCTCCGAGGTGGAGCACGGGATCGTCGCCGTCGCCGAAGCCCGCGGCGCGCAGGCGCACGCGGGGGACCGCGCCCCACCGATGATGGCAGGCCAGCACCTGGGCCACGCGCGCGTCGTCCTCGTCGTTCTCCACGATCGCGACGAGGTCTGGCGCGACGTCCCGCAAGGCGCGCAAGACGTCGGCGCGCGGCGCGGCCTCGGCTTCGAGGCCCTGCGCGCGGAGGGCGGCGGCGATGCCCTCCGCGGTCGGGCCGTCGAGCACGAGGACCCGACCGGGTTCTCCCGGGGGCGCGCAGAGGTGCTCGCGCACCCGCGGCAGGACGTCGCGGAAGTCGAGCGGCGTCGGGAAGTAGGCGATCGCTCCGGCGTGCGCGGCACGCGAGCGGGCGTCGTCGTCGCCGTCGGGCCCGAAGGCGAACACGGGGGTGCCCGACGGGAGCGACGCGCGGTCCGGGAACGCGTCGAACGGCAGCACCAGGGCGGCGGGGGTCTCCAGGCGGGCCATCCTGAGGGCTTCGTCCGCGCCGTCGACCACCTCGACCACGGCGGCGATGCCGTCGCGACGGCTGCGCGCGGGGGCGGCCTCGGTCTGCGCGACGACCACGAGGGGGCGAAGGGCGGGGGCGACCCCGTCGAGCCCGCGACACGCCTCGAGCATCGCCTGCACGTGCCCCTCGACCGCTTCGAAGTCCGCCGCGGCGGCGGCTTCCAGGCCGCGATCCGCCGCGGCGGCCAGCGCGCCGAGACCGAGCCGTCGCGCGGTGTCCCGGGCCCGTCGGAGGAGCCCGGCCGCGGCCTCGCCGACGTCGCTGTCGCCTGGAGACGTTCGCAGCAGGGTCAGGGCCTCCCGCGCCTGGGTGCGCAGGACGTCGACGAAGCTCTCGGTGTGGCGACCCTGCGTCATGCCTGACTCCGCGGGGGGGCGTATCGCACGCGGACCGAACGGAAAATGAGCGGACGGCACGGGGAAGCGCGTGCACGTCGGATATGCGCCGCGGACCCGTGAATCGCGTCGCGCTCATCGGATTGTTCGTCGGCCCGGCGTTGTTCTGCACGCTGTTGTGGGCACCCGTGCCCGCGGAGCTCCTCGGCCCGCCGCAGCGCGCGCTCGCGGTGATGGCGCTCTGCATGACCTGGTGGCTCACGACCCCCGTCGCGATGCCGGTCACGTCGCTGTTGGGCATGTCGCTCCTGCCGATCCTCGGCGTGCTCGACAAGAACGAGGCTGTGGCCTTGTTCGGCAATCAAAGCGTGTTCTTCGTGATCGCCGCGTTCATCTCCGCAGCCGTGATGATCCGCACCGGCCTCTCGACCCGCATCACGCTCTTCGTGCTTCAACGCTTGTCTCGGAGCGAGGACGTGTTGTGCGGGGCCGTGCTCGCGGTGGCGGGCGGCATGACCTCCGTCGTCGTGTCGCACGCCGTGGCCGCCCTGCTGCTGCCGATCATGGTCGAGACGCTGCGGGCCCTGGGGCTCGAGCCCGGGTCCCGGTTCGCTCGGCGCCTGCTCCTCAGCATGGCCTGGGGCACGATCGGCGGGTCCAACCTGTCGTTGTTGTCGAGCGCGCGCGCGTCGCTCGCGACCGGCATGTACGAGGCCTACAACACGCAGCACGGGCTCGTCCACCCGCCGATCGGCTTCTTCGAGTACTCGAGCGGCACCGCCCTCGTCGCCGTGCTCAGCCTCGTGATGGCCTACTTCATCCTTCGCTGGTACCACCCGCCCGACGGACTCGACCTCGCCCCGGCGGTGGCCAAGCTTCACGAGCGCGCGCGGGAGATGGGCGACGTCAGCCGCGCGGAGTGGATCACCGCGGGAGGCCTCGTCGCCATGGTGGTGTCCCTCGTCCTGTTCGGCCGCGAATACGGTCTCGGCACGATCGCCCTCCTCTTCTCCGCGGGCCTGTTCGTGACCCAGGTGATCCAGTGGGAGGACACCGAGCGCTTCGTGAACTGGGGTGTGGCGCTGCTGTACGGGGGCGCGATCGCCGTCGCCGCCGCGGTCCAGGAGACGGGCGGCATCGCGTTCCTCGTGCACGCCTACCTGCCGATCCAGTCGCTCGACGCGTGGTCGATCGCGCTCGCGTGCGCGCTGCTCACCGTCGTCATCACCGCCTTCGTCAGCAACGCGGCGGCCATCGCCTTGCTCCTCCCGCTGTGCCTCACCCTCGCGACGGAGGTCGGACTCAACGCACGCGCGATGACCCTCCTCCTCCCCATCGCCGCCGGCCTGGACTTCTCGTTGCCGATGAGCACCCCCGCGATGGCCATGGTCTTCGGCACGGGGTACCTCCGCCCGGCCGATTCGGTGATTCCGGGAATCGTACTTTCGATCCTCGGCCTTGGCGTGCTCATGCTGGTGGCGTGGGGAGTGTGGCCTCTGGTTGGGCTCCCCTTGGTCGGAGGATAGGTTGTCCATCTCGTCCTGGCGCATCTTGCTCGCGACCAGCACCACCCGTTGGTCGCGCGCGCTCGTGGAGGCCGCCGTCGCCGAGGCGGCGCGCGCCGACGCCGACGGGCGCACGGTCGAGCTCGACGTCCTCTACGTCATCGAGCAGCACGACCTCGATCGCGTCTACAAGGCCGTGGGAGGAAGTGGGTTTCTCGGCACACAGCCGCAGCAGGAGATCACCAGCCTGCTGTACCAGGAGCACTTGCGTGTCGCGACGCGCCGCATCGAGGAGGCCCGCCGGGCGGTCGAGGAGCGCGGCTTTGCGACCCGTCAGCGCGAGTGTGTCGGGGAGTACGGGGCCGAGGTGCGTCGGGCCGCGCAAGAGGGCGCGTACGACGTGGTCGTGATGCAGCGCTCGTCCGAGGCGTTCCTCGCCCGGTTCTTCTTCGGCAGCGAGAGCGATCGCGTGGCGCGCTGGGCGAAGGCCGAGGGCATCGAGACCCTGTTCGTCGACGCCCGCTAGCCGCCTCTACTTCTTGCCGCCGAACAGGCGCCCGAAGAAGCTCGTGGGCGCGGGGGTGGCCTTGGTGGCGGGCGGAGGCGCCCCTCCGTCACGCTCCATGCGCTTGAGTTCGCGCACGGCGTCCGGGTTCGCCGGCTTGATCTTCAATGCCTGCACGAAGGCGGCGCGGGCCACGTTGTCCTGACCGCGCGCGCGCGCCGCCATCCCGAGGAGCACCCATGCGCCGTCGCTCTTCTCGAGGCCCTTCACGAGCTCGCGCATGCGCTGGAACGCGCCGTCGGCGGCCGCGGCGTCGCGAGCGAGCTTGAACGACGTATAGACGTGGTACGCCTCGAATTCGGCCTCTTCGGGCACCGCGGCGGTGGCGCGCGCGAGCAGCTCGTGGGCCTGGGCGAGCCGCCCGGCTTGCAGCTCGACCACCCCGCGCTTGAAGTCGGCCTCGGCGTCGAGGATCAGGCGCACGCGGTCCATCGCCTTCTCGTCCTCGGTCTTTTCGCCGCGGACGACGCGCGCGATGTACGCCTCGCGCTTGGCGTCGTCCGCGAGCACCTCCCACGCCGCGCGCACCCGGTCGAACAGCTCCGCGGCCGCGGACTGCACCGAAGGGGGCGCGTCGCCGGTCTGATCCGGATGGAAGGTCCGGGCGAGGGTGAAGTAGGCGCGGCGATGCGTCTCGACGTCGTCCTGCCACGAAGTCCCGAGGGCGTCGAAGTGGTCCTTCGCGCCGCGGATGCGCGCCGCGAGGGGGCCGAAGCGCGCCGCGACGGGGTCCGCCGTGACGCGCGTGGCGGGCTCCCGAGCGCCGCGGGCGAACGTCGGGGCGATGACGTGATCGAGCGCCGTGGCCGCTTCGCCGTCGTCGTCGTCGAGCGGTCGGGCGTCGCGACGCGGCGCGGCGGCGTCGCGAGGCGCCGGGCGCGCGGGGGCGGTCGTGAGCTCGTCGCTGATGAAGCTCGCGATGTCGTCGAGATCCGCGGCGGCCGCGGCCGGCGCTCGCGGCTCGGACCGGGTCGGCGCGCTCGATGTCGCGCCGCCGTCGGCCTGACGGCTCACCACGCGTGCCCCGCGCGTGCCGTCGAGGCGCACGGCGCCCACGGCCATGCCGACCGCGACCGCCCGAGAGACGACGTCCGGATCCGCGGGTGCGAACGCCACGACGTCCTCGAGGGTGATCGTGCCGTCGAGGTCGGAGAGGTAGGCGCACAGCTCCGCGCCGATCGGGAGCCGGCCGAGGCGCCCGCTGTCGTCGGACACGACGGGGCGCGCGGTCGCCGGGGGCTGCGGGAGCGCGGGGCCGAGCTCCCACAGCAGCGCGACCACGTCGGCGGGCTGGCGCCCTGGGGCGGGCGACTCCGGGTGCCACACCGCCGCGCCGCGCGGCTCCGCCACGAGCGCCGCGATGCGGAGCGCCGCGAGCGCCCCGTCGGGATCGGTCGCGCGGGGGTCGACCCGGTCGGCAGCCTCGCTGCGCAGGTTCGACTGGGTGAGCACGAGCTCTCCGCGCTCGAAGAACACGAGGCGACGGCGCCGTTCGTCCGTCCATTCCAGCGCGCCGGTGCGCCGCTCGCACACGGCCGCGAGCAGGGTGTCGAGCGCCGCTGCGCCCCCGGTGTTCGTCGTCATTCGTCAACCTCGCGCAAGGCTTCTCGCGCCGGAGCATATTCGTGGTTCGCCGCGAGCGCGTCCGTCAGCAGGCGCCGAGCGCCTGCCCGGTCGCCCCGCGCCAGCAGGACCCGCGCCAACCAGGTGAGCGCGCCCTCGTTGCTCGGGTCGAGCGTGACGGCGGCGCGGAGCTCGGCTTCGCCGGCGGTCGGGTCCTCCGGGCACGCCCGGTGCCGCGACCAGCCCAACATGGCGAGGATATCGGCGTCCTTCCCTTCGAGCTGCGCGGCGAGCGCGAGCAGCGCCGCGGCGAGCACGTACTCGCCGCGCCGGAAGCGGTCTCGGGCGCGTTCGGCGAGCAGGACGGCGTGGTCCTCGAGCGGCACCGTGGGCGCCGCGCCGGCGTCGCGCGCGATCCACGCGTCGTAGACGGCGCGTCGCTCCCGGTCGCCGAGCACCCGAGCGGCTTCGCGCACGCGCTCCCGGACACGGGCCACGCGTCGAGCGGAGGCCGGATCGAGCGCGGCGGGGAGATCGCGCAGCTCCCTCAGGCGCGCGTCGGCCTCCGTCGCGATCGCCGACGGGCCCGCATCCGCGCGCAACCCCAGCACCGTGTAGTGCGTGGCGTTCGAGGTCGCGAGGGCAAGCGCACGCACACGCGCGGCGGCGGCATGCACCTCGAGCGTCGCGAGCGCGGCCGCGCGTCGGGCGGCGGATGGTGGCTCCGTTCGGAGCTCCGCGACCTTCAGACGCAGGAGGACGTCCGCGAGCCGCGCGGCGCCCCGGCC
>CAMAXZ010000079.1 GCA_945862325.1 Klebsiella pneumoniae
CCCATCGCCGCGCGCCTGCCCCCGCCGCCCACCAACGGGAAGGCCCTCGCGTCGCCGGCGGTGCGTCACGCCGCCCGCGCCGCGGGCGTCGACATCGGCACCGTCGCCGGGTCCGGCAAGGACGGCCGGGTGACCCGCGCCGACATCGACGCTTTCGTCGCGTACCCCGAGGCGGTGGTCGCGCCGCCCGCGGTCGTCGCAACGACGGCGGCGGAGGGCGACGAGCGCATCAAGATCATCGGGTTGCGCAGGAAGATCGCGGAGAAGATGGTGCAGGCCTACCGCACCGCACCGCACTTCACCTATGTCGACGAGGTCGACGCCTCGCGTCTCGTCGCGCTCCGGGCGTCCCTCAACGAGCTGTCCGGCCCGCGCGGCGTCAAGCTCACCTACCTGCCGTTCATCATGAAGGCGCTCGCGGTCGTGTTCCGCGAGTTCCCCACCGTGAACGCCGTGATGGAAGAAGAGTCCCTCACCCTCGTGGTCCGGAGGGACATCAACATCGGCATCGCGACGGACACCGACGCCGGCCTGTACGTGCCCGTCGTGAAGCACGTCGACCGCAAGAGCCTCGTGCAGCTCGCCGCCGAGGTCGCCGACCTCACCAAGCGCACCCGCGAGAACAAGGTGCGGATCGACGAGCTGCAAGGCGGCACCTTCACGATCACGTCGGTCGGCAACATCGGCGGGCGCTTCGCCACCCCGATCCTGAACCACCCCGAGGTGGCCATCCTCGGCGTCAACCAGATCCACGACCGCCCCGTCGCGATCGACGGGAAGGTCGAGGTTCGCCCGATGTTCTACCTGTCGCCGAGCTTCGACCACCGCGTGATCGACGGCGCGGTGGCCGCTCGGTTCGTCTCCGCGCTCAAGCGCCTGCTCGAGCGGCCCGAGGCGCTGCTCCTGGACCTCGCGTGACCGGCGCCGAGCTCGCCGGCGCCGCTCCCGCGGCCACGGACTTCGCGGACGCCATCGCGCGGTTGCGCGTCGCGAACGAGCAGCTCGGCCTCGTCGACGGGCGCGGGCTCGAGGCGCTCGTGGCCGGAGCGGTCGCCGGCGTCTCTCGAAAGACCTGGATCCTCCCTGGCCGCCGCGAGCGCGCCTGCGCCTTGCTGCGCGGCTGCGACCCCGAGCGCCTCGACGCGTCCCGCCCCTTCCGCGTCGTCCCCCCGGGCCCGAGCCCGGCGGCGCGCGCGGCGATCGCGGTCGGGCTCGCGCTCTCGGGCGACCCTGCGCTGGTGTTCTGCGGCACCGGCAGCGTGAGCTACGGCGCCTGGTTCGAAGCCGTCAACCTCGCCGCCCTGCACGGCGCGCCGGTGGTGTTCGTGGTCGGTTGGTGGGCCACTCCAGGCCCCTTCGCCACCCAGCTCGTCGGCGGGCCGGCGGCGATCGCGCGTGGGTTCGGGGTCGACGCGCGGGTCGTGGACGGGCATGACGCCGCGGCGGTCAGCGCGGCCGTGGCCGGGGTTGCGGGCCCGAGGGTCGTCGAGGCGCGCCTGAACGGCCGAGCTTGACGTGCATCGCCCGCCGGCGAACCCGTTCGACCTGACGCTGCTCGACGACGAAGCCGCGGGCCCCACCGAAGCGGGCCCCACCGAAGCGGGCCCCACCGAGGCGGGCGGCCACGACCCCGGCCGCTACGACGACAGCGAGGTCATCGGCCGAGGCGGGATGGGCGTCGTCGTCGCCGCGTGGGATCGCCGGCTGCGGCGCATGGTCGCTGTCAAGACGCTGCGGCACGACCACGGCGGGGACAACAGCGTGCCGGAGCGGTTCATCCGCGAAGCGCAGATCACGGCGCAGCTCGAGCACCCGAACATCGTGCCGGTGTACGACCTCGGCATCACCGAGGACGGACGTCCGTTCTACACGATGAAGCGTGTCCGCGGGCAGTCCCTCGCCACCCTTGGGCGCGCCGACCTCTCCGAGCTCCGCCGGCTGCAGATCTTCCTCCAGGTGTGTGACGCGATCGCCTTCGCGCACAGCCAGAAGGTCCTCCACCGGGACCTCAAGCCCGCGAACGTCATGGTGGGCGACTACGGCGAGGTGCTCGTTCTCGACTGGGGGATCGCCAAGCGCGTGGGCGACCGTGATGCCTCCGGCCGCGCGCGCCCGGCCCCCGGCGGCGACCCCGAGCTGACGCGGGACGACGCGCTGATCGGCACGCCCACGTGGATGTCGCCCGAGCAGGCGTTGGGCGATCCGGCGACCGCCGCGTCGGATCAGTACTCGCTCGGCGCCATCCTCTACACGCTCCTTACCGGCGAACCGCCGTTCCGGATGCGTCCGGACGTGCTCCAGCGCGTGGTGAAGGGCGAGTTCCCACCGCCACGCGAGGTGCGCCCCGACCTCTCGCCGGAGCTCGAGGCGGTGTGCCTGCGGGCGATGCGCGTGCGGCCGTCGGACCGGTACCCGAGCGTACGCGCCCTGCGCGACGACGTGCAGGCCTGGCTCGAGGGGCGGGAGCTGCGCGCGGTCGCGTACACGGGCTGGCGGCGCGCGAGGAAGTTCGCCGAACGGAACCGCGCGGCGATCGGCCCGGCCGCGATCGTGGCCCTCGCGGCGACCGTGCTCCTCGTGGCGGCGAGCGTCACCACGCTCACGGCGTACGTCGTGACCGTCCGCGACCAGGAGGCGCGCACCGCGGCCGCCGAACGCCGCGCGCGGCTCGACGTCGCCGATCGGGACGTCACCCTCGCCCTCCTCCACGCCGACGCCGGCCTCGACACGGCGGCGCGGGCCGACCTCGTCCGCGCGATGGAGACCTACGCGGCGACCGGGGAGGTGGTGCCGCGCAAGGCCCGGTTCGCCGCGGCGTGGATCGAGCACCGCCTGCCGTCGCCAGTCATGCGCTGGGACGCGACGAACGCCCCGATCGAAGGGGTGTGGCCCTCGCCGGCCGGCACCGACATCGTGTACCTCGCGTCGGACGGCGCGGCGTACCGGGTCGACCCGCGTGACGGCTCGACCGTGGCGTCGGCGCGGGTGCCCCAACCGATGTCGTGGATCGACGCGGGCTGGGCCGAGGGCGGCCCTCGCGTGACCTGGCGCGCGCCCGCCGACGGCGACGCGTGGGTCGTCCACACCGCGCAGTGGACCACGGACGGCCTCACCCCCGCCGTCCACATCACTGCTGGAACGCCGACGTTCGAGGTTCGCACCGTCAGTGGCCGCGTGTTCGTCGAGACCGGCGCCGGGGTGTCCGGCTACGACGCCACGACGGGGCTGCCGGTCACCCCGCTCCTCGCGGACGCCTCTCTCCAGGCGGTGTCCGACGACGGCTCGAGGGTCGCGGGTGGGCTCCGAAGCTCGAGCGGTGGCGCGGCCGTCGGCGTCTGGGACACCGCGACCGGCGCGCTCCTGTACCGCGAAGAGTCAGCCGCAGAGCTCGTTCTCTCCCCGCGGGGGGACGCGCTGCTGACCGTACGCCGCGACGGGATCGCCCTGATCGATCTCGCCGCCCGCCGCGAGCGCTGGTCGCGCGCCGCGCCTGCACCGTCCGCCGAATTCGTCGCGGACCACGTCTACACCCGCGAGGGCGATCTCCTCACCGAGCGGAGCGTGGCGACGGGCGAGGCCCAGGGCACGTGGACGCTGCCCGCCGCGCGGCGGTACGAGACGATTCGGCCCCTGCCGGGGCTGGGCATGTACGCCACGGGCGGGCGCCGACCGGCGCTGTACTCCTGGCTGCCCCCGGTGGACCACGACCTCGAGGGCGGCGAGGGCGCGCGTCGCCCCGTGTCGACCCTGCGGGCGTCGACCGACGGTGTCCTCGTGGCGGTGGCGCCGGGCGTCCCCGGCGGCCCCGTACGGGTGTTGGACGCGCGCAGCGGCCGCCGCGTCGCGTCGTTCGTTTCGGCGCCGGCGGGGACGAGGGACCTGGCGTTGTCCCCGGACGGCTCGAAGCTCGCCGCCGCGGACCGAGACGGGCACCTCCGCGTCTGGACGCTCAGCGGGCAGCCCGTCGCCGAGCACGCCGAGGCCCGGGGGCCCGTGAACGGCGTCGACTGGGGCCGCGCCGCCCTCGTCGCGTCCTTCGACGACGGTACGGTCGGCGTGTACGGGCCCGACGGCGCCGAGCGTGTCGGAGTGCTCGAAGGCGCGCTTCGGAGCGCGTGGGGGGTCCGCCTCTCCCCCGACGGCCGCTCGGTCGTGGCCACCGGGCGCGCCGACGGCGACGCCGCCTGGGCGCTCTGGGACCTGCCGTCCCTCACCCTCACGCGCCGAGACACGTCGATGCCCGGCCCCGCCTATGGGGCGGACTGGTCCGCCGACGGGAGGCGGTTCGCCGTGGCGACCTCCAGCGGCACCGTCGGCGTGTACCCCGCGGATGGCGCGACTCCGCCGACCCTGCTCGAGCACGACGGGGCGAGCCTCGGTGCGGCGTTCGCCGCGGACGGCACGATCGCCGCGTCGAACGACGCCGACGTGACGATGTGGTGGCCGGGAGACGCCGCGCCGTTCGGTACGATCACGTCTGCCGGGGGCGAGAGCTCCCACCTCGTCTTTCAGGGGCGTACGCTCTACATGGCGAGCGACGAGCCCCGCATCACGCGCGTTTCCCTCGACCCGCCGCCGCCCATCAGCCTTTCGTTCGGGGTCGCGGCGCCCGACCGTGCCCGCGACCTCGCGCTCGCGGCGGCCCTCCTGCGCCACCGACGTTGGGCGGACGCCGAGCGCCTGTATGCGCGCTGGCCAGACGACGCGCCCCTCGCCGACCGGGCCGCCGCCCTCGCCGCGCTTGGTCGCGTCGACGAGGCAAGGGCCCTTCAACCTCGATTGCAGGCCGATGGCGTGCTGCCGGGGACGCTCGACGTCTGGCTGCGGTGACGGGTGGGGGAGGGCGGCGAGAGGAGTCAGCCGTCATCCCGAAGCACATTGCGCGCCGCGCAGGACGGTCGTGCTCGTCCGGGACAGCAAGGCGCCGTCACGGCCCGGACCAGTCGGGCGAAACGACCTGCCCGACCGCGTTGCACTCGGTCAGCCACGGACGCATGTCTGTCAATCGGTTTACCTGACACGCGAGTCTCGGCAACATGTCTCCCGGCTCCGCCCACCACGCGCACTGCAGATACCCCGCTCCTACTCGGATGTCCCCGAACGGGGTCTCCGGCCCCCAGTGATTGCCCCACCCCGGCGGCTCGTCCCCCAACGGGGCGAAGCTCTTGCCATTGAGCACGTCGAAACGTGTGCACGTGTAGGGACCGGGTTGCAGGCGCAGCTCGTAACCGAACATGATCGGCGGAGGTCCTGGCGAGTAGTCGTAGTCGGGGGGGTGCGCTGCGTGTGCCTCCGCGGCGGCGACCAGTCTCTCGCGATCCGAGGGTCCAGAAGAGCGGTCCCCGTGGTGGGCCGACGCGACCTGGGCGCCTCGGCCCTCGACCGCGGGAGTCGGCGGCCCATGCGGCGCGGCGAGTTCGCGGGTCGCGCCGTCTCCAGCGCCGAGCGGCCGGAGAACACCGGCACAGAATACAGCAACGACCAGCGACACCCCCAAGAACGCCGCGCTCAACCGATGCCGTAGCGCGCGCAGACGCAAACCACGGAGGGGATCCCGGTCGGCACGCGCTTCGTACATCAGATGCGCTCGAGGGGCTTGCACTCGCCGTCGCGCTGATGACAGTAGCATACTCCGCTACACTCTTCGACCTCGATTTTGCCATGCGAAATCACGCAAGCGCCCCTATTGTATCCGTAACATTCAGAGTCGGTCGCCGGCCGCCAGCTCTCCTTACATTCACGAGTAATGCGCTCCGGCGCCGTGAACGTTCCCAGCAACGACTGTTTCACTTCCGGACTGGCGTTCGACAACACATTCAACGCCCGCAGGGACGCGTTCGGATCATACAACCGCGGCATCGCTCAGCCCACCATCTGGAAGTCGATGGCGAGGGACACCCGCGCGATCTGCACCGTGTCGACGGCGTCCTGACTGGCGAACACGCCGACGCACCCCGCGCTTGAAGCTGTTCGGCGCGTTCGACCAGTTCGTCGTGAACACCCGGTTGCCGGCGACCGCGGCCGTGTCGAGCGCGACGGGGTTGTCCCACGTCTTGCCGTCCGACGTCGTCTGGAACACCGCCTGGCTCTTGAAGGCCGCCGTGCCGCGCTCGGGCCGTAGATGCGCGCCACGACGCCGTGCAGCGTGATCGCCACGCTCGGGACGCCCCGGGGGGCCGGCAAAAGCCGCCTGAGCCCGGCGGGGGCTACTCCGCGTCACGCTTCGGGAACTTCTTCATCTGTCCGACATCGAAACCGAGATCCATCCGACCATTCTTGCCCTCGATCCACTCCACGGTCGTCCCGACGGCCCGGGTGGCGCTCGGATCCGCGGTGGCCAAGAGCGCGCGAAGCTTCGACGGTTGCAGCGTCAATCGCACGCCGAGATCGCTCAGTGACACCTCCAGGCCCTCGGTTGTCACCGCGCACGAGGTCGCGCCGCGTTCGAACGCCCTCTCGCACCACGCGAGCTGGGCGGGCGTGAGGAGTTGAGCGGCCATGTCGTCCGGGGGCCTGACGGTCCAGGAACCGTCAGCAACCCCGAACTCGTCGACTCGATCGAACCGTTGCCAGCCCCACGGCGAGGCGCTCCACACGCCGAGCTCCGGCCACGACCAGCGCAAGCCCGCTCCCGCCGGCCACTCGTCGACCCGTTCCGAGTTGAAGGCCAACGACCGCGCCTTCGCCGACGCGCTCGAAGTAGTGACGGCGGCCACCACGAGACCGCAGAGGAACACCGCAAGCGGCACGTACCCATAGTGTTTGAGCAAAGAACCTCCAACCGGGGAGTGGCCCCGGGTTCGTCGAAAGTGTAACGCGTGCTCGGCGCGGAGATAAACTTAGTTCCGAAAACCTTTTTGGCTGCCGTGTCGTTCACCACTTGCGATGCGCTCACGCCTACGACGTCGTCACGGACCGTGTGATCGCCTTCCGTCGGGTACGCCTGGGCTCTTCAGGGGACTACCTGGCCCACCTCATGGCAGTCAAGGAGTGCCGGGCTCCATCCACCACGCGCACTCGAGAACCGCTCTGCCCCGATGACGTCCAATCGAGTGCACACATGTGGCCCCGACTGATAGCGGGTCTGGTAACCGCACCAAACAGGGAGTGCGCGGGGGCCCTCCATCCGGGGCCCAATTTCGTGGTCATGGGCGGCGTGCGCACGTGCGGGAGGCAGCACCGTCCGACCGAGCGCCCCTCCGCCTCGCGGCCCGCCGTTCCGCCCAACCGGAGCGCAGCGCATGAGCGTCACGCCATCAGCCGTCGACGCACCACTGGGCGACATCGTCGACGACGAGCTCTGTCGTCTCGCACGCGGTGACGACGATGGTTCGGGCGTCGGTGGTGCAGGAGCGCGTGGAGTCGTCGGCACGGACCTCGTACTCCCCCGCGACGACCGCCAACACCGCGCAGCCCTCGGCGTCGGCGACGGTGTCGATCCACTGCTCGTCGCCGGCCGCCCGAAAGCCGACATAGGCGCCCGCAACGCCGGTGACGGAGTCCGCGTCCATGAACACGCACACGCGGGCATCGCCCTGGTCGGACTGGCAGGTCTCGGCGTCGGCGCAGGCGAGGAGGAGCGAGAGGAGCATCATCCGCCGCCGTTATCCGGCGGAGCCGCCGCCCGCCGGGTCGGCGTCGGCGGGGCCGCGTCGACGAAGATCGCGGAGATGCCAGAGGTAATAGCTCTCGAGCTTCTCGCGCGCCCACGGGGTGCGCCGCAGGAACTTCAGGCTCGACGCGACGCTCGGATCCTGCGCGAAGCACTGTACGCGCACCTGTCGGGCCAGCTCGTCCCACCCTCGAGCCGCGACGAGCTCGTCGAGGATCTGGGCGAGCGTGACGCCGTGAAGCGGGTTCTTGGGCTGATCGGTGGACACGCACCCTCCGACTGCGCGCGTATCAACAAACGGCGCCCGCCCACGGCGCGGGCCTCGACAGCGTGCCGCCGTGGGCGGTAGCATCAGGGAATGTCCCTGTCCACGCGGTGGCGCCCGCCGTCGAGATGGCACGTCGTATCGTGCGGGGTGGTCATCACATCGCTCGGGTGTACGGAAACGCGTCACGATGATTTCACGCTGGAGAGCGCGCTGACGAGCGACGACGGGCCCGTGGTCTCGTTCCCCGACGAGGGCGTCGTCGCGCACTTCGACCCGGCGTCCGGGACGACCCGCGCGCTCCAGATCGGCGGGCAACCCACCCGGGTGGCGCGCATGGGGGATCGGTGGGTGGTCACCCTGCGCGCCGAGCGCGCGCTCGCGGTGCTGGCGCTCGATCAGGGGGCGCTCGTGGAGGTGGACCGCGTCGCCACCGGCAGCGAGCCCCTCGGCGTCGTGGCCCGTGCCGACGGTGCGCGGGCCTGGGTCGCGCTGTCGACCCAGGACGAGGTCGTCGAGCTCGACGGGGCGCTGGAGCCGGTGAGGACGTTTGCGGTCGCCGGGCGTCCTTCCTGGCTGGCGTTGCACCGGAGCGGAGAGGCCCTGTACGTCGCCGCGGCGGTGGGCGGCGGCGTGTCGTGGATCGACCTGACGGACGACGAACCGACGCCGGCTCCCGTCGAGTTTCCGACGTTGATCGGTGCGTCTCGAACAGGGGACGCGCCGTTCGCGCGCCGCTTGACCGGCGACCCCGCGTTCGACGAGGACGGGACTCGCCTCGCCATTCCCGGGCTCTGGGTCGACGACGTGTCGGCCCCGGGGGGTCGCCATGGGGACCAGGCGGCGGAGTACGCCACCCTCGGGCTCGGCTTGTCGCCGAACAACCCGGGCATCGCGCTCCTCGACGTCGACGCCTCGGGCCGCCCGGCCGGGTCCGTCGACACCGTGTTGTACGGCGAGGCGTGGAGCGCTGTGCACGAAGACGAGGTCGTACGTGGCTACTTGTCGAGCGCACGCTTCGCCGACGGCTGGCTGCTGGCCACCGCGGAGTCGAGCGACCACGTGCTGGCGCTCGATCCGACCCCGACACGCTGGGCGACCGGGCTCGGCGGGTTCACGGTGGCGCCCACGGTCGCCGTGTCGGTGCCGGGCGGACCGCGCCGCGTGGAGATCGCGCAGGACGGCGGTCTCTGGGTCCAGGCGTTCCTCGACCGCGCGCTCACGCCGGTCGACCTCGACACGCTCGGCGCCGCCCTCGACGCCCTCGCGCCCGGCACGGTGTCGGAGGAGCCCTTCGCGGCGGGTTCGGCGGTTCCGCTCACCGACGCGCGTCTCGACCCGCAGATCGAGCTCGGCCGCTCCTTGTTCTACGCCGCGAACAACCCGCGCATCACGCTGCCGAGCACAGGCCTCTCGTGCTCCGCGTGCCACTTCGAAGGGCGCAACGACGGCATGACGTGGCCGGTCGACACCGGCACCTTCCAGACCCCCGCCCTCGCGGGGCGCATCTCGCTCACGACGCCCGTCACCTGGGTCGCGGAGGTACCGACCGTGGCGGAAGAGGCCCGGCTGACCAGCCAGGAGCGGCTGGGCGGAGTCGGGGGGACGGAGGCCGACTTCGCGGCGATCGCCGCCTACCTCGATGCATCTCCGGAGATCGACCACCCCGCGAAGGGCGCGTCGACCGAGGCGACCGAGCGGGGGCGGCTCCTGTTCGAGCGCCCCGACGCCGGGTGCGCGCGCTGCCACAGCGGCGAGCGATACACGGATCGGCGGTCGCACGCGATGTTCGAGCTCGACGCCGTGGACACGCCCGCCCTGGTGGGGATCGCCGCCACGGCGCCGTATTTCCACGACGGCCACGCGGCGACCCTGCGCGACGTGCTCGAAGAGACCCGCACCGGCGCGATGGGCGACACATCCGCGTTCACGGAGGCCGAGCTCGCCGATCTCGAGGCGTTCCTCCGCACGCTCTGAACGAACCGCCCGCGCGGGCTACTCGAGCGCGTCGAAGTCCGCCTCGGAGGCGTAGGCGGCCTCGGCGTAGCCGCACGCCGACTCGTCGCCCACGACCTCGTACCACCCGATGCTGTCGGTCCAGAACGCCGTCTTGAAGTCCGTTCCCCAGCACTCACTGGCCGACACCACGTCGGCGCCGAGGTCGCCGCCGACGATCTGCGCGTCGCCGCGGCCGACGCCGTCCGGCTGCCAACGGGACTTGAGCGTCACGATCTCCGCGACGCCGGTGAGGTTCACGTCGGACTCGTAGGCGAGGTCCATCTCGCCGCCGCCTGCGTAGTCCTGGTCGTAGGCGTACACCGCGTTGACGAGGGGGAGCCCCTCCCAGCCGTACGCTTCGGCCCCGGCCGTGGCGGACACACCCGCCTCGTCGTAGGAATAGTCGACGTAGAACGTCCCGACCTGCGTCCACGCCGGGTCCATCTCGTGCGCGGTCGCGAAGTCGATGGCGAAGCGGCCGGACGCGACGTCGGGCGTCGCCCCCGCGTCGACCTCGCCCGCGATCACGGGCACCGCGTCGGACTCGACCGTGCCGCCGTTCGGGACGAAGAAGACCGCCCACGCGTACGAGTCGTCCTCGAGGCGCTCGACGTAGACGCCGGTCTCGACCGGGTCGAGGCCGCTGTCCTTGTAGGGCCCCCAGACGGCCTTCGTCTCGGTGTCGTCGGACCACGCGGGGGTCTGGGTGTTGACCACGAGCCACACCGTGCCGAGCACGCCGGCGATGAGGCCGTTGACGCTCTCCGTCACGGCGCGGGTGTCCTTGTAGTACTGCGCGAAGTCGGTCGGGTCCGACGGGGACTTGGCCGCCGCCGCGTCCGGCAGGTTGATCTCGACCTTCTCCTTGGTGGGGATGAGGTTTTCGCCGAAGCCGGGGGAGCCGCCGCAAGCGACCAGGAGCGGGATCAGGACCATGAGTGCCTCCATGCTGGGTTCACGAGATCAGAACCCGAAGCGCGCCGCCGCCGCAAAAGAATTCTGCACCGCGCCGAGGCGCGCGTCCGCCCAGCCGCGAAAGACGGCCGCGGCGCGGCGCGCGTCCCCCCGCTCGCGGGCGACCTGGGCGAGGCCGAGCGCGACGATGACCGGATCGCGCCACCCCGTCGGGTAGAGCCGGAGCTGACCCCCGGTGGCGCCGCGCTGCGCGAACGCCGAGGTGCGCGCGACCGTGCCGCCCCCTTCGTGCCAGCAGGTCGCGCCGGCCACGACCGTCCCGCCGCCGAGGCGCCGCACGAGGTCGACGTCCTCGAAGCCGTGGCGAAACCGCTCGTCGAAGCGCGCGCTCGCCGGGACGCGGAGGCACGCGCCACAGAGCGCCGCGACGCGGCGGTCGGACGCCGGTAGGGACGTGTCCGTCCATACGCGTCCCCAGGATTCCACGTGGATGCCCGCGGACTCGACACCCCGGGGCCCGACCAGCACCGGGCCGCTCGGGCCCGCCGCGCGGGCGAGTCGATCCAGCGCGTCGTCGATCGGCGCGGCGTCGTCGTTGAGCACCACCACCCACGCGGTGTTCGCCGCCGCGATCCCCGTGTTCGCCGCGCGCGCGAAGCCGCTGCCGCCGCCGAGCCGCACGCGCGGCACGTCCAGGTCGAGCCCATCGTCGGTGTCGTCGACCACAAGCACGCGCCACCCGTCGACCGCGGCGAGCGCCCGCAGGAGGGCGTCACGCCGACGCCGGTGCGGGATCACGATCGTCGTGGTTCCTCGACGATCAGAAGCGATCGATGCCACCGTCGCCCGGAGGTTCGCGCTCGGTGATCGTGATGTCGAGCGACGTGATGGAGGTCGTGCCGAGCGTGACCGGCGTGCGCTCGGCCATGCCAGACGGGTCGAGCGGCCCCGGACGGCCGTTTTCGTCCGCGTCGACCGTGCCCTCGATCCACACGCGGCCCTTGCTCGCGGGGAGGGTCAAGGTGTAGGCGCCGGGCCGCTCGAGCGTCGCCTCGCCAACCACGCTCGGCGGCTTCGCGCCGCGCACCGAGTGATCGCCGTCGAAGGCCACGACCTTGACTTTTCCTCGCTTCCAGGCCGGGAACGACACCATGCCCGTCACGGTGATCGTGGGGCCGTCGTAGCGCATCCCGCCTCCGCCCGGGGGCGGCTGCGTGGGGATTCCCGGCTTCGGCGGTGTGGGAATTCCCGGCGCGGGGGCGCCGGGCACCCCCGCCGCCTGGCCGGGCTGCACCACCAACGGCGAGCCGGGCGGGGCCGGGGTCGGCTCCTGCGGGACGCCGGGCTTCGGCTGCTCGGGGATGCCGGTCCCATCGGGGTTCTGGGGGCCGGACGGCTGCGGCCCGCCCGGCTGCGGCGCACCCGGCGGGGAAGACCCGGGAACCCCGGGCTGCGGCTCCGTGGGGACCCCCGGCTGGGGCGAGCCCGGGGGCGGGGCTCCCGGAGCGCCCGCTCCGCCCGCCGCCTCCGTGCGCGCTTTCTCGGCTTCGGCCGCGCGCTGGAGGATGGAGTCCTCCGCGCAGGCCAGCAAGCCCGTCACAAAAGTGATGGCGACCACCGACGCCTCCGCTGAGACCCGCTATCCTGCCGGGGATGACCGCCTTGCCGCAGACCGCCACCAACGTGATCCGCGTCGCCCTGACGCCGCAGATCCTGCTGATGGTCAGCAAGGTGTACGTTCCGGTGCTGTTTCCGGTCACGTTCCTGGTCGCGCTGCTGTCGGCGGCGCTCGACCGTGCGCTCGGGTTCGAACACGGTTTTCTTCCGACGCCGGCCAACCTTTGGGTCGCGGCGGCGTCCATGGTGCTCGGGCTCGTGGTCGTGGGGGTCACCTACGCCGAGCTCGTGTTCCGCGGCGAGGGCAGCCCGTCGCCCACGGCCGGCCGCACGATGAAGCTCGTGCGAACCGGTAGCTACGCGTACTGCCGCAACCCGTCGATCCACGGCAAGCTCCTCGGGGTGCTGTCGGTCGGGTTCGCCCTCAACAGCTTCGCGTTCTGCTTCGTGGTCGTGCCCCTGCTCCTCGCGGGGTCGCTCGCCGAAAAGGTGTACGCTCAGGAGCCTCAGCTCGTGTCCCTGTTCGGCGACGAGTACGAGCAGTATCGCCGCGAGGTGCCGCTGTTCGTCCCGTGGAAGCTCTTCATGTTCTGGCGTAAGGTATAGGCCCGCCCGGTCGGGTCCTTCAGGAGGTCGCGTGGACATCACCCTCATCAACCCCCCCGAGCAGCTCCGCGTGTGGGCGGGCATCCCGAAGGCCATGGCCTACGGCGTGTACTGCTTCCCCCCGCTCGGGCTGATGTACATCCAGGCGGCCATCGAGAAGCGCTCGGCCTACAAGGCCGAGATCTACGACCCCGTCGTCGACGACCTGGACTACCCCGACTTCGAGAAGGAGCTCTCCCGCTACCCGCTCGACCTCGTCGGCATCAGCGCGTTCACGCACTCCCTCCCGGACGTGCAGATGACGATCAACACCGTCCGGAAGCTCAATCCGAACGCCAAGATCGTCCTCGGTGGCCCGCACTGCTCGATGTTCCCCGACTACGCCGTCCAGCTCCAGGACGCCGACGCGATCCTGACCGGCGACGGCGAAGACGCCTTCCTCGACATGGTCAAGGCGTACGACGCCGGCAAGTCCTGGGAGGGCATCGACGGCGTCTGGTTCAAGGAAGGCGGCCAGATCGTCAAGAACAAGGAGCGTAAGTCCACCAAGAGCCTCGACCAGTACCCCTGGCCCGACCGCTCCCGCACGCGCTTCCGCGACTACTACCTGCCCGGCTGCAAGCAGCCGCTGAACACCACCGCGATCACCTCCCGCGGCTGTCCGCACTCCTGCCCGTTCTGCCTCACCTACAAGAAGCAGTACCGGATGCGGGACATCGACAACATCCTCGATGAGATGGAGCACTGCGTCTCCCTCGGCATCCACGAGGTGCACTTCATCGACGACCTGTTCACGCCGAACAGCCAGTGGGTCCTCAAGTTCTGCGACGGCATCGAGCGCCGCGGCCTCAAGTTCAACTGGGGCTACAAGACCACGATCGCCGGCACCACCCGCGAACAGATCCGCCGCTGTCGCGAGACCGGCTGCACGAAGATCCACTTCGGCGTCGAGTCCGCCAACAACGAGGGCCTCGACAAGTGGGGCAAGCACTGCGACACCGACGACGTGCACCGCGTCTTCAAGTGGTGCCGCGAAGAGGGCGTGCGCAGCGTCGCCTACATCATGCTCGCCGGCCCGCACGAGCGGACGATGGACGAGGCGGTCAAGAACGTCGACGAGATGTTGAAGCTCGACGCCGACTACGCCGTGTTCGCGGTGTTCTCGCCCTACCCGGGCACCGAGTCGTTCGAGGACGGCGCCAAGAAGGGCCTGTACCCGGCGGACTGCTGGGACCGCCTGATGAAGGACCCGCTCTGCGGCGTCGAGGTCCCCTCGGCCTGGGAAGAGCACCTCACCAAGGCGCAGATCCTCGACCTCCTGAAGATCGCGCACCGCAAGTTCTACATGCGCCCGCGCTTCGTCGCGCGCACCCTGTCGACGCTCGCGAGCACGTCCGAGCTCAAGCGCCTCGCCCAAGGCGGCCTGTCGATCCTGAAGCTCGAGCTTCTGAACGCGAAGAGCCGCACCGCGCCCGTCTGAGGGGCGCGGCGGTCACTTCTTGCGGAGGACGTCGCACGGGGTGCCGTGCGGCGCGTCCCCGTACACGCCGAGGGTGGTGTACGCGAGGGGCCCGTCGCCGACGAGGTCGAGCGGGAGCAGCACCCGCTCCACCGTGCCTTCGACATACCGAGCCTGGTCGCGTGTGAGCACGAGGCGGCGGGCGCCGTTCGCCGCCGAGTACACCCGCCCGAGGGAGTCCGACGCCACGAGGGTCATCGGCGAGCGGAGCATCTGCCCCTTCCAGCCCATGTAGACGCGATGGTCGGCGTCGAGGTCGTCGCCCGTCGCCCGTCGATGAAGTAGTACACCCCGAACTCGTCGCGGTAGAACGCCACCGCGTCGCGACGCCAGCGCTGCTCGTGCGCGGTTACCGAAGCGAGCACCTTCTTCGTCTCGTCGGGCGGCAGGAGAAACAGCTCGCGGCTGTTGCCGTCGCAGGCCATGGTGTACTTCCCATCGCGGAAGTTCAGGGTGGTCGCGCGATCCTTCGCGCGGAAGTCGCGGGCCCACACATCGAACGCCGTGTCGCCCTCGGCGGAGTAGCCGAGGGTCGGCAGCCGCCACACACGCGTACGATCGCCGAAGAACGCCCATTCGTCGGAGCTCTTCGGGTCGACTACCACGATGTTCCCCGCGCGGTCGTCGAGGACGAGCAGGGTGCCGGTGTGGCCCGAGAGGTCGACCGTGGGCACCTGCTCGGGCATGTCGGGGCTCGCCACGGCGGAGGCGAGCAGAAGGAGGGACAGCATCGTCAGTCCACCGGGGTGCAGGTGAATGTGGCGGCGCGGCAGTCGAACCGGTACCGCCCTCCCGCTTGCACGGTGCCGTTGCCGGCGTGCACGGCTGGACCGGCGTCGAAGCTCGCCTCGAGCACGTAGGTGCCCGGCGGTACGGAACCCGCGGCGTAGGTGGACCCATCCGAAGCACGAAGCCGCACCGAGCGAGCGTCGCCGAGGAACGTCACGGTCGCCGCGCCGGAGGGAAGGGACGCGCCGGCGGGCGCCTCCCGGGGAGGAGCCGCGCGCGCCGGCGCCGGCTTCGGCACCGTGAGCGCTGGAGTCGCGGGCGCCGCTGCGGAGGGCGCCGCTGCGGAGGGCGCAGCGGGCGCGGAAGCGGCCCCGGCCTCGGTCGTGACGGGCACGGGCGGCGGCGGCGGCGGCGCGGACACGGGCGCGACGGGCGACACGCCCGCCGGCCTGAGGAGCGACGTTCCAGCCAACACACCCACCCCGGCCGCGAGCACGACGAGGGCGAC
>CAMAXZ010000080.1 GCA_945862325.1 Klebsiella pneumoniae
GCGACGCCGAGGCCGGCGTCGTCGAGCCACGCGAGCACGTCGCGCGCGGAGCCCGCGGGCCGCGCGAACCGCGAGCGAGGGAGCTCGCTCACCGGCCGGCGCCACCGCCGCTGTCGGACGTGTCCCACCCGAGCGGCCACGCGTTGACCGGGATGAACACCTCCGTGGCGTTCGGATCGTCGGAACGGACACGAATGCGGCAGGTGGCCGGCTCCTCCGCGGCGAGGGTGGCCACGATCGTGAGGTCCAGCGTCTCCGCCGGGCCGAGCGCGAGCGTGTCGTCGAACTCCTGCATGAAGAACTGATCGCCGGGATCATCGACGATCTTGACCTCGTACAGCTGGAGGTCGGCGTCGCCGGCGCTCGTCGCGACCACGGTGCCGCTGCGACCCACGCCGACCGTCGCGTCGTAGATGTCGAGGGACTCTGCCGAGAGCTGCAACACGACGGTGCCGAGCACCTCCGGCCCGCTGTCCTTCGGGACGCGGAGGCCCGTGCTCGAGCCGCAGGCCATCGTCAGGAACATGAACGCGATCATGGGCCTCCTCACCGCCCGCAGTGTAGAAGATCGGGACGCTCCCCACATGCCGCGACTCCCCGCCGACGTCGAGGTCCACATCGAGATCCCGCGCTTCGGGTTCGTGAAGCGCGAGGCCGGCGGGCGCGTGGACTTCGTGTCGCCGATCCCCTGCCCGTTCAACTACGGGTGCGTGCCCGGCGACGTCGCTCCCGACGGCGATCCTCCGGACGCGATCGTGCTCGGACGCCGGTTTCCGCGGAACACCCGGGTGCGCGTCCCCGTGGTCGGCGTGGTGCGGTTCACCGAGGGGGACCTCCAGGACGACAAGCTCATCTGCTCGTTCCGCCCCCCGACCGCCGCGGACCTGCGGTCCATCGGGGCGTTCTTCGCGCTCTACGCGCGGGTCAAGACGGCCGCGGCCCGCGTCGTCGGCGGCGGTCCGACGCCGACACGCTTCCGCGGCGTCGAGATCGGCCGTTGATCCCTCGGTTGCAAGCCCAGTGGGCACGGGTACCGGAAGAGGCGCGCCGCCTCGCCGTCGTCGCGCTCGCGCTCGCGCTCCTGGTGGTCTGGATGCACCGCCCGGCGTTCGACGCCGACGCGATCGTCGGCGCCGCCGGGACCGACACGCTCCGCGCGGCCTGGGGCTTCGATCACACGGCGCGCTCCCTGCCGTTCGCGCCGTGGTGGACCAACCGCGTCGGCTTCCCCGCCGGGGTCAAGCTCCTCGTGTTGCCGACGGTGTCCACGCTGCTCGGGGCCCCGCTGCGCGTGTTCGGCCCGATCCTCGGCTACAACCTGTGGGTCCTCGGGATGTTGTGGGCCTCCGGGGTGGCGACGGCGTGGCTGGCGCTGCGGGCGTCGGGCTCGGCCGCCGGGGGGCTGATCGCCGGCGTGGCGATGGTGCTCCAGCCGATCACCCTCGTGGCCTTGAGCGACGGCACGGTCGAGCACGTGGCGGTCTGGGCGTTGCCGGCCTCGATCGCGGCGTTCTGGGGCTTGCGGCGCGCGGGCGACGGCGCCGGGGACGACGGAGCCGACGCCAAGCGACGGCGCGATCTCGCGGCGGTCGCCGCGGGCGTGCTCACGACGATCTGCGCTCTCGACAGCCCGTACAACGCTGTTTTCTGCCTTCCTTTCCTCGCGATCGCCGCTCCGCGGGTGCCGCTGCGGGCGCTCGTCGTGTACGCGGCGGTGTGCGCCGTCGGCCTCGCCGTCGTCGCGGTGGCGTACGTCGGGCTGCCGGTCACCGCTTCGGACGATCGCCGAGCCGAGAACGCGATCCGCGTGGACGCGTGGCTCCAGTGGGAGCGCGGGCGAGAACGCCCGTGGGACTTCACGTTCTCACCGACGTTCGTCCCGATCGCCGGCGTCCTCGGCGCGCTCGTCTTCACCGTGGGCCGGCCGCTACGCGCGCTGCCGTGGGTCGCGGTCGCGCTCGCCTGCCTCGTGTTCGGCTTGGGTCCGGGCGACGAGAACCCGAAGGTTCTCGGGACGCTGGCGGGCGACGCCGGGCGGTCGATCGGCGAGTCCCTGGCGTGGTTCAACCAAACTTTTCCGACCCCCGTCGTGCGCTTTCCCCGCCGGTGGCTGACCCCCTTCGCCCTCGCCCTCGCCGTGGCCGCCGCGATCGGGCTGTCGCGCGTGCCGTGGCGCGTCGCCCGCGGCGTGATGGGGCTCGCCGCCGCGCTCGCCTACGTCGTCGTCAGCGTGCGCCTGCTGCGCATCGACGAGGCCTACCCGCGCCACGCGCCCGCCCGGCCGGCGTTCGCCGCGTGGGTCCAGCAAGATCGCGCCTGGGGGGCGACGCTCTCCCTCCCGCGCATCCGCGCGTCGTCGGTGGTCTCCCAGCGCCGCGAGGACCTGCCGGTGTTCGCGAGCCTGGGCGACACGCTGCGTTCGTCCGACATGGTGTGGCTCCAGGTGCTCTACGGCCGCGCGGCGGTGTCCGCCCCGGTCGGGCTGCGGACCATGGTCCCGAAGGCGGTCACGAACCCCGAGATCGCGACGCTCCTGCGCGATCTCGACGACCTGAGCAAGCCCCGCACGAGCGGCGAGCCGATCCCCCCCTCGGCCACGCAAGAGCCGGATCGACGGGCCAAGGCGGCGCGCGCCCTCGTCGAGCGCGGCCTCGCGTTCGTGATCCTCGACGAGGCCGCGTACGCCGGGGAGGCGCAGGCGCTCGCGCGGCTCCCGTTCGCGGACATGATCGAGGAGGAACGTCACTTCGACGACGGTTCCGGGGTCACCGTCTGGAAGCTCGACGCGCGCTGAGCGCGGCTACTTGGGGGCGTCGAAATTGCGGCGGTTCATCCACTCGGGGAAGCCCTCGCCGAGCGCGCTCCCGGCCCAGTTGCGGGTGATCCGGGCGACCAGCACCCGGTCCTTGCCGACCTCGATGTGGGGCTTGAGGAGGTCGCGGATCTGCGCCGCGTTGAAGCGGGACTCGACGATCCACGAGCCCTTGACACGGTTGGACCAGTTGCCCAGCGCCTTGATCGCGCGCTCCAGGTCCGCGTAGTCGCCCGGGTTACGCGCGGTCAGGTCGAGGACGATGATGAACATCATGCCGGGGGCTCTCCGGGCCGGAGTGTATGCCCGAGGCGGCGCGCGCGCACGGCGGCCGCTGGGATGGGCGCGCGGGGCGCGTCCGGCGTGAGCCGCAAGCTCGCCGTCGCGAGCGTGATCTGGACGATCGCGCTCCTCGCCTCTCGGGTGATCGGCCTCGCGCGCGAGTCGGTCCTCGGCGCCACGCTCGGCGTGAGCGCCACCGCCGACGTCTACGCGGCCGCGTTCCGCGTGCCCGACGGCGTGTCGTACATCATCGCCGGGCAGGCCACGTCGATCCTGTTCGTTCCCATGTTCTCCGCGTTCTTCGCCACCGGCGAGGACGCGCGCGCGTGGCGGGCGTTCAGCAACGTCGCCAACACCATGGCGCTCGCGTTCCTCGTGGTCGCCGGCGCCGTGTGGGTCGCGATGCCGACGTTCGCCGACGCGCTCGGGAGCGGCTTCACCCCCGAGAACGTCGCGCTGCTGACCTGGCTCTCCCGCATCATGCTTCCGGCGCAGATCTTCCACGTGCTCGGCGGCATGTTGAACGCGGCGCTCATGGCGCGCGACCGCCACACCATCCCGGCCGTCGCCCCCCTCGTCTACACGAGCTTCGTCATCGCCGGCGGCCTCGCGACCGGCACCGCGGAGGGCTTCGCGTGGGGGGTGCTGACCGGCGCGTTCGTGGGCAGCTTCCTGCTGCCGCTCGCCGCGAACCTGCGGGCGGGCATGCGGTGGCACCCGACGATCGCGACGTCCGACCCTGACTTTCGACGCTACCTCACGCAGGCCGTGCCCGTGATGCTCGCGCTCGGCGTGGTCAGCTTCGACGACTTCACGTGGACCTACTTCGCCTCCCCCCTGGGCGAGGGCAAGGTGGCCATCCTCAACTACGCGAAGACCTTGATGAAGGTCCCGATGGGGGTGTTCGGCTTCGCCCTCGCGGTGGCGAGCTACCCCACCGTTTCGCGCCTCGTGGCCACCGGGCACATCGGCGAGGCCTACGCGATCCTCCACACGAGCGCGCGTCGCGCCGTGCTGCTCGCCCTCGCGAGCCAGGTCGCGCTCACGGTCGCGGGCGCCGAGCTGGCGACCCTGGTGCTCGGCACGCGGCGGATCGCCGCGGGGGACATGGCGGAGCTCGGGGTGTGCCTCGCGATGTTCTCGATCGCCCTCGCGGCCTGGACCGCCCAAGGGGTGCTCGCGCGCGGGTTCTACGCCCTGGGGCTCACGTGGCTGCCGGCGCGGGTCAGCATGCTGGCGTTGTTGCTCGGCTTGCCCGTGTACGCCCTCCTCGGCGCGCGCTTCGGCGCGCCGGGCCTCGCGGCGGCCTCCTCCGTCGCGATGATCGCCTACGTGGCGGCCCTCGCCGCCCTGCTCCGATGGCGCATGCGCGTGGCCGCCCCCGACGCGGATCTGGGTCCCACCGAGCCGTTCCTGGCGTTCGTCGTCCGTGCGGCCCCCCCGACGCTCCTCGCGATCGCGATCGGGCTCGTGGCGCGGCACGGTCTGTTGGCGGCCGTGGGGCCCGCGTCCGGCACGCGGGTCGACGCCCTGTTGCGGGTGCTGGCGCTCGCGGCGGTCTGCGCGCCGGCGTGGCTGGCCGCGTCCTGGATGGCGAAGGTGCCCGAGCTCGACGTCGTGGTCGCGGCCGTGCGGCGCCGGGTCGCGCGCCCTCAGGGGCGTTGAACCCGCCAGAACACGTCCACGACCATGTCGCGGCGGCCCTTGGTGTTCAGGTCCGCGGGCCACCGGACCGCGCGCCGGGACGCGACACCCTCCGCGACGAGGGCGACGAGCGCGCGATGGACGACCTCCGCGGGGAACCGCGACACGATCGTCGCCTGCGTGGGGGCGTCGAGCCGGGCGTACACCTGGGCCGCCGTCCACCCCGGCGCGACGCGCGCGCGCACGCGCTCTCTCCAGCCGCGAGGCACCAGCGCGGCGAGCAGGGCGGCGGGGAGGCCGTCGGCGCTCAATAGCGAGGGAAGGTCGGGTCGATCCGAGCGCTCCACGCCTCGGTGCCGCCTCGTACGCTGGTCGCCGTGTAGCCCAGGCCCGACAGGAGCGCCGCGGCGCTCAAGCTGCGCACGCCGGCGTGGCAGATCACCAGCACCGGGCGCGCGGCGTCGAGCTCCGGCGCGCGCTCGACCACCTCGGACAAGGGGATGTGGATCGCCTGCGGCAGGTGGGCGAGATCCCACTCCCAGAGCTCGCGGCAGTCCACGAGCTGCGGGGCGTCGTCGGCCACAAGCCAATCACGCGCGGCTTCGACGGAGATCTGCCGGATCATCGGTGACTTTCCTCGCCCTCGCGCAGCCCGCGGAGCCGGGCCTGCCTCATCGGCTAACATGCCCGTACGCGCCCCTCGCACGCCACGATGACACCGAAGCGCGGCGTCAAACTTTTGTACGATTGTCGGCAGCCCTGTGCTATACAACCTCCACGCGCGACGCCAGGGCGCACGAGGGGTTGGCATGTCTACGATCTTCCTGTCTATTCTCATCGTCGGCTGCCAGGACTACTCCCTCGAGACCATCAAGGAAGACGTCACGGCCGGCCCCGCGATCGAGGTCACGCCCAACCCCGTGCTCTTCGGCGAGCTCCCCGCGGGCGAGAGCGCGTCGCAGACCGTCACGATCACCAGCGTCGGCGACGCCACCCTGAACGTCACCGCGCTGCGCCTCGTCGACGGCACGGACTTCACCGTCGTCACCGACGAGACCTTCGGCCGCTTCGAGCCGGACGAGTCCACTACCTTCGTCGTCACGTGGACGTCGAACGGCGGCACCGCCGAAGACCAGGCGATCATCCTCTCCAACGCCACCGAAGAAGAAGAGACGATCGTGCCCCTCGTCGGCGGCACCTCGGTGCCCGACCTCGAGATCACCCCGCGTTCGGTCTCCTTCGGCTCGGTGTCCGAGGGCGAGTCCAAGGACGAGGACGTGGTCCTGTCCAACGTGGGCGAGGCGCCGCTCACCATCTCCGGCATGTCGACGACGGAGTCCGTGTTCGCGGTCGACACCGGGTCGCTCCCCATCACGCTCGAGCCGGGCGAAGAGCGCACCGTCACCGTCACGTTCAGCCCGGACGCCAGCGACACGTGGACCGGCGAGCTCCAGGTCGCGAGCGACGATCCCGACGGCCTCGAGTCCGCGACGCTCAACGGCTCCTCGGGCAGCCAGCCGCAGGCGGTCTGCTCCGTCACGCCGGAGTCGGTCGAGGCGATTCACGGGAGCGCCGACTGGATCGGCGAAGACAGCTACGACCCGAGCGGCCTGCGCATCACCTCCTACGACTGGTCGCTCATCAGCGCGCCGGCCGGCTCCGCGGTGTCGATGCCGAGCGGCGGGGCGAACCGCCGCAACTTCGCGCCCGACGTCGTGGGCACCTACGAAGCCCAGCTCATCGTCGAGAACGAGAACGGCGAGCGCTCCGAGCCGTGCTTCGCCATGCTCGAGGCCGTGCCCGGCGGCGACCTCTGGATCGAGATGTTCTGGGTGCACTCCGGCGACGACATGGACCTCCACCTGGTCGCGCCCGTCAGCAACCCCGACGCCCGCCTGACGACGGACGACGACTGCTACTACGGCAACTGCACCGGGTCGTTCGGCGGGCTCGACTGGGGCGTGCGCGGCGACCCGGACGACGACCCCATCCTCGACATCGACGACATCCCCGGCACGGGCCCCGAGAACGTCAACATCGACACCCCCGAGAACGGCACGTTCACGGTGTACGTGCACGATTATCCGGGCTCCGTGTACTCCGGCGCGAACGACGTCACCCTGAACATCTACATCGGCGGCTCGCTCGAGTGGACCGACACGCGGCCGCTCCGGACGGAAGACGAGTACACCCCGTTCGCCGAGATCACCTTCCCGGGCGGGACCGTCAGCGCCCTCTGATCGCTCAGCGAGGCCGGAAGAGTCCGTCCAGGATCGGCACCCCGGCGCTTTCCGGAAATGCGACGTCGTCGACGCGCGCGCGGTCCACCCCGAGATGGTGATGCAGCGTGGCCTTGAAGACCGCGCGTAGATCCGTGCGCGCGGCCAGGTCGCGCCCGTCGTGAAGGGCCTCGAGCCCGGGCCAGGGTCCGAGGACCCGCCCCCCGCCGGCCCCAACCAACGCACCCCCGGCGACGAGGCAGACCCCCGCGGTGCCGTGATCCGTGCCCCCGGTGCCGTTCGGTCGGGCGGTGCGGCCGAACTCGCTGACGAGCAGCACGGCCGTCTGGCCCCAGGCGTGGCCCAGGGCCTCCCGAAGGCTCGCGAGGCCATCGGCGAGGCCCGCGAGGCGGCGCGCGAGGGCTCCCGCGGTCGTTCCTTGCTGCGCGTGGGTGTCGAAGCCGCCGATCTCGACGACCCCGACGTCCGGCCCCCCGGGCGCGACCATGAGCGACGCCAGCGCACCGATGCGCGCGGCGGGGTCGGCCCTCCGCCCCGAGCGGCCGTCGGCCCCCTCGTCGACGACGAGCTCCCGCACGCGACGCGCCTCCGCCAGCGCGGGGCCAAGGAGGCGGTCATCCTCGTACAACGCCGCGACCTGGTCGGCGAAGTCCTCCGTGCCGAGGTCCGGGCGCGCAGGCTCCAGCGACGCGGCCGCGCCGCCGCCGCGGAGCAGCAACGGCAACGCTTCGCCCAAGGCGAGACACGGCGACGCGCCGAGCGCGCGCCCCAACCAGCCGGTGCGCAGCGCGTGCGGGCGCGGCCCGCCGCCTTCGAGCACGTCCTGCGCGTCGAAGTGCGAGCGCTCGTTTCGCGGCAGGCCGACCGCGTGGACCGCGGCGAGCATGCCCTCGGGCGCCCATGACGCGACCGCGGCGAG
The DNA here is from genome assembly GCA_945862325.1 of Klebsiella pneumoniae. Classification (GTDB taxonomy): domain Bacteria; phylum Myxococcota_A; class UBA796; order UBA796; family SXON01; genus CAMAXZ01. Next base: position 7,898 of record CAMAXZ010000080.1, read on the forward strand.
GGCGGGGTGCAACCCGAAGCGCTCGTCGAAGGGCAACGCCTCGTCCAACGCCAGGCCAGCCCGCACCGCCGCGTACGCGGCGTCTCCGACCGGCGGGACCACGGACAGGGCGTCCCACCCGCCGCGGACGAGGACGACCACGAGGCGGGGGCGGCGCGGGGCGGCCCACGCCGGGCCCGCCCACGCGAGCGACACCCCGGCGAGCGCGCCGGCGAGGAGGGAGCGGCGCGAGATCATCGACGTTGAAACTCCGGGCTTGCGAAGAGAAGACCGAGGGCGGCGGCCCCTGACGTGGCCTCCGTGACGGCGCGCCTTGTGCGCTCCGACGCCCATGGCCCGAGGGTCTCGTCGAGGAGCGCGAGGGCCGCGCCGCCGCGGGGCCGCGCCCGACGCCCGACCGTCTCGGCCCAATCGACGCGGGCGAGGATGGCGTCCGGCCCGGACCACGACGCGTCGTCGTCTGGCCAGCCCGCCGGCGACGGCGGGCTCCATACCGGCTGCGCCAGGAGGCGCATCGAACGGACGAGGGGCGCCGGGTCGGCGAGGCCGAGCGCGCGGCCGCCGGCGATGACGAGGTCGACCGGGGTCCGCAGGCGCGTCGGCTCGGCCCGCCACACCTCGGGCCGATCCAACACAGCCGCGGCCACGACGGCGAGGTCGCCGCCGGAGCCGGCCCAGGCGCGCACGACGGCGTCGATCGCCGCGGCGGGCGGCGTTGGGGCCCCGAAGGCGACGAGCAGCTTCCGGGCGAGGAAACGCGCCGTCGATGGGTGCCGCGCGAGCGCGCGGAGCGCCACTTCCCCTTCCTCGACGCCCGACTCGCGCACGACCATGCCGAGCAGGGTCTTGTCGCCGGGCTCGTGGCGGTTGGGGAAAAAACGAAAGCCGGGCTCGGCGCGGTCGCCCTCGTCGACGGGATCGGCCTCGGGACGGAACACCGACCACCCCGTCAACACCTTCGCGAGCGCGAGGACGTCGGCCTGGGTGTAGCCGCCGTCGACGCCGAGGGTGTGCAGCTCCAGCAGCTCCCGCGCGTAGTTTTCGTTCAACCCTCGTTCCCGCCGGCGACCCGCCCTGGACGAAGGCCCGATCGACCCGGCGTTGTCGAGGTACACGAGCATCGACGGGTGCCGCGCCGTCGCCAGGAGGAGCTCCTCGAACCGGCCCCAGACGTGCGGGCGGATCGCCTCGCGCTCGAACGTCCCCGCGGTGAGCAGCACCGGCGCCGCCTTGAGCACGGACACGGCGAAGTGGTTGCTCCAGAACGCCGCCCAACGCTCCGCGAACGGCGCCGTAGAGGTGAGCTGCTCGGTGACCCGGGCCGTCACCTCGGCGTCGTACACCTCGCGCGCGAGCTGGCGGACGGCGCGGTTGTCCTTGTCCTCGCCCCGCGCCGCGGCCGCCTCGACCGCGAGCGCGGGGTAGCCCCGCAGCGCGGGCAACGGGAGCGGCCGCCCGATCTGAGCCGTGACCCAACCCTTCGGGTCACCGCGGAGCGCGGCGCGCTCGGCCGGACCCGCGCCGAGACCAAAGCGGGAGAGCGCGACCGTGGAGAGGGGCATGTCGTAGAGACCTCGCCGTGCGGCCAACGGGGGACGCCACGATCAAGAAAACAGGCGCGGCCACTCCGCGTTCAGCGCGTCGCGCGCCTCGGGCCGGAGCGCCGCCTCGCCGTCGAACAGGTGGAGGGCGACCGCGGTGCGGAGCTCCTGGAAGCCGACGACACGTCCCGCGCGACCGGCCGTCACGAGGCTTCCGGTGATGCGGTCGATCGCCGCGTCGTCGAGGTGCCCCAAGTCCCGGAGGAGCTCGAGGAAGTCACCGGCGCGGGGTTCGAGCTCGAGGTGCTGCGGGGGAACGTGTCGCGCCATGCCCGGCGCCGTAGCCGCCGGGGGCGTCGGAGACAACCAACGAGGCCGCCTCGAGCACCGTCTCGGGGCCGCGCACCATCGTCGCACCCTCGTCGAGCAGGTCGAGACACCCCTCCGACGCCTCCGCGCCCAATGGCCCGGGGACGGCGAGCACCTCGCGCCCGTACTCGAGGCCGAGCCGCGCCGTGATGCGGGCGCCCGAACGGCGAGCAGCCTCGACGACCACCACCGCGCGCGACAAGCCCGCGATCACCCGGTTGCGCCGTGGGAAGGTCCAGTCTCGCGCCGACATCGTCGGCGGGTACTCGGTGAGGACACAGCCGCCGGCCGACACGATGGCCTCGCGCGCGCGCCGCGCCCACGCCGGGAGCTCCGCCTGCAGCCCCTGACCGAGCACCGCGACGGTCGCGCCGCCAGCCGCCTCGTGGGCCGCGAGGTCGATGCCCCACGCGAGCCCGCTGACCACCACTCCGCCGGCGCCGACGACGGCCTCGGCGAGCCGCGACGCCCACTCACGCCCGTAGGTCGTGCAGCGGCGCGCGCCGACGATCGCGACGCACGGGCGGTGCAGGAGGGACAGGTCGCCCTCCGCGGCGAGCACCACCGGCCCGTGTGGGAGCCCGTCGAGCCCGGCAGGCCAATCGTGCGCGGCCGCCCACGTGCCGTGCGCGAACCCTTCGGCGGCGTGCATCGCCATCGCGGCGTCCAGCGGAAGGCCCGCCTCCATCCAACGTTCCGGCGACGCCCCGGCGGCCGCGACCGGGCCGCCGAGGCGCCCGATGACGTCCCACAAGGGCACCGTGGCCGCGAAGGGCCCGAGCGCCGCCCAGGGCGCGGGGACCGCCGCCAAGCGCTACTCCCCGCGGTTCGGGATCGTCGTGACGCGGGCGCCGACCTGGATGTCCCGTGCGGCGTCGACCACCACGCCGGTCGAGTGCCCGGCTTCCGCGCGGACGACCACGACACGGCCGACGACCGCCTCCGGGAGCCGCTGGTCTTCGCGCGGGTCGAACATCTTCGCGCCGTCGCGACGCTCCACCACGAACAACGACTGGCCGACGTCGACCCCCGCGTCCGTGCCGCGGTCGAGGAACACCGTCTCGCCAATGTTGGAGAGCACGTTTTCGTCTTCGTGGAGGCGCGCGACGATGCGCGCGTCGAGGTCGCCCGCGGGGGCGCCCACGTCGAGCTCGAGGTCGACCGGGAGGTACTCGCCCACGAGGTCGCCGCGGTAGACCTCCGCCCAGCTCTCGCGAAGCCGCGCGGTGGCGATGTCGCCGTCGACCCGCAGCACCTGCGCGACCGCGAGCTGGCGGTGAACGCGGCCGATGGCGCCCCCGGCGCCACGGACCATGCGCGGGTTCTTGCGGTAGATGCCGAGCAGCGCGCCACACTCGATCGATGCGGCGTCGCGCACGCGCAGGTGCACGATGGCGCCCTCACCGATGGTCTGGCCGCCCGCCCACGACCCGTAGACCTTGCCGCGGATGCCGAGGCTGTCGTTGTCGCCGATGAACCCGGGCGCGGACACCTTCACGCCACGGTAGGCCGCGTCGAAGCGGGGCGGGAGGTCGCACGAGTCGTCCGCCTCGGTCACCTGCGCGCGCACGACGCTGGTCTGGGTCGAGCCGGGCTCGACGCCCGCCGACGGCGGCGTGAGGGCGTCGCCAAGGCGGAAGTAGATCTTGTTGCCCGGGTAGATCCAGTGCGGGTTGGTGATGTACTCGTTGACGGACCAGAGCTCCGGCCACGCCTGTGCGTCGCCCAAGAAGCGCTGGCTGATGTCCCACAGCGTGTCGCCCGGCTGAATGACGTAGGCGTCCGACGTCCCCATGGACACCGTCCCCTCTTGCGCGAGGGCCAGCCCGACGAACAGCACACCCAGCATCGACGCTCCGCCTGCCGCCGCAGTCTCGGCGAGCACGCGGGGCTTGTCAACCCCTCAGGGAGCGGCGACGGCCGTCGCTGCGTCGGCGCCGGCGCGCGCCGCGACTTCCGTGGCCGCGGCGGTCGCGGCGTCTTTGTTGGCATACCCGCCGACCCGAATCCGGTACTGGAGCGCGCCGCCCACGGCCGCGGGCATGGCGTACGCGGGCAGGCCCGCCGCGCCGAGGGTGTCGACGAGCAGCTGTGCATCGCGCGCGTCCGGGCGCGTGCCGACCTCGAGCGCCCACCCGGAGCTGGGCACGGCGCCGAGCGGCGCCGGTGCCGGGGCCGGAGCCCCCGGCACCTCTGCCGCGCCGGCCTTCGCCGCATCGGGGAACGGATCTTCGACCGGCGGCGGCGGAACGGGGTTCCCCTCGGCGTCGAGCACCACGGCCGGCGGCGGGACGACCGCTTCGAGCGCGGTGGGGAACGCGAGCGACCCGCCCTCCCCGGACGCCTTCCGCCCCGCCTGCTCGACGCCGTGGAGCAGGGTCTCGAGGTTGCCGCTCCGCGCCTCGGCGCCGACGAGCGGGGGATCCGCGATGACGGCGACCGACGTGGCCGTCTGATTGCGGCCCGCCTGGAGCCCGACGAAGAAGGCGAGCACCGCGAGCGCGAGCGCCATCGCCGCGAGCGCGAAGAGGTGCGCCCGGGTCAGGGAGAGCGTGCCGTCGGCAGCCGGGGGACGCGCGTTCATACGCCCTCGGTATCGCGAAAACCTGTCGGCGGGGCGAACGGCCGGATGTCGATGATCGCGCTCAACACGTGCGCTTCCGGCGACGACCAGGCGTCGCTGCGCACCGCGTCGAGGCGCGCCCGCAGGTTCTTGGCGTCATTGCCCACGAGCGCGACGGCGAGCACCGCCGCGTCGTGCGCCTCGAGGTGACCCACCTCGGCGAACGCGGCCTTGTGGCGCGCGTGCGCGCGATCCCGCAGGGCCTGCACGACCTTGCGGCGATCCTTGAGCGACCGCGCGCCCGGGATGTGCAGCGACAGCCGCAACACCCCGATGAGCAGGGACTCGTCCGGCGCCGGGAGGTACGGCTCCACTCAGACTCGCGGCACCTGCACCTTGTGCATGATCAGGATGCGGTCGCCCGCCTCGAGGTCCGTCGCACCCTCGACGCCGATGCCGCACTCGAAGCCCTTCTCGACCTCGCGGACGTCTTCCTTGAAGCGCTTGAGGCTCGTGACCTTGCCTTCGTGGATGACCTTGCCCATGCGCATGACCTTGACGGCGGCGTTGCGGACGACCTTGCCGTCGAGCACCATGCTGCCGGCGATGACGCCGATGCGCGGGATCGTGAAGAGGGCGCGCACCTCGGCTTCGCCGATCTGCTGCTCTTCGTAGATCGGCTCGAGCATGCCCTCCATCTTGGCCTTCACGTCGTCCAGCACGTTGTAGATGATGTCGTACCGACGAACATCCACGTTGAACTGGTCGGCCGCGGAGCGCGCCTTCGCGTCGCTCTTGACGCCGAACGCCACGACGAGCGCGTTGTCGGCGGCGGCGAGGCTGATGTCGGACTCGGTCACGGGGCCGATGCCGGCGAGGAGGATGCGCAGGCGGCTGCCGCTCACCTCGATGGCTTCGAGGGCGCCGCGCAGGGCTTCGAGCGACCCCGACACGTCGGCCTTGAGCACCACGTACAAGGTCTCGATCTGCTCCGACGCAGCGCCACCCTTGGTGTACAGGTCCTGTACGGTGAGCCGGGTGCGCTGCGCGAACGCGCTCGCCTTGGCCGCCGTCTGGCGGTGGTCGACGAGCGTGCGCGCGTCCTTTTCGGACTCGACCACGACGAACTCGTCGCCCGCCGTCGGCATGTCCTGCAGGCCGATGATCTCGACCGGCGTCGACGGCCCCGCGCTCTTGATGCGCTGGCCGCGGTCGTCGGTCATCGCGCGGACACGACCCCAGGTCTGACCGATGACGAGGACGTCGGACTGCTTCAGGGTGCCGGTCTGGACCAGCAAGGATGCGACCGCGCCGCGCCCCGTCTCCATGCGCGCCTCGAGCACCACGCCCTCGGCGTGACGCTCGGGGTTGGCGCGCAGATCCGCCACTTCGGCCACGATCAGCACGTTGTCGAGCAGGTCGTCGATGCCGGTGCCCTTGAGCGCGCTGACCGGCACCATGATGGTGTCGCCGCCGTAGTCTTCCGCCACGAGGCCGAACTCCATCAAGCCCTGCTTGATGCGCTCGGGCTGCACGCCCGGCTTGTCCATCTTGTTGATGGCGACCACGATCGGCACCTTGGCGGCCTTCGCGTGGTTGATGGCCTCCGCGGTCTGCGGCATGATCCCGTCGTCGGCGGCCACGACGAGGATGACGATGTCGGTCGCGCGAGCGCCGCGGGCGCGCATCGCCGAGAAGGCGGCGTGGCCCGGGGTGTCGATGAAGGTCACGGCCCTTTCGCCGCGGGTGACCGTGTACGCGCCGATGTGCTGCGTGATGCCGCCGGCCTCGCCCGAAGCGACCTTGGCCTTGCGGATCATGTCGAGCAGGGTGGTCTTGCCGTGGTCGACGTGGCCCATGACCGTCACGACCGGGGGGCGGACCGGGAGGTCCGAGTCGACCTCGTCCGTCTCCTGGATGAGGTGCTCGGACTCGTCGAACCCGACGTTCACGACCTCGTGACCGAATTCGGACGCGATGATCTGGATCGTGTCGAAGTCGAGCGTCTGGTTGACCGTGGCCGGCTGCCCCATCGACATCAGGAACTTGATGAGCTCGGCGGCCTTGATGCCCATCTCGTGCGCGAGGTTCGCGACCGTCGCGTTGTGGTCGATCCGGAGCTTCTTCTTCACGCGCGGGGCGGCGGGACGGAGATCCTTCGGGCCCTTGCGCCCGGGCCGGGCACGCCCGCCCGGCACGTTCTGCATGACGAGCTCGCTGCGCTCGGGACGCCGCCCCTTCGGGCGATCGCGGCGGCGGTCGTCGGCGGAGCCCGGAGGCGGCGCGCCCGGCTCGGGGCGAGCAGCGCCCGGCGCACCCGGACGACGATCCGCGCCGGGGGGGGCCGCTCCGGGGCCCCAACGCGGGCCGCCCTGGGCGGCCTGCTCGCGGGCACGACGACGCGCCCCCGTGGGATCGGTGGGGTCGTAGCCGGCAGGGAGCGAGACGACCGCGGAGCTCAGGCCCGGGAGGATGGGACCGCCGACGCGAGCGGGGCCCGCCATGCGAGGGCCCGACGTGGCCGGGAGGCGCGGCACGCCGCCCGGGCGGTCGACGATGACCGCGCGCTCGAGCGTGGGCTCGGGGCGAGGACCCGCGGGGGCCGGAGCCTCGACCACGGCTTCGACGGGCGCGGCGCTTTCTGGCACGTGGGCGGCTTCCGGCTCGGAACGCTCGGCGGCGTGCTCGGGCGTGGGCGCGACGGGGCCGGTGCCGAACGCCACGGCCGCGGCGCGGACCTCGGGAGCCTGGGCGGGCGGCGCGTCCGACACGTCGGCGCGCGGCGCGGCGGGGGCGTCGCCGCCTGCCGGATCGGCGTGCGCCAACGGCGGGGACGCGACCTCGGCGGGAGACGGCGCGGACGCCACGACGGGCTCCGGGTGCTCGGCGCGGGGCTCGTCCGCAGGGGGCTCGTGCCGCGGCGCGTCGTCGCGGGCGGGCTCCTCCCGAGGGGGCTCGTCGCGACGCGGCTCGGGGCTGCGAGGGGCGTCCTGGTTCTGCACGCGATTGCGGGCGTCGGACCGCGGCGGGAGGCCCGCGAGAGAGAGGTCGCTGCGAGGGGCGTCGGCGCGGGGGGCGTCGGCGCGGGGGGCGTCGGCGCGGGGGGCGTCGGCGCGGGGCGCGTCGGCGCGCGGAGGAACGTCGCTGCGCGCACCGTAGGGCCGCTGCGGCTCGCCCGGGCGCCCGGTCTGCGGACGCGCGGGCTCGTTGGCGCGCGGCG
>CAMAXZ010000081.1 GCA_945862325.1 Klebsiella pneumoniae
CTCCCCCTGCCGCCCCTGCCGCGGGCGTCGTGCCCACGCTGAGCTGGCACGGCCGCCCCATCGACCCCTCGATCATGGAGCCCCTCGGCGTGTACCGCGCCCCCGCGGCAGCCGCGCCGCGGGTGCTCGCGAGCCCCCTCGCCCGCCAGATCGCGGCGGAGCGCGGCGTAGACCTCGCCCGCGTCGCCGGGTCCGGCCCGGACGGCCGCGTCGTGGCCGCGGACGTCGAGTCCGCCGTGTCGGCGCCCGCGCCCGCGGCGGCGACGACGGCCGCCGACACGTCGGTGCGCGTCACCCAGATGCGCAAGACGATCGCGCGCCGCCTGACCGAGGTGCACCAGCAAGTGCCGGTGTTCTTCCTGACGGTCACGCTCGACGCCACGGGCCTCGTGGGCTTCAAGGAAGCCGCGGCGAAGGCCGGCGTGAAGGTCAGCTACAACGACGTGTTCCTCAAGGCCGTGGCCGCCGCGCTGACCGACGTGCCGGAGTGCAACGCCGCCTGGCACGGCGACACGATCGTTCGCCGCGGGTCGGTAGACCTCGCGGTGGCGGTGGCGCTCCCCGACGGGCTGATCACCCCCGTGATCCGCGACGCCGGCCGCAAGAGCGTGCGCGCGATCGCCGAGGAGGTCCGCGCCCTCGCGGGCCGCGCGAAGGAGGGGAAGCTGCTCCCCGAAGAGTACACCGGCGGCAGCTTCTCGGTGTCCAACCTCGGCATGTTCGACATCGAGCACTTCACCGCCATCCTCAATCCTCCCGAGGCGGGCATCCTCGCCGTCGGCGAGGTGAAGCAGGTGCCGGTGGTGGAAGACGGCGTGCTCGCCATCGGCTGGCGCATGAAGGTCACGATGACCTGCGACCACCGCGTCATCGACGGCGCGTTGGGCGCCCGCCTTCTGCAGGCGCTCCGGCGCTACGTCGAAACCCCCGTCCTCCTGGCGCTCTGACATGGCTGAACTCTTCGACGTCGTCGTCATCGGCTCCGGGCCGGCGGGCTACGTGGCCGCCATCCGCGCGGCCCAGCTCGGCTTGAAGACCGCCTGTGTCGAGAAGGAGCGCCTCGGCGGGGTGTGCCTGAACTGGGGCTGCATCCCCAGCAAGGCCCTGCTCAAGACCGCCGAGCACTACCGGTTCCTCACGGACGAGACCCGCTCCTTCGGGCTGTCGGTCGAGGGGGTCGGCTACGACTTCGCGAAGGTCGTGGCGCGCAGCCGCAAGGTGGCGGACCAGTCCGAGCGCGGCGTGCGGTTCCTCTTCCAGAAGTACGGGGTGACCTCGGTCGCCGGCACCGCCCGAATCGACGGGCGCGACGCCCAGGGCCAAGGCCGCGTGCGCGTGACGAGCGCAGACGGGGAGCGCGAGCTGGTCGCGCCGCACGTGCTCATCGCCACGGGCGCCCGCACGCGCACGTTCCCCGGCATCGCGCCCGACGGCGACCGCATCCTCGGGTACCGCGACGCGATCGCGCGCGCGGAGCAGCCCAAGTCGGTGATCGTGCTCGGCTCCGGCGCGATCGGGCTCGAGTTCTCCTACTTCTGGAACGCCTTCGGGACCGACGTGACCCTCGTCGAGGGCGCCGCGCGCCTGTGCCCGCTCGAGGACGCCGAGGTCTCCGCCGAGGTGGGCAAGGCCTTCAAGAAGATGGGCGTCTCCGTGCGGCTCGGCCAGTTCTGCAAGCAGGTCGAGCCGGACGGAGACGGCGTGAAGGTCACCCTCGCCGACGGCACCGAGCTGCGCGCCGAGCGTTGCCTCGTCTCCGTGGGCATCGCGCCGAACACCGAGGGGATCGGCCTCGAGACGGTGGGCATCGAGCTCGACCGTGGCTTCGTGCAGCACGACGCGAGCTACCGCACCACGGCGGCCGGGTTCTACGCCATCGGGGACGTGTGCGGCCCGCCCGCCCTCGCGCACACGGCCTACGCCGAGGCGCACTGCTGCGTCGACCGCATCGCCGGGCGGCACAGCCCCGACGTCGACTACGGCAACATGCCCGCGGCCACGTACTGCCAACCGCAGATCGCGAGCGTCGGGCTCACCGAAGAGCAGGCATTGGCGAAGAAGCTCGACTTCTCGGTCGGGCGCTTCCCCTTCTCGGCGAACGGCAAGGCCCGCGGGACCGGCCACACCGACGGCTTCGTGAAGGTGCTGATCGACAAGCGGCGCGGCGAGATCCTCGGCGCCCACATCGTGGGCCACGACGCGTCCGAGCTGCTCGCCAACTTCGTGATGGCGCGGGGCGCCGAGGTCACGGCGAAGCACTTCGTCCACACGGTCCACGCGCATCCGACGCTCGGCGAGGCGATGGCCGAGGCCGTGGCCGTGGCGATCGGCGAGTGCGCGCACCTCTGAACGCCGTCGTCGCGATCGGCCGCGCCGCCGTCCGATGGCTGCTCGGCGACATCCCCGAAATGGAGCGCCGCCCCGAGAGCGCCGCGCTCGCGGTGTGGGTGTGCTGCGCCGCGGCGCTCGGGATGTACCTGGGCGAGCGCCACGGGGTGCGCGGCGACCCCGTGCTCGTCGGGAGCTGGCGCATGCTCGCGCACGGCGGCGTGCCGCTCGTCGCCGTGGCGCTCTGGGAGGCGCGCCAGGCGTGGCGCGCCGGGTCGCGCGCGGTCGTCGGCTACGGCCTGCTGCTCGTGGGCGCTGCCGGCCTCGCCGCGCTCACCGCGGCGCGATTCTCTTCCGAGTCCCTGGCGGTCTTCACGTCCACCCCGGGCACGACCCTGGCCGTGCCGGCGATCGTCGCCGCCGCGCTGCTGTTGGGCGGGCTCCGCGCGTTGGACCGCGACCCGGGGGATTGGGGCATCGGCCTGGGCGACTGGCGCTGGTGGGTGCCCCACCACGGCGTGCTCGCCGTCGGGCTCGTGCCGGTGCTCGTCGCGACGACGTGGCTCGTGCCCCCCTTGGCCGCGTACTACCCGACGGGCCGCGCGGCCCGCGCGAGCCTCGAGGGCTTCGGCGCCTCCCACCTCGGTGTCGCGCTCGACTTCGTGGGGTGGGAGTTCCTCTTCCGCGGCTTCCTGCTCTGGGGCGTCGCGCGCCGCGGCGACCCGGTGCTCGCGATCCTCGCGCAGGCCGTGCCCTTCTTCCTCCTGCACGGCAACAAGCCCCACGTCGAGATGCTCTCCAGTTTCGTCGGAGGCATCTTCGCCGGCTGGTTCTGCCTTCGCGCGCGGAGCTTCCTCCCCCTCTTCGTGATCCACTTCGTGATGTACACGGTGGTCGGGTTCACGGCCTACCTCATCCGCCACGGCGTGATCTGAACGTCGCGATCGGGACGTCCGGTCGGGCGCATGCCCAGGCCTGCCGCCACCGTGGCGGCTGGCCCCTGTCTTGCTTCCCCTCGTGCCCCACGGAGGAAGCGCATGTCCCTGCTCGTCACCGCGTCGCGTGGAACCTCGTGCCGGACAGCGACGTGGAGCTCGATCCGTCCGCGGTCGAGGAGGGCGAGCGCGGCGACGACCTGCGGTGGTCGGTGCGGGCCACGGTCGACGCCGGGGGCGAGCGGCTCCTCGAGGCGTGGATCGGCGACGAACGGCTCGATTGGCTCCCGCTCACCTGGGCCCGCCCGGACAACCTGGAGCTCACCCTGTTCGTCCGCGAGCCCTGGGAGGACGACTGGACCGAGGCCGAGGCGCCCCTGCGGGTGCCCGCCGGGACACAATTGAGCTGGCTCGTCATCCCCCGCCTCGGCGACGCGCGCCTGCACGGCCAGGTCCACGCGACGATGAGCGCGGAGCCTCGCGACGCCGTCGCCCCGGGCGAGAACGTGTGGCACACCAACGAGGACGAGGTGGTCGGAGACCCGTCGGAGACGCTCTACTTCGTCGACGAAGGGGAGGTGGTGGTCACGATCTCCGATGAAGTGAACGGGGTCGCCGAGGACCTCGCCGTCACGGTGACCTCCGACTGACATATGCTCCGGCGGATGGACATCGTCATCCGCGGGGCGTCCGAACACAACCTCCGGAGCGTGGACCTCGACCTGCCGCGCGAGCGACTGATCGTGTTCACCGGGCCGAGCGGGAGCGGCAAGAGCTCGCTCGCGTTCGACACCTTGCACGCCGAGAGCCAGCGGCGCTTCGTCGAGGCGATGTCCAGCTGGCTGCGCGCCCAGGCCGGCGCGACCAAGAAGCCCGCGTACGAGCTGCTCACCGGGCTGACGCCGAGCATCGGGGTGAGCCAGCGCGGGCACGTCGTGCCCTCCCCGCGGAGCACCGTGGGCACCGTCACCGACATCCACGACCTCCTACGCGTCCTCTGGGCCCGCACGGGCCGCCAGCACTGCCCGGGCTGCGGCGACGACGTGACGCCAACGACGGTCGACGCGATCCTCCGGCATGTGGCGGCCACGCCCCCCGGGGCACGGCTCGTCCTGCTCGCCCCCGTGGCGCGTGACCGGACCGCCGGCGTGCGCGACCTGGTCGAGGGCCTGGGCCGGCAGGGCTTCGCCCGGGTTCGGATCGACGGCGTGACCGTGGCGATCGACGAGGCGCCGACGGTCGACGCACGGGCGCCCCACGACGTCGACGTCGTGGTGGACCGGCTCAAGGTCGGCCCCGACGGATTCGCGGGGGACAAGCGGACGCGGCTTCAGGACGCGCTCGACACCGCGCTTCGCGTCGGCGACGGCGCGGTCCTCGCGGAGGTCGACGGGGTCGACCACGCGTGGTCGACCCGGGCGCGCTGCTTGAAGTGCCGGCGCTCCCTGCCCGAGCTCGCACCTCGGCTGTTCTCGTTCAACTCCCCGGTGGGCGCCTGCCCGGCGTGCCAGGGTGTCGGCGTCGTCCGCACCGTCGACCCCGCGCGGCTCGTCCGGGTCCCCACCGCGAGCCTCGGCGACGGGGCGCTCGACGTGTGGACGCCGGCGCAACGAAAGCTGGTGCTCCCCGCGCTCGCGTCGCTCGGCGTGCCGCTCGACGTGCCGTGGGAGCGCCTGTCGTGGGAGCACCGCACCCTCGTGCTCGACGGCGACGGCAAGCAGCTCGAGGGCGCGATCCGCAGCGCGCAGCGCCGCCCCTCCGACGCCTGGACCGACGCGCGCCCCTGCGACGCGTGCGGCGGTTCGCGGCTCGGCGACGCCGCGCGCGCCGTCCGCGTGCACGGCCGTACGCTCCCCGAGCGCCTCGAGGCGCCTCTGCACGCGCTCGCGGCGTGGATCGACACGCTCCCGTCCGACCCGGTCACCGCCGCCGTGGCCGAGGAGCTTCGGCGTCGCCTCTCCTTCCTGCTCCGGACCGGCCTTGGGTATCTCACCCTGTCGCGCACCGCCGACACCCTGAGCGGCGGCGAGCTCCAGCGCCTCCGGCTCGCGGCACAAGCCGGCAATCAGCTCTCCGGCGTGCTGTACGTCCTCGACGAGCCCACCGCCGGCCTGCACCCCGTCGACACCGCGGCGCTCGTCGCCGTGCTGCGCGATCTGCGGGACGCCGGGAACACCGTGCTCGTCGTCGAGCACGACGCGCAGGTCATCCAGGCCGCCGACCTCGTCGTCGACTTCGGCCCCGGCGCGGGGCGCGCCGGCGGCACGGTCGTGTTCCGCGGCACCCCCGACGCGCTGCTCGCGTCGGACGCGCCCACGGGCGTGTGGCTGAGCGGCCGCGAGCGCATCCAACCCCGGCCGACGCGCGCCCCGAAGGGCTGGTTGTGCCTGCGGAACGCCCGCGGCCACAACTTGCGCGGGCTCGACGTGCGGGTGCCGCTCGGGGTGCTCGTCGGCGTGACGGGGCCGAGCGGCTCCGGAAAGAGCTCGTTGATCGACGACACCCTCGGGCGGGCCCTGCTCGACCGGCGCGACGCGCTCCCCCACGACGGCGTCGACGGCCGCGCGTCGATCCGGCGGGTCGTGCAGGTGGACCAGGCGCCCCTCGGCCGAGGCGCGCGCAGCAACCCCGCGACCGCGACGCGCATCTGGGACCCGATCCGGCAGCTCCTCGCGCGCACCCCGGAGGCCAAGATGCGCGGCTTCGGCCCGGAGCGTTTCAGCACCGCGGTGCCGGCGGGCCGCTGCGAGGCCTGCGAGGGCGAAGGCGCCCGCCGGGTCGAGATGGCGTTTCTGCCCGACGTGACCGTACCCTGCGAGGTGTGTGACGGGCGTCGCTTCGACGAAGCCACGCTCGCGGTCACGTGGAAGGGCGCGAACGCGGCGGACGTGCTCGCCATGTCGGTGCGTGAGGCCCGGCCGCTGTTCGAGTCGCTCCCCGCGGTGGCGGGCGTGCTCGCCACGCTCGACGCGCTCGGACTGGGGTACCTGCCGCTGGGCCAGGCGTCCGACACCCTGAGCGGAGGCGAAGCCCAACGCATCAAGCTCGCCCGAGAGCTCGGCCGCCCCGGCGAGGTCGCCGGCACGATGTACCTCCTCGACGAGCCCAGCGTCGGCCTTCATCCGCAGGACGTCGCACGGCTCGTCGACGCGCTCCGGGAGCTCGTCGACGCGGGGGGGAGCGTGCTGTGCGTCGAGCACGACCCCGCCCTGATCGCGGCGTGCGACTGGGTGATCGAGCTCGGCCCCGGGGCCGGCGTCGAGGGAGGAGCGATCCTCGCGGAGGGCACCCCCGACGTCGTGCGGGTGCACCCGGCGAGCGTCACCGGGCGGTGGCTGTGAACCCCGCGTGGGCCTGGGGTCGGTTGCGAGCGTCGCCCTACGGCGGCACCTGGCTGCGCGGCGCGGCGCTCGGGCTCCAGTGCGGCGCGGAGCGCTGGCGCCTCGGCCTGGATGAGGTCGTCCCGTACACAGGGGGCCGCGTTGACGCATGGATCCAGATGGAACCGCCCGATCTGGACGCGATGACGCGTGGAGCGCCGCCGCCGGGGCGCGTAGGGTACCGCCTCGCCGATGGGGACGTGCCGCCGCGTGTGGCGCAGGCCCGGGCCCTGTTCGCGCTCGCGTCGCTCGGGTGGTGCGGGCCCTGGCCGGATCCAAACGCCACGCCGGACCACGACGCGCTCCTTCGTGGCGCCGCGTACGACCTCGCCATCGGCCCGGAGGACGCCGTCATGCCGATGTACACCCAGCCCGCCCCGTACGGTCTGCACGAGGTGCCGCTTCGCGTGACGGACACATTCGAAGCGCGCTGGGTGACGACGGTCGGTCTCAGCGTCGTGGGCGCGTGCGAAGTCGTGGCGCGTTTGTCGCCGCGCGCGCATGCCCGTTCGGCGCTCAAGGCGCTACGCGCGACGGCCCTCTGGTGCGCGGACACACAAACACCGCCCCCGCGTTGGATCGCGCTGCCAGACGGCGCGTCCCACCCGTGCGGGCCGCCCGAGACGCTGCCCGGCACCCTCCCCCTCGCCACCGGCATGGTGCCGATGTGGGAGATTCGGGTGCTCTGATCAGCCGAGCAGCTCGGCGAGGTCCCGAATGCCGATGACGGTGTATCCGTCGCCGCGCGCGGCGAGCACGGACACCGCGTTGAGCGCGGCCTCCGCGAGGTCCGCCCCGGCGACGACGAAACGACGGCGCTCCCCTGCCCGCTCCGCGAGCACCCGGAACGCGCGCCGCGTGACGGTCGCGTGCGCGTCGACGACCACCACCGGGGGAGGCTCGACGGGGGCCACCGGGGCCACGGGCGCGGCGACGGGCGCGGGTGCGGCGACCGGCGCCGGTGCCGCGACCGGCACGGAAACGGCGACCGGCGCGGGTGCGGTGACCGGCGCGGGTGCGCTGACGGGCGCCTCCAGCGCGATCCCACGCCATCCGCGACCGCCACGGGTGCGCGTCTGCTCGAAGCCGAGGGATCCGAGGGCCAGACCGAGGGCGCGCGGGCTGAGCGCCGGCGCACCTTCCGAAGTGGCCCAACGTTCGTACGCGGCGTGAAGCTCGGCGGCCTGGGCCACGGCCTCGCCACCACGGAGCGCTGCTTCGTCGAGGAAGCGCGCCACAGCGGCGTCGCGCTCGGCGCGACCGACCTCGGCCTCGACCTCGACGGGCGGTGCCACGGCGACAGGCGCCGCCACCACAGGAGCGGCGACCGGCGCGACGGGCGCGGGCGCGCCCCCGCGGGGACGGCTGGCCGGGATGTCGTGACGGCGGCGATATTGCGCGACGGCCTCGCGGGTCGTGCCCGCCCGACGGGACACTTCCCCGTCGCTCAGGACGCCGATGACGTCGCGGTAGTCGTCGAGCACGCTGCGGCGCGGGCGACGCGCCTTCGGGGCCACGGCCGCCGCGGTAGCGCGCGGCGCCGCCGCGGGGGCAGGCGCCGCCGCCCGGGCCGCGGTGGGAGCGGGGGCCGGAGTGGGCGCGCTCGGCGCCGGCGCGCTCTCGTCCTCGGGGGTGCGCCCCCGGCCGAGCGGCGCGTGGCCGGGCTGGAACTTGTAGCCGGCGTACGCGGCGATGCCGTGCTTGCGGCGGTACGCGCCGACGACACCGCGCGAAACCGAAGCGCGCTCCGCGATCTCGTCGTCGGGCACGTTGCCCATGAGCGGACGGAACGCGTCGAGGGGGGTGGTGTCGGAGGGCTTGCGACCGCGGCGCGGCGCGGCGGCGGCAGATTCGGCCACCACGGGCGCCGGAACCACCGCGGGAGCCGCGACGGGCGGCGGCGGCGCAGAGGCGGGCGCCGGGGCCGGGGCCGTGTCCGGAGGTTCGACGCGCACGACGGTCGCGCCGGCGCGGCGGCGGAGGATGGCCTGCGTGGGAGCCGACTCACGGGCTGGCGCGACCTCGGGCGCGGGCGCGGGCGCGGGCGCGGGCGCCGGCGGGCCGAAGCGACGGAACGGCGCCACATTGTTCGCGCGACGCCACTCCTTCACGCGCTCGACCGAGACGCCGGCCTCTTCCGCGACACGGGCGTCCGGAACGGCACCGGCGAGGCGCGCCATCACGTCCTTACGTTCGGCCGGCGCGGCCGAAGGCGCGACAGGGGCGTCCGGCTGCTTCCGATAGGCGCGCGGACCCTTCGGCATCGGCGTCTTGGTGAGGCCCGCCGCGAGCACGGCGCGCCGGATCAAACCCGGTGCAACCCCGAACTGCTCGCCCAACTCGGCGTAGGAGCGGGAGTCCTTGAGAGCGACGAGGCGGGGCCACCAATCGGCGGCCAGGAGGGATTCGACGGTGAGGTTTGACATGCGCGTCAATCCTACCGATGTCAGACGCTTCGCGCCACTGGTTCCCGTTGGTTTCCGCAACGTGTACCCTGTGATGGTGGGGCGCCCCTTCCAATCACCCGCGGCACACTTGGCGGCGGTCGCGGCACTGTCCGCCGCGTCCGGCGCGCCCTACGGCCTTGTGAACGAGCTTCTTCCGCTTTGGTTCATGGCGCAGGGCACCGATCTCGCCGCGTTGGGCGTCCTGAGCCTCGTCGCCCTGCCGTGGACGTTGAAGCCCCTCTGGGCCCCCGTGATCGACCGGGTCGGGTCCCTACGCGACTGGAGGATCCTCACCGCGACGCTGCTTGCGGCGCTGACCACGGTCATCGCCGCGCGTCCCGCCGGCGGTCACGTCGTGCCGGTGCTCGTGCTCGTGGCCGTGGTCAGCGCGACGCAGGACGTCGCGATCGACGGGTGGGTCGTGACGCGAACCCCCGAACAGGCGCGCGGCCGCGCCGCGGGCGTCCGCGTCGCGGCGTACCGCGTGTCCATGGCGCTCGTCGGAGGCGCCGCCGCGGCGGTCGGCGCCTGGTACGACTGGCAGTTGGCGCTCGTGGCCGTCGTGGCGCTCCTCTACGCGTTCGCGGCCCTGCAGTGGTCGTTGCCCGAGGTCGCGCCGACCTCGCAGGGTGCTTCGCGAGACAATGACGCTTCGAACTTGAACGTGGCCGTGCGCGAGTGGCTCGCGCGACGCGAGACGTGGGCGGCGCTGGCCTTCGTCGCGCTCTTCAAGCTGGGCGACGGCGCCATCGCGCCGATGACGCGTCCGTGGCTCGCGGCGGAGGGGCTCGACGTCGGCACGATCGGCCTCGTCACGGCGACCACCGGCATGATCGGCGTCACGCTCGGCGCGCTGGTCGGCGGGCAGCTCGTCGCGACGTTGGGGCTGCGTCGCGCGGCGTGGGCGGCCGGGTTGTTCCAGATCGCGTCCAACCTCGTGTTCGCGCTCGTGACCGGCTTCGGTCCGCGCGTGGCGGTCGGCGCGTCGTTGTTGGAGAGCTTCTCCGGTGGGGTGGGCACCGCCGCGCTGATCGCGGCGTGTATGGGGAGCGCGGCGGGCCCGGCCGCGGCGACCCGCTTCGCGATCCTCACCGGGATCCTCGGGCTCGCGCGGTCCGCGGCGGGCGCCGTTTCGGGCCACGGGGTGGTCGCGCTCGGCTACCCCGGGTGGTTCTGGGCGAGCACGCTCCTCTCGCTCCCCGCCTTCGCCGTGCTCCACGCCCTCGCGCCGCCGGCGCCCCGCGCGGCGCCACGGGCCGCTGCGTCATGACCCCCGCCGCGGGAGTGTGAACGCCCATACGCGCCTGCCGAGCGCGCCTTCCTGCCCCTCTCGGGCTGCGCTATCCAGATGGAGATGTTGCCGATCTCTTCCGAAGCCCGTCGGCGCCACGACCTCGCCGTCTCCCGTGGGCAGGACGGATACTTCGATCCGTTGACCAACCTGTTCGTGCTGACGTCGGCGTACCTGTCACGGCGCGGCTTCTGCTGCGGCAACGGGTGTCGACACTGTCCGTATGGCGGCGAACGGACGCCGCGCGCTTCGGTGTGCGAGAGCGTCAGCTCGCCCGCGCGCGCGAAATGATCCCGCGCAGCTCGCCGTTGGCGTGCAGCTCGCGAAGGATGTCGGCCCCGCCGACGAACTCGCCGCCCACGAACACCTGAGGGATCGTCGGCCACGACGTGAGCGACTTCACGTCTTCGCGCACGTCGGGGTCGAGCAGCACGTCCACGTGCGCCACGTCCCCGTAGCTCCGCAAAATCTCTACCGCGGACGCCGAAAACCCACACTGCGGGTGGTCCGGCGAGCCCTTCATGAACAGGACGACCGGCGCCGCGGCGACACGCTGCTCGATCCACGCGCGGACCGGCGCGTCGCCCCGCGGAGACGAAGGCTCCGGCTCGGGTTCGGGTCGCGCGGCGGGCGCCGCCACGGGCGCGCGCGGTGTCACGTCCGGCGTCAACCCGAGGATCGGAAGACGGCGCTTGATGCGATCGATGAGCCCCATGTGCACCTCCGTCGATCGACCGGGTAACGCGCGTCGCGCGACGGAATAGAGGGCCCGGCCATGATGATCGTCCTCACGGTGCTGTCGGTGGTGTGCGCCACCGTCCCGATGATCGGCTTCCTCGCCCTCGTGTGGTGGCTCGACCGCCACGATCGCGAGCCGGTCTGGTTGGTGGCCTTCACCTTCCTCTGGGGCGCGATCGGATCGGTCTTCCTCGCCCTCATCGGCTCCACCCTGCTGCTCGCGCCGCTCACGGCCCTGCTCGGGCCCGAGCTCGGCGAGCGCATGGGCGCCGTCGTCGTCGCGCCGCTCGTGGAAGAACCGACGAAGGCGCTGATCCTCTTCGCCGTCATGTACTCGCGCCACTTCGACAACGCGTCGGACGGCTTCGTTTACGGGGCGGCCGCCGGCCTCGGCTTCGGGATGACGGAGAACCTCTTCTATTTCCTCAACGTGGCCGCGAGCGGAGACGCGACCGCGTGGGCGACGACTGTCCTCATCCGCACGTTCTTCTCGGCGGTCATGCACGCGTGCGCCACGAGCTCCGTGGGCGCCGCGCTCGGATGGGCGCGGTTCCGCGGTTGGGGGCCGAAGGTCCTGGCCCTCCCGATAGGCTTCGGCACCGCGATCGGCATCCACGCGTTGTGGAACGGGCTCCTCACCGTCGGCGAAATCCAGCAGACAACCGTCTGGACGACGGTCAACCTCGTCCTGTTTCCGTTCGAAGTGGTCCTGTTGTTCGTCGTGTTCCAGCTCGCGCTGTGGGACGAGCGGGCGACCATCCGCCGAGAGCTCGCCGACGAGGTCAACCACGGCCTCCTGCCGCTGCACCACGCGAGCCACATCGCCAGCTGGTGGAGCCGCAGCCGTCGTCACTGGGTGCCGCGCGGCGTGCCGCACGCGCAATACGTCAAGGCGGCGATCACCCTCGCGTTGCGCAAACACCAGTGTCGCAACGTCGGCGCGTCGCAGTACGCGTTCTACGCGGACGAGGTCGTGCGCCTGCGCCGGGAGATCCAAGCGTTGCTCGCGTTGGAGCGCCGCGGCGGCTGAGCGCGTCGCGCCGCGGCGGCTTGCCTACTTGGCGGCGGCCGCGGCCGGCGGACGGAACACGTCGAACGCGCGCGTCGTCGTGAGCCCGTCGTTGTCGCGGACGACGACGAAGATGAGGTTGTTTCCTTCCTCGAGCTCGGCCGACGCGGTGAAGGGCACGGTCGGCAAGCCGGCCTCTCCGCCGCCCTCGTAGGCGACCTTCTCGTCGCCCGCGTACACGATCACGTCGCGCACGCCACCGTCGTCCGCGGCGGTGCCGGACACGGTCACCGAGGCGTCCTTCACGGTGATGTCCGGCCCGCGGCTGATGGCGATCGTCGGGGGGGTCCGCCGGGCGCTCGGGGTGGGCCCACCGACGGCGACGCGGATCGTCTCGCGCCGGGTGAGCGCGTCGGCGATGCCGCCGCGCCACACGCTCGCGTAGTCGTAGCGTTCGTCGTCGATCAACGCGAGATCGAGCGCGATCTGCCCGTCGGCGGGGGCCTCGCCCACGGTGAAGGACAGCGCGCCCTTCGCGGACGCGCCCGGCGCGAGGTGCGGGAACTCCGCCTGATTCGTCGTGATCGTCACGGCCCGCCCGGTCTCTGGCGCCCGCTTCAACAAGAAGCGGGCAACGCCGCCCTGCCCCTCGCCACGGTTGGCGACCTCGACCGCGAGGTCGATCGTCTCGCCGATCTCGACGAGGCCGTCGCCGTCTCCGCCGCGCGCGTCCGACATGGACCACGACCACGTGTAGGACGGGAGCGCCTGCGCCCGCGCGACCACGGGCGCGCGCGACGTCGCGAGCACCGCCCGCGACGCGTCCTGCAGGGTCAGCGCGAGCTCGCTCGCCTCGCTCGGGTAGCCCGGCGGGAGCCGCACCAGCGTGTCGAAGCCGCGGGTCTCCCCCGGGGCGATGCGACCCACGTAGAACTCGGACCCGTCGAGCACGGCGTTGCCCGACTCCACCACGACCGCGCCCTGGCAGATGGGCTGGGCGCCCCGATTGGCGACCTCGATCCGGAACGTCTCCGCGTGGCCCGCGTCGAGGGTCCCGTCGGCCCCGGCGACCACCCGCATCGTCACGTCGGCGCTCGCCGCGTTCGCGCACGGGCTCCAGTCGATGCCGATGCCCGTCTGCGAGAACGCCTGCTCGATCTTCTGGCTCTCCGTACGGGCCCGCGCCTGCACCACCTGCGCGGCGTCCCGGAGCACGTCGGGCCGGCGGGCGCCCCTCGAGGCGAGGAGGACGTCGCGCGCGAGCATGACCTCAAAGTCCTTCGCGACGTCCGACCGGTTCGTCTTCTGCGGGGTGTCATCCGGGACGCGCAGGTAGCGAAGGCCGTACACCGGCGGCGCACCGAGCTCCTCCGAGCTCAACAGGTGCCCGTCGAGATCGGCCTCGCGCTGCACCGCGTCGCGCCCGAAGAGCGACACCCGCGGCCCGGAGCGGACCGTCCGCTTCACGCCGGCGTCGTCGATCTCGACGTCGTCGGGCGGGAGGACGAACGCGCGCTCCAAGGCGATGTCGGGCGGGATGCCCACGCTCTGGATCGAATGGTCGCCCGGCGTGAGGTACCGCGCGACGGTGAGCTTCAAGCGCGAGGTGTCGTTGAACGGGTAGAGGTTCTGAACGCTCCCCTTGCCGAAGGTGCGCTCGCCGATGATGACGGCGCGCTCTCGGTTCTTCAGGGCGCCGGCCACGATCTCGGCTGCGGAAGCACTGTTTGCGCTGGTGAGCACGGCGATGGGGACGTCCGCGAGCTCGTTGCCGTCGGAGCTCGCTTCGTTCACCTCGCGGTTGCGTCCGTCTCGGCCGACGGTGCTGACGATCACGCCGTCGCTGAGAAAACGATCCGACACCGCCACGGCCATGTGGAGGAATCCGCCGGGATTGTCGCGAAGATCGAGCACCACGCCGCGGAGCTTGCCGTCCGCCTGCCGCCGCGTGCGCGTGAGCTCGTCGTTGAGCTGCGCCTCGACCTTCTCGTGGAACTGGTCGATGCGCACGTATACGACGTTGCCTTCGAGCAGGCGCGCCCACACCGCGTTCGCGCGGATGCGGTCGCGGACGATCGTGAACTCCCGCGCCTGTGCCCAGCCCGCGCCGTCACGCTCGACGGTGATCGTGACGGGAGTCCCCGGGGGCCCGCGCATCTTCGACACGGCCTCCTCGAGATCCATGTTCATCGTGCTGTCGCCCTCGATGGCGACGATGCGATCGCCCGCGAGCAGGCCCGCGCGCTCGGCGGGCGTGTCCACGAGGAGGACATCGACCATGAGCACCTGGCTCTTGCGGTCCGTCGTGATCTGGATGCCGAGGCCTCCGAATTCTCCCTCGTTCTCCTCCTGGAACTTCTTGCTGCTCTCAGGCGGCAGGAACACGCTGTGCGGATCGAGGGTGGAGAGCAGGCCGTTGATCATCGCGTACTCGATCTCTGGGCGAGAGAGCGAACCTTCCGTGAGGTGCTCGTCGAGGATCGACGCGACGCGCTTCAACTCTTCCACCGCGTCGCCCGTGGAGCGGATGTCGCGCACCGTGAGGGTGTCCGAGTAGGAACCCACCGCGACCTGGAGCCGGCTGCCGTCGAGCCGAAGGAGCGCCTCTGGGACGGCGCGCTCGACGGCGTCGAGCGACGACCGGTACATCGCGGCCGCGTCGATGCGCGTCGGGTCGTAGTACTGCTGCCGCACGAAGTCCGCGGTGCGCTGGAGGTTTTTCAGCGCGGCGAGGTCGTAGCCGCCGCCGAGCGCGACCATCGACGGATCCAAGCCGAAGAAGCTCACCTCGGGCGCGCCGCCGAGCGACGCGACGGTGGAGGCGGCGCGCGCCGCGAAGTGGTAGGCGGAGAGCACCCCGACTCCGAGGACCCCCAGGGCGACCATGTGGCGCGCCATTCGTGCGGCGGGACGGGACATCGAGTCTCCTGGTCCGGAACATAGGTGCGGCCCACAACGGCCGCAAGCGAGCCGACGTGGATCGAGACGGACGAATACACCTCGCCCATCGGCCCCGGGTCTCGCCCGCGACGACGCGTCGAACCTTTGCGTCTGGGCGCGCCATCGGCTACCGGCGTTCACGGTCCGCGATGGCGCTCAAGATTACCTGTCCGCACTGCGGCACCCCTGTGCGCCTCGAAGAGCCCTACCCGCTCCCGGGCTCGGAGCGTCAATGTTCGTGCGGACGCGCGCTCGCGATCTCCTACCCGGTCGGGATGATGGAGGCGCTTCGGCGAAAAGGCTCACGCTTCGCGGATGATGACGCGACTCGCCCCGGCGTGGCCGCCCCGGCCGCGACGCCCGTCGGGCCGCCCCGGCCGCCGCCAGGGGTGCGCACGGCGCGCCCGGATGTCGTGGATCCCGCGTTGGCCCCCCGCCTCGGGCCGGCGAGCTCGGCCCCGCCACCC
>CAMAXZ010000082.1 GCA_945862325.1 Klebsiella pneumoniae
GGACGCCACGGCGACGACGTGCCGCACGCCCGCCGGCTTCTGCTTCTGGATCGGGCCTCCGTGCGGCTGGATGCCCGGGCCGGTCATCCCGCGGACCGGGTCCTTCGCGGGCGGCTTCGGCGCGTGGCCGTGGTCGTGCCCGTGGCCGTCGTCCTGCCCCGCCTCTTCGCGGAGCTCGCAGACGACCTCGCCCTCCCAGCGCTCCGCCACGTTTCGGATGACGGCCTCGCGCAGGCGCTGACGATCGTCCGGGGCGTGGCGCGGACCGACGGCGAGGGCGAACCGGAGCACCTCGCCCTCGATGCGCGCGTCGACGATCATGCCGGCCAACCAGACGGATCGGCCGGAGACGGGGTCGCGGACCCGCGTGGCGGCAGGCTCGAGGATGCTGCGAGGTTCCATCCCGCCCTCCTATCGCGGACGGCGCGCGACGGGCTTCAGCGCTGGCTCCACCGTAGCGCGAGCGACGCGATCACCGACGATCGGGGAGCGTCCTCGCTGTACTGCCGACCGTCCCAACGCGCCGCCCGCCGGCCGCGGGTGACCCAGATGGCGTCGGGCTCCACGGCGAGCAAGGTCTCGGCGTCGGACGGCGGCGCGAAGCCCCGCGCGTGGGCGGCGTCGAAGATGGCGTCCGCACCGGGCAAGAGCCCGGCGTCCTCGGCGCACAGGCCCACGCGTCGGGGCCAACGGTGCAGCGCCACCACCTCGGCGACGAGGTCCGCCTCGCGAACGAGGAGAACCTTCGCCGAATCGTGGTGCAAACTCGGGTATCCGTAGGCGATCCAACGCGACGCGTCGGGGAGCGTCACGACCGCGCGATCGCCGGCGGCGGCGAGGACGTCGACCGCGCCGGCCGGGAGCCCCGCCGGCGGGTCGAAAGGCGCGCCGCGGACGACGCCGCCGCCGAGGGCCGCGACCGCGGCGCTCCACCCCGTCGCCGGAGCCGCGTCGGGGTCGGGTGTCGGGGGTGCCGCGCCCCCGGGCTCGGCGTGCACCGCCACCTCGACCGCGGCTCGCGGCGACGGGGGCGGCACCGGCTGCGGCGGCGCCACGTGCACGGGCGTCGGCGGGTCGGTGAACGACGGCTCCTCCACCGGCGCGCTACGGGCGCCCCCGAGACGCGCCTCGGGCAGCGGGGCCTCCTTGACGAGCTCGGCGAGCATGTGCCCGAGCTCGGGGAGGATGAGGCGATCGAGCGCGAGATCGCACGCGCGCGCGGAGCCCGGCAGCGCGAACACGAGCCGGCCCCGCACGACGCCGGCCGCCGCGGACGACAACATCGCGGCGGCGCCGACCTGCTCGAAGCTCAGCATGCGGAACAGCTCGCCGAACCCGACAATCTCACGGTCGAACCTGGCCCGTAGGGTGATGACGGTGAGGTCGCGCGCGCTGATGCCGGTGCCGCCGGTGTACACGATCGCGTCGACATCTCCGCGCGCGAGCGCCGCGTCGAGGATCTCTCGGATCGCGGCGGGGTCGTCGGGGATCAGCGCGCTGTCGACCACCTCGTGGCCAGCCTCCACGAGCCGCCCGCGGATGATCGGCCCCGAACGGTCTTGATCGACCGTGCGGGACGTCGAGACGGTGACGACGTAGACCCGCGCGCGGCGCGCTTCGCTGGCGGAGTGGGCGTGGCTCATGGGGCCGCGTAATCCGCGCGGGGTACGGGCGCGAAGGCGCCGCTCAGCGCGCCTGGGCCAGCCAGTCCTCGAGGATCACCGCCGCCGCGTGGGCGTCCACGATCCCGCGCCGCGCTCGGGAGTCGGCCCCGGCCTCGGCGAGCCGGAAGTCCGCTTCTACGGTTGAGTATCGCTCGTCCTGCATCGCCACCGGCAGCCCCGTGGACGTGCCCACGGCCTCGGCCACCTGCCGCGCGAGCCGGGCGCTGCGCCCTTCGCCGCCGTCGGGGGTGAGCGGGAGGCCGACCACCACCTGGGTGACGGAGCGCCCCCGGCACAGCTCCGCCACCGCCGCCGCGTCCTTCGCGACGCCCCGACGTTGCAGCGTGCGGTCGGGAAAGACGAGCCGCCGACCGGCGTCCGTGACCGCCACCCCGATCGTCTTGGTGCCGACGTCGAGGGAGAGGACCGCGCCCACCGTCATGACCGCGCGTTAACGCGCCCCATGCTGCGCTTCGACATCGTGTCCCAAGGCGAGGAGATCGTCTCCGGAAGCCTCGTCGACACCAACGCGTCCCGCGTCTGCTCCGCCCTGTGCGCCGCGGGCCTGGTCCCCGGCCGCATCACCTGCGTCGGCGACATCCTCGCCGACATCCGCGACGTGCTCGCGGAGGCCGCGCGTCGGTCCGCGGTGGTCGTGTGCACCGGCGGCCTCGGCCCCACCTCCGACGACCTCACCGCCGAGGCCGCGGCGGACGCGTTCGGGCGCGGCCTCTACGAGGACGCCGTCGCCCTCGCGCAGATCGAGGCCCGGTACGCGTCGCGCAGCCGGCCGATGCCGCCCCGCAACCGCAAGCAGGCCCTCCTCCCCGAAGGTGCGATCGTCCTCGAGAACCACCTCGGGACGGCGCCCGGCTTCACGATGGACGTCGGCGGCGCGCTCCTGTTCTTCCTCCCCGGGCCGCCGTTCGAGATGACGCCGATGCTCGACGAGCACGTCCTGCCCCGGGTCCGGGAGCGGCACGCGCTCCCGAAGCGCCGCAGCGTGCATCTCCGCTGCATCGGCATCGCCGAGAGCGTCGCCGCTCAGAAGATGGACGGCTTCGAGCGAGACGGGGTCGTCGTGGGCTACCGCGCCGCGCTCCCCGAGATCCACGTCAAGCTCCACCTGGACCCCGGGGTGGACGCCGACCCGCTGATCGACGAGGCCAAGGCCCGCCTCGGCGACGTCGTGTTCGGCGTCGACAGCGGGCCGCTCGCGGACGTGTGCGCCGACCACCTCCGTCGGCGCGGCGAGACGCTCGCCACGGCGGAGAGCTGCACCGCCGGCCGCGTGGCCGCCGCGATCACCCAGTTTCCCGGGTCGAGCGAGGTCTTCCTGGGCGGCAGCGTCGTGTACGCCAACGCCGAGAAGGTCCGGCAGTGCGGCGTCGATCCGGCGCTGATCGAGGCGCACGGCGCGGTGAGCGAGCCGGTCGCGCGCGCGCTCGCGGAAGGCGTGCGCGAGCGGACGGGGGCCACGTGGGGCCTCGCGACCACCGGGGTCGCCGGGCCCGCGGGCGGTACGGACGAGAAGCCCGTCGGAACCGTCCATGTTGCCCTCGCCGGCCCGGACGGCACGCGGCACCGCCGCCTGCACCTGCCGTACGATCGGGAGCGCGTGCTCGCGTTCTCCACCGGGACGGCGCTCGACCTCCTGCGCCGGGCCATCGAGTCGGGGCGCTGAACAAACCTTCCCGTAGCGGTCATTTTCTGGTCGTCACCACTTGCGCCCGTACAGGGGCGAGGTAGGATTCGTGCGTCACTCGTCACCGAAACCCGCGCCGCCCCGGAGCTCCCCCATGCCCATCGACCCCGATCGTTCCAAGGCCCTCGAAGCCGCCGTCACCGCCATCGAGCGCCAGTACGGCAAGGGCTCCATCATGCGGATGGGCGCCCACGAGCACGTGCAGGTGTCGGCCATCTCCACCGGCAGCATCGGCCTCGACATCGCGCTCGGCGTGGGCGGCGTCCCGCGCGGCCGCGTCATCGAGATCTACGGGCCGGAGTCCAGCGGAAAGACCACCCTCACGCTGCACCTCATCGCCGAGGCGCAGCGCAAGGGCGGCGTGGCGGCGTTCATCGACGCCGAGCACGCGTTGGACGTCAACTACGCGCGCGCGCTCGGCGTCGCGGTGGACGAGCTGCTCATCTCTCAGCCCGACACCGGCGAACAAGCGTTGGAGATCGCGGACACCCTCGTGCGCTCCGGCGCGGTGGACGTGGTGGTGGTCGACTCGGTCGCGGCGCTCGTGCCGAAGGCCGAGCTCGACGGCGAGATGGGGGACGTGCAACCCGGCGCGCAGGCGCGCCTGATGAGCCAGGCCCTGCGCAAGCTCACGGCGTCCATCCACAAGTCGAACTGCTGCATGGTCTTCATCAACCAGGTCCGCATGAAGATCGGCGTCATGTTCGGGTCCCCCGAGACGACCACGGGCGGCAACGCCCTCAAGTTCTACTCGAGCGTCCGCCTCGACATCCGGCGTATCGGCTCGATCAAGTCGGGCGAAGAGACGGTGGGCAACCGCACGCGCGTCAAGGTGGTGAAGAACAAGCTCGCGCCGCCGTTCCGTCAGGTCGAGTTCGACATCGTGTACGGCCGCGGCATCAACTCCGAGGGCGAGCTCATCGATCTCGGCGTCGACCTCGGCATCGTCCGCAAGTCCGGCTCGTGGTTCGCATACGGCGACGAGCGCATCGGACAGGGACGAGAGAAGGCGATCACCTACCTCCTGGAGCACCCGGACGTGCGGGAGCGTGTGCGGGCCGACATCATGAACCGCGGCGAAGCCGCGGTTGCCGTGGTGGCGTCCGCAGGCCCCGCCGAGGGCTGAGCGCGCGGCGGCCGGGCGTGCGCGCCCGGCCCTGATCTACACTCGCGGCCCACGGGAGCCCGCATGGACCTCGCCTCGTTGTGCCG
Source organism: Klebsiella pneumoniae (assembly GCA_945862325.1). Lineage (GTDB taxonomy): Bacteria > Myxococcota_A > UBA796 > UBA796 > SXON01 > CAMAXZ01. Next base: position 4,582 of record CAMAXZ010000082.1, read on the forward strand.
TCTCGCGATGCGGGTCGGCGCCAGTGACATCCACCTGAAGGTCGGTGCGCCACCGCTCATGCGGGTGTCCGGCGTGCTGCGGGCCCTCCCCGACGCGGCGCCGGTCGCGGAGGAGCCGCTCGCGGCGGCGCTGCTCGCGCTCATGTCGCCCGTTCAGCGCGAGCGATTCGAGCGCACCTCCGACGTCGACCTCGCCCACACCGTGCCCGGCGTCGCTCGCTTCCGTTGCAACGTGTTCCGCCAACAAGGTCGTGTTGGTGCGGTGTTGCGGGCCATTCCCTCGAACGTTCGCACGATCGACGAGCTCAACCTCCCGCCGATCCTCAAGAAGGTGGCGCAGGAGCCCCGCGGGCTGGTCCTGGTCACCGGCGCCACCGGCTCGGGCAAGAGCACGACGCTCGCGGCCATCCTCGAAGAGATCAACCGCACGCAACACCACCACATCCTCACCATCGAGGATCCGGTGGAGTTCGTGTTCACCGACAAGCAGTGCCTCATCAATCAGCGGGAGGTCGGGGTCGACTCGGCCGACTTCCACCACGCGCTCCGCGCCGCCCTCCGGCAGGACCCGGACGTCATCCTGGTCGGCGAGCTGCGCGACCTCGAGACGGTGGAGATCGCCCTCCAAGCCGCGGAGACCGGGCACCTCGTCCTCGGCACCCTCCACACCATCGACGCCCCCGAGACGGTCAACCGCCTCATCGGCTTCTTCGAACCTCACCAGCAGGCCCAGGTGCGCCTGCGCATCGGGGCGGTGCTCCGCGCCGTCGTGTCCCAGCGCCTCGTGCCAGCCAAGCCGAACGGCCGGGTCGCCGCGCTCGAGGTCATGCTCAACACCTCCACGATCTACGAGTGCATCGTCGATCCCAAGCGCACCCGTGAGATCCGCGACCACGTGCGGAAGGGCCGGGCCACCTACGGAATGCAGACCTTCGATCAGGCGATCTACGACATGATCAAGGCCAACCGCGTACAGGAGGAGCTCGGCTTGCGCTACGCGAACAACCCCGACAGCGTCGCGCTGCGCCTCTCCGGGCTCGGCGGCGACGACGACTGAGCCCACGGGTCGCGCACCCGCGGCGCGATAGAAGCCCCCCTTCCCTGCGAGGCATGATGAACGCCGCCGACGTCCGCTCCCGCTTCCAATCGTTCTTTCGCGACCGCGGCCACACCGTCGTGCGGTCGGGTCCGCTCGTGCCCGGCAACGACCCCACGTTGTACTTCACGAACGCCGGCATGGTGCAGTTCAAGGACGTCTTCACCGGCGTCGACAAGCGGCCGTACAGCCGTGCCGTCAGCGTCCAGAAGTGCATGCGGGTCAGCGGCAAGCACAACGATCTCGAGAACGTGGGGCACACCGCGCGCCACCACACCCTCTTCGAGATGTTGGGGAACTTCAGCTTCGGCGACTACTTCAAGACCGACGCGATCCGCTTCGCGTGGGACTTCCTCACGGGCGAGCTCGGCATCGATCCCGCGCGGCTCTGGGTCACGGTCTACGAGGAGGACGACGAGGCGCTCGCGATCTGGCGCGACCAGATCGGCGTCGCCCCGGAGCGCATCCAGAAGCTGGGCAAAGACGACAACTTCTGGTCGATGGGTGACACCGGCCCCTGCGGCCCCTGCACCGAGATCCACTTCGACCACGGCCCGAGCGTGTCCGCGGACACCCGCGGGCCTGCCGGCGGCGACCCCCGCTACGTCGAGATCTGGAACCTCGTGTTCATGCAGTTCGACCGCGCGGCCGACGGCACGCTCACCCCGCTCCCCCGCCCGTCGATCGACACCGGCGCGGGCCTCGAGCGCGTGTGCGGTGCCCTCCAGGGCAAGTTCTGGAACTACGACACCGACCTCTTCCAGCCGATCGTGACGCAGGCGGCGCGCCTCGCGGGCGTCCGCTACGGCGACGATCCCACGGTCGACGGCGCGCTGCGCGTGATCGCCGACCACAGCCGCGCGGCGGCGTTCCTCGTGGCGGACGGTGTGATGCCCAGCAACGAGGAGCGTGGCTACGTGCTCCGACGGATCATGCGGCGCGGCATCCGCTACGGCGTGAAGCTCGGCTTGAAGGGTCCCTTCCTGGTGGAGACGGTCGGCACCGTCATCGCCGAGTTCGGCGCGGCCTACCCCGAGCTGATCGAGCGCGCGGGCTTCATCCAGGACGTGGTGCGCGCGGAAGAGGAGCGGTTCGCCGCCACGCTCGAGCGCGGCATGGCGCTGCTCGAGCGCGTGTTCGCCGAGCACCCCGCGCAGATCTCGGGAGACACGGCGTTCGTGCTCGCGGACACCTACGGGTTCCCGCTGGACCTCACGCAGCTCATCGCCGCCGAGCGCGGGCTCGGCGTCGACGAGGAGGGCTTCAAGGCGCGCCGAAAGGAGCAGAGCGACCGCGGCCGCGCGAACTGGAAGGGCTCCGGCGAAGAGGCGATCGGCGCGGTCTGGCAGACGCTCGCCCAGGAGCTCCGCACCGCCTTCACGGGCTACACCTGCGACGGCGACGACGGCGCCGTGCGCGCGCTCGTGTCCGAGGGCGCCCCGGTCAGCGCGCTGCCCGAGGGCGCGGAGGGCGTGATGATCGTCGATCGTACGCCCTTCTACGCGGAGAGCGGCGGGCAGGTCGGCGACACGGGCACGATCCGCTCCGCCACCGTCGAGGCGACCGTCCTCGCCACCACCAAGCCGGCGGGCGAGCTCTGGGCCCACACCGTGCGTGTCACGCGCGGCACGCTGCGCGTGGGCGACAGCGTCCGCCTCGAGGTCGACGCCGGCCGGCGCGATCGCACCCGACTGAACCACACCGCCACCCACCTCCTGCACGCGGCGCTCAAGCAGGTGCTGGGGGGACACGTCGCGCAGAAGGGGTCGCTCGTCGGGCCGGACCGCCTGCGCTTCGACTTCTCGCATCACAAGGCGATGACCGGCGACGAGCTCCGCGCGGTGGAGGACGCGGTCAACGCGCAGATCCTCGCCAACCACGCGGTGAGCACCGACGAGCAGGACCTCGAGGCCGCGCGCGCCGCCGGCGCGATGGCGCTCTTCGGCGAGAAGTACGCCGACCGCGTGCGCGTGGTCTCCGTCGACACCTGGAGCAAGGAGCTCTGCGGCGGCACGCACGCGCGTCGCTCCGGCGACATCGGCCTCTTCAAGATCGTCGGGGAGTCCGGCATCGCCGCGGGCGTGCGGCGGGTGGAGGCCCAGACCGGCCACGGCGCCATCGCGTGGGTGCGCGAGCTCGAGTCGGTCGCGCGCGGCGCGGCGGCGGAGCTCCGCGCGTCGCCCGAGGCGCTCGTCGACAGCGTGCGCCGTCTCGTCGACGACAAGGCCCGCCTGCAGCGCGAGCTCGACGCCCTCAAGCGCGAGGCCGCGCGCGCCGCCGCCGGAAACCTCGCGGAGCGCGCCGTCGAGCTCGACGGCGTGAAGGTGCTCGCGGCCGAGGTCTCGGGCGATGGCACCGCCCTGCGCGAGGAGGCCGATCGCCTGCGCGATCAGCTCGGAAGCTCGGTCATCGTGCTCGTCGCCCGCGACGCCACCGACGTGCGCCTGCTCGTGGCGGTCAGCAAGGACCTCGCGGGGAGCCGCTACAACGCCGGGAAGATCGTCGGCGCCCTCGCCGCGATCGTCGGCGGCAAAGGCGGCGGACGGCCGGATCTGGCGCAGGCGGGCGGCAAAGACGTCTCGGCCGTGCCCGCCCTGTTGGCCGCGGTGCCAGGGTTGCTCGCCTGAGCACGCGAATCGGCGACGCCGCCCGCGGAGGCGCGAACGAGCACCGTCACCACCCCGCGGAGGCCCAGAGGGTGCCCCCGCGGTAGATTCGCTCGGATCGCCAGCTCGCCACGACGTACAGCACACCGTCGCGGGTCGCCGCCGCGGTGCCGAGGTACTGGTCGGCCGCGGCCGTCCACACTTCACCGGACGCGTCCGCGCGGCCGAGATCTCCTGACGGGAGGTCGGTGAACAGCCAGAGCGACCCTCCCTGCGCGGCCCGGTCGGGGTCGCTGTAGCAGCCGACGAGCAGGTCGGCGTCGCCGTCGGCGTCGAGATCGCCGGTCGAGAGCGCGCTCCCGCAGGAGCTGCCGGTCTCCCCGAGCCGCGTCGCCGCGTCGGTCCACGCGTAGGTGCCGGGCGCCGGGTCGACGTGCACCGCCACGGTGCCGGCGGCGTACGCCGACACCGCGACGTCGGGGAGGCCGGAATCATCCAGGTCGACCGGTCGGATCACGCCGCGGCTGTTGGTCCCCGCGCGCGCGGCGGACGTGGGGGGACCGAGGAATGTCCATGACGCCGCGCCGAGCCCGGTCGCCGCCCCGGGGTAGCCGACCACGGCGCCCGCGTCGGTGGCCGCGTCGTCCCGACCAGGGGCGCCGACGAGCGCGTCGGCATAGCCATCGAGGTTCAGATCGCCGAGAACCACGGTGGCACCGAGCTGATCGCCAGACGTACCGCCCCAGGTGAGCGAGAGATCCCCCGCGGACCACACGCCCGCCGCGGCCGACGCGACGCCGAACACCCCCGCACCGGTCTCGGCGGCGCCGGCGACGAGCTCCACCACCCCATCTCCGTCGAGGTCCGCCGCGTCCGACGCCTCCCCCCACTCCGCCGTGGCCCAGGCGCCCTCGACCGTCATCCAGGCGTCGCCGACGGCGGCGGTGCCGGAGAGCGGCCCGGCGAAGACGTACGCCGCGCCCAGTCCGTCCACGCTGCGATCCCCGACGACGAGGTCCGCGGCGCCGTCGCCGGTGACGTCCCCGCAGGAGAGCGGCACGAAGCCGAGCTCGGAGGCGCCCTCCACGATCGCGACGGCGTCGGTCTCCACGTCGCCGCCCCAACGCGAGGGCTCGGGCAGAACGAACACTGAGCCGGGAGCCTCGAAGGGGGAGCCGATCACGAGGTCGGAGGTGCCGTCTCCGTCGAGGTCCTCCGCGAGGGCGAGGTTGTCGATCGACCCGATGCGACCCTCGCGAGTACCGCCGTGCGTCGACCAGGTCGCGACCGCGTCCACCTCGACAGACCCGAGAAATCCAAGTGTTGAAGCAGTGTCTGCGGTGTCGGACGTTTCGCCGGAGTCCGTGCCGCCAGAGTCCGTGTCGCCGGAGTCCGTGCCGCCGGAGTCCGTGCCGCCGGAGTCCGTGTCGCCGGAGTCGGTGTCGCCGGAGTCCGTGTCGCCGGAGTCCGTGTCGGTGTCGGCGGCGGTGTCCGCGTCGACGACCTCGGTGTCGAGGTCCTCGTCGACCTTCTCGACACACGCGAGGCTCAGCGCGAGCCAGACCATCGGCACCTCCAGCCGCTCAGGTTAGCTGGCGGGGCCACCTCCGGGAGTACAATGAAGATCGACAGTATGAAGGTTCTCGTCACGGGCGGCGCCAGCGGCATGGGCCGTTGCTTCGTCCTCTCGCTCGCGCGCGACGGCGCGGACGTTGCGTTCTGCGACCTCTCCGACGACGCGATCGCCGCGGTCGAGGCCGAGGCGGCGAGCCTGCCCGGCAAGGTGAAGGGCTTCAAGGCGAACGTCGCCAAGGAAGACGAGGTCGTGGCGCTCGTGAAGAACGCCGCCGAAGCGCTCGGAGGGCTCAACGGGCTCGTCAACAACGCGGGCATCATCCGCGACGGCCTGCTCATCAAGAAGAACAAGGACACCGGCGCGGTCGAGAAGCTCTCTCTGGCGAAGTGGCAGGCCGTCATCGACGTCAACCTCACCGGCGTGTTCCTGTGCACCCGCGAGTTCGCCGCCCACTGCGTCGAGACGAACACGAACCCGGCGTGCGCCGTGGCGATCAGCTCGATCAGCAAGAACGGCAACATGGGCCAGAGCAACTACAGCGCCGCGAAGGCGGCGCTCGTGTCCGACACGAAGCTGTGGGCGCTCGAGCTCGCCCGCTACGGCATCCGCACCGGCGCCATCGCGCCCGGCTTCACCCGCACGCCCATCCTCGACGGCATGCCGGCCGAGGCGCTCGAGAAGATGAAGGCGCCGATCCCCCTCAAGCGCATCGGCGAGCCCGAAGAGATGTACCTCGCGCTGAAGTTCATCTTCGAGAACGACTTCTTCACCGGCCGCACCGTCGAGGTCGACGGCGGTCAGGTCCTCTGAGCACCTGAACGCGACACGTGCCCTCGCGCGCACGCGAGGGCACGTCCGCTCACTTCGTGTCGGCGGCGGCCCCGTCCTCGATGGCCGCCACGACACGCCGCTCGAACCTCGATCCCGGCGCCTCGCCCCGCAGGCGCTCCAAGGCGAGCGCCGCGAGCTCGGCCTGGCCCGAACGCGCGTACGCTTCCGCGAGCAGCGCCAACGCCTCCGGGCGATCCGGCGAAGTTGGGTAGAGCTCGAGCAGGCCGCGCGCGCGCCCTGCCACCGCGGGCCACGCCTTCCGCCGCGCGTAGAAGCGAGCGACCACGAGCTCCTTGCGCCCGAGGCGATTGCGGAGCTTGCCGAGCCCGGCCTCGACCGCCTCCCGGTGGTCGCTGTCCGGGAAGCGAGCGGCGAAGCCGGTCCACGCGTTGACGGCCTGGCGGGTGCGCGCCTGATCGCGCGCGGCGACCGTCGGAGCGCCCTTCGCGATCGTGTCGCCGAGCCGGTACACGACGTAGTCGAGCTCGCGGTAGCGGGGGTGCGCCCGCATGAAGTCTTCGTACGCGATGCGCGCCGCGTCGTACTCGTTGCGCTTGAAGTGCACGTCGGCGATCGCCAGCTCGGCCTTCAGGGCGTAGGGGTCGTCGCGGTAGTAGGTCCGAACGCGGTTCAGCTGCTCGAGGGCCTTCGTGTAGTACCCCGCGCGGAGGTACCGAAGTCCGAGGGAGTACGCCTCCTCCGCGGTCATTCGAGGGGGGACCTGGGCGAACGCGGGGCTGGACGCGAGCGCGATGGTGCATAGTACGAGCAGGAACAGACGGTTCACCCCCGGCGGATATCGCGTCGCGGATGTTACGGAAACCCCCGTCGGAGCGACGATGCCCCAAGACACGCCACCGGTCACCTTCAGCACGTTCGTCATCTCTCTCGCCTCTTCGGGGATGGCCGCGGCGACGGGCATGGACGGCGCCGCGCGCGACGTCCCGCTCGCCCGCCAGACCTTGTCCCTGCTCGATCTCCTCAACGACAAGACGAAGGGAAACCTGGACGAAGAAGAGCAGCGCCTGCTCGACGCCGTTCGCGAGGAGCTCCGTGGTCGCATCCGGGAGTCCGGCCAAGCGAAGTCTTGACACCGGGGGGCCAAACGTGTAGGCTCCCGGCCGAACCGCTCGGCTTTGGAGACGCCATGACCCGCCTGCTCATCCTCCCCGTCCTGCTGCTCACCGCGTGCCCGGCCGACGACGGCGACAAGTCCGACGACAGCGCGGACACCGCTACCGACGGCTGCACCGTCACGGTCGAGTCCACCCCGACGAACGACTCCACGAACGCCTACTACCGCGGCAACATCGAGTTCGAGCTGTCGGCTCCGGACCCCACCGCGACGATCACCACCGACATCCCCGGCACCGAGAAGCGCAACGACGACAACACCCTCGTGTGGTGGGAGCCGTCCGCGCCCCTGTCCCCGAGCACCAGCTACTCGGCCACGCTGACCTACTGCCAGGGCGCCACGACGATCAACTTCACGACGTCCACGCTCGGCACCCCGCTCTCCAGCCCGGACAGCATCGTCGGCAACACCTACGCGCTCGACCTCGCCAACGCGAACATCCGCGAGCCCGCCGGCATCGAGGGCATCCTCGGCAGCTACCTCACGACCGACATCCTCATCGGCATCGTCTCCGCGGACGCGTCGGAAGTCTCCATGCTCGGCGCGATCGGCACCGAGACGACGCCGACCGCGCAGGACTACTGCGACCCGAGCATCCCCTTCCCCACGGCCGACTTCAGCGGCGCGCCGTTCTTCAACATCGGCCCGGCGGACACCACGCTCTCCGTCGCCGGCTACTCGATCACCATCGGCGACCTCGTCGTCAACGGCACGTTCGCGTCCGACGGCTCGTACTTCGGCGGCGGCGTGCTCTCCGGCCAGCTCGACACCCGCCCGCTCGACGGCCTGCTCTCCGACACCGGCGAAGAAGGCGCCCTCTGCGAGCTCGCGTCCTCGGTGCTGCAGATCGACTGCCAGCCCTGCCCGACCGACAACCAGCCGTTCTGCCTGACCCTCGTGGCGGACCAGATCCAGGCCGACCTCGTCGACAACCTCATCCTCGCGGAGATCGCGGGCAACGACTGCACCGGCTGCGAGTCGTGGACCTTCGACACCGTGCCCGCGGCGGTCGATCAGGAGTGCCCGGTCACCGAGTGATCCGGCCCGCGGGCCTCTGAGGCTCTCGAACCACACGACGCCGCGGATCCCCCGATCCGCGGCGTCGTTCGTTTTCGTGCACGCCGTGGTGGACCGACGGCGTCAGCTCTTCCAGCGCTCGACGGCGCCGGGCACCGTGAGCTGCGCCGCGCCGCAGAAGTCGAGGAAGTCCGCCGGGGGCGTCGCCGTGAAGCCGAGCGGCTCCCCGGTGCGGGGGTGAGCGAACGCCAGGTGAAACGCGTGCAGGAGCGGGTGCGTGAGGGCTTCGGCGCGGGGACGAACCGCGCCCGGCGCCACGCAGTCCCGGCGCGCGTACAGGGAGTCGCCGACGATCGGGTGCCCCGCCTCGGAGAGGTGCACGCGCACCTGGTGCGTCCGCCCGGTCTCGAGCTTGCACTCGACGAGCGCTAGGCGGTCTCCGCGCGACCGGCAGCGCCAGTGGGTGATCGCCTTTCGCCCGCGGCGCGGGCTGAGGTCCTCGTCGGCGGTGGCCGCGGTGACCACCCACCCGTCGTCGTCGTCCTCGAACGCAAAGGCGTCGTCCGCGAGGAGGTCTAGGTCGGAGCGCTCGGGCAACGACGCGCGCTTCAGGCGGTTGGTCGGATCGCGGTCGAGACGGCTCTGGATCGTGCCGCCGTCGTGTAGCGGCACGCGGTGAACGACCGCCAGGTACCGGCGATCGAGGTCGTGAACGGCGAACATCTCCGCGAGTCGCCGGTGGGCGGCGTCGTTGCGCGCGACCACCATGACGCCGCTGGTGCCGGCGTCGAGGCGGTGCACGATGCCGGGCCGCTCGACCCCACCGATCGAGGACCAATGCGAGCTTCGGCCGAGCAGCGCGTTCACGAGCGTGCCCGTGTGGTGACCCGCGCTCGGGTGGACGACCATGCCCGCGGCCTTGACGACGACCAGGAGGTCCTCGTCTTCGTAGCGGACGTCGAGAGGGAGCTGCTCCGCGAGCACGACGGTCGATTCGGTAGGGGGGACGAGGATCTCGACGACGGCGCCCGGGACCGGACGCGTCGACGCCTTCGCCGGCTCGCCGTCGATGCGCACGTGGCCGCCGGCGATGAGCCCCTGGAGACGCGCGCGGGAGAGGTCGGGGAACGCCTCGGCCAACGCACGATCCAGCCGCGGGGCGCCCAGGGGCGCGACCCAACGAAGGCGCTCCATGTCAGCCCCGCGCGCGATGGAACCGGGCCATGTACCCGTCGACGAACTCGTCCGTCTCGGCGCCGAGGGGGAGGGCTTCGAGGGCGCGGAGCGACATCTTGAGGTAGCCGCGCACGAACGTCGCGCCCGGGAGCTCGGTGAACGCGTCGCGCTCGAGCGCGTCGAGGAAGCGCTGCGACACGCGCGTGGTCTGCGACAGCCGCTCGAGGGTCATGCGGCGCAGCTCGCGTACGCCGCGCAAGAAGGTGCCGCTCGGACCGACACGCTCGAGAAGGCGGCCGATGTCCTCCGAAGCGACCGGCGCGTACACCTCGGCGGGGGCCCACGGGCTCTGGGTGACGCGCGCCGG
>CAMAXZ010000083.1 GCA_945862325.1 Klebsiella pneumoniae
CGCGTCGAGCACCGCCGGCGAGCCGGCGTCGCCCGGGGGCGCGCCGTTGGGGGTCAGCGCAGGGGGCGCACGCACGGCCGCGGGCGCGCGCTCGAGGATGGTGAGCGGCTCGATGGCCCGGGCCGGCGCGACCACCGCGGGGGTCTCGACGACGGTGGGGGTCTCGACGACCGTGGGGGTCTCGACGACGGTGGGGGTCTCGACGGGCGCGGGGGTCTCGCCGACGACGGTGGCGGTCTCGACGGGCGCGGGGCGCTCGCCGACGGTCGGGGTCTCGACGACCGCGGCGGGCTCGACGGGCGCGGGGGCCTCGACGGGCGCGAGCGTCTCAGCGACCTTCTGGGTGGACGGCGTCGGCAGCCGAGCGCCGGAGAGCGTCGGCGTGTCGACGTGCCGCGGCTCGAAGAACGCCGCGGGTACCTCGGGCGCCGGCGTCGTCGGGTTCGCGTCCGGCCGTGCGAACGGGCGCGGTGGCCCGCTCGTTCGCTGCTGGAGGCGGCGCGCGACGGGCGGCAGGCCGACGGCGGCCGACGTCGGGGCGTTGGCCGTGGCGGTGGGCACCGCGTGGGCCCCCGCGTTGGCCACCGCGCGAGCGGGAGGGCTCCTCTCGGGCACGCCGCCGAAGGCGCGGCGCATGGAGTCGAGGCGACGCGCGAGCACGGCGTCCACCGCCAGCGTCCGGTCGGCGTCGACGGCCGCCTCGGCGTGCAGCGCCATGACGCGGCCCGGAGGGAGGTGGGACGCCGCGAGTTGGAGCAGCGCCGTGCGAGCGCCCTGCAATGTGCCGAGCAAGCGCAGCGCGGACGCCGGGGCCTCGAGGACGGGCGGCGCGGCGCCGTCGGGCGCGCCGCCGTCGGGTTCCGCGCTCATGCGTCAGTCCTTCGAGCCGAGGTTCAACGCCGCCATCTGTTGGCTCAGCCCGGAGATGCTCATCATCAGCTCCTCCTTGAGCTTCCGCATGCGGACGACGTTCTCTTCGAGGGTCCGGATCTTGCTCTTCAGATCGTTGTTCTCGCGGCGAAGCGACTCCGCCTCGTCCTCGAGGTTCGCCAGGCGCCGGCGTGACTCGTCGATCTCCGCGTCCGCCTCACGCACCTCGCGCTCGCGCGTCTGAAGCGCCTCTCGGAGGCGCTTGCGCTCCGTCACCAGGCTCTCGTGCTGCGCGCGCACCTCGTCCGCGCGCGCGCGGATGCCGCCGTGGTCGCGCTCGAGCTCGGCCATCTCGCCCGCGAGCGTCTCCTGGGTGGCGCGCGCGCGCTGAATCTCCACCTCGGTGGTGACGATCTGCCTGGTGGTGCGCTCCGCGACGCGCATGGCGCCCGTCAGCTCCTGGATCCGCGCTTCGAGCAGGGCCTGAAGCTCCACGGTGATCTGGTCCAGCCGGTCGTTCGTGTTTGACATGCCTGGCTCCGCGCGGAACGCTATCAGCCGGGTCCGGGTCCGGTCAAACGTCGAGGCCCGGGGAGCCGCGTGTCGCGCCCGCGCATCGCCTTGATCGACCCGACCCTCTCGCGGCGCCTGGCCGTCACCGCCGCGCTTGCGTCCGACTTCGACGTCGTGACCTGCCCCGACCGCGATGACCCGGTTCGTTTCGTGCGAAACGTACGACCGACGCTCGCGTGGATCGGCGTGGACCGCGCCGAGGGCGCCCGTCGCCTCCTGCAGGCGCTCCGGACCGACGCTCGACCCGTCGCCCGCATCGCCCTGCACGACCCTGAAGCGCGGCTCGCGACGGATGCCCGCGTCGCGCCCGCGCTCGGCGCGGACGGGTGGTGCGCCATCGAAGGCGACGCTGCGCGGCTGCGCGCGTTCGCGCACGACGTGCTGGCGGATCGAAAACCATGGATGCCTGAGCAATCTTCCGGGGTCGCCTCCTGGGTTCGGCGGGTCGTCGGTCGCCTGCGGTAGACTGGCGCATGCTCGTCTCGATGCTCCTCGCTTGCAGCGACTACGGCGTGGTCAAGCGTGACGACGTCGCCGGGGTCGGCGACGACAGCGGCGGGCCCGCGGTCGACGTCGACGACGCGATCGCGCGTTGCTACGCCGCGCTCGAGGACCTGTCGATCGACCCGTCGGTGGACGACGCGTGCCGGATCGACCCGATCGCGGGCGACCTCGCCACGATGGTGCTCTGGTCGCGCACCGATTTTCTGAACTATCCTCAATACGGGCAGGTCTTGATGATGCCGGTCGTGGGGCGCCTCGTCGACTCCGACGGCGACGGCGCGGTGACCGACGCCGACACCCCGGTCGTGGCGCTCGTCAGTGACGACGACGGCACCAACGGCCCCGACACGCACGGCGTGCTGCGCTTGCTCGACGGGGCCTCGGGCGACGAGGTGCTCGCGTTCACGCGCGCCGACCTCGGGTCGGTGCAGGTCTACGCCTACCGCTACGGCGGCCTCGCGCTCGGCGACGTGGACGCCGACGGGCGCGGCGACATCGTGGGCATCGCCGAGGTGGTGCTGCCTCCCGACGATGGCGGCGGCGGCGGCGGCGGGAGCGACACCAGCGACGGCGGTGGCGGCGGCGGTGGGGGCGACACGGCGGTCGAGGACGAACCCCCGATTCGGCCCGGTCCGGGCATGTGTCGGGTGGCCGCGTGGCGCGCGGACGGCACCGCCCTTTGGGTGAGCGACGTCGACATCGCGTGCGCGGGACACGCCCCGGCCCTGGCCGACCTCGAGGGCGACGGCGCCCCCGAGGTCATCGTGGGCGCCTCGGTGTACGAGGGCGCGACGGGCGCGGTGGTGTTCACGGGGGTCGACGGCGACGGCGGTCCCAGCCCGTACGCCCAGGCGGGCTCGATCAGCTTCGCGCTCGACCTCGACGGGGACGGCGTGCAGGAGGTGATCGCGGGCAACACGATCTACGAGGCGACGGGTGCGGTGCGCTGCACGACGGGGGGCGCCGATGGGTTCTCCGCCGCGGCCGACATGGACGGCGACGGCCTCGGCGACGTCGTCACCGTGGCCGAGGGCGACGTGCGCGTGACGCGACACGACTGTTCGCTCATCGCGGAGTGGGCCGTGGAAGGGGGCGGCGCGGGGGGGCCCCCGACGATCGGCGACTTCGACGCCGACATGAGGCCAGAGGTCGGCGTCGCGGCGGCGGCCGCGTACACGGTCTACGAGGCGGACGGGACCGTCCTGTGGGGCGCCCCGGTGAGCGACGCGAGCAGCCACACGACCGGGTCGTCGGTGTACGACTTCGACGGCGACGGGCGGTCGGAGGTCGTCTACGCCGACGAGACGACGCTGTACGTGTGGGACGGGGCGGATGGCACCGTCCGGCTGCGCGATGACGGGCACAGCTCCCGCACCCTTCACGAGTACCCGGTCGTCGCGGACATCGACGGCGACTATGCGCCCGAGATCCTCGTCCCGAACGGCGGCGGGCACTACGGTGACGACGAGACCGGCGTGTACGCGCTGGCGAGCCTCAACGGCACCTGGCTCGGCGGTCGGCCGGTGTGGAACCAGCACGCCTACTCGATCGTGAACATCGACGACGATCTCCACGTCCCGGTGACGCCGGCGACGTCGTGGCCGACCTGGAACACCTTCCGAAGCGGCGACGTGAACCCGACCAGCGGCGCGGACCGCCCGGACGCCTTCCCCGCGATCGGCGTGTGCCTCGACACCTGCGCGTCGATGGGCAGCGTGGTGATCGGCGTCCGCGTGGGCAACGCGGGCGCCGGCGCGCTGCGCGCCGGGACGCCCGTCACCGCGTACGTCGATGACGTGGCGGTCGCGACCACGACAACCGCATGGGCCGTCGCGCCGGGCGCGGCGTCCGAGGTCGTACACCTCATCGTACCTGCGGAGTACGCCACCGAGGTGCGCATCGTCGTCGACGACTGGCGTGGGGTCGAAGCGGTGCGTGAGTGCCGCGAGGACAACAACTCCGCCGTGACGACGGAGATGTGCCCCTGACGGTTCGGCCGCTCAAACGTCGACCGGGCGCATCCCGGGCGTGAGGACGCGGCGGTTGTCCACCCCGCGCTCGGTCGGGTTCCCCCACGCGCCCCCGACGCCGCCGGCGATCATGGCGAGGAGCGCGGTGGCGAAGAACCCCCACGACGCCCACGCGCCCGCTTCCGCCGCGCCCTGCGCGGTCGCGTCCGCTTCGGCCTGGAGCTGCGCTCGGGCCGCGGGGTCGTCGAAGGCCTCGAACGACGGGAGGTCGATCGGGGCTGCGGCCGTCGCGCTCGGGGCCGCGCCAGCGCCGATCGCGGTCGTGAACGCGGTCGCGGCGACGAACGCCAGCGCCCACTGGGCGATGCCGTGCGCCACGGCCGCCGACTGTGGCATTCGCGGAGCGAGCGTCGTCGTGAGGACGCCGCCGACGAGCGTGCCGGCGACGATCGCCACCAGCGACCATGCGCCGCCTCCGATCAGCGCTTCGCGCGTCGCAAAGGCCTCTGTCGGGTCGAACGCCGAGAACCCCACGGCGACCCCGAGCGCCAGCAACATCAGGCCGACCCCAATCGTCGTTCCGGCGCCCGCGAGCAGCGCCCCGAAGTCGGCGTGCCCGCCGCCGAAGGTGTCCACGTCCCTGAACCCGGTCCGTTCGTTTTCCATCGTCCCCCCTGCCGACTCGCGGCTCGTCCGGTTGTAGTCACCGTCGGGGGCTCGGTGTCTACGCGGGTTGATCCTTCCGCTTGCGCCGGCGGTACACGACCGCGAGCACCTGCGCCACCGGTCCGAAGAGCTCCGCGGGGATCGGCTGCCCCGAGCGGGACTGGGCGTAGAGCGCCCGCGCGAGCGGCCGGTTCTCGATCGTCGGGATGTCGTGACGCGCGGCCTCCTTGCGGATTCGCAGCGCGAGGTGGTCCACGCCTCGCGCGATGACGACGGGCGCCTGGTTCTCTTCCTTTCGATAGCGGAGGGCGACGGCGAAGTGAGTCGGGTTCGTGACCACGACGTCCGCGCGCTTGACGTTGCTGATCTGCAGGCCCATCGCGAGCTGGCGTGCGCGCTGGCGGCGCTTGCCCTTGAGCTGCGGGTTCCCGTCCTGATCCTTGTGCTCCATCTTTACTTCTTGCTTGGTCATCTTCATCTGCTCGGACATGTTCCATCGCTGGTACATGTAGTCGGCAGCGCCGATGGCGACGGTGACCGGCAAGGCGCGTTGGAGCACGTCCCACACGACGGCCATGAGGAACTCGGACTGTCCGGCGACGCTCCATGTCGCGGCGAGGTTCAGGCGGTCGAGGTGGGGGCGGAGCCCGGCCCACGAGGCCCAGAGGAGCGCCACGCAGATCAGCGCGCCCTTCACGAGCTGCACCCACGGCTGCCGCGACATGAACATGTTCTGGAAGGCCGAGAACGGGTCGATCTTCGAGAAGTCGGGCTCGAGGGGCTGCGTCGTGAAGTTGAAGCCCGTCTCCAGCACGCCGGTCACGATCGCCGCGACCGCCGCCGGGACGAGCACGAACAGGACCGCCGGAAGCAGCGCGCTCAACACCGTCCACGTCATCGCGCCGACCTCGGTCGTCGTGAGGTCCGCCGTCGCCGCGCGAAGGAGGGAGTCGCGGATGAGATCGAGGAGTCGGCGACCGGTGAACGGGAGCGTCCAGATCAGGCTCATCGTGCCGACGACGAGGGTGACCGCCGCGATCAGCTCCTTCGACTGCGCGATCTGGCCACGTTCGCGAAACCGTTGGACTTGTCTGTCGCTGGCTTCTTCGGTCTTTTCGCCGCCGTCGTCACCCGCCAACGGTCACCTCCCGGCGCCGCTCAGGACCGCGATCGCGTGGAGCGCGCGAGGCATCATCGCGTACCAGGCGCCGAGGAGGGTGGGCATCGTCGCGGCGAGCACGACCAGGCCGAGGCCGACGGACAGGATCGGGCCGATCGCCCAGAAGAGCTGCATGTTCGGCGCCATCCTGGCGAGCAACGCTTGCGCGAGGTGCACGACGAACGTGAAGATGACCAGCGGGCCCGCGAGCTGCGCGCCGGCGCGGAACGTCGCGTCGGCGAGCGGGATGAGCACGCCCGCGCGGGCGATGACGTCGCCGGTGTGGGCCGGCGGGACGGTGGTGAGCGACCGCGCCATCGCGTCGATGCACACGAGGTGCAGGTCGGTCCCGAAGAACAGGCCGGTCGCGAGCCAGATCGCGAACACGCCGAGCACGCTCGGCTGCGACCCGGTGATCGGGTCGAGGAGCGTGGCCATGCCGAGCCCGGCTTGGAGGCCGATGGTCTCGAAGGCCGTGGAGAGCACGGAGAACACGAGTTGGACCGAGTACCCCATGGCGACGCCGAGCACGACTTCGCTCGCGACGGCCAGCACGAGTTCGCTGATCGTCAGCGGCACGGTCACGCCCTCGACGGAGGGGTACAGGATGATCGTGAGCGGCACCGCGGCGCCGAGTCGGGCGGTGGCGGGGATGAACGCGGCGCCGATGCCGGGGAGCGACATGAGGAGCGCGCCGATCCGGGTGAACACCAGGAACGCCAGGATCAGCGGCTCGTTCATTCGGACACGTAGGACATCCGGTGGAAGCTGGACTTGGAGTAGTTGACCATCTGCTCCGCCATCCAGCCGCTCCCGACCGCGAGGAGCAGCATGATCGCCAGGAACTTCGGCAAGAACGTCAGGGTCTGCTCGTGAATCTGCGTGACCGCCTGGAACAGGGACACGATGGTGCCCACGAGCGCGGTGACGAGGAGCGCCGGGCCGCCGATGAGCAGCGCCATCCAGAGCGCCTCGCGCGCGATTCGGCTCGCTTCGCTGATGGTCATCGCGCCACCCCCGCGGCCAGGTCGCGGACGACGAGGCCCCACCCGTCCATGAGCACGAACACGAGGAGCTTGATCGGCATGCCGACGAGCACCGGCGGCAGCATCATCATGCCCATGCCGAGGAGGATGGAGCTGATGACGAGGTCGATCACGAGGAACGGCACGAACACGTAAACCGCGATGATGAACGCGGTCTTCAGCTCGGAGAGCACGAACGCGCTCACGATCGCGCTCGTCGGGATCTCGGCCAGGGAGGACGGACGATCCATCTTCGCGATCTCGAGGATCGTCGCCATGTCGGTGCGGCGCGTGTTGCCCAGCATGAACTCGCGCATCGGCGCGAGCGCGCCCTCGATCGCGGGGCCGGCCTCCATCTGGCCGTCGAGGAACGGCGCGAGCCCTCCGTTCCACGCGGCGAGCAACGTCGGCTCCATCACGAGCATCGTGAGGAACAGCGAGAGCCCGACGAGCACCTGGTTCGGCGGGCTCTGCTGCAGGCCGAGCGCCTGGCGAAGGAGCGAGAACACCACGATGAAACGCACGAACGGCGTCATGCAGATCACCATCGCCGGCAGGAAGCTCAGCGCGGTGAACAGCAGGATCATGCGGACGGGGGTGGACGTCCCGTCGCCGCCTTGGGCGCCCTCGGCGGTGCTCGAGAGCGCGTCGACGAGCATCGACGCGGGGTCACGGCTCGGCGCGCCCACGCTCACGCGCGAGGAGCTCGGCTCGCCGACGACCACGCGCGGGAGGCCCGCGGCGGCGTCGACGGTGGTCAACAGCGGAACCGCGGGGCCCGCGGCGTCGATCGTCCGCGCGTTCTCCGCGATCGACGCGGTGGTCGCGCCGAGCGTCGTCGCCGCCGGGGTCCCGAGAGGCGCGGCCTGCGCGGAGAGGCCCAGCGCGAGGAGGCCCGCGAGCACGAACGACATCACGCCTGCCCCGCGTGCCGCCCGGTCGACGCGGCGACCTCGCTCATGCGCTCGGCGAGCACCTCATCCACGATGGTGCGCGCGCCGGAGGCGTCACGCGCCGGACGGCGAGCGGTGCGGGCCGCCACGGGGGCGGTCGCGGTGACCGGCGTCGCCGACGTACGGACGACCGTGGCCGACATCGTCGGCGGCGCCACGCGAGTGGGCAGAGACTGCGCGATCGGGGAGAAGGGAGCCGGGGTGCGCGTGGCCGCGGGGGGCGCCGCGGGCATCGCGAGGCTCGCGGTGCCGGTGGCGGCGGCCGACGGCGACACCACGGTGTCCAGCTCGACACGCGCGGTGCCGGACGGCGCCTCGGCGTGCGCCGCGAATGCCGCGACGCCGCGGTACGCGCCGCGGCGCGGGGATCGGGCGCGCGTCGGATGGTCCGCGTCCAGGATGTCGGTGTCGTCGAAGCGCGTGGCCCGGGTGGGGTTCGCGACCACCACCGACGGGGTCACGCGCGGCGCGCCCGCGGCCTGCACGTCGGCGTGGCCCGCGAGCGCCGCGGGGATGGCGATCGCCGGCTTCGGGAGCAGGGATTCGAGCTGCTGCAGGAAGGAGCTGCTCGCCGCCGCGGCGGGGGCGGACGGGAGCTCGATCTCTGGAGACGGGACTTCGCCGAGGTCGGCGACCAGGGCGGGAGCGCCGCCACCGGTCCCGAGGAGGAGCCGACGGCGCTCGCCGCCGGCGTCCGTGACTTCGACCACGAGGAGCGCGTTCTTGTCGCCGAGGGACTGACGGCTGACGACCTGGACCGCGGGGGACTCGGACAGGCGAACCTGACGACGCAGGCCGGCGGCGCCGACGAGGCCGAGCGCACCGAGGCCGGCGGGCCAGACCCACGCGGGAACCTGCGGGTCGTCGGATTGGGGGGCCGCGAGGGTGAGCGCCGCGTCGGGAGCGGCGGACGGCGCCGTCGGGTCGGCGGGCGCGACCGAGGCCGCCGTGGGGGCGGCCTCCGGGCCGAAGAGACGGTCGTACGTGGCGTCGGCGGCGAAGGCGGAGGCGACGAGGAGGGAGAGGATCATCCCACGCTCCGCCCGGGCTGCTCGCCGATGACCTCGACGACGCGGAGGGCCAGACCGTCCTTCGACATCACGATTTCGCCGCGCGCGAGGACACGCCCGCCCACGACGAGGTCCAGAGGCTCCTTGCTGCCACGGCCGAGCTCGACTACGTCGTCGCGCTCGAGAGACGCGAGCTGGCGGATCGTCATGCGGGCGCGCCCGAGCTCGACAATCACTTCGACCGGGATGTCCTGAAGGAACCCCACAGACCGATCGGCCGCCATGGCACCACCTCGCCCTCTGGCTATCGGTCGTCCTCCGGCGAACTTAAAGAAGAAATTGCGCGCGACGTGACGCGAATCGATCGGATTGGGCCGGAAGAGCCGGGCTCACCGGAGAAGATCGGCTGATCGCCGACCCTCGCGACGGCCTCGGCGACGGTCCCGATCGCGACCTCATCTCCGGGCCGGAGCGCCTGGAGCTGTCGGAGCGGCACATTGAGCCGCGCGAGCTCGACCACGACGTCCACCTCGACCGGCATGACCCGGTCGAACTGGGCGGGGCGGTTGCTCTGCGCCGCGTCGCCGCGCCCGGACGCGCCGGGGATGACGGCCGCGGCGCGCGGGATGAGCCGCCGGACCAGCTGCATGGGGAGGGCGACGAAGATCGACCCGAGCACAGAACCCGCGTAGGCGACGTCGACCACCGTCACCGACATGGAGAGCTCGCCGTCGAGGTCCGCGCACACCCGTCGGGACGGGGCGGCCTGTACGTACCGAAATCGAGGAGGAACGCTCATTGTCCAGCACTGCTCGACCGCGTCGAGGAACTCGCGGCAGATGCGGGAGCCGATCGCGAGCTCGACCTCCGTGACGGTGCGAGGCGTGTAGTCCTCGAGGTCCGTCGCCGCGTCGCCCAACATACGCCCGATCAGCCGCGCCACGAGGCGGCCTTCCATCGCCACCACGCAGGGCTCGTCGTGCCCTTCGGTCGTGAACGTGACCCAGAGCGCGCCGTCCGCGTACTCCGCACCTTCGAGCAGCTCTTGAAGCATCGTCACGCGCACGTCGGTCACGCGGACGGGGGTGTCCGACCCGACCCGCGTCGCAAGGCGCGCCCGTAGGCGGCGCGCCGCGCCCGCGAACACCTCTTCGAGGACCGGAGAGGTGACACGCGCGTCGCGATCGAGGGTCTGGACCATACCTACTGCACCACGAACTGGGTGAAGTAGACGCGTTGGACCTGGACCGGGGCGGTGATGCCGTTCACGCGCGTGAGCAGCTCGTCGCGGAGGCGGACCTTCCCGTCGGTGCCCTCGAGCTCCGCCCAGGTGTAGTCGCTCACCGCGGTGAGGATGGAGTCCTTGATCTGGGGCACGCGCGCCTGGATCGAGGCGCTGTCCGTCGCCTTGCTCTCGACCTGCACCTCGAGGCGCAGGACGCGCCCTCCGCCGCTGCCGCGCAGGTTCACGATCATGCTGCCCACCGTGGTGATGGCCGCGTCTCCGATGGCGGTGACGCCGGGGATCGCCGCGGGTGCCGCCGGAGCGGCCTCGCCGTGCCCGCCCGCCGCCGCGTCCGCCTTCTCTCCGTGGCCTTCGTCCGCCTTCGCTCCGTGGCCTTCGTCCGCCGCGGCCGCGTGCCCCTCTTCCGCGGCCGCAGCGTCGGCGTCCTCGGTCGCGGAGGCGCCGAGCCCCAGGTACATCGCGCCGCCAACGCCCGCACCCGCGCCCACGAGCAGCATGAGCGCGCCGACACCGACGATCATCATCATCATCGGGCGCTGGGGCTTCGGGTCTTCGGTAGGGTCGGCCACTCGGTCCTCCGGGAGCAGATCGCAGGAGACGTCCGCCCGACCATCGGTCGGGCGGTAGGGTTCTTTAGCGGATCGTGCTCAGATCAGGTTGACGAGGACCTGAAGCGACTCGTCGGCGCTGCTGACGACCTTCGCGCTCGCCTGGTACATGCGCTGCGACGTGATCATGTTCACGAACTGGTCTTCGAGCTCGACGTTGGAGCGCTCGAGCGAGCTCCCGCTGACGGTGCCGCGGCCGCCGGTGCCGGCGATGCCGAGGGCGGGCTGGCCGGAGTAGGCCGTCTCGGCAAAGAGGGTGCCGCCGACGCGCTTCAGCCCGTTGTCCGCCTGGAACGTGGCGAGCAACACCTGGCCGAGCGTCAGCTCCTCACCGTTGGTGTAGGTGCCGGTGATCGTGCCGTCGTCCTCGACGTTGATGGTCGAGAGCTCGCCGGTGGTCATGCCGTCCTGCGACACGGCGCTGACCGAGCTCTCGGCGCCGCTCATCGTCAGCAGGCCGTCGAGGGCGTTGCCCGTGGCCGGATCGATGCCGAAGTCGAACACGGGGTTCTGGGCGCCGGCGCCGAAGAAGTTCCAGCCGGTGGTGTCGGTCTGCGTGACGCCGGTGAGGTCGCCGTTGACGTCGAAGGTGACGGTGCCGGTGGCGACTTCGAAGCCGAAGCCTTCGGTGGCGGTGTAGGCGGTGCCGGTGGCGGTGTCGTACACCTCGCTCGCGTCGGCCACGGCGCGCCAGGTCCACTGGTTCGCGGTGTCGCGCTCGAACATGACGGTCACGTCGTGACCGACGCCGAGGCTGTCGTAGATGGTCATCGAGGTGGTGAACGCCGCGGCGTCCGCGCCTTCTTCGATGGTGTTGAGGCCGGCGCCGGTGCCGAAGAAGTCGATGGCCGAGAGGGTGGCGCTGGTGGGCTCCTCGGCGGAGAGGACGGCGTCGAACACCACCTCGGAGGTGGCCTGGCCCGGCAGGGTGGCCGTCGACACCTGGATGTCCGAGGTGAGCGTGCTCACGAGGCCGTCGGTGGCCTGGTAGCCCTGGAGGCGCAGGCCCGCGCCGGTGGTCACGTACCCGGACTCGTCGACGTAGAACTCACCGTTGCGGGTGTAGAAGTCCTGCGCGCCGTTGCGGACGACGAAGAAGCCGTCGCCGCTGATCGCCATGTCGAGCGAGCTGTCCGACACGTCGATCGAGCCCTGCCCGAAGAGCGTGGAGATGTTGTTGGTCGCCACGCCGGTGCCCATCTGGCCGCTGCGTGCCAGCCCGAAGGTGTCCTGCGGGAGGAAGTCCGCGAAGGACGCGCGGGTCTGCTTGAACCCGGTCGTGCCGATGTTCGCGATGTTGTCGCCGGCGACACCGAGGCCGATGGACGCGGCGCCGAGGCCGCTCGCCCCGACGTGGAGGGTGGAGAAGAGGGACATGGGGACTCCTGCGGGCGGACGCGCCCGAGACGAAGGAAGGGGGGATTGCCGTTGACACGCGATCCGTCAGGTCGGTCGGGATCGCGCTCCGGGCCCCCTTGGAGATTTCCTTGGTCCGGCCCGGAATTTTCAGATTCCGTGTTGCGGCTTCAGCGCACCACGGCGGTCGAGTCGATCTGCGTGAAGATGTTTCCGGCGGCCTCCGAGCGCGTCATGACGGTGATGACCTTGCGGTCCGGCACCCCCACGATGAACGCATGTTCTCCCATCAGGACGAGGCTCTCTTTCGCGCCGCGCTGCGCGAGTCGATCGACGGCACTTGCGAGGTCTGCCCGATCTTGCTCGTCCAAATTGATGTTCCTGGATTCCATCCGCGCCTGCGCGTGGCGCGAGAAGTTGACGTCACTGGGTGCGGCGGCTGGCTGCGACGCGCGGGGGCGGAGAAGCTGGTCGAGGCTGTCTCCGAATCCGGGCATCGACTCCAGCGACGGACGTTCGTACGGGGCTTGGACCCCGCCGAGCGACCCGACGCCGCGAACATTGCTCATGCATCCTCCTCGCCATCGAGCAGACGGACGATGTCTGCCATATCGATCGGCACACCGTCCACCGACGGGCTGGCGCTACCCGTCGCAAAGTCCATCTCGTCGACCGTGCCGACGATGAGCCCCGTCACGTCCACGGCGTCGCCGTTGACGTTCGTCGCGCTGATCGTGAAGGTGTAGTTGCCCTCCGCGACCGCCTGACCGTTCATGTCGGTGCCGTCCCAGGTCCAGGCGCCTTCGCCTTCCTCGAGCGAGCCCATGTCGCCGGAGTACACCACGTCGCCGTTCTCGTCGGAGATGGTGATTGTGGCTTCGGTCGCCTCGCCCGCGGCGTCGTACCAGATGCTCTGTTCGCCGGTGCCGCCGTAGTGGAAGGTGTCGGACGCCGCGACGACGTTCTGGCCGAGCAGGTTCGTCATCGCCGCGTTGTTCATCGACGAGTTGACCAGGTACAGCGCGTCGAGCTGGGACGACACGGTCTGCAACTGCTCGAGCTGGCTGAAGGTGGCGAGCTGCGCGACGAACTCCTCGTTCGAGACCGGGTTCGACGGGTCCTGGTTCTGCAGCTGCGTGGTGAGCAGGCGCAGGAACGTGTCCTCACCGAGGTCGGTGGTGCCCGTGATCGGGTTCGTCGACGGGATGTCGGACGACGTGTTCACGCCCGTGAGGGCTCCGAGACTGCTCATGCGTTGACCATCGGTCGTTACCGCCGAAAGTTTAGAAAGTTTTCGTCATGCGGTGCGGTCGATCAGGACGCCCCGCCGCCTCGTGGTGGGCGCGGCGCCGTCGACACGAGCGGTCGTCGCGCCGCCGCCGCGGGCCCGCCCGCGGACAGGAGGCCGATGACCCGCGAGGAACGCCGCGGCTTCGTCCTGGTGGGACAGTTGGGCGCCGCCCCCCTGGTTTGCGCCGGCGTCGCTTCGCGGGGCGTCGGCGGCACTGCCGCCCACGTCGAAGTTGCGCAGGGTGTGTCCCTCTCGCGCGAGGGACGCGCGCAGCTCGCCGGCCGCGCCCCGGACGTCGTCGACGAAGGTCGCGTCGCCCGCCAGCCGGACGTCGACCGTGGCGCCGTCCCGCGTGACGTCCGCCGTCCACGCAGATCCGCCGTCGCGCACCGACAGCACGACGCGGTCGGGGAGGGTGACCTTGCCGACGGTGTCGAGCTCGTCGGCGGCCACGGTCGGACTCGCCTGCTCGGGGTGGGGCTGGCCGCCTTGGGCCCCGCCGCCGGAGCCGCGCGCGGAGTCACCCGTCGAGCCCTGGAACGCGCCCACCGTCGGTGACGTCGCCGCGGAGGCGGCTCCGCCTGTCGGTGAGGGAGCGGGGGTGTCGGTGTCGGCGGGCTCCGCGGCTGCCGCGCTCTGCTGGGCCTCGGGCGCCACGGCCAGCGGCGGCGAGGCGCCCACCGTCGGGCCCTGGGCGGCGTCGGCGCGCTCCGGTCTCGGGTCGAGCGGCCTCGATGGGGCGGCGGCCTCCCGCGAGGCGGCGGGCCCGTGCGAGGCGGGCGGCTCGGAGGAGGTGCCGGGCTGGAGCGAGTCGGCGGGCTGCGGCGGCGTCGCCGGCCCGACCTCGGGCGCTGCGCCCCCGACGTCGACGGACGGCCCGAGCGGAGGCGACGACGAGACGACGCGCACGTCGACGGCCAAGGAGGGGAGCGCGTCGCCCGGAGGGAGCCCGGTGCGGTCGGCCGCCGCGCCGCGCTCGAGCGCGTCGAGCGCCGGCGGTGGAGTCGCGGCCGCGGCGCGGCTCGGCA
>CAMAXZ010000084.1 GCA_945862325.1 Klebsiella pneumoniae
CACGGCCACCCGCGAGAGCGGCGTCGGACGCCAGCCCGCCTCGGCGAGCCGCTCGCCCAGGGCGACCACGTCCGCCCCGGACACCACCGCGCCCGCGAGGCGTGCGCGCGCGCCGAGCGCGGCGGCAAAGCTCTGAAACCGCAGGTCGGCCCCCCGCAGATCCACGTCGTGGAGCGTCGGGCGTCCGCGCGCGCCGGCCAGCGCGGCGTCCCGCAGGACGGCGCCGGTGAAGTCGGTCTCTTCGAGGTCCGCGTCGTCGAGCACCGCGCGGTCGAGCCGGGCGCCGGCGAAGCAGGCCCCGGACAGTCGTGCACGATCGAAGCGCGCGCCCCGGGCCCGCGCGCCCCGTGCGCCGCAACCCGTGAGATCGCAGCCGAACCACTCGGCGCCGTCCAGGCACGCGTCCTCCAGGTCGGCTCCGGCGGCGACGACGCCGACGCCCCACGACCGGCGGAGGTCCGCGGCGCGCAAGGAGGCGCCGCTGAGATTTGCGTCCGCCAGATCCACGTCCGATAGATCCGCGCCGTCGAGGCGAGCCCCGTCGAGCCGCGCGCCGCGCAGGTCGGCGCCCCGCAGATCCCGGCGCGTGAGGTCGACGCCACGCAGGTCCGCCGCGCGCAGGTCGGCGCCCGCGAGCGTGAGCCCACCCAGATCGACCGATCGGAGGTCGGCACCGGGGCGCTGCGCGGGAGACGGACGGATCACCACGTGGGTAGCGTACCGCAGCGTGCGCCCCCGACGGCGCGGGGGCCCGCGGCCCGACCGTCGGCACGCTTCCTGCAAACGCTGGCCGGCGAGGAACAGGCCGAATAGGGCGACCTCCCGCCCGCCTCCCGCCTCCCCCCTCCCCTGGATCCCCATGGACACCCTCCTCATCGAAGGCGGACGCCCCCTCGTCGGCTCCGTCCCCGTCTCCGGCGCGAAAAACGCCGCGTTGCCCATCCTCATCGCGTCCATCGTCGCGCCGGGCGAGCATCGGCTCGCCAACATCCCGGAGCTCGTCGACGTCAGCTCGATGTTGTCCCTGCTCGGGCGCATCGGGTGTCCGTCCCTCGTGAACGGCGTGGTTCGCCTCGACACGTCCCGCGTGGCGTACTCCGAGGCCCCCTACGACCTGGTGCGGAAGATGCGCGCGTCGGTCCTCGCGCTCGGCCCGCTGCTCGCGCGCACCGGCGAAGCGCACGTGTCGCTCCCCGGCGGCTGCGCCATCGGCGTGCGGCCGATCGACCAGCACCTCAAGGGCCTCGAGGCCCTCGGCTGCCGCTTCGAGCTCGACGGTGGCTACGTGCACGGACGAGTGGACCAGCTCCGCGGCGCGCACATCGTCTGCGACGTGGTCACGGTCACCGGCACCGAGAACATCTTGATGGCGGCCGTCCTCGCCGAGGGCACCACCGTGATCGACAATGCCGCGGCCGAGCCGGAAGTGGCGGATCTCGCCGAGTTCCTGAACACCCTCGGCGCCCGCGTCAGCGGCGCCGGCACCCGTCGCATCGTCGTCGAAGGCGTGACGTCCCTGCGCCCCGCGGCGGAGCCGTACCGCATCCTGTCCGACCGGATCGAGGCCGGCACCTACCTCGTGGCCGGCGCGATCACCGGCGGCGACGTGCGGTGCGACGGCGCGGACGCCGACGACCTCGCCCCCACGCTCGGCGTGCTCGAGGCGGCCGGCTGTGAGGTCGACCGCGGCGCGGGCTGGGTACGCGTCCGGCGCCCCGGCCCAATCCGGCCGGTCGACGTCGAGACCCAGCCGCACCCTGGATTCCCGACCGACATGCAGGCGCAGATCCTCGCGCTCGCCAGCATCGCGGACGGCACGTCGCACGTCCGTGAGACCATCTTCGAGAACCGGTTCATGCACGTCGCCGAGCTGCACCGGCTCGGCGCGCGCATCGACGTCGCGGGCAACCTCGCCACCGTGCACGGCATCCCCACGCTGAAGGGCGCCACCGTGATGGCGACGGACCTCCGCGCGTCGGCGTCGCTCGTGCTCGCCGGGCTCGCGGCGAGCGGCACCACGGAGGTGCTGCGCCTGTACCACCTGGACCGCGGCTACGAGCGGCTCGAAGAAAAGCTCGCGGGCATCGGCGCGCGCGTCCGGCGCTCACAGGAAGGCCGCCCGAAGATCGCCGTGGCCGTGTGAGCGTGGACGCCCGCCACGACCGCGCGGGGCGCCTCATGCGCGCCGAGGCCGTGGCGGCGGACGTGTGGCTCTACACGCTCGCGCTCGACGCCCCTCTCGTGTTCCACGCGGGGCAGTTCGTCAACGTCGCGGTCCCGGGGGCCGCGCCCCGCGGCGAGCGCAGCTACAGCGTCTGGTCGAGCCCCGACGACGCGGCGCGCGCCGAAGCGCCGGTCGTCCAGCTCTGCGTGAAGCGCTTCCCGGGCGGCGCCGCCAGCGAGATGTTCGGCGCCGCGCAGCTCGGCGACGTGTGGCGCCTCCGCGGGCCCTTCGGCGTATTTCGCCTCCAGCCCGGGGTGGACACGTGCGTGTTCGTGGCCACCTCGACCGGGCTCGCGCCCTTCCACGCGATGCTGCGCGCGATCGCGTCCGGGAGCCTCTCGCCCCCGTCGAGGATCCACCTGTACTTTGGTGTCCGGTCCGAGGCGGACCTGTTCGGCGTGGCCGAGCTCGACGCCCTCACCGCCGCCGTGCCGGGCTTCACGTGGAGCCTGCACCTCAGCCGCCCGTCTGCGCCGGGAGCGACGGCGGAGCGCGTGACGACGGCGGTCGATCGCGATCACCCGACGCCGAACGCCCACTTCTGGCTGTGCGGCAACGGCGCGATGATCGACGAGGTGCGGCTCATGTTGAAGGCGCGCGGGCTCGACCGGCGCCACATCCACGTCGAGCGATACTGGTAGGCGGTGATCAGCCGCATCCCGCCCGCGATCGTGGAAGAGGTGCGCGCGCGCACCGACATCGCCGAGGTCATCGGTCGGGTCGTCAGCCTGAAGAAGGCCGGCCGCAGCTACGTCGGGCTCTGCCCGTTCCACGCGGACCGGAAGCCGAGCTTCCACGTGGTTCCCGACAAAGGGCTCTACCACTGCTTCCCGTGCGGCGAGGGCGGGGACGTCTACCGGTTTCTCCAGAAGACCCGCGGTCTCTCGTTCGTGGAGGCGGTCAAGGAGCTGGCCGGCCCGCTGGGCATCGCGATCGACGAGCGCGAGCTCACCCCGGAAGAGCGCAAGCGCGCCCAGGTGCGAGCCGACCTCCACGGCGCCGCGGAGGAGGCCGCGCGGCTCTTCGAAGCCACGCTGCTGACGAGCGCCGAAGGCCTCCCCGGGAGGGAGTACCTGGAGAAGCGCGGGGTCGACCTGGAGACGGCGCGGAAGTACCGTCTCGGCTTCGCGCCGAACGCGTGGGATCGGCTGGCCACGCACCTCGCGCGCGTGCGCATCCCCACGGAGCTCGGGGTTCAAGCGGGCCTGCTGAAGCGCCGCGATCGTGGGGGCAGCGGTGTGTACGACACGTTCCGCAACCGCCTGATCTTCCCCATCCTCGACGACCGCGGTCGCCCCGTGGCGTTCGGCGGACGCCTGCTGCCGGGCGCGGACGAGGGGCCGAAGTACCTCAACTCGCCCGAGAGCCCGATCTACGACAAGTCCCGGACGCTCTACGGGCTCTCGTGGGCGCGGACGGCGATCCAGCGCCACGACCGCGCGATCCTCGTCGAAGGCTACTTCGACGCCGTGTCCTTGTGGCGCGCCGGGGTCGAGGAGGCCGTCGCGACCTGCGGCACGTCGCTCACCCCTCACCACGCCGAGACGATCCGGCGCCTCGCGCCCACGGCGATCGCCTGCTTCGACGCCGACGAGGCCGGCCTGCGGGCGGCCACCCGCGCCCTCGGGCTCTTCCTGCCCGCCGGCGTGGAGGCGCGGCGCGTCGACCTCGCGGACGCGAAGGACCCCGACGAGTACGTCACGCGTCACGGCGCCGACGCCTTCCGGGAGCGCCTCGAGCACGCCGAGCCGCTCGTCGAGCTGGTCGTCCGCCGGAGCGTCGAACGCGAAGGCTCCACCGCCGAGGGTCGCGCGCGCGCGCTGGCGAGCCTCGCGCCGACCCTCGGGCAGCTCCCGGATCTCCTGCGCGAGCAGATGATCGACCGCGTATCGGGGCTCCTCGGCATCCGCGACGAGCAGGTCCGCGCGCGCCTGAGCGCGCCGCGCCCGGCCCCGGTCCAGCCCGACGCGGCCGCGGCGGCGCGGTGGCGGCCCACGACCGAGCTCACCCACCTCCTGTGGCTCCTGATTCACCACCCCGCGCGCATGGCGCCGCGCCTCGCGGAGCTCGATCCGTCCCTCGTGAGCGATCGTCGAGAAGTGCTCGAAGCGATCGCGCGCCTCGCGTGTGGCGCGCGCCTGCCCGAAGTGTTGGAAGCCTGCGCCGACCCGGACGTCTGCCGCGTGCTGCGCGCCGTGGCTGCCCGCGCGGACCTCTACCAGGAAGAAGCCGTATCTTCCGCGATCGACAGCCTGTTGGCCCGCATCGAGCTCGCCCAGGTCGAGGCGCGAATCGGCACGATCTCGGCCCAGCTCCGCGCTTGCGAGACAACCGGCGACAAGTCAAGTTACGCCACGCTGGCGCGGGAGATCTCCGCGCTCCACGCCCGGCGGCAAGCACTCCGCGCGCGCGTCGCGCGGCCCATGTCGGCGAACGTTTCTACCAAGGACTCCGCACGATGATCAAGGACAACAAGGAGCTGAAGGAAGTCCAGGCCTTGATCGACATGGGGAAGGAGCGCGGCTTCGTCACCCTCGAGGAGGTCCAGACCACGCTCCCGATGCACCTGATCTCGACCGAGAGCTTCGACGACGTCCGGATCATGTTCTCGGAGCTCGACATCGAGGTGGTGGACCAGGCGAAGCGGCGCGCGGAGGCCGAGCGGCGCGGGCAGCCCCACGAAGAGAAGCGCGTCAGCGAGACCACCCCGACCGGCCGCAGCAACGACCCCGTCCGGATGTACCTGCGCAAGATGGGCTCGGTCAGCCTGCTCTCGCGCGAGGGCGAGATCGAGATCGCGAAGCGCATCGAAGAGGGCGAGGTGCTCGTCCGCCGGCTCACGCTCACGAGCCCCCTCGCGGTGCAGATCGTCCGGGACATGCTCGCCGAAGACGAAGATCGCGCGCAGAAGGCGATCAAGAGCGGCAAGAAGCCGCGGCGCGCGCGCACCAAGGCGAACAAGACCCTGGACGTCACCCTCGAGGAGGTGCTCGCGCTGCACGCGCGCCGCGCCGAGCTCCGCGCCTCGCGCGTCGGTGCGCCCCGCGAAGAGGGCGAGGCCGCCCCGGCCGCCAGCGCGGAGGAGGTCGACGCGGTCGAGACCGTGCGCGACGAGCTGCTCGCCATCATGGACACGCTCGAGCTCGAGCGCCGGCACATCACCGACGTCGCGGCGCGCATCCAGTCCGGGTGGACCACGGTAGGCGCCTGCGAGCGTGAGATCGAGCGGGTCGCCCGCGAGGCCGGCGTGCCCGTGAAGGAGCTCCGCCGGTCGATCCGCCGCGTCCGTCGCACCCCCGACAAGGGCGGCAACGAGCTGGTCGAGCAGACCGGCATCGACCCGGACAAGTGGGCGGACTTCGACTCCCGCGTGCGCCGAGAGCTCAGGAAGATCAAGAAGATCGAGGACGAGCTCTCGATCGACCGTGAAGACCTTCGCGAGCTCGCGCGCGACCTCCGCAAGGGCGAGCACATGGCGGAGCACGCCAAGTGCGAGCTGATCGAGGCCAACCTCCGCCTCGTGGTCAGCATCGCCAAGAAGTACACCAACCGCGGCCTGCAGTTCCTCGACCTCATCCAGGAAGGCAACATCGGCCTCATGAAGGCCGTCGAGAAGTTCGAGTACCGCCGCGGCTACAAGTTCTCGACCTACGCCACGTGGTGGATCCGCCAGGCGATCACGAGGGCGATCGCCGACCAGGCGCGGACGATCCGCATCCCCGTCCACATGATCGAGACGATCAACAAGCTGATCCGCACGCAGCGGCACCTCCAGCAGGAGCTCGGCCGCGAGCCGACCCCGGAGGAGATCGGCGAGAAGATGGAGATGCCGGTCGACAAGGTCCTGAAGATCCTCAAGATCTCGAAGGAGCCCATCTCCCTCGAGACGCCCATCGGCGAGGAAGAGGACAGCCACCTCGGCGACTTCATCGAAGACAAGTCCGCCACCTCCCCCCGCGAGGAGGTCGAGACGTCCTCCCTCCAGGAGCAGACGCGAAAGGTGCTCGCCACGCTCTCGCCCCGCGAGGAGCGCGTGTTGCGCATGCGCTTCGGCATCGGCGAGCGCTCCGACCACACCCTCGAAGAGGTCGGTCAGGACTTCGACGTCACCCGCGAGCGCATCCGTCAGATCGAGGCGAAGGCCCTCCGAAAGCTCCGCCACCACTCCCGGAGCAAGCGCCTCCGCGCGTTCATGGAGCTCTGACCCGCGGGCCGCGAGTCACTCGCGGTCGCGGCTCTTCGCGCGCTGACGCAGGAACGTGACCTCACGGTCGCTGTAGAGGCGAGCACCCAACTCCTCGTACTCCGGAAGGAATTGCACCCCGGTGCGGTAGGTCTCGTCCGGCGCGGGCACGACGTTGCGCACGTTGGCCAGGAGCTCGACCGGCGCGTCGCCCAACGGGACGCTGAACACGCACGTCGACCCGACGGGCCAGCTGCGATCCAGCACGAGGCACGCCCCGCGCCGCGAGACGTTCAACAGGGGCACGCTCGCCTGCTGGCCGTCCGGGCCCTCGGGGGGCTCGATCTCCACGCGGGGCACCTTCTCGCGCACGGGGAGGCGGAAGAACGCGCGGCGGTTGGCGGCGCGCACGTCGCTGGTGAACTGCAGGGTGACCGCTCGGCGCTGGGGCGAGGCGCCGCCAGCCACGGCCACGCGGGTGAGGAGCGCCGCGACCACGAAGCGGCCGCGCGCGTTCGCCACCTCGAACGTCACGGCGAGCGGGAGGGCGGCCGGCACGGAGGGGAAGTCGAGCGCGAGCCGCAGCGCCTCCGGGTCCGGCGCGAGCACCGCGTCGCGACGGAGCGCCAACACGCGCTCGCCGACGAGGATGGCCACGTACGACGCGGGGCCGCCGATGCGGGACACGGCGCTGTCGCTCAGCACCACGGGGGTGGAGTCGGCGGTGGGGGCGCTCCAGCCGTTGGAGGAGAACACCCCGCGCAAGACGCGCGCGGCGTCGGCGGCGCGCCCGATGAGGAAGCGCTCGTCGGCGCCGTCGCACTCCACGCGGATGACGCGACCGTCGTGATCGTCACCGCGCGCGGCGGCCTGGGAGCCGCGCGGGGCCACGAGGGTGCGGAGGTGCCAGCCCTCGAACGCGATGCCGTCGTCGTCGTGGACCAGCCGACCGACCTCCGCGCCGACCGACGTGAGGTGCACCGCGTCGCGCGCCCACCGGGACGCGGACGGCGGCGCGAGCCGGGACATCAGCCAGCGGTGCGCGAACAGCTCCACCAGCTCGTCGGCGGACGGCCCGACCACCACGACCGAGCGCTCTCCCCAGGCGATGCTGACCCCGTCGGGCCCCGAGCGGATGGCGTGCAGGGAGTCGAACGAGGTCCAGAACGAGCTGTCGCCGAGCACGCCGTCGCCGGAGCCGGAGACCCCGAAGCAGCGCTCGCCTACGCCGATACAGCCGGTGGACTCCACCACCCCCTCGACGCGGCACTCCAGGAACACCGGGGGTTCCATCCCCCCCGCGGCGTCCTGGACGACGCGCACGACGAGCCAGGCCCGCGCGGCGCCGGGCCCCCGCAGCACCACGTTGCGCTGCGGGCTCCGGAACTCCACGCGCCGGCCGCCGTCGAGCCGCTCGGGAGGCGCGAGGTCGACGATCGGCAACTCGAACGCCCGTTGCCCGACGAGCTGCGCGTCGAGGCCGGGTTCGAAGCGGACGGACGCGCCGGTGACGCGGATCTGCCCGGACACGCTCAACAAGCCGGTGATCTCGAGCTGACCGCGGTCGGCGCTGATGACCGTGTCCGGCGGCAGCGACGGCTTGCCGCCCGTGCGTACGTGCTCCGCGCCGGGCGCCAGCGCGCGCAGCAGCCCGAACAGGTGGGCCGCCGGGGTCGGCGGCATCCGGAGCCGCAACGACCCGGCGTCCGCCTCGGCGACGAGCTCCCCTCGCCCCGCGTCCAGGACGAGGCGGAGCAGCGTGGCCACGACGTACGTGGCGCCGGCCTCGTGCGCGCCATGCTCGGGAGTGAACGACAAGACGCCCTGCGCGAGATGCACGGTGCCAATCGTGCCGCGCGTGTCGTCGACCCGGGTGCAGAAGGCGCTGAAATGGGCGTCTGGGTTGGGCATGCACGCGATCCGGACGACGAGGGTAGTGCCTGACCCATGGCGCCGGTCCGGTTACGGTCGACCGACGGGCCCGTAGCTCAGTGGTGAGAGCAGGCGGCTTATATCCGCCTGGTCGCAGGTTCGAACCCTGCCGGGCCTACCTTTCGTCGGAGAGTACACGTGCACGAAGAACTGGTCCGTCTGTCCAATGTGTGGCAGGCGGACGTCGCGGCCGACCGGGCACGCGCCCGGCTCGCCGCGCTCGCGAAGGGTGTCGAGCATGCGACGCGCGTGCATCACGAAGCCGAGGCCGCGCGTCGCGACGCGCGCGCCGAGCGCGACGCCCTCGTGGCGGACGAGCGCGCCAACGGGCGCGAGCTCGATCGCTGGACGATCACCCGCGACGCGTCCCGGCGCATGCTCGCCGACGGCACCGCGCCGGACTGGGGCGCGGTCGAGCGGCAGCTCGCCGCGGCGAACGCCCAGGTCGACGCGCTCGAGACGCGCGGGCTCGAGCTCCTCGACGCCATGGAGCGGGCGGCCCGGTCGATCGCCAACACGGAGCGCCTGCTGGTCCGCGCCGCGGAGGCGCTCGAGGAGGTCCGGCGCGCGCTCGCGACCGAGACGCCCACGCTCGAGGCGGAGGCCGCCGAGGGCCGGGCGAGGCGCGACGAGGCGTGGGCCGTGCTCCCGAGCCACCTGCGCGGCGCCTACGAAGACCACCGGCGTCGCCGACGCGCGGCGCTCGTCAACACCACCGAGGCGGGGACCTGCGCCTCGTGCTCGATGCTCGTCCCGCGCCAGCGGATCGTGGAGACCCACCTCGGCAAGGCGCTGCACACCTGCCCGGGCTGCTCGGGTTGGCTGCTCCCGTGAGCGACGGACGTGATACCCCGCGGCTGGTCGAAGGGGTCCAGGAGGCCGCCGGTGGCGCCCTCGGGCGTCGCGGGAGGAAAGTCGGAGCTCCACAGGGCAGGAGGCCGGGTAACGCCCGGTCAGCGTGAGCTGGAGGAAAGCGCAACAGAGAGCAGGTCGCCCGGACGTGGCTTCGCCACGCCGCCGAACTTGTCGGCCTCATCCCGCGTGGTCGCGGGCCGACGAGGCAGGGAGGAGCTCGCTCCTCGGTGAGAGTGAAAGGGTGCGGTAAGAGCGCACCGGCGGCGGCGGCAACGTCGCCGGCCAGGCAAACCCCCTCCGGAGCAAGGCCAAGTAAGGGCTCGGGTGCCCACCCGATGAGCCCGGGTTGGCTGCTTGAGCCGGTCGGCGACGACCGGCCTAGAGGAATGGCCTCCACCCCGCGCGGGGCGACCGGCGCGGGGGACAGAACTCCGCTTACGGGCCCCTTCGACCCCCGTTCCCGAGCCCCACGAGATGAGCCCCGGCATCGAATTCGACCACGTCGTGCGCCACTACGCACGCGCGCACGCGCCCGGCGGAGGCCTCGGCGCCGCGCTCGCGGCCCTGGTGCGGCCCGCGGGACCGCCGAAGGTCGCGCTGCGCGGACTCTCGCTCCAGGTGCGGCGCGGCGAGACCGTCGCGCTGATCGGCCCCAACGGCGCCGGCAAGAGCACCACCGTGAAGCTGCTCGTCGGGGTGCTCGCGCCGACGAGCGGCCGGGTGAGCGTGTTCGGCCGCGACCCCTGGCGCGACCGCCTCGTGCACGCGCGCGACGTCGGCGTGGTGTTCGGCCAGCGCACCCAGCTCTGGTGGGAGCTCCCGGTCGCCGACGCCCTCGACGCCCTCGCCGCGATGTTCGAGGTCTCGCCGGCCGACCGCCGCGCCCGCCTCGCGCGCTTCGACGCCCTCCTCGAGCTCGGGCCGCTCCTGCCGATCCCCGTACGCCAGCTCAGCCTCGGGCAACGCATGCGGTGCGAGCTCGCCGCCGCGCTGCTCCACGCGCCGCGCCTCCTGGTCCTCGACGAGCCCACGATCGGCCTCGACGTGGCGGTGAAGCTCCGCATCCGCGCATTCCTGACGGAGCTCCGCGATCGCGGCGACACGACGATCCTCCTCACGACACACGACCTCGGCGACGTCGCCGCGATCTGCCCGCGCGTGCTGCTGCTCGCCGACGGCGGCCTCGTGCACGACGGTCCGATGGAGGCGCTGGTGGCCGGGCTCGGAGGCGGGAGGATCCTCCGCGCGCGCCTGCGCGGGCCCGTCTCCGACGCCGCGGTGGGGCGGTGGGCGCAGATGATCCCGGGCCTGGCCCGCGACGGCGAGCTCGGCCTGCGCGCGCCGCTCGCGCCGGGGGACGCTCCGCGAGCGGTGAAGACGCTCCTGGAGGCGGCCGATCTGGCCGACGTCCACATCGACGACCCCTCGGCGGACGAGGTCCTGGCGCGCGTGTACGACGCCGAGCGGGCGGCCCGTTGATCGCGGGGCTCGCCGCCGCGTGGCGGATCGGCTTCGCGCACGTGTTCGCGGCCCGCGCCGAGGCGGCGGTCCAGCTCCTCAGCGTGTCGGTCATCGCGGGGTTGAACGGCGCGTTGTGGACCGCGGCGGTCGACGGGCGCGACTCGGTGGGCGGCGTCGGCGGGCGCGCGGTCGTGGGGTCGGTGGTCCTGGCGTGGGTGAGCGTGTCGTTCGTGGCCAGCCGGGTGAACGAGGACGTCGCGGCGCGCATCCGCGAGGGGTCGATCGTGGCGGACCTCCTGCGCCCGGTGCCGCCGCAGCTCTGGTGGTACGCCCGCGACCTCGGGCGGGCGTGCGGCGCGTTCCTCCTCCAGACGGCGCCGCTGTTCCTCATCAGCACCGTCCTGTTCGATCCGCCCCTGTCCGCGAACCCGGCCCGATGGCTGGCGTGGCTCGTCGCGCTCCTGCTCGCCCACGCGACGAACTTCGGGCTGACCTTCGCGATCGGGCTCGCCGCGGTCGCCACCCACCACACCACCGGGCTCGCCCACCTCAAGAGCACGCTGGTCTCGATCTTCTCGGGAGCGCTCGTCCCCCTCGCCCTCTACGGCCCCGGGGCCCGGGCGCTGGCCGACGCGCTGCCGTTCCGCGCGATGGCGCACCTCCCGGCCACGATCCTCCTCGGAGACGCCGAGCCGCTCCGAGCCCTGGCCGTCCAGGCCGCCTGGGCCGTGGCCCTGTGGGCCGGCGCCGCCGTCGCCTGGGCCGCGGCGCGCCGCCGCCTCGCCATCGACGGGGGCTGAAGCGGGCTACGCCCCGGCGCGATCCGCGGAGTGCACGGGACGCCCGATCAGCCGGTTCACCGCCACCCCGGCGAGCATCATGCCGAACATCGCGGGCACCCAGGGCACCGTCCCCTGCACGACGTGGCGACTGTCACACGTGTGCTTGTCGTTCTCGTCGTTGGGACAGATGCAACGGAACGCCGCTTCGACATCGGGATCGAGCGCGTTCGGGTCCTCGTCCGTCCACACGCACTCGATGCCCGTGGTGACGCCGAGGTCGCGCAGGCCGCGTCGGACCACGCGCGCGAACGGGTCCTTCGCGGTCTGCGAGATGTCGGTGACACGGATGCGCGTCGGATCGATGCGCCCGCCGGCGCCCATGGCGGCCACGACACGTTGACCACCGGCGTGGCACCGCGCGAGGAGGTGGATCTTCGCGGTGAGGTTGTCGATAGCGTCGAGGACGCAGTCGTAGCCGGGCTCGAGCAGCCGCTCGGACGTGTCGACGTCGAAGAACACCGGTTCGCAGACGATCGTGGCCTTCGGGTTGATCTGCCGGGCCCGGTCGGCCATCAGCGCCGCCTTCGACGCTCCGACCGTGCGGCGCGTGGCGAGGATCTGCCGGTTGATGTTGGTCAGGCACACGTCGTCGAAGTCCACGAGGGTCACGTGGCCGACGCCGCTGCGCACGAGCGCCTCGGCGGCGTAGCCCCCCACGCCGCCGAGCCCGACGACCATCATGCGCGCCTCGCGCACGCGCGCGAAGGCGTCACGTCCGACGAGCAGCTCTGTCCGATGGAACGGGTGCATCAGGGCCGCGCCGAGAAGCTCCCGCGCAGGCGGAGGCTGTCGGGGCCGCTCGAGAAGGTCTTGTCGAAGGTGGAAAACACCTCGCCCCCGTAGGTGCCGGCGCCCACCCAC
Organism: Klebsiella pneumoniae; assembly: GCA_945862325.1. Classification (GTDB taxonomy): domain Bacteria; phylum Myxococcota_A; class UBA796; order UBA796; family SXON01; genus CAMAXZ01. The sequence goes on from CAMAXZ010000084.1 coordinate 12,359, forward strand.
GGGGTGGTGTTCCGGGTGCCGTCGTCGCCGACCATCACGAGATCGCCGGCCGCGGTGCCGTCGTTGCGCACGCGCCCGGTGAGCTCGTACGTGAAGCTCTGGTCGTAGTCGCAGTCGGCGGTGCCGCCGCCCACGAGGGTCTTGTCGCCAGAGAGCACGAAGGAGAGCGGACCGGAGCAGGAGACGTCGAACGTCCCGTAGTCCGACGAGTCGATGGTGACGTCCGCGTCGAGCGTGCCCGCGTACGGGAGGTCGGGAGGGGGATCGGTGTCGGTGTCGGTGTCGGTGTCCGTGTCCGTGTCCGTGTCGGCGTCCGTGTCGGTGTCCGCGTCGGTGTCCGACACCCGGACCACGGAGAAGGACGCGGAGGCGGTCTTGGTGCGCCCCTCGTTGAGCACCTCGACGTCGGCCGTGTGGTCGCCGGGCGCGAGGGTCACCCGCACGCTCGCGCCCACCTTCTCCTGCCCGTCGACGCTCCAGCTCACGTGGGTGGGGTCCACCACCGTGCCGTCGACCGCCACCTCCACTTCCAGGTCGACCGGCGCGTCCGCCGGGTACTCCTCGCCCGCGCGCGGGGACACGATCGTCACGGTCAGGGAGGCGCGATCGGCGTCGGCGCCGGTGTCGTCGGGGGCGTCGCCGTTGGTGCACGCGAGGCCGAACAGGCCGAACGCGAGGGTGAGCACGGCGAGCCGTGAAGTGGGGGCGGACATCGAGGACCTCCGGGAAGGGAGGTTAGCCCGACGCGCGCGTCAATCCAACGCCGCGAGCAAAACCGCGAGCGCGCGCCCCAACGCCGGGTGGCCGAGGTCGTCCGTGTCCACCTCGCCGAGATCGATCACCTCGACCATGCGCTGCCCTGTCGGCGGCTCCGGGGGCTCGGGCAGCGGGGGCGCGCCGCGGGCGCGCAGGACGAACCACGGCACCGCGTGCGCGAGCTCGACGTCGAACGCTTCGTGCGTCACCGCCGCGGCGAACGCCGAGGGGTCCATCGTCGGCGCCACGAGCACGACGGCGCGGAGCCGATCGCGGAGGCCCGGGCCGCGGGCAAGGACCCGCACCAGCCGGTCGGCGGAGCCGCTCGCCGCCACGACGAGGCGCGTGGACGGCCGAGGGAGGAGCGGCGCGAACGCGTCGGGGTCGTCGTCATCGACCA
>CAMAXZ010000085.1 GCA_945862325.1 Klebsiella pneumoniae
GGCGCCCGCCCCGAAGCCGGCGGCGGAGGCCAGGCCGACGGACACCCCGCCGACGGCGGGCGACGTGTCCCGTCTGCGCGCCGCGCTGGCGGCCGCCGACTGGCCGCAGGTCGAGCGCCTCGCGTCTGCCCTCGCCGCCGACCCGACCCACGCCAAAGAGGCCGCCTACGCCTCGCGCCGCGCCACGACGAAGGTCACGTCGGACCCGGCGCGCGTCGCCGTCCTCCTCCCGCTCACCGGCACCTACGCGGTGCCCGGCGGAAACTTGCGCGGCGCGATCGAGCTCGGCGCGGCCCGCGGCGGCCAAGGCGTGGTGCTCGACGTGGTCGACACCGGCGGCGACCCCGCGCGGTGCGTGTCCGCCCTCGAAGAGGCGGTGATCGAACGCGGCGCGAGCCTCGTCGTCGGCCCGCTCCTCAAGGAAGAGGCGGCCGCGTGCGCCCCGGCCGCGCAGGCGCTGCGGGTACCCATGGTCGCCCTCACGAGCAGCGAGGAGCCGCTGGCCGTCGGCGACCACGTGTTCCGCGCGTTCCCGTCGGTCGAGCAGCAGGTCCGCCTCCTGCTCGACGAGGTGCACGGCGTGCGCGGCGTCGGGCGCTACGCCATCCTGCACCCGGCGAACGCCAACGGCGAGGCCGCCGCGCAGGCGTTCCGGACGGCCGCCGAGGCGCGGGGGGCGAGCGTCGTCGTCGTCCAGTCCTACGACCCGAACGCGAAGGACTTCCGGGGCGTCGCGAAGGCCCTCGGCAAGAAGGACTACAAGGCCCGCGCGAGCGAGTTCGCGAGCCTGCGCGCCGCGGCGACCCGCGCCCGCCAGGACCCCGACAAGGTCGTCCTGCCGCCGATCATCGAGTACGACGCCATCTTCGTGCCCGACAGCTACCCGCGCACCGCGCTGCTCGCCTCCGCCTTGGCGTTCGAGGAGTTTCCCCTCGGCAAGTTCCGCCCGAACCGGGAGGCCGCCCCGCTGGTGCTGCTCGGGCTGAACGCCTGGAACAACGACGACTTCGCCCGCCGCGGCGGGCTCTACGTCCAGGACGCGATCTTCGTCGACGCCTGGAACCGACACGCGGACACCGCCACCCTCGCCACCTTCACCGACGACTGGAAGGCGCGCGGCGGCGGCGATCCGACGGTGGTCGAAGCGGTCGGCTACGACGTCGGCCGTCTCGCCGCGAGCGCCGTGGCCGAAGGCGGCGGCGTCGACGGCCTCCGCCGCGCGAAGCTCGTCGATCCGGTCGCGGGCACGCACGGCTTCGGCCCGGACCGCGAGGCCGTGCGCGACTGGGTGTTGTTGACGATCGACCGCACCGGGATCGTCCTGCTCACGCCTCCAGCCCCGACGGCGCCGCCAGAACCCACCCCGTGACCGACGACGAAGACTGGATCATCGAACAGTTCGTCGGGACGAGCCCGCGCCGCGGCCTGGTCGGCATCGGCGACGACGCGGCGGTGCTGCCGGGCGGCCGCATCGTCACCACCGACACGATGGTCGAGGGCACGCACTGGGACGACCGCCTCTCGGCCGCGGACGTGGGCTGGAAGCTCGTCGCGGTGAACGTGAGCGACTGCGCGGCGATGGGCGCGCGCCCCGAGTGGGCCACGCTCGCGCTGACCGCGCCGGCGCCGCTCGACCGTGCCTGGATCACGGGCTTCGAGCACGGGGTCCGCGAGGCCTGCGCGCGGTGGGGCCTGCCGCTGATCGGCGGCGACACCACACGCGGTCCCTGCCGCACCGTCACGCTCACCGTCGGCGGCCTCGCCGCGAACCCGGTGCTGCGGAGCGGCGGACGCCCCGGCGACGACCTGTGGGTGGCGGGCGAGCTGGGGCTCGCGGCCGAAGCGCTCCTCGCCCCGGCGCCGCGCTCGCGCGCGATGGCGCACCTTCGACGCCCCGTCCCGCTGCTCGAGCTCGGCGTGGCGCTCGGCGAGCGGGGCCTCGTCACCGCGATGATGGACCTCTCCGACGGCCTCGCGCGCGACCTCCCGCGCCTCTGCGCGCGCTCCGGCTGCGGGGCCCGGGTCACCTCCGCCGCCTTGCCCGGGGACGCCCCGATCGACTGGCGCGTGGGCTTCGGCGAGGACTACGGCCTGTTGTACACCGCCCACCCTTCTGCCCAGTCCGCGATAGCATCGCTCGGTATGGAGTTGCGCCTTCCAATGGCTGTCGTCGGCCGCCTCGAGCAGGGCCCGCGCGTGACGCTCGATGACGACGACCGCTGGCCGGCGGCGCTGTTTGCGCACTTTCCGCGCCCCACCCCGTTCGTGGGGGCACCCTGAGTACCGTCGCCGATCTCATGCCGGCGTTGTTGGGCATGCTCGCGATCCTCGGTGCGTGCGTGTTCTTCTCGCTCTCGGAGACCGCGATCTTCTCCTTGCAGAAGGTCGATCGGGAGGCGCTGAAGGATGATCCGGTGGTCGGGCCGGCCCTCCAGCACCTGCTGGCGCGCCCCCGCCGGCTGCTCGCCAGCCTCCTCATCGGCAACGAGCTCGCGAACATCGGACTGTCCGCCGCCTCGGCCTCGCTGTTGCTCGCCGTGGCGCCCGGCGCGACCTGGCTCAACGTGTTCCTCGTCGCGCCCGTCCTCATCCTCTTCGGCGACGTCCTCCCGAAGACGGTCGGGCTCCGCTACGCCCGCGACGCCGCCTGGTGGCTCACGCGCCCGGTGTCCTTCTGGACCGAGGTCATCGCGCCCCTGCGGATCGTCCTGACCGGCGGCGTCGAGGTCGGGCTCCGCCTCGTCGGCGTCCGCGCCCCTCCCGAGCAAGAGACGCTGCTCGAAGGCCAGCTCCGCACGCTGATCGACCAGGGACGCGAGGCGGGCGTCGTGCAGCCCATCGAGCACGAGATCATCCACCGCGTGTTCGAGTTCGGCGATCTTCCCGTTTCGAGGTTGATGACGCCGCGCCCGGACATCTTCTCGCTCTCGATCACCACGCCGTGGAGCGATCTGCTGACCCAGGTGCGCGCCGCCGGCTACAGCCGCGTCCCGGTTTGGCAGGGCAACTCCGACAACGTGGTCGGCGTGCTGCTCGTGAAGGATCTCCTGCGCATGCGCGGCGCGCCGCCGCCGAACGCGCGCCAGCTCCAGAAGATGTTGCATCCCCCGACGTTCATCCCCCCGTCCAAGCGCGCGCTCGACCTCCTCCGCGAGTTCCGCGCCCGCAAGACCCACCTCGCGATGGTGGTCGACGAACACGGCACGATCACCGGGCTCATCAGCCTCGACGACCTCCTCGGGGAGCTCGTCGGCGAGGTGCTCGACGAGAACGACGTGGAAGAGCGGGACGTGACCGAGCTCGGACCGCACCTCTGGTCCGTCCGCGCCGCGATGGACATCGACGACTTCGGCGCGCGCTTCGACCGCGAGCTGCCCGAAGGGGACTACACGACCCTGGCCGGCTTCGTGTTCCACCTGCTCGGCGCCGCGCCGCAGAAGGGCGACGAGGTGCGGTGGGACGGCGTCGAGTTCCGGGTGACCGGGCTCGACGGGCGCCGCATCACCGAGCTCACGGTCACGTTCCCCTCCGCCGACGCGCAGGACGCCGCGCCATGATGCCCCCGGAACCATGGGAGATCGCGGCGATCCTCGGGTGCGTCGCGCTCCAGGGGATGTTCTCCGGCTCGGAGATGGCGATCGTGAGCTCCGACCGGCTCGTGCTCCGCTCGCGCGCGGAGGACGGCGACGCCGGCGCCGCGAGGGTGCTCCGGTTGCTCGAGAACCCCACGCGCCTCGTGGGCACGTGTCTGATCGGGACGAACATGGCGACGATCGCCGGGGCGACCCTCACCGCCGCGTGGCTGGCCCGCCAGGGCAACGTGCCCGAGCTGGTGACCGTCGCGATCTACACCCCGCTGACGATCATCTTCTCGGAGATGGTGCCGAAGAGCGTGTTCCAACAGTACGCCACGACCCTCGCCCCCCTCGTGGCGCGGCCGCTCGCGGCGCTGGCCGTCGTGCTCACCCCCGCGATCTGGACGATCGAGGCCGCGACCCGCGCGGTGATGCGCCACTTCGGCGTGCCCGACGCGCACGTGCACACGGTGCGACGCGAAGACATCCAGCTCTTGCTCGACTCCTCGTCCTCCCCCGACATCGCCAGCGAAGAGCGGGAGATGATCCTCCGCGTGTTCCGCTTCGCCGAGACCACCGTGGCCGACGCGATGGTGCCGTTGATCGAGGTCGTCGCGGTGTCGGAGTCGGCGACCGTGGCCGAGGCGACCGCGCAGCTCGTCGACAACGGGTTCTCGCGGATGCCGGTGTACCGGCGGAGAATCGACCGCATCGTCGGCCTGCTCGTCCACTCCGACCTGCTGTTCGCGCCGGACCCGGACGCGCCGGTCAGCAGCGTCATGCGAGAAGTGGCCCACGTCCCCGAGTCCAAGAAGGTCGAGGCGCTCTTCTACGAGCTTCGCCGCAAGCGCCAGCGGCTCGCGGTCGCGGTCGACGAGTACGGCGGCGCGGTCGGCGTCATCTCGATGGAGGACATCCTCGAGGAGATCGTGGGGGACATCGAGGACGAGTTCGACGGCCGGCGCCCGCTGGTGCGCAAGGTCGGCGAGCGCGAGTGGATCGCCTCCGGGCGCGTCGAGTCCGAGGCCTTGCGGGCCGCGACCACCTTCGAGATCCCCGAGGGCGACTACGAGACCCTCGCAGGCTTCCTGCTCGCGCGCCTCGGGCACGTCCCGGCGCCCGGCGAGAAGCTTCCGTGGGGCCATTGGGTGTTCACCGTCACCTCGGCCAACGAGCGCGCGATCCTCGAGGTGAGCATGACCGCCACCGGCCCTCGGGCCCCCGCCCGGCCGACGAGCGCCGCCCCGACCCGATAGAGGACGGGCGAGACGGAGGGCGCGTGCGCGCGATCGTGATGGAGGCGGAGTGGGCGCCGCGAGCCGGCTACGCGCTCACCGAGCGCGAAGCTCGGTCCCGCAAGGCCACGATGGCCTCGCAGGTGCTTCGTCACCCACGCTTCGAGGCCCGCACGGTCCCCGACCCGACGCCGGCCCGCGACGAGGTGCTCCTCCGCGTGCGGCGCTGCGGCATCTGCGGCTCCGACACCCACTGCTACGAGCACGACGGCGACGGCTACGTGCTGTTCAGCGGCCCCACGCGCGTGCCCTGCGTCGCCGGGCACGAGTACTCCGCCGAGGTGGTGGAGGTCGGCGCGGACGTCGTCCACCTGCGCCCGGGCGACCTCGTCACCGGCGAGGGCATGTTGTCCTGCGGCGTGTGCGAGGCCTGCCGGCGAGGGCGGCCGAACCAGTGCCCGACGCTCGAGATGCTCGGGTTCAGCGCTCCCGGCGCCTTCGCCGAGTGGATGACGACCAAAGAGCGCTTCGTGTGGAAGCTCGATGCCGTCGCCGAGCGGCTCGGCAGCGCCGACCGCGCCTTGGACCTCGGCGCGCTGGTCGAGCCGATCGCGTGCTCGTACAACGGCATGTTCGTCGCCGCCGGCGGCTTCCTGCCCGGCGCGCACGTCGCCGTCTTCGGGCTCGGCCCCATCGGGCTCGGCGCGGTTGCGCTCGCCAGGGCCGCGGGGGCCGCGACGATCCTCGGGTTCGAGACCGTCGCCGAACGGCGCGCGGTCGGGAGCGCGCTCGGCTGCGACGCCGTGTGGGACCCGCGGGAGGTGCCCGCCGCCGAGGCCATCCGCGCGCACACGGGCGGCTGGGGCGCGGACATGATCGTCGAGGCCGCGGGCGCCGCCCTGCACACGATGCCCCAGATCGAGCGGGCGTTCGCGCCGGGCGGCAAGATGGTGTACCTCGGCCGCACCGGCGAGCGCGCCCCGGTCATGCTCGACGTCCTGGTCACCCAGGCCGCCACCATCGTCGGCGCGCGCGGTCACTCGGGCGGAGGCTGCTTCCCCGGCGTCCTTCGCCTCATGGCGAGCGGGCGGCTCGACGTCGAGGCGATGGTCACGCGGCGCATGCCGTTCCCGGCCGCCATCGACGCCCTCGCGGCGAGCACCACGCGCGTCGACGCGAAGATCCTGCTCGACTATGACGACGCGCGCGCCGCCTCCTGCTGAAGACGCTCGCGGCGGCCTGCGCGCCGGTCGTCCCCTTCGTCGTCGGCGCCGTTGCCGCCTCGTTCGTCCCCACGTCGGGCCCCGATGACGGCGGCGGGTTCGCGGCCGGCGCACGCGCGGCGCAGCCCTCCAGGGTGCCCTGGCACGCCCGGCGGGCGGGAGGGCGCGGGTCGGCTGGACGGTCGGAGGGCGCCCCGACGCCCGCTCGGACGAGCCCTCCCGAGCGCGAGCGTTGACTGACACTTCCGGGGCGTGCTATTCCCTGGCGCCTTCGGCGCATCAGCGGGAGATCATGGGCAAGGCCATCGGCATCGACCTCGGCACGACCAACTCGTGCGCCGCGATCGTCGAGCACGGGAAACCGCGCGTCATCACCTACAAGGGCGGGTCGACGACCATCCCTTCGGTGTTCGCCATCAACGACAAGGGCGAGCGACTCGTCGGTCACGATGCGAAGCGGCAGGCCCAGCTCAACCCCGAGAACACCGTGGCCGCGGCCAAGCGGCTCATCGGGCGAAACTTCCACAGCAAGACGATCGAGCGGGTACGCCAGGTCTTCACGTACGAGCTGGTAGAGGGCGAGAGCAACGAGGTCCTGATCAAGGTCCGGGACCAGGTGTTCACGCTCGAGCAGATCTCCGCGGCGATCTTGCGCAAGATCAAAGAGGTCGCGGAGGAGTCGCTCAGCGCCGAGGTCGACCAGGCGGTCATCACGGTGCCGGCGTACTTCAACGACCGCCAGCGTCAGGCCGTGCGCGCCGCCGGCAAGCTGGCGAGCCTGAAGGTCCTCCGGGTCCTCAACGAGCCGACCGCGGCCGCGCTCGCCTACGGCCTCGGCAAGAACCTCAATCAGCGCATCGCGGTCTACGACCTCGGCGGCGGCACCTTCGACATCTCGATCATCGACATCAAAGGTCGAATCTTCGAGGTCATCGCCACCGGCGGCGACACCTTCCTCGGCGGCGTCGACTTCGACGACCGCGTGATGCAGTGGGTGCTGGAGACCTTCCACAAAGAGACGGGGGTCGACCTCAGCTTCGACCGCGTCGCGGTGCAGCGCATCCGGGACGCCGCGGAGGCCGCGAAGATCGAGCTCTCGACCACGCTCGTGACGCGCATCCACGTGCCGTTCGTGGCGCGCCAGGAAGACCAGACCTCCCTCGACGTCGACCTCGAGCTCAGCCGCGACAAGCTCGAAGAGCTGACGGGCGACCTCGTCGAGCGCACGGTCACGAACACCGAGCGCATCCTGCGCGAGGCCGGCACGACCAAGCAGCAGGTCGACGAGATCCTCCTCGTCGGCGGCCAGTCGCGCATGCCGCTCGTCCAGCGGCGCATCACCGAGTTCATGGGCAAGCCGCCCTGCAAGGGTGTCCACCCCGACGAGGCGGTCGGCATCGGCGCGGCGATCATGTCGCACTCCCTGGCCGGCACGGTCTCCGACGACGTCACCCTGCTCGACGTCCTCCCGATGCCCATCGGCATCAACAAGACCGACGGCACGATGCACGTGCTGTTCCCCAAGAACCAGCCGCTCCCCGACTACAAGACCCGTACGCTGACGACGAGCAAGGACAACCAGCGCTCGATCATGCTGCGGATCTACCAGGGCGAGAACCAGATCTGCGCCGAGAACGAGATGCTCGGCACCTTCGTGTTCTCGGGCATCCGTCCGGCTCCGAAGGGCAAGGTCCAGATCGAGGTCACCTTCCACATCGACAGCGAAGGCATCCTCAACCTGACCGCCCGCGACAAGTCCACCGGGCAGACGGTCGAGAGCACGCTCAAGCTCGGCCGCGGCGGCGAAGGCCCCGCCCGGCGCGACGAGGCCTCCGCGCCCACCCAGGAGCACGCGTCGCCGCCGCCGGTTGCGCTCGCGATGGGCACGAGCTCCCTCGCCCAGACGATCGCGGGCGATCCCCCGGCGCCGGCCCCCGAGCCGCCGCGCCCGTCGGTCGCGGACATCCCGCCGACGCCGTCGCCCGCCCCGCCCGAGGCCGCCCCGTCCCTGTGGGGCCGCGTGACCTCCTGGTTCAAGACGCTGTTTGGCGGCTGATCCCTCCGCGTGGATCCGCGAGCGGATCCTCTTCGTGCTGGTCCGCCCGATGCAGTCGGGGAACATCGGCGCCGCGGCGCGCGCGATGAAGAACATGGGCCTGCGACGCCTCGCCGTCGTGGCCCCTCGGGCGCTGGACATCGATCGGGCGCGTTGGATGGCGCCGGGGGCGACCGACGTGCTCGACGCAGCCGTGTGGGCGCCGGACGTCGCCACGGCGGTCGCCGGTGCGCGCCTCGTGCTCGGGACGACCGCGCGCGGGCGGCACAACCGCTGGCCAGCGGTCGATCTCGACGGCGCCGCCGCCGCCGCGTGGGCGGAGCCGGGCGAGGTGGCCGTGCTGTTCGGCCCCGAGGACAGCGGGCTCGGCAACGACGATCTCGCGCACGCGCACGCGCTGCTGCACATCCCCACCGACGCGCACGCCTCGTTGAACCTCGCGCAGGCGACCCTGCTCGTCGCGGCGGCGTTCTTCGGCCAGGCCACCCGCGAGGGCTGGGTGCCGCGCCCCGAAGGCGAAGGGCGCCGAGGTGGGCCCGCCCGCGACCTCCCGCCCGGCCCCACGGCGCCGACGATCGCCGCGCCGGCCGGCGCCCTTGAGCCGCTCGTGACCGAGTGGATGGCCACCCTCGACCAGGGCACCTACCTGCGCGGCCACGAGCCGGTGCTCGTCGCGAACACCCTGCGCCGACTCCTCACGCGCGCCGCGCTCGACCACCAGGAGATCAGTGTTCTGCGCGGCATGATGCGAAAGCTGCGCTGGCGGATGAGCAACCCGCCCTGACGCTCACTCGGGCTTGTACTGCGCCGCGTGGCCGCGGTTGCCGACCGCCCACACGTTCGTCGCGGACGCGCCGTGCACCGCGTAGAGGTTGTTCGACTCGGACATGTACAGGCGCTCCCACGCGGAGCCGTCCCACCGCAGCGCGACGCCGTTGTTGCCGACCGCGAACACCGCGTCGGCGCTCGCCGCCCACACGGCCCACAGGGTGACCGTGGTGCCGGAGTCGGTCGGCTCCCACGCGGCGCCGGTCCAGTGCAACGCGGTGCCCTCTTCCCCGACAGCCCAGAGGTCGTCCATGGACACGCCGTGCACCGCGTTGAGGTTGACCCGCACCCCGGAGTCCTCGGTGGTCCACGCCGACGCGTCGCGGCGCACCACGACGCCGTCGTCGCCGACGGCGACGGCGTCGCCGCCGACCGCGTACACGTCGCTCAGGCGCGCACCGTCGGGGATGCGCTCGAAGGTCCATGCCGCGCCGTCCCACCGATACGCCCCGCCGGCGCTGACGGCGAAGAGGGAGTCGGCGGCGTCGCCGCCCACGCCCTCGTGGTTCGCCGTGCCGACGTCCTCGACGGACCAGGCGCCGGTGTTGTACCGGGCCACGAGCCCCTGGGAGGCCGACGCGACGAGGGCGAGGGCGTCGCCCGAGCCGAAGCCGACGAGGTCCGTGAGGTCGGCGCCGTCGACCGGCGCGTCGAGGCTGGTCCACCCGGCCGCGGCCGAACCGCCGAAGGTGCCCCCGTCCGTGCCGACCATGTAGACGCCGGCGCCGCTCGCGTAGACGCCGTTCAGGGTGCTCGACGTGCCGATGCTGAAGGCGGTCCAGACCGACTCGGGGGTGTCCGTGTCGGTGTCCGCGTCGGTGTCCGAGTCGGTGTCGGTGTCGGTGTCGGTGTCGGCGTCGGCGTCGGTGTCCGTGGCGGTGTCCGCCGGCGCGCCCGTGCAGGCGGCGAGTCCGAGGAGGGCGAGCGTGCGCAGCGTCATTGGCGTCTCCAATCGATTCGTTTCAGCATGGCCCGATAACCGTCACGGCGCCACCCCGAGGGCGGCACGCACCTGCGCCAACGCGTCCTCGCGATCGGGGTGCTCCCGCTCGATCTGCGCGAGGAGGGCGCGAGCACGCGCGGCGTCGCCGCCCTCCGCCGCGGCACGAGCCCGCCCGGAGAGCGCGGATGCACGGTACCACGGGTCGGACGTCGCCGAATACGCGGCCGCGAAGTGGGCGTCGGCGTCCTTCGGGGTGTCCGACGCGAGCGCGCACTCTCCCAACCCGAGCCGACCGACCACGCGCTGCTCCGCGTCGCCGTCCAAGGAGCGGTACACCAGGACGGCCTCCGGCACCCGGCCGAGCGCCAACAGGGACTCGGCGCGCACCTGCGCGGCGGTGAGCCGGTACCCGGGATCCGTGATCGGCGTCGCGTCGAGCGCCGCGAGCGCACCCCGGGGGTCGTCGCGCGAGAGCCGCACGCGCGCGACGCCGACCGTTCCGGCGGCGCGGAGGTCCGGCTCCGCCGACAGGGCGATGCGCGACCAGGCGAGCTCCGCTTCGTCGTGCCGCTCGAGCCCTTCGAGGACATAGGCCCGCTCGATCGGGGCGCGCGGATCGGCGGAGTCTCCGAGGAGGCGGAGGGCCGCGTCGAAGTCGCCACGCTCCCGCGCGACGCGCGCGAGGCCGAACTGCCCCGCCGCCGCCCCGCCCGACACCTTTGCGGCGAGCGCGTAGCTCTCCGCGGCGCCGTCGAGATCGCCGGCCTCGAGCAGCGCGTCGGCGCGCTGCTCGAGGCGCCAGACCTCGTCTTCCGCGGTGCTCGCGCGCACGGCGGCGAGCACGCCCGCGGCGTCGGTGCCGCGCCCCAGCTCGCGCAGGGCCCCCGCACGCTCCATCGCGAGCTCGAAGCCACCGTCGGCGCTCCACCGATCCGCGATGCCCACGGCCGCGTCGGGGCGCCCTTCGGCGCGCAGCGCGCGCGTCGCCGCGACCGCGAGCTCGCCGCGCAGCGCCGCGTCCCGCTCCGTCGCGAGCCAGGTGCGGATGAGCTCCAACCCGGACTCGAGCTCGCCGAGCGCCACGGAGGCCCGCAGCCACCCCGCCCGCGCCTCCGCGCGGAGCGCGCCCGGCGGGGCCTCACGGAGCGCTTCGTCGAAGAGCTCGCGGGCTCGCGCGGGGGCGGCCTCGAGCTCCCGCGTCGCGACCGCGACGCGCGCCCGCACGCGGACGTCGGGGTCGGACGCGGCGAGGAGCTGCTGGTAGACGAGGCTCGCGCCCGGATCGCCGAGCGCGTCGAGGACCCGGGCGAGCGCGATGTCCACGGCCACGCGGCGCTCGGCGTCGGGGCCCTTGCTCCGGGCGAGGCGCAGCGCGGACGCCGCCTCCGGCAGCTTGTTCATGCGCTCGCGCATGACGCCGAGCGCGTAGAGCGCGTCGACCGCGCGCGGACCGTCGACGCGCCCGAGGGCCTCGTACCGCGCCTCGGCGGTGACGACCTGCCCGCGCAGCTCGGAGCACCGCGCCAACCCGAGCTCCGCCTGCGCCGCGCCGTCCGGCGACGGGTTGGAGTCGAGCAGCGACTGGAACTGGACCTCGGCCTCCTGGAGCCGGCTCGCGCGCACCAGGGCGTCGCAGAGCCGCAGGAACACACGCTCCTTCAGCATCGAGGACGAAGCGTCCTTCATGACGCGCTGGAACCGCCGGATCGCGCCGTCGACGTCGTTGTCGTCGATCTCGAGCTCTCCGAGCGCGAGGTGCGCCTCCACGCGGGCCTCCTCGTCGGCGTCGGCGTCCTCCGCCACCTTGACGAGGAGCTGTTGCGCCTTGAACGGCTCGCCCGCCGCGCGGAGCGCCCGCGCCTGGCCCAGCCGGAGATCCGCCGCGAACTCCGGATTGTCGGCGACCAGCGCCGCGGCCGCGGCCGGATCGCGCGTCGCGAGGAGCTGGGCGAGGAGCGCGCGCGCCTGCGCCGCGACCTGGTTCGAGGCGCCTCGCTCGGCGAGCACCGCCTGCAGGTGCGCGACCGCGGCGTCGACGTCTCCGGACTCCGACTCGAGCGACGCCAGCACGACGCGGACCCGGGCCGCCACCGCCGGATCCCCCTCGAGCGCGGGCCCGAGCACGGCGCGGGCGCGGTCGCGCCGCCCGAGCCGCACGAGCACGTCGGCCGCGCCGAGGCGCGCCTCCGCCGGGCCGCCGTCGATGAGCCGGTCGTATTCGGCGAGCGCCGCGTCGAGCCGCCCTTGCTGGGCGAGCACGTGCGCGTGTCGGAGCCGCAGGGGCAGGCTGTCCGGCGCTCCGACCAGCACGTCGCGGAGGATCCCCTCCGCGCCCTCCAGGCGATCGAGCGAGGCCCAACCGTCTGCGAGCGCGATGGCGAGCGACTCGCGGGCGGCGGGGGTCGGCGCCCCGGCGACGAGCGTGGCCTGGGCCGCGGCGATCTCCGCCGCGCCGCCGTCGCCGAGCGCCTGGATGAGCCCGGTGACGACCGCCGCCTGCTCGGACGGCGAGAGGTCGGCGGCCCCGAGCAGCGCCCGCAGCTCGTTGGCCGCCACGTCGGGCAGCGTGGCCCGAAGGTAGGCCTGGGCTCGGGCGAGGCGGACGCGCGACGCGCCGACGCTGCCCTTCGCGGCGTCGATCGCGGCGTCGAAGAGCGCGAGCGACTGGTCGTGATCCTCGGCCTCCTCGGCGGCCGCCGCCGCTTCGAGCAGGTAGGCGACCCGCGCCTCGGGCGTGCGCGCGGTCTCGGCGAGATCGGCGAACCGGCTCGCGGCGGCCGCGGGGTTGCCCTCGCGCTGGGCGCGCGCCGCGGCGTGCTCCAGCGCGGCCGGGTCGTCCTCCTGCGCCGCGAAGCGCGCGACGAGGTACAGCGCGACCGCGGCGCCGGCGGCGCCGGCGGCCACGGGCCCGAGCAGCCGGAACCACGCGCCTTCTTCGGCGAGGCCGAGATCGGCGCCGCGCCGGAGGAGCGCCGCGCGATCCCCCGCGGGGATGCCCGTGGCGGACCCGAGCCGCGCCCCGGTGACCCGCGCCCCGGCCCACGTCGCGCCGTCGAGCCGCGCGAGGTCGAACACGGCGGCGTCCGCCACGGCCTCGTCGAGGCGGGCGTCGCCGAGGTCGGCGGAGGTGAGATCCGCGCCGCGCAGATCTGCCCGGCGAAGGTCGGCGCCCCGCAGGACGGCGCCGACGAGCCGGGCGCCTTGCAGCCGCGCGCCGGAGAGATCGACCCCGGTGAGATCGCGACCTTCGAGGTCGGCGCCGACGAGGTCGGCGCCCGGACCGAGGACGACGAGGCCGCGCGTGGGTCGCGAACCCGACAGGTACGCGCGCAGACGGTCGACGACGGAGCGCGCGGACGGCGCGTGCGGCGAGGCCGCGTCGCGCGGGATCTCGAGGACGCGCGCGAGTCGGGTCGCACGCGCGAGGGCGGCGCGTCGCCACACCAGCTCGCCGCGGCGCTGCGCGGCGCGCTCCCGGCCGCCCGCCCGCTCCAAGGCGTCGGACATCCGATCGTCGAGCTCGTCTCGGCGCACCTGGTCGTCCGCGCGCCGGTCGGCGCGCGCGACGACGGCGCGGGTCCACCGAGCGACGCCGAGGGCGTGTTCGCGCGCGACGCGGGTCTCCGCGGCGCG
>CAMAXZ010000086.1 GCA_945862325.1 Klebsiella pneumoniae
ATCGCCTGGTCGAGCACGGCGCGTCCGAGATCGTCGAGGCCGGCCTCGAAGGCGCGGGCTTCGAGCTCCATCGCGCGTTCGGTGCCCGCAAGGAGCGCCTCGGCGCGGGCGCGGCCCTCGCCGGTGCGCGACGCCGCGAACGAGGCGACGCGGTCGCGCACGAAGGCGTCGACCATCGCGTCGGCGGGCCGCGCCGGGATCGGCGCCGGCACGTCCGCATTACCGAGGATCGAGGCGTCGATCAGCTCGAGCAAGGCGCCGCCGCCCGCGCGCACGACCGTGGACCCGCTGGTGCCGGCGAAGCTCGGACCGGAGAACACGACGTGGGGGAGCGGGTACGAGGCGCGGGCGTTCGCGGCGAGGATCGTGGGCCAATCGGCGAAGCTGCTCGCCGAGGTGCCGGTCAACACGAACTGGGCCGCGGACTCGTGGCCGACGCTGTGCGCGTCGACGCCGTTCACGATGCAGGCGCGGGCGCCCCAGCGGCGGAAAAAGCGGCTGACGTTGGGCCGATCGTCGCCGGCGGTCCATCGCAGGCCGCCGGCGGTGCCCAACGAGGTGCCCGGGTCCATGTCGACGCCGGTGCGCTCGAAGTGAGGATCGAGCACGGTGGTCGTGTCCCAGCCGCCGCCGGCCCAGAAGAACAGGAACTTGCGGTCGGGCGCCGCCGCGCGGGCGGGGCGCGCGACGAACGAAGCGGCCGCGGCCGCGGCGAGCGCGGCCGAGCCGGTGAGGAGCGAGCGTCGGGAGAGTCGCACGAACGGCTCCTTAGTAGAGAAGGACGCGAGGATCGCGGAGGATCGCGGAGACGACGCCCGCCCACGCGGACACGGGGGACTCGTCCACCGCGAACAGCTCGGCCCACAATGCGGCGAGGGCGGCGGGCTCGGCGGCGTCCGCCGCGAGGGGCTCGCCGACGACCCGGAGGTACAACGCTCGGATCTGGGTGTCGAACGCCTCCGCGTGCGTGTCGGGGCGCATGTCCGCCGTCACGTAGGAGAGGAGGATCGCCGCGTCTTCTCGGCCCGCGGCGAGGTCGTGTTCGGCCACGTACCGCGCCGACGCCTGCGCGAGGCGCTCCTGGATCAGGGCGAGCCCGAGCGACGGCGCGTAGGAGGGGAGCGACACCGAACGCCCGTCGATGCCGCCCGCGAGAACCGGCAGGCCGCTGCTCGGGTCGAGCAGGCCTTCCTGCCCGTCGAAGCTCCACCGATAGCCGGTGAGGTCCGCGATGCTCGACGCGAGCTGCTCGGGGCTCACGATGCGGACCGTCGCGACGCGGGCGTCGAGCGCGGCGTCGGCCACCTCGCCGGCACGGTAGCCTTCGCTGCGCACCACCGCCTTCACGACAGGAGCGAGGCGGCCGCCCGCCTCGTCGTAAGTGTCGCGGAGCGCCTGGAGCTCGGACCAGGCGTCGTCGGTGGCGAAGGCCTGGCCGAACCCCTCCCACACCGTCTGGACCGCGCAGTCGTGGAAGCGCGGGTCGGTCGAGATCGCTTCGCCCAGCTCCTCGATGCCCGAGGTGGGACGCCCGAAGTAGCCGGGCGGACGTCCCGACCACTCCGACCATGCGTGCTCGTTTTCGGGGGCGTAGCCGCGCATCGCTTCGAGGTCGTCCGCGCCGTCGTCTCGGAAGAACCCGAACAGGTTGCCCGCGAGCGGATCGAGCGTCGAGTGGCAGCTCTGGCAGGACGGGGTGACCGCGATGGCGTTCTCGGGGTCGATCGTCAGGAGGTCGACCGCGGCGCGATCGAGCACGATCGGGCGGGTGAGGTAGTCGTCGCAGAGGAGCACGCGGCTGACCGCGTTCGCCCGGTGCCGGTTCGCGTTTCCGCCCATCGAAGGGTAGCGCTGCCACAGCACCGACATCGAGAGGACCCCGGCCGCCGGCCGCCCGTCGCGCCATCGGGCCACCTGCCAGCCGTCGCCGGGCTCGCGTTCGAGATCCCACACGGCGGCGACGACCGGGTCCGCGACGGTGTGCGGCGCCGTGACCATGGTGGCGTAGGGCAGGTCGTTCTCGAGCACATAGGTGAGCAGGCGGAGCGGCTCTTCGCCGATCGCGCGCGCCGCGGCGCGGGGGTCGATCGCGCCCAGTCCGACCTCGTCGAGCGCGACGTAGGTGTCGCCGGTGCGCGTCAGGAAACGTCGGTCGAACAGCTCGCGCATGCGGCCGTGGAACCGAGGATCGTCCTCGATCCACCGGTCGACGAACGCGTCGTAGGCCGCGGGGTCGGCCTCGGCGGCCGCGAGCTCCGCCTCGGAGGGGCGCACGCCGCGCAGGTCGAGCGACAGACGCGTGAGCGCCGCGCGTGGCTCCAGCGCCACGTAGGGGGACGGAGGCGTCGCGTCGCACGCGAAGAGGGCGAGGAGCACGAGAGGCACGTCTGCCCTCCAGTTCAAGGAAGATCGCGGACGGACAGGACGAACTCGGCGAGGTCGGGGGGCGCCAGGCCGCCGTCCCACGTCGACGCGAGATCGACGCAGACCTCTCCGGACTCGACGCCGCGGACGTAGAGCGTACCACAGCCGTCACAACCGTCCGGCAGCTCGGTCTCGAGCTCCTCTCCTTGCGGCGCGAGGAACACGAGGTCGTGCCAGAACGCATTGGTGTCGCGCACGGCGAGCCATCCGCGCGGCTCGGCGGTGCAGGTCGCCGGGCTCGCCCCGGTGGGCCCCGCGAAGCTGAGGTCGAACGCCACGCTGTCGAAGCGCTCCGCCACGCGATCGTCGAAGAGGTACACGTTTCCACGCAGCTCGAGCGCGTCGACGTCGCCGCCGGTCACCGCGAGGTACGTGTCGGCGCGCACCCCGCCCGGGAAGGCGGTACCGTCGAGCGCGGTGGTGCCGCCGATCGTCGCGTCCATCAGGTTCGACCACACCCAACGCGTGTAGCCGTCGGCGGCGTCGAGGCGGGTCAGGGTCTC
Source organism: Klebsiella pneumoniae (assembly GCA_945862325.1). Taxonomy (GTDB): domain Bacteria; phylum Myxococcota_A; class UBA796; order UBA796; family SXON01; genus CAMAXZ01. Next base: position 2,928 of record CAMAXZ010000086.1, read on the forward strand.
CTCGGCGGCGCCGTCGAGGGCGTAGCGAAGGTCGGCGCCACGCCCGACCGTGCCGTCGCCGACGAGCCGGCGCTCCGCCACGGCCGAGCGGCCCTCCGCGGACGCGGCGTCGCCCTCGACCGCCACGGTCGAGTCCCACCAGACCGAGCCTTCGAAGCCGATCCCGTCGCCGTTGGCGCACCGATCCGACCAGGATGTGCCGCCGGCGTCCTCGTCGAGGTCGAGGGCCGTGTCGTCCGGCGCGCCCGCCCAGAGGTCGGGGCACCCGTCGATGGCGAGGGCGAGGCTCCCGACGTGGCCGTCCCAGGCCGGCCCGGTGTGCGTGGTCAACGCGAGCGCGAACGCCTCCGCGAACGCGGCCGGGAGGTCGACGCCGCTCAGGTCCGGGAGGTACAGCGGGTCGACCGGAACCCCTGGATCGACCTCGGTATCCGGCTCGGCGGCGCACGCCGCCACGAGCAGCAGGGGGATCATGGTTCGTCCTCCAACACCACGCCCGCCGTCCACTCCCACTGAACCAGGAGCTCGGACGGCAGCTCGCCCTCTTCGGCCGCCCAAACAGGCACCCAGACGCCGGTGTCGTACCAATCCCACCACACCGTGTCGCCGTCGTATCCGAGCGACCGCGTCTCGCCGTCCGTGGGGAGCTCCGCGGCGCGGCACGCCCCGGCGTCGCTCGACACGAGGGTGTGCTCGACCGAGAACGTGAAGGTACACCCTGGGCAGTCGACCTCGGCGCGCGCGCCCACGAGCGCCCAACGCTCGGCGCAGGTCGTCCCGCCGTCGATCGTCTCGACGATGTCGACGCCCCCCGTCATCGACGTGGGGTCTTGCGACGGGCCCCCGAGGGCCCACGCGCCCAGCTCGGTGTGAACGAGCACGTGCTCCGGGGCCTCGTCGGGGTCGCCGGAGTCTCCGGCGGTGTCGATCGGAAACGTTCCGGTGTCCCGCTGCCAGGACGTGTCGGCCGGCGGGAGCTCTGCGGGCCCTCCGGAGTCCGCGTCCGACGCCGAACAGGCCGCCAGCAGGGCGAGGCACGCGGCTGAAGTCGACCCAACGGCGCGCATCCCCACCCGGTGTTCGGAGGCAGTATACTACCGCGGCGGGGTCCGATGCTGCTCACCTTCCTGTTCCTGTCTGCCTGCGAGCCCGAGACGAAGGCCGAGCCCGCCCTCGGAGAGGTGCCGAGCACCCTCGACTTCGGGACGGTCTCCATGGGCGAGTCCGGCGAACGGACGTTCACGCTGGAGAATGTGGGAGGCGGCGCGATCGAGGTGCTGTCGGTGTCCCTCGTGGCGGGCGACGCCCGAGAGTGGTCCGTCGCTCGCGACGGCTTCGACCCCTTGGACGGCAGCGCGGTCACCACCTTGACGATCACCTTCGCCCCCGAGGCGGTTGGCCTGTCGTCAGCCGAAGTGCAGGTGCGTACGGACGCCCCCGGCGCCGCGTCCGCCTATGTCGAGCTGACGGGCACCGGCGGCCCGTCGACGACCGACGCCGACGGCGACGGCTACTCCCCCGCGGACGGCGATTGCGACGACGGGCGTGTTGACGCATACCCTGGAGCGGACGAGGGATGTAACGGTCGCGACGACGATTGCGACGGCACGGTGCCGGCTGACGAGTCCGACGCGGACGGCGACGGGTGGCGCTCCTGCAGCGGCGAGTGCGACGACGCCAACCCGGCGATCCACCCCGAAGCCCAGGAGATCTGCGACGACGCGGACTCCGACTGCGACGGCGTCGACCCCGACCGTGACGACGTCGACGGCGACGGGTTCTCGATCTGCGACGACGACTGCGACGACGAAGACGCCGCGGCGAGGCCGGACGGGGTCGAGGTGTGCGACGGCATCGACAACGACTGCTCCGGCGAGGCCGACGACATCGACGTCGACGGCGACGGTGCCACGGTTTGCGGCGCCGCCGGGGACTGCGACGACACCGACCCGACCGCCTTCCCGGTGTTCGTCGACCTGACCGTGCCCGGGCCGGGCACGGGCACACGCGCGGATCCGTTCCCGACCCTCGACGCGGCGTTGGCCGCGGTCGACCCCACGTGCCGCACGATCGGCCTCGGGGCGGGCACCTACTCCGACGAGGTCGTCCTCACGGGCGAAGTCCTCGCCGTGGTCGGGGTCGACGACGACCCCGCCCTCGTGGTGTTCACGCCGGCCGCCGGCGGTCGTTCGTTCCTGGTCACCGACGGTGTGCTCACCCTCGCGAACCTCACCCTCGCCGACGGCGCTCCGAGCGAAGGGGACGGCGGCGCGGTTCGGGGCACCAACGCTTCGATCTCGCTCGTGAACGTCGTCGCCACCGGCAATCGATCCACCGCCGACGGCGGCGCGGTGGCCTTGGCCTCGGGCGCCTTGAGCCTCGAAGACTGTGTGTTCACCGACAACGTGGCGGGCGACGACGGGGGCGGCGCGGCGCTGACCTCCGGCGCCCTCCTCGACGACGGCAACACATGGACCGGCAACGCCGGCAACGACGGTGGGGCCGTGTTCGCGGTGTCGAGCGACGTGCTCGTGGCCGGCAGCACGTACACCGACAACACGGCGACCCGGGACGGTGGCGCGCTCGCGGTGGACGCGCCCGCGTCGATCGAGCTGGTTCAGGCCCGCTTCTTCGGCAACGTGGCGGGGGAGCGCGGCGGCGCTGCGGCGTTCAGCGGCCTGGCGACCACGCCCGGCCTCATCGCGAACGTCGTCGCCGCGGGCAACGCGGCGAGCAGCGGGGGCGGGTTCGTGTTTTCTGGAGGAACGACCTCGATCCTCTTCGCGAACAACACGGTGGTGGACAACACCGCCGACGGGGTCGGCGCGGGCGTCCTCGCCGAGGCGGGGCTGACGCTGCTCTCGAACGTGATCGCCTGGAACGACGGCGTCGACGGCCTGAACGTGGCCGACGCGACGGCGCAGGTGGGGTGGAACCTCGGCTACGCCACCAGCGGCGGGACCGACTTCACCCTGGCGGATGGCGTGGACGCCGGCGACAACCTCGTGGCGGATCCGCTGCTGATCGACTGGTCCGACAACGGCGATCCGCTCGACGACGATCTCGGCCTCTCGGCCGCGAGCCCGGGGGTCGACAGCGGCCCGCCCGACGACGCGCTCGGCCTCGGCCGGCCCTTCGCGGACCCCGACGGCAGCACCAACGACCGCGGTCACACCGGCGGGCCGAACGCCTTCTGACAGGGGGAAACATGCTCTCGATCCTCACGGCGGCGTTCGCCGCGGACGTCACCCTCTCGCCGGGAGACGACGTGGCGTCGCTCACCGCCGCGCTGCAACCGGGGGACGAGGTCATCTTTTCCGCGGGCACGTACACCCTCCCGGGCTCGGTCACGTGGACCGGGCTGGGGACCGCCGAACAGCCGATCACCCTGCGCGGCGAGGGCGAGGTCGTCCTCGAGCTCACCGCGGGCGGCACGGCCGTGTACGTAACGGAGTCGACGTTCCTCACCCTCGAGGGGCTCACGATCCGCGCCGCGGCGACGTACGCCGAGCGCTTCACGGGGCTCCAGATCAACGCGTCCACCGACGTCCGGGTGTCCAACGTCGAGATCGGGCCCGTCGGCGGCACCGGGCTGTACCTCTCGGGCGACAACGCGCGCATCACCGTTTCGGACGTGCAGATCCACACGACCGCGGACGGTCACGGCGTGTACGTGGGGTGTTGGGACGCCGCGTGCTGGACGCAAGACTCGACCTTCGAGCGCCTGTGGATTCACGACATCGGGGATGACGGGTATGGCTTCGAGCTCGAGCCCGGGTGCCAGAACGTCACGCTGCGCGACTCCGTGATCTACCGCGTCGGAGGATGGGGGGTCGTGACGGGCTCTACCGAGCAGGGGGCCCCGAACCTCATCGAGTCCAACGCCGTCTGGGAGACGACGCAGGGCGGGATGTACGTGGGCGGGTCGGCGCGGGTGCGCAACAACGTCGTGTTCAACAGCGCGTCGTACGGGGTGCGGCTCACCGACGACGGCCGCGGCACCCTCAAAGACGTGGCGTTCACCTTCAACACCGTCGCGGACACCGCCTCGGTCGCGGTCGACGTGTCCTCGTGGGCCGGCAAGACCGGGATGGTGCTCGCGAACAACGTCATCGCGAACCCCATCGGCCGCGCGGTGACCTTCGGCAACGCCGGCTGGGACGACACCGTGTACATCAGCGGGAACGTCGTCACCGGCTTCATCGACGGCTTCGACGCGCTCACCTACGTCGGGGCCGACACGCCGTTCCTCCCTGGCGGGGGCTGGTACGACTTCACCGACGTCGAAGCGTGGGACTTCTACCCGGCGGACGGGGGCGCGATGATCGACGCGGCCGACCCGAGCAGCGCCACGTGGATCCCCGAGACCGACTTCAACGGCGCGGGTCGCGACGGCACCGCGCCCGACGCGGGCGCCTACGAGTTCGAGGGCGCCGGCAACCCCGGTTGGGGCCTGCGCGAGGGCTTCAAGGACGTGGCCGCGTACGCCCCCCGCGCGGCGGAGGTGCAGGGCGGCTGTTGCAAGGACGCGGACGAGAGCAGCGCGGAGGGCGCGGCGTTCTTCCTCGGTCTCGCGGCGCTCGGCCTTCGACGCCGACGGGCGTCCGCCGGCTGACGGCGTTCAGTCGAGCACGAGCTCGGACTCGGACCAGGTGCGGGCGATCCCCCCGACGGGCCACACGTACAGGAACTCGCCCGCTTGGGTCGTCGTGCCATCCGACGAGCTGACGAGGAGCTCGATCGGGACGACTTGCGGGGTGGTCCCGGTCGGCTCCGGGCAGGGCCACGACACCGCCGCCTGGTCCGCGCCGAAGTCCGCCCCGTCGGCCCGCCACACACGGGTGAAGGGGTCGCCGTCGGGGTCGACCACCCACGCTTCGAGCACGACCTCGTCGCCCGCTTCGCACGCGTTCACCGAGGGGCGGAGCACGCCGGCCACCGGCGTGGCGGGGCCCGAGGCCGCCGTACACACGTCCTCGTCGTCGACGCGATGGTCGCAGTCGTTGTCGACGCCGTCGCCGCACATCTCGACCGCGTCGGGGCCGACGGCGGCGTTGGTCTCGTCGCAGTCGCCGCCCACGTCGCTCGCGCCGTCGCCGTCGTCGTCGCCCCAGAGCGTGCCTTCGTCGACGATCGTGTCGCAGTCGTCGTCGAGGTCGTTCGGGAGCTCGGCCGCGCCGGGCGCGATGTCGGCGGCGTCGTCGTCGCAATCTCCGTCGCGCTCGCTCCACCCGTCGCCGTCGTCGTCGCCCGCCGCGGTGCCCTCGTCCACCGCGCCGTCGCAGTCGTCGTCGGCGCCGTTCGCGAGCTCGTCGGCGTCGGGGTACCGGGCCGGGTCGGCGTCGTCGCAGTCGCCGGAGAGGCCGCCCCACCCATCGCCGTCGTCGTCGTCGGGGGGGTAGGCCTCCCCGACGACGATCGCGACGGCGGCGGTGGTGGCGCGCCCGGCCGCGTCGGTCACGGTCACGAGCAGGGTGTCGGAGCCCTCGGCGAGCGCGGCGGCTGGGATGACCGCCTCGACATGGCCGGACAGCTCGACGGGGGTGCAGTCGACGAGCGTCCTTCCGCGGACGGCGCTCTGCACCGAACAATCGAGGGTGTTCGCGGGTTGATCGACATCGAACACGTTGAGCTCGACCGCGAGGTCTCGGTACGCGTCGTGCCGTTCCCCGGACTCTGGGGCGCGGATCGCGAGCGTCGGCGGCGTGTTGTCGACGCGCGCCCGGGTGTTGCCGCGCAAGAGCACGTCGACCGACCGGTTCGCGGCGTCGTCGCTGGTGATCGCGAGCGTACAGGTCGTCGGCTCCACCGTCGTCGGGGCGAAGGTGACGCCGAGCTCGGCGCGCCCGCCGGCGTCGAGCACGAGGCCCGCGAGGTTCTCGTCGAGGCGGAAGGGCCCGTCGCAGTCGAGCACGTCGTCGCCCAGGGTGACCGGCGCCGCCCCTTCGTTCTCGATCCGGATCGTCGCGTGACCCGGCGCGTCGCCCTCGCCGGGCACGACGCTGCCGAAGTTCCACGTCTGCGGGCGGACCCGCAGCACGCCGACCTCGCGCGATCCGGCGCCCGAGAGCCAGACGACCTGTTTCCAATGCGACGGATCGCGGAGGTAAGGCGGTCGTTCGCCGCCCTCGGGGTCGTCCCCGACGCTCTCGATCACCAGCGCGCCGACGGCCGGACCCGTCGTCGTGGGGGTGTACGTCACGCTCAGGGTCACCGTGCAGCCGGCGTCGACCACGAACTGCGTGACCCCGTCGTCGACGCCGGGGAACTCGGGCTCGGCGGCGCATTGTGGGCCGGACCACGCGACGGAGAACGCGATGTCCGACGCGGCCGCCGTGCCGATGCCCAGCGGCATGCCACCGATGTTGGACACGGACACCGTCCGGGTCTCGAAAGCGCCGAGTGCCACGGCGCCGAAGTCGAGGTCAGACGCCGACAGCTTCATGTCCGGGCGCGCGTGCGTGCCCGGCACGTCGGCCTTCGGGGTGCATGCGGCGAGCAGGAGGAGTGCAAGGGCGGTCGGGCGCTTCATCCCCACACCTTACACCGCGATAGAGCGTGCCGCGTCGGAGGCGTGATGCGCATCGTCTGTGTGTCGGACACTCACATGCTGCACGGGTCCGTGGTCGTGCCGGATGGCGACGTCCTCGTGCACGCGGGCGACATGACCCGGAAGGGCAAGGTCGCGGACATCGAGGCCGTGAACGCCTGGCTCGGCACGCTGCCGCACCGCCACAAGGTCGTGATCGCCGGCAACCACGACTTCGGGTTCGAGAAGACGCCCGCCGCAGCATGGGCCGCCATCACGCACGCGCACTACCTGCAAGACAGCGCGGTGGTGCTCGACGGCGTGCGCTTCTACGGGTCGCCGTGGACGCCAAGATTCTACGATTGGGCGTTCAACGCCGATCGTGGCGATGAGCTCGCTCGCATCTGGGCGCGCGTGCCGCCGCGGGTCGACGTGCTCGTCACCCACGGGCCGCCGAAGGGCATCCTCGATCGGACCTTCGCGGGAATGAGCGTCGGATGCGAAGCGCTTCGGGATGCGCTTCGGTCGACCCTGCGCCCGCGCCTGCACGTGTTCGGGCACATCCACGAGTCCTACGGGCGCGTCGAGAGCGACGGCACCACGTACGTGAACGCATCGACGTGCAACCTCCTTTATCGCGCCGTGAACCCGCCGGTGGTGGTCGATCTGACGTGACGGCGGGTTCGCGGTGGCGGCGTGGCGCACGGCCGTGTACGGTGCCGCCCCATGAGCACCCTCTTCCTCGTCGGCATCGCGTTCGCGGCTCGACTCACGACCACCGACCGTGACGTCGTGCCGTCGGAGGCCGACGTCGCTTCGGACCCGATCATCAACGGCGAAGACGCGGCGCGCGAAGACTGGCCGCAGACCGGCGTGATGTTGATGGACGCCACGATCGAGAGCGACTGGGGCGACGCCGACGTGCGCATGATGGTGTGCAGCTCGACGCTCATCGCACCGGACGTCGTGCTCCTCGCGGCGCACTGCCTCGACGGCGACGCGTTCACCTACGGGTATGGCACGCTCGACATCCACGAGGTGCGCTGGTCCCGCGAGGAGGACCTCAGCGACTACGACGGGAGTGACGCGAACATCGACTGGCCGGACGACAGCGTGCCCGCGATCGATTGGGTGGGCCACGACGACTTCGACCTGTTCCAGCTCCAGACCGGCGTCGCCGTCAACTATGACATCGCGCTCATCTTCCTCGAGACGCCGATCACCGACGTGGCGTTCGCGTACCTGCCCACGGTCGACGAGACCGACCAGATCGTGGAGGGCGCGGAGGTGACGGTGGTCGGCTGGGGCCAACAGGTCGCCACGAGCGGGTGGGACCCGCCTCCGGCCGGGTCCTACGGCATCAAGCAGATGGGCGCGTCCACGATCGCCGACATCGGCGAGGCGGAGTTCCAGGTGGGCGCCACCGAGTCGTCCGTGCGCAAGTGTCACGGCGACTCGGGCGGGCCCACCTTCATGGACATCGACACCGCGTCGAGCGTCGCCACGCGCCTGATCGGCGTCACCAGTCACGCCTACGACGAGTCCGACTGCGACCGCAAGGGTGGGGTCGACACCCGGGTGATGTACTACCGCGACTGGATCGAAGAGCAGATGGTCGCCCGTTGCGAGGACGGCACGCGCGTGTGGTGCGACGAGAGCGGGATTCCGACGCCCCCGATCGCCACGGTCGACGACGAGGACGACGACAAGGCCGGGAACGTCGGCGACGACGAAGGCGTCTCGCTCAACGCGTGCGCGTGCAACGCGTCCGGCCCCGGGGCGGCGTGGCTGCTCGCGGTCGCGGGCGCGGCCGCGCTGCGCCGCCGTCGCGCCGGCTGAGTCTCAGAAGTCGAGCTGCCCTGCCGCCCGCGGGAACGGGATGACGTCCCGGATGTTCTCGATGCCGGTGGCGTACATGACGGCGCGCTCGAAGCCCAGGCCGAAGCCGGCGTGGGGAACGGTGCCGTACCGACGCAGATCGCGGTACCACCAGTATTGTTCCTTGTGGAGGCCCATCTCGCCCAGGCGCGCGTCGAGGACGTCGAGGCGCTCTTCGCGCTGGCTGCCGCCGATGATCTCGCCGACCCCGGGGGCGAGCACGTCCATGGCCGCGACGGTGCGGCCGTCGTCGTTGACCCGCATGTAGAAGGCCTTGATGTCCTTCGGGTAGTTCATGACGACGACGGGCCGGCCGGCGCGCTCGCAGAGCCACCGCTCGTGCTCGCTCTGGAGGTCGATGCCCCAACGGACGGGGAACTCGAACTTCTGCCCGGAGGCCTCCAGCATGCGGACCGCCTCGGTGTAGTCGATGCGCTCGAACGCGGCGGTGACGAAGGACTCGAGGCGGGCGATGCATCCCTTGTCGACGCGCTGCGCGAAGAAGGCGAGGTCGTCCTGGCGCTCGTCGAGCACGGCCTTGAAGATCGACTGGAGGAAGGAGGCGGCGACGTCGGCGTCGGTGTGGAGGTCCGCGAAGGCGATCTCCGGCTCGATCATCCAGAACTCGGCGAGGTGTCGGCGGGTCTGGCTGTTCTCGGCCCGGAACGTCGGACCGAAGGTGTACACCTTGCTCATGGCGAGGCAGTACGCCTCGACGTTGAGCTGGCCCGACACCGTGAGGTGCGCCGCCTTGCCGAAGAAGTCGCGGCTGTCGTCGACGGCGCCGCTGGCCGTGCGCGGCACGTTGGCGAGATCGAGCGTGGAGACGCGGAACATCTGCCCAGCGCCCTCGGCGTCGGACCCCGTCAGGATCGGGGTGTGGATCCAGGCGTAGCCGTTTTCCTGGAAGTAGCGGTGCACCGCGAACGCGAGGGTGTTGCGGACCCGCGTGACGGCGCCGACGATGTTCGTGCGCGGCCGAAGATGCGCCTGCTCGCGCAGGAACTCCATCGAGTGCTGCTTGGGCTGCATCGGGTAGGTCTCCGGGTCGTCGACCCAGCCCACGACCACGACGCGCTCCGCCTTGATCTCCACGGCCTGCCCGGCGGCCGGGCTCGCGAAGACCACACCTTCCACCTCGATCGAGCAGCCGGCGGACAGGCGCTTGACCTCGTCGTAGTTCGGGAGCGCGGCCTCGACGATGACCTGGACGGGGTTGAAACAGGAGCCATCGTGAAGCTGGACGAAGGACAGGCCGGCCTTGGAGTCGCGGCGCGTGCGCACCCAGCCTTGCAGTACCACACGACGTTCGACCTCAATTTTCCCCGACAGCACATCGGCCACTCGGACCACGCTCATCGCTCCTCCCCGGTCCCACCCGGGTATCAGAGCGGATCGCCCGTGACGAGGAACAGGGCGGGTTCCCCGTCCGAGGTGCCGACGATCCAGGTGTCGCCGCGCGCGCCGCGGTCGAACGACGCGAACGTCACCGACGCCGTCGGTGACAGGGCGTCGGCGGGCAGGCGCGCCCCGACCGTGCCGCCCCAGGTGACGCGGAACAATTGGTCGCTCACGAGCCCGAGATAGCCGGCCGCGTCGACGTCGACGTCGTCGAACCAGTACGGGTCGGTGCCATCGAGCAGCCAGGCGGCGCGCTCCCCGTCGTCGTCCACGACCATTCCGCCCGGAACCCCGTTTCCGCCGAGGTGCACGCGCACCGCGAGCCCTTCGGGCCCGTACACGCCCGGCGGTGCGATGGTGCGCTCGACCGGCCAGTCGGACAGCACGTCACACCCGGCCCCGGACCAGGTGCCGCGGTGGATCGCCTCTTCGAAGCCCCACACCCACCATCGCTCCCCGTCGACCGCCACGGCGTGACCGCCCAGCCCGGTGTCGCAGGTC
>CAMAXZ010000087.1 GCA_945862325.1 Klebsiella pneumoniae
CGCCAGGACCGCCGCGCGCGCGCGGTTCTTCGGACCGGTACGCCAGGCGTTCGACGCCGGCCTTCCCGCGGGCGCGGCCATCGCCGCCAAGGCCCCGTTCACCGCCCGGTCCGGCGCCACCGAGTACATGTGGGTCGAGGTGCGGGGCTGGTCCGACGCGGCGATCGTGGGCACCCTGCTCAACGACCCATGGGACGTCGAAGGCCTCGCCAAGGGGCAGACGGTGACCCTCCGCCCGGAAGACGTCTTCGACTACGTGTGGAAGAAGGGCGACGGCACGAAAGAGGGCAACACGACCGCGGCCCACTTGAAGTAGCGGCCGGTGGCCGACGCGCCCGCGCTGACGTAGGCTCCGCGGATGTGGACCGTCCTGTTCGCCGGCGTGCATGTCCTGACCCTCGCCGTGGGGTTCGCCGCTGTGGTCGCGCGCGGGCGCGCGTTCGCGCGCCGCGACCTCTCTGCGGCGTTCGAGGCTGACAACTGGTGGGGCCTCGCGGCCGTGCTCTGGCTCGTGACCGGGCTCGCGCGCGCCTTCGGCGGCCTGGACAAAGGCACGGCCTACTACCTCGCGAACAGCATGTTCCACGCCAAGATGGGCCTGTTCGTCGCCGTGCTCCTCCTCGAGGCGTGGCCGATGGTGACCCTCATCCGCTGGCGCATCGCGACGGCGCGAGGCGCCACGATCGACACCACGCCCATGGGCACGTTCGTCTGGATCAACCACCTCGAGACCGCGGCGGTCCTCCTCATGCCGCTCGCGGCGGTCGCCATGGCGCGCGGGGTCGGCATGTGAGGCCGGGGTGACGAGCTTCCCTTCGTACCCGCCCGGTCTCGGCGGCCGCGTCCTCGGCGGCGCGCTGGTCCTCGTCCTGATCGCCTCGGCGGTCGCGCTGAACGCGGTCGCGTGGGCGACGCCGCGCGTGCAGTACCGCATCGACGACGCCACGCTCGAGGTGCGACACCGCTTCGGCCCCTTCGGCGGCACGCGCCGGTTCGCCCGCGACGCGGTCCGCGCCGCCGACGTCACCGGGCTCCCCCGCGGCTCGTCGCGCGCCGTCGGAACCGCCCTGCCCGGGCTGTGCGTCGGACGGTGGTCCACGCCCGAGGGCCCCGCGTACGTGGCGACCGACTGCGGCGCCGCCGGTGTCCGCCTGCGCACCGACGACGGAGACGTGTACCTGAGCCCGCCGGACCCGGCGGCCTTCCTCGACGCGCTCCGCCACGGCTCCCCGCGCCTCGACCTCCTGCCGACGCCGTCGCCCAGCGTCGGCATGCGCGTGCTCGCGGTCGTGGCCGCCCTGGTCGTCGCCGTGGCGACGGTGCACCTCGGGCGCGCGGTCCAGCGCGGCCTGGTCTACGGCGTGGGCGCCGCCACGCTCGTCGTCCCGGGCCACCTGCGTCCGGTGCGGATCTCCCTCCGCGGCGCGCGCGCGACCCGGCGCCGCCTCGGAGCGTGGCGCATGGCCGGCACCGCGGTGCCCGGCGCGCTCTACCTCGGCGCGTTCTGGGACTCCGCGCCGCTGCACGCCGCGGCGACCCGCGCCGACGACGGGTGGTTGATCGAGGGGGATCGACGCGCCTACGTGACCCCCCGCGACATGGACGCGTTCGCCGCGGCGATCGTGCGTGAGGGGGCAGAGATCGTCGCGCCGTGAGCGGCGCCGCGTTTCACTCCGCCCGCACCGCCGCGAGCTCGTCGGCGAGCGCCTCCTCCCACGGCAGGCCGTCCTCGTGGTGCGCGCCGCACCGCGTGTAGCAGACGTAGCCGGGGTAGCCGTCGGCGCGGTCCCAGTCGTCGGCGGCGTCGCGCGGGGGCGGCAGCGGACCGGAGGCGGACAGCCGCAGCGGATGCATCCAACACGCCCGCGGCTTGTACGCCCAGCGGTGCGCGCCGTCGGCCTCCGCGAGCACCTGCAGCGCGCAGCGGGCGTCGGCGAGCGCGAACACGCACCGCGTGCGCGGAAAGTGCGCGGGAAAGTCCGCGCGCGCCCAGGCGTGCGGCCGCGTGGCGGTCTTGTGGGCGTGGCCGACACGCTCGAGGAAGCGGTCGGGCAGCCCCGGAAACGCGCTCCGCCGCCGAAACACGAGGCGCCGGAGCCCCTCGACCTCGTGATCCTCGAGCCACGCGCCGTCGTGACAGCACATGCCCTCGCACTCCGAGAGCACGCACGGGCGCAGCCGCGCCGGGGTCACCCGACGTTCACGACGGGGGTGGTGCCGCGCTCGGACGCCAGCACGGTGAGGAGGTTGGTGAGGGCGCGGCCCTTCTCGGTGGGCGGGATGACGTGGCCCTCGCTCTCGAGCTGTCGAAGGGCGTCCGACGCGATGCGCACCGCGCCCTCGACGATGACCCGGCGGGCCGCGAGCAGCGACTCGGCCTGCTGACGAACGAGCATGATCCCCGCGATCTCTGGCGCGTACGCGAGGTGCGTGAGGGTGACGTCGCGGATGGTGATGCCGGCGATGGCCGCTTCCGGCGCGAGGCTCTGGCGGAGCTCCGTGCTGACCGACGCGGTGTTGCCGCGAAGGCAGTCATGACCGTCCTCCGCCTCGTACGGGTGGCTGGCGGCGACGGTGCGGAGAGCCACTTCGGTGCGGTTCTTGAGGTAGGCGCCCACGTCCTCGACGGCGAGCAGCGCGGTCTCGGGCTCGGTGATCGCCCACGTGACGACCGCGCCGATCTCGACGGGCCGGCCGCCCTTCTCGTTGACCTTGAGGTGGGGGGTCTCGAAGGTCTGGAGGCGGAGGCTGACCTTCCGCACGGAGAGCAGCGGGTTGACGTAGAACCACCCATCCTGGTCACGCGTACCCGCGTACCGCCCGAACAGGAGCGCGACCGCCGCCTGGTTCGGCTCGAGCACGGTGAACCCGCGCAGCGCCCAGAGCCACATCGCGCCGGCGACCATCGCGCCCGTGATGCCGAGCACCACGCCGCCCTCGCCGAGCGCCCCGAGCGCCCGGAAGCCGCCGACGAGGGCGCCTCCGGGCCCGACGGCGAGGAGACCGAGGAACACCAACAGCGCGAGCACTCCGGGGATCGAGAACAACGTGCGCGGCGCGATGGACTGCATGCTCGGTACGTATCGCGAGCGTCAGCGCGCCGTTACGCGCGCCACGGCCCAGCCGACCGGGATCCACACGACGGACGCCCACGCGACGAGGCTGACCGCCTGCGCCACGGGCCGGGCGAGCGCGGTGTCGAGGCGACGGAACACGTGCTCGGCCGCGCCGGGTACCCACCACTCGGCGAGCAGGATCGCGGCGGCGACCACCGCGGCGGCGATGAGCCCCGGCGTGCGCCACGCGCGCAGATCGACGTCGGAGGGCGCCATTTCGGCGGACACCGGGACCGCGAGCAGCATGGCGACCCAGAACGTCGCGTGCGTCCACGGCATCGCGCGCAGGGTGGGACCGACCGCCTCGAGCGCCGTCGGGAGGCCCGGCGCACCGCTCAGGTGGAACAGGAGCGCGAGCGTGGGAACCCCCACGAACACCGGCGCGATCGGGGAAAGGAAGCTCGCCGCCCACACCGACGCGAAGCGGGTCCACGGCGGGCCGGGCCGCACCTCCCCCCGGCCGGCCGGGTCGAACAGCGCGACCGAGAACCCGACGACGGTGAAGCCGCACGCCAGGAGGGCGACCGCGTGCGCGAGCTCGTGCAGGAGGTTGCCCGGCAGTCGGAGGACTTGAAACATCCACCCCGTGCCGAGCAGCGGACGGTGGAGGATGGCGCCGGCGGCGGCGAGGCCGACGACGACGAGGAGCGTCATCGTCCGAACCGGCGGTACGCCGACTCGAGGTCGAGCTCCTCGTCCACGAGCGTCGCCCCCGGCGGACCCCGCACGAGCTCGACGAGCACGACCTTGTCGCCGAGCGAGGCGCGGCGCGTCATCGCGAAGTCGTGGAGGTCGCGCAGGCGCTCGCGCCGGAGCACGAGGCAGGCCCGCGGCGCGACGCTCAGGGCCGCCGCAGCGAACTCGGCCGGTCCACCCGCGAGCATCGCCCTCGCCCCCGCCTTCCACGGGTCAGGCGAGACCGGCCCCGCGGCCGGCGCGAACCACGGCGGGTTCGCGACCACGAGGTCCACGCACGGGATCGGCAGCGGCGCACGAATGTCCGCCTCGATCACCGTCACCCGCGCGTCGAGGCCGCTCTCCGACACGCCGCGACGCGCCAGCTCGAGCCAGAGCGGCTCGCGATCGACCGCCCACACGCGCGCCCCCGTCCAGCCCAGGAGCATCGCGAGCACGCCGCTGCCGGTGCCGAGGTCCGCGGCGGTGGTGAAAGGTCCCGCGCGAAGCGCGAAGTCGACGAGGGCGTACACCTCGACGCCCCACCGATACCCGCGCCGCGGCTGATACACGACGAGCCCGGGCGCCGGGGCGTCCGCCGCGATCGGCGCAGGCGCCGCCGGCTCGATCACGATGCGCCGATGTCCGTTCGCCAGGACGCACCTGCGAACCGAACCTCCCGAACGCCGTGGTAGGCCCGCATGCGCGCCGCCGCCGGGGTTGGCCCGAGCCCGGTCACGCCGAGCACGCGCCCGCCGGTAGCCCAAAGGGCGCCGTCCCGGGTCGAGGTGCCCGCCTGGTAGGTCACGAGGTCCGGCGCGTCCACGGGCAGCGCCTCGATCCGGGCGTTCGCGGTCGACTCCGGGTAGGCCTCCGCCGCGACGACGACGCAGCACGACGCACCGTCGACGAACCGCGGGGCGCCGGGCGGGAGCGCGCCGAGCGCCGCCCCCATGAGCCACGGCGCCAGATCCTCGTCGAGCAGGGCGAGGACGGCCTGGCACTCGGGATCGCCGAAGCGGACGTTGAACTCGAGCAAGCGCGGCCCGGCATCGGTGAGCATGAACCCGCCGTAGAGCACGCCACGAAACGGCGTACCGTCGGCGCCCATGCCCGCGACCGCGCGCGCGAGGGTGTCGTGGCAGATCGCGCGGTCGGCCTCGGTCAACGCGACCGGGCACACCGCGCCCATGCCGCCGGTGTTCGGACCTTGATCTTCGTCGAACCTGCGCTTGTGGTCGCGCGCGGCGGGCAGGGGCGCCGCCCGCAGCCCGTCGCACAGGGCGAGCACGGACACCTCGGGGCCGACGAGCCGCTCTTCGAGGAGGATGGGCGCGCCCGGGCGCGCCGCCGCGGCCGCCGCGACCGCCGCGCGCGTCGACGGGAGGTCGTCGCACACCCAGACCCCCTTCCCCGCCGCGAGCCCGTCGAGCTTCACGACGCCGGGCGCGTCGACCTCGTCGGGGCCGCGCACCACGCGACCGCGCGCCACCGGCAGGCCGTGGCGGTGGCAGAATTCCTTGGCGTAGACCTTGCTGGTCTCGAGGCGCGCCGCCGCGGCGGTCGGCCCGAACGCGGGCACGCCACGCGCCGTGAGGGCGTCGACGAGACCGGCCGCCAAGGGCGCTTCGGGGCCGACGACGACGAGATCCGTGTCGGCCTCGAGCGCGTCCAGCGGGTCGATCGGGGCGGCCGGCGGCCGCCCGAACGCGTGAAACCCCGGGTTGGGATGGGTGAAGCGCAACGAGTGGCCCGAGCGCGCGAGCGCGCGCGCCAGGGCGTGCTCGCGGCCGCCGCCCCCGACGAGGAGGATGTTCATGGCGTCGTGGCTATCCCGCTCAGTGATCGGCGGACTCGACGCCGCTGGTGCGGACCGCGCGGCGGGCCACGAGGTCCAGCGGGTCGCGCGCGAGGGCGTCGGCGGCGAAGGCCTGGGCGTCGGCTCGGTTTCCACGGGCGGCGACGACCTCCGCGCGCAGCGACGCCACGAGCGACGAGGTCGGCCGGAGCGCCGCCGCGCGATCCAGCTCGGCCGCGGCCTCCGCGTGGCGCCTGACCCGCGCGAGCCCTTGCGCCCGTAGCAGGTGCCACGCGGGCTCGCGCGGCTCTTCGCGAACGAGGGTGTCGGCGTACGAAAGGGCGACCTGCGTGTCGCCCTTGGCGAAGGCGACGCGCGCGCGGAGCGCGCGCGTGTCGCGGGACGCCGCGAGGCCCGCGAGGCCGGCGCTGGCGCGGTCGAGATCGCCGGCGAGCCAGGCCATCGTCGCGCCCGCGAGCGGGGTGAGCGACGCCGCTCCGCCGTCGGCCCCGACACGAAGGATATCGGCGACCCACGCCGCGTCTGGCCCCACGACGAGCGCGCCGCCCGAGGGGTTGCGCCGGTCCGCGCGACCGTCGACGTGGCGCAGCGCGTCGGCGATGGCCCCCTGCAAACGCTCGGGGTCCCGCAGCTCGGCGTACAGCGCCACGCGCCAAAGGTGGCCGACGGGCTCGGAGGGCTCGGCGGCGACGGCGTCTTCTGCGGCGTTGGCGGCGTCCCGGAAGCGGGGCTTGGCATCCCGCCCCGTCGGACAGACCCCGGGCGCGCGCGCCAGCTGCGCGGCGCGGATCGACCAGGCGCGGGCGATGTCGCGCCCGGCCGCGTCGACCGTGCTCATCTGCGCCCACGCACGTTCGAAGCCGATCGGATCGTCGGTCGCGCAGGCCACGAGCATGAGCACCTGCGCGTCGGCAGGTCCCGACGCCCCGGACTCCCGGAGGCGGGACGCCGCGCGCACGGCCGCGTCGAGGGCGCTCGGCTCGCCGTTGAGGCGCGCGAGGAGCCACCGGGCCTGGGCGACGAGGCGGCGAATGCGGCGGCGCTCGACGTCCCCGGCGGCGTCGGTGTTCTCGACGGAGCGCAGCCACTGCAGCGCGCTCGCGGCGTCGTTCGCGGCGATGTCGGCCTCGGCGGCGGCGAGGGCGATGGCGGTGCTCGGCGCGGGCCCGAGCGCGGACGCGAGGGAGCGCGCCACCTGCACCTCGCCGTCACGGAAGCGGAGCGCCACGTCGGCGGCGAGCAGACCCGGGTGGTTCGGCATGCGGCGACGGGCTTCGTCGATGCGCGCCCGCGCGGTGGGGAGGTCCGCCGTGGCGGCGAGCACCGCGGCGCGGGCCACGGGCGCGGCGTTGCTGGGCCAGCGCGCGGCGAGCGCGTCGTACGCCGCGACGACCGCGGTGACGCCCGCCGCGTCGACCCCGAGGGCGTCGATCCGGAGCTCTTCGCAGGGCAGGAAGTCGGGCGCGTCCTCGAGGCAGTTCTCGGCGAAGCGACGGGCCTCGGCGACGCGCCCCGAGCGAAGCGCGGCGACGCCCCGCGCGAAGCGCACCGTCGGGAGCGTCGGCGACGCCGCGCGCGCGCGCTCGAGCGCGCGCCGACGGAGATCGGGCTCGTCGTCGGCCTCCGTCCAGAGCGCGGCGAGGAGCGCGAGCGCCTCCGCGTCGTGCGGCCACCGCGCCGCCGCGCAGAGCGCGTGATCCAACGCCCGCTTTCGCCCTTGCGGGGTCTGGGTGCCGCGCTCCCGCCACGCGAGGGCGAGCTCCAGGGTGCGCGGTGAGTCGGCCGTGCCGACCGTGGCGATGCGCGCCGCGAGCGGGTCGGCCTCGACCGCCGCGTCGTGGGCAGGGACCGCGCCCGGCATCCCGACCACGGCGAACGTCGCGACGAGGAGCGCCGCGACGGCGGTGAGCCCCCCGCCGATGGTCACCCAGGGCCGAGGCGCACGGCGCGGCGCGACGACCACGTCGGGCTCGACCGCGTCCGGCTCCGGCAGCTCGAGGACGAGCGGATGACCCGGCAAAAACAAAGCACGAAGCTCGGGATGGGCGCAGACCGGCGCGCTCGTGCCGTGCGCGTCGACGGCCCAGGACGTAGGGTCGAGGGTGCCCGCGACGAGGCGCGCGCGCACCTCGTCGAAGCTCAGCGTCAGGAGGTCGCCGCGCTGGTGCACCGTGAAGTGGGACGGCGGGCCCTCCGCGCATCGGGTGCACACCACGAGCAGGCGCCCCGCCGCGCCCGGCGTCCGCCGCCCGCAACGGGCACAACCGAGCGTGAGCGCGGCGCTCATGCGGCAGGGCGGCGGTGAGAAACGTACGCGCGCACGCGAGGGTTCTACCGCGCCGCGGTCAATGCCGGAAGTGACGGACCCCGGTCAGGACCATGGCGACGTCGGCGGCGCGCGCCACCGCGAACACCTCCTCGTCGCGGATCGAGCCGCCGGGCTGCACGATCGCGCCGACGCCGGCCGCGATCGCCGCCTCGACCCCGTCGGCGAACGGGAAGAAGGCGTCGGACGCGAGCACGGAGCCCGCGACCGCGCGGGTGGCGCGCGTGATCGCCAGCCGCACCGCGTCCACGCGGTTCATCTGGCCCGCGCCCACCCCGTTGAGCACGAGCGCGCCGTCGGCCTCGGCGCGGGCGAGCACGATCGCGTTGCTCTTCACGTTGCGGCAGACCCGCCACGCGAAGTCGAGCGCGGCGGCTTCGTCGGGCGACGGCGCGCGCCCGACCGCGCGGCGCTCGGGCTCCACGTGCCCGTCCCAGGACTGCAGGAGGTACCCCCCCGCGACGCGGCGGGCGTCGGCGCCGGCCGCCGACTGACCCTGCCAATCGGCGGGGAGCTCCATGAGCCGGAGGTTCGCCTTGCCCGCGAGCGCGGCGCGCGCCTCGACGTCGATGCCGGGCGCCGCGACCACCTCGTAGAACACCTTCGAGCGCACCAGGCGGCGCGCCACCTCTCCGGTGAGCGGGCGGTTGAACGCGACGATCCCGCCGTAGGCGCTCACGGGATCGGCGGACAGCGCGAGGTCGTAGGCGACGGCGAGGTCGGAGGGGTGCGTGGCGGCGCCGCACGGGTTGTTGTGCTTGACGATGACGACGCCGGGGCTCTCGAGGTCGAACGCCGCGCGCACCGCGGCGTCGAGATCCGCGAGGTTGTTGAAGGAGAGCTCCTTGCCCTGGAGCTGCACCGCGGCGCCGAGCGTGCGCCCGCGCTCGTCCGGCGCCACGTAGAACGCCGCGGACTGGTGCGGATTCTCGCCGTAGCGCAGCGTCTGGGCACGGCGAAGGGGGATCGTGGTCTCGGCCGGCCAGGCGTCGCCCCCGAGGCGCGGGGACAACCATCGCGCCACGATGGCGTCGTAGGTGCTCGTGTGCTGGAACGCGCGGACGGCGAGCCGGCGGCGCGTCGCGAGCGCGGTCGCCGCGTCCGCGTCGAGGCCCTCGAGCACGGCGTCGTAGTCGGACGGATCGACGACGATCCACACCGAGTCGTGGTTCTTCGCGGCGGCGCGCACCATCGCCGGTCCGCCGATGTCGATCTGCTCGACCGCCTCCGGCACGGCGGCCCCGGCGGCGACGGTCGCCTCGAACGGGTACAGGTTGACGACGACGACGTCGATCCACGGGATGTCCGCGGCCGCGGCGTCCGCGTCGTCGAGCCCGCGCCGCCCGAGGATCCCGCCGTGCACGCGCGGGTGGAGGGTCTTCACGCGGCCGCCGAAGATCTCCGGCGCGCCCGTGTGGTCCGACACCGCGAGGACGTCGAGCCCGGCGTCGAGCAGCGCCCTGCGCGTGCCGCCCGTGGAGAGCAGCGCGAAGCCCCGTGCGACCAGGGCGCGCGCGAACGGGACGAGGTCGGACTTGTCGGACACGGACAGCAGGGCGAGGCGGGGCATCCCCGCTCCCTAACGAACCGGCGCCGCCGGCGGTGGGCGGAGCACCTTGAACGCGTGAACGGAGATGACGTTCGCCCCGGTGATGTGCCCCACGAGCACGACGACCTCACCGACGTGGCGGCGGAGCGCCGCCGCGTCCCCGTCGGAGATCAACAGGGTCGCGCCGGTGTTCCGGTCGTCGATCACCACGCGTGACCCGTGGGCGCGGAGGACGCCGGCGAAGCCCCCGCTGCCGTCACCCGCGTCGAGCACGCGCCAGTCGCGCACCCGAAGCCGGCGCCCGAACCGCGGCCCGGTCACCGCCACGCGGAGGCCCTCGGCCCACCGCAGCGGCGCGCCTTCGTCGCCGAGCCGCAGCGTCCAGGAGTCGCCGTCGACCGTGATCAGCTCCACCGCTCCGACGGTGTCCGGGGCGTCCGGAGCGTCGATCAGGCCCTCGACCGGGCGCCTCGCCGCGCATGCGGCGAGGAGGAAGGCGAGCAGAAACGTCATCGGCCGCTCGTAGCACGATGGCTTGACGTGTCCCGGCGCGCCCGGTAGTGGCTCGCCGCGCGGAGAGCGTATGCTCCAGCTCCCGAAGTCGGTCGGTCCGTACACCCTTCATCACCTGCTCGCGGCCGACGGGATGGCGGAGTCCTACCTCGCCCAGGTGACCGGCACGCCCGGCCCCGGCGGGCCCACACCCGGCAAGCTCGTCATCGTACGTCGCGTCTTGCCGTGGGTCGCCGCGGACCCCCAGCGGCTCGCGACGATCGAGGCGCGCGTCGGCGACCTCGTCGCGACGCGCCACCCGTTCCTCGTCCACGTCTTCGAGGCGATGCCGGCCGAAGGGACCGTGTGGGTCGTCGAAGAGCTGGTCGACGGGGTGTCCCTCGACCGACTGCTCGCCTGGGCTCGGGCGACCCGTCGGTCCATCCCCGAGAACGTCTTCCTGAACATCGCGACCCAGGCCTGCAACGGCCTCGAGGCGATGCACGCGCGGCCCGGGCGCGCGACCGGCGCCGACAGCGTGCTGCACCTGGGCCTGACGCCCGCGTCGCTCCACATCGCGCGTGACGGCAAGGTGCTCCTCGGCAACTACGCCTTGTCCCGCGCCCCCGCGGCGCTGAGCCACATCGCCGGCGACGCGCCCGTGGCGGCGGCGCTCGAGTACCTCGCCCCCGAGCAGACCCAACCCGACCCTCGCCTCACCGCGGCGACGGACGTGTTCGCGCTCGCCGTGGTGCTCTGGGAGCTCCTCACCCTCGAGCCCCTGTTCCGAGGCGAGTCCAACGCGTCGACCCTCGCGCGCGTGCGCCGCGTGGACCTCGGCGGCGCGATGGCCCGGGCGGCCGATCGCGTGCCCGGGCTCGACAAGGTTCTGTCGCGCGCGCTCGCGGCGAACCCGCGCCACCGTTACCAGCGCGCGTTCGTCCTGCGGGAAGATCTCCGCGGCTTGATGGCGGGCTATTCGTTTGCGTCGATCGCCGAGGACACCCGGGCGCTCCTCGCGCCGCTCACCGAGCAGTCCCTGGCGCGCACCCTCGTCCCGCACGCGGCCGACGCGGCGACCCGCCCGAGCGAAGCCCCTCAGCCGGCCGCGTTCGACGACGCGGTGCCGACGCGGATCACCGGGCCGAGCCCCACGCTCGAGCCGGCCGACGAACCGGAAGAGCGGACCGCGCCGCACCCCGTGGACGACGATCCCCCGACCGACGTGCGCCGGAGCGCGCCCCACGCGGACGCCGACGTGGACCGGCCGACCTCCCCCGGGCTGTCCGACGGCGGCACCCTCATCTCGCGGGCCGCGCCGGCGGCGAGCAACCTCTTCTCCGGGCGGACCTGGATCGAAGAGCCCGAGGCGCCTGCCCCCGCGCCGAAGCCCACCCCCACCCTCGCGCCCGAGCCCGGCGGCGCCACCGTGGCCACGGCCGGCGCCCGGGCGCGCATGCGCCGCCGCGTCACGAGCCTCGAGGATGACGACGACCCGTTCCGCGTCGTCCTGCCGGAGGTCCCGGACGCGCCGTTGGCTCCCCCCGAGGAGCTCGGCGCGTCCTTCACGGCCGACCCCGCGCCCGTCCGGTCGGCCGAGACGACGCAGGCCCACCTCGCCGCGCTCACGCCGTCGCCACCCGCGCCGCTGCCGACGAGCCCCGCCGCGGTCGCGAAGCCCCCCGCCGCGAAGCCGACCCCGTCCCGCGCGCTGCTCCCCGCGACCGACACCGGGATTTTCGCGATCCCCGCACGTTCGCGTCGTCGGCGGGCGAGCCTCGTGGACGACGATCGGGCCGAGCCGAGCCCGCCTCCGCCGCGCCTCGGCCCGCCTCAGGCCGCCCCGACGCTCGCCCCGCCCGCGCCCGAGCGCGAGGTCACCGCGTCCACCGACCCGAACCCGTCGCGGCCGGCCCCGCACATCGCCGCGCCGCCCGAAGCCCCGACCGTCGCGCTGCCCGACGCCCCTACGGCGATCCGCCCCGAAGGGCTCCCCGCCGCCGAACCCGAGCACGGCGCCGCGACGGTGCCCCCGGCGCCCGTCGCGCCCCCCACGCGCCTCGACCCGCCCCCACACGAGAGCACCGGCGCGTGGATCTCCGCCGAAGCGCCGGCCCCCCTCGCGCCGCCGGTGTTCGACGCCCCGCTCGGCCCCCCGGGGCGGGTGGCGCCGCGGCTCGACTCGGACACCGCGGCGTGGTTGCGCAACGACGACGGCGCGCCGCCGAACGTCGCCCCGACGCCGCCCGAGCCGGCGTCGAAGCCGTGGCCGCCGCCGGTCGCCTCGGTCGCGCCACCGCCGCGCGCGCCCGTCGCCACGCCACCGCCGGCCCCGCC
>CAMAXZ010000088.1 GCA_945862325.1 Klebsiella pneumoniae
CCCGCCGCCACCGCGCCCGCCCGCCCGCCCGCACGGCCCGCGAAGGCCCCCGCGCGCCGCCGCGGCCTCTGGGGATGGATGGTCGGGCTCGGCATGAGCGGCGCCGGCGTGGCCGCGCTCGTGGGCGTCGGCGGCGCCCTCGCGCTCTGGGGGGTGTTCAGCTACCACGGGCGGGATCTCCCGACGGTGGAGGCGTTGGGCGCGTATCGTCCGCCGACGGTCACCACCGTGTACGACGCCGAAGGGCGCCTGATGGGCGAGATCTACGAAAAACGCCGCTACGTGATCCCGCTGCACGAGATGCCGAAGCACCTGCTGGACGCGTTCACCTCGGCCGAGGACGCCGGGTTCCGCGATCACGACGGGGTCGACTACATGGGCATCGTGCGCGCCGTGGCGCGCAACGCGGCGCAGGGGAGAAAGGCGCAGGGCGCGTCGACCATCACCCAGCAGGTCGCGCGCAACTTCCTGCTGACCAACGAGAAGACCTACGCGCGCAAGATCAAGGAGGTCCTCCTCGCCTGGCGCATCGAGGACACCTTCGACAAAGACCACATCCTCTACCTGTACCTCAACCAGATCTACCTGGGCTCCGGCGCCTACGGCGTCGAGGCGGCCGCGCGGGTCTATTTCGGAAAACACGCGTCTGAACTGACTCTCGCCGAGTCCGCGATGATCGCGGGGCTCCCGCAGCGGCCGAGCGAGTACAGCCCGCACCGCAACTTCGACTCCGCCAAGGGCCGGCAGAAGTACGTGCTCGGACAGATGGCGGACAACGGCCACCTCACGCGCGCCGAGGCCGACGCCGCCTACGCGGAGCCGCTCACGATCGTCGAGCGCACGAACGAGTTCCTGTTGAAGGCGCCGTGGTTCACCGAGCACGTGCGGCGGTACCTCGTCGACACCTACGGCGAGGACCGTGTGCTCAACGACGGGATCGTCGTGCACACCACGTGCGACCTCGATCTTCAGGCGGAAGCGCAGCGCGCGGTGACCGAGCGCGTGAGCGCCTTCGACGAGCGCGTGGGGTGGCGCGGCCCGGACGAGAAGCTGCCGGAGGCGTCGATCCAAACCACCCTCGACGCGCTCGGGGCGTCGCGCGAGGGCCTCGCCGAAGGCGAGCGGTACCCCGCGGTCGTCCTCGATGTGGCGAAGACCCACGCGGTGGTCGGCCTCGGAGGCACGGCGAAGGGCGTCATCCCTCTCGCGTGGTCGGAGTGGGCCTACAAGCCGGACGCGAGCCGGAATTCCAAGTACCGACGCCAGGACGACCTCAGCCGCGCGTTGTCCCGGGGGGATCGCGTGACGGTGGAAGTGGTGAACCGCGAAGGGCGTACCGCGGAGCCCCTCGCGGCGTTCGACGGCCTGGGCGACGCGCCGTTCGCCGCGGTGTCCCTCTACCAGAGCCCCGAGGTGCAAGGGGCGCTCTGGAGCTATCGGCTGACCGACGGCGCCGTGATCGCGATGGTCGGCGGCGTCGACTTCAAAGAGACGAAGTTCAACCGGGCGGTCCAGGCGTCGCGGCAGGTCGGCAGCACGTTCAAGCCGATCGTGTACGCCGCGGCGATCGAGAGCCGGAAGTTCACCGCCGCGACCATCGTCCAGGACGCCCCGCTCGTCTTCAACACCGTGCGGTCGCAGCTCTGGAAGCCCGAGAACTACGGCGAAGACTACCTTGGCGACATCACCCTCCGGCACGCGCTGTCGCAGTCGCGGAACGTCGTCACCATCCGTGTGCTCGACGTCATCCGGATGGAGCCGGTCGCCGAAATGGCGCGAAAGCTCGGGGTCACCAGCCAGCTCGACCTGGACCTCTCGATGGGGCTCGGCTCCGCGTCGCTGACGATGCCGGAGATCGCCCGCGCCTACTCGGCGTTCGCGCGGCTCGGACGGCGCGTGGATCCCCACTACATCGACCGCGTGCTCGACCGCGACGGCAAGGTGTTGGAGGAGTTCCAGCAGCCCGAGTGGGAGCAGGTCGTCGACCCGAACGTCGCGCAGGTCATGAACTGGCTCCTCCAGGACGTGGCCACCTCCGGCACCGCGGCGAAGGCCCAGAAGCTCGGTCTGCGCGTCGCCGGCAAGACCGGCACGACCAACGACTTCCACGACGCGTGGTTCGTCGGCTACACGGCCGAGGTCCTGACGGCGGTGTGGGTCGGCTACGATCAGCCGCGTTCGCTCGGCAACAGCGCCACCGGCGGCCAGACGGCCCTTCCCATCTGGATGGACTTCGTCGAGGACGCCGTTCCGAAGCCGGATCCGGCGTTCCCCACCGGTGGAAACGTGACCTGGGTGTCGATCGACGAGCGCACCGGACGCCCGATGCAGGGAGGCCGGTCGATGCCGTTCCTCCCCGGCACCGCGCCCACGGGCGTCGCGACGGCAGCGGGCCAGAAGACCAACGAAGACCTGCTCACCGGAGGGTTCTGATGTCCGCTCGGAGTCTGACGATCCTCCTGGCTTCCTGTTGGGCGCTCACGGCGTGCGACACCGAGTCCGGCACGGCCGTGGCGACCTGCCCGCTCGAGGCGCCTGCCGCGGCCCCCGAGACCGCCGCCCCGGGCGAGACGGTCACGCTCACGACCCGGCCCCTGACGGAGGCCTACGACACCGTGGTCACCATCGGACCGGTGCGCGCGGAGGTCGTGTCGGTCGACCGCGCCACGTGCGACGCGTGCGACACCTGCCGCGTCGCCGCCGGCTGCTCCGATTGCGGGAGCTGCGACGCGTGCGTGACCGACTGCGCGACGTGCGTCGAGACGGTGAGCGTCCTCGTCCCGGACATCGCCGAAGGGCCCGCGGACGTCGTCGTGCGCAACGCCCGCGGGGCCAGCGCCGCCGGGCAGCTCACGGTGACCGCGGCGCCCGACGACTCGGGGGAGTGACTACTTCGCGACGCGCTCGCGGAGCGTCTTGCCGGCCTTGAAGAAGGCGTAGGTCTTCGCGGGGATCTCGATCTTGATCTGGTTCGCGGGGTTCGTGCCGATGCGCTGCGCGCGCGTCTTGGTGCCGAACGTGCCGAAGCCGGGGATGGTGACCTTGCGCCCGGCGTCGAGCTCCGTGGCGAAAATCCCGCTTCCGCTCTCGGCGTCGAACAGGGCGTTGAGAACCTCGGCCGACTTGGCCTGAGAGAGGCCCGTCACCTTGGCGAGCTTGGCGATCAGTTCCTTCTTGTTCATCTTGATCCTCCAGGAAATCGGCGAGGGCGCGCTCCGGCGCGTTGCCTCGACGGGTATAGCAAAAAACGACGAGCGCAGGACGCACGGCGCCGGGCGAAAAGCCGCATACCAGCAATCTCTGAACCCCTGCCACGACGCGTCTCGCGAAAGCGTTTCCGCCAATCCCCGTCTTTTCGGGTACTTAGCAGAAACCCGGCACCACCGCGACAGAACGGAGGAACAACGACGATGTTTGTCTCGGGCCGTGGATTCGGCCACGCCCGCGGGAGGCGCGCGGCACGGCATGCGTGCGCGCGTCGCTCGACACCCACGCGGGCAGCGGTTGATCTACGACGCGCGGTGGTGTAGTAAAGACGACTTCCCCTCGGAGCCCCCCCGAATGTCCCTCTCCCGCCTCGCCTCCGCCCTCCTCGGCGCCTCCGCGGTGCTCGTGGCCCTCTGTCCGACCGCGGCGCTCGCCGGCGGCTTCGGCCTGTTCACGACTGGTGGAGCCCACGGCGATCGCACGTACGGCTACAACGAGGACGATGCGGGCGAGTGGGAGCAGACGGTGGCCAACCCGCTCGGCGCCAACTTCGGCGGCGGCCTGGAGATCGTGCTCGGCGACAAGGACAACAAGGTGCTCGGCGTGTTCCGGGGCTACTACCTCCAGGACGCCCCGCAGACCGAGGTGGCCGACACGACCGTGTCCGTGGTTCGGACGACGCCCCGCAACATGGCGGCGATCACCGCCGGCCTGCACTTCGGCGTGCTCGGCGAGCCGGACGCCCTCCAGATGGTCATCGTCACGAACGTCGGCGCCGGCATCGCCACCGGCGACCTCACCGAGTTCGTCACGACGGAAGCCGGGGTGGGCGCGACCTGGACGGTGGCGCGCAAGGTGCAGCTCCACGCCTCGGCCACCGGCGGTTTCCGGTACCGCAAGCGCTTCTACCCGACCACGAACGCGATCCTCGGCGCCCGCTACCTGTTCGACTGAACGGGATCCGCATGCGCGATCTTGCCCACACGCGGCCGGCCCTGCCCGGTCCCGGCGCGGAGCACGCGTACGGTCCGCGCCTCGTGCTGCACAGCACGCCGAGCCTCCTGTCGATGTTGGCCCGGCTCGGGTCGCCCGACGCGTCCCAGCCCGAAGTCGGCCGCCTGGCCACACGGTGCTTCGACGGCCTCTTCAGCGCCGTGGTGGACCGTGAGCTCGCCTGGGGCGTGGCGCGAGTGCCGACGCGCATGAGCGCCGCGCATCCGGGCCACGCGTACGAAGGCGTGTTGGTGGCGCGCGATCAGCGCGTGGTCGTGGCGGACGTCGCGCGCGCCGGCATCGTGCCGTCGCAGTTGTTCTTCGACCGCCTGCACGACCTCGTCGACCCCGCGCACCTGCGCCAGGATCACCTGTTCGTCAGCCGACGGGTGGACGCCGACGGCCGCGTGACGGGCGCGGCGGTGGCGGCCGCGAAGATCGGCGGCCCCGTCGACGACGCGCTGCTCGTCCTCCCGGATCCGATGGGCGCGACGGGCGGGTCGCTGCTCGAGGTGCTCGACCACTACGCCGCGTACGGCGCGCCCCGGCGCGTCGTCGTGGTGCACCTGATCGTGACCCCGGAGTACGTGCGCCGCGTGCTCGCCGCCCGCGACGACGTCGTGATCCACGCGATCCGCCTCGATCGTGGGTTCTCGTCCGCGGAGGCGCTCGCGGCGCCGCCCGGGACGCACACCGACGAGCGCGGGCTCGACGGGCATCAGTACGTCGTACCGGGCGCGGGCGGCCTCGGCGAAGTCCTCAACAACGCGTGGGTGTGAGTTGCCGCCGGAGTCGCAGGCGCTCGAGGAGCTGATCTCGGCGGACGCGATCCATCGTCGCGTCTGCGCGCTCGGCGCGGCGATCCGCGCCGACCACGGCGACGACCCCATCACGTTGGTCGGCGTGCTCAAGGGGTCCTTCCTCTTCCTCGCCGACCTCGCGCGCGCGATTCCTGGCGAGGTGCGCGTGGAGTTCCTCGGGGTGGCGAGCTACCACGGGGGCACGAGCTCGAGCGGCGCGGTGCAGATCACCCACGATCTACGTGCCGATATCGCGGACGCGTCGGTGGTCGTCGTCGAAGACATCGTCGACACCGGCCTGACCGTCGAGTTCCTCCGCAGGACCCTGACGATCCGGGGGCCGCGGCGGCTCTCGGTGGCGACCCTGCTCGACAAGCCCGACCGGCGCCGGGTCGACGTTCGCCCGGAGTATGTGGGTTTCACCATCCCGGATGCGTTCGTGGTGGGCTATGGGCTCGACCTCGCCGAACGCTTCCGAAACCTCCCCTACGTGGCGGTGTACCGACCATGACCGTTGTCTCCACCTCCGACGCCCCTGGCGCCATCGGCCCGTACAGCCAGGCCGTGGTGGCCAACGGCTTCGTGTTCGTGTCCGGGCAGATCCCGACCGACCCCGCCACCGGGGCGGTCGTCGGTGACACCGTGGCCGAGCAGACGGCGCGCGTCCTTGCCAACCTCGGCGCGGTGCTCCGCGCGGCCGGCGCCTCGCCCCGGCGCGTCGTGAGCACCACGGTATACCTCCGCGACATGGCGGACTTCGCCGACATGAACAGTGTCTATGCCGACTTCTTCGGCGAGTCGCGGCCGGCGCGGGCCACCGTGGCGGTGTCGGGGCTCCCCAAAGCGGTGCGGGTCGAGATCGCGTGCGTCGCGCTCGCGCCGGCCCCCCTTTGAGCCGATGACGCATGTTCGGTGACACCCCCCTCGTCGTCGTAGAAGACCCCGCCGCGCTCGCCGAAGCGGTCGACGCCCTGTCCCGGAGCAAGGTGCTCGGCGTGGACACGGAGAGCGACAGCTTCCATCACTACCAGGAGAAGGTCTGCCTGCTGCAGATCTCCGACCTGCACACCGACTACGTGATCGACCCGCTCGCGGTCCGAGACCTCTCGTCGCTCGCGCCGCTCATGGCCGATCCCGGAATCACGAAGATCTTCCACGGCGCCGACTACGACGTCGTCAGCCTCAAGCGCGACTTCGGCTTCCGGTTCCGGAACCTGTTCGACACCATGATCGCCGCTCAGTTCCTCGGGCTTCCGCGGGTCGGCCTCGCCGACCTGATCGAGCGCTGGTTCGGGCACCACATCGACAAGCGGTACCAGCGCCACGACTGGGCCGCCCGGCCGCTCGAGCCGGAGCACCTCGAGTACGCGCGCGGCGACACCCACTTCCTCCCCGCGCTGCGCGAGCTCCTCGGCCGCCACCTCGAGCGCGCCCAGCGCTTGCGGTGGGTGGTGGAAGAGTGCCGGGTGATCGAAGGCCGGGAGTGGCAGGGCCGCGTGCACGACCCGAGCGACTACCTGCGCGTGAAGGGCGCCCGCCAGCTCGACGAGACCAGCCAACGCGTGCTGCGCGCGCTCTACGCCTACCGCGACCGGGAGGCCCAGGCGATGGATCGCCCGGCGTTCAAGGTCATGCCCGACCCCGTGCTCGTCGAGCTCGCGCAGCGGCGCCCCGGCTCGGCCGCCGAGGTGGTGGCGATGATGCGGCGCGGGTCCGGCCTCGCGCGGCGCCACGGCGCCGGCATCGCCGAGGCGGTCGAGTCCGGGCTCGCGGACACCGCCCCCCTGGCGCAGCCCGCCCCTCGGGAAGCGCGCGCCTCCACGCCGGACGTCCTGCGCGCGCGCGACGCCGAACGGCTGCTCACCCGCCTGAAGGACTGGCGAAACCGCCTGGTGGATCACACGCGCCAGGCGCCGGTCACCATCGCCGCGAACGGCCTGCTGCGCGAGATCACGCGGCACGCGCCGCGCACGCTGGAAGAGCTGGCGCTGGTGCCAGAGATCCGGCAGTGGCAGGTCGAGGAGCACGGAAACGCGCTGATCGCCTTGATCAACGAGGTGCTCCGGGTGCCCGAGGACGCGTCCGCGACGGACGCGCCGAAGAAGCGCCGCCGTCGGCGGCGGCGCGGGAGCGCGGCGGAGGAATCGTCCGAACCGGCCGAGCCGAAGCCCGCCCTCGACGCGCCCTGAGCGGCGGCCTCAGCCGGCCACGAACCGCGTCAAGAAGTCGGCGACGCGGCCCGACGCCGCGGCCATCGCCGCGGTGACCTCCGCGTGCGTCAGCCGCGACGCGGTGAGCCCCGCCGCCGCGTTGGCGACCACCGCGAGCCCGAGCACGTCACGGCCCATGTGCGCCAGGGCGATGGCCTCGGGCACGAGGCTCATGCCGACCACGTCCGCGCCGAGCCGCGCGAGCATGCGGACCTCGGCCGGGGTCTCGTACGCCGGGCCCGGCATGGCGGCGTACACCGCCTCGGGGAGCGGCGCGACCGCCTGCGCCCGACGCCGGAGCGCCGCGGTGTAGACATCGCCGAGGTCCGGGAACCGCGGGCCGAGCTCGAGCGGCAACACCCCGGTGAGCGGCGACTGCCCGGTGAGGTTCAGGTGGTCGCCGACGAGCGCCAGCGAGCCGGCGACCAACGCGGGGTTCACCCCGCCGACCGCGCTGGACAACACGAAGGTGCGCACCCCCCAACGCGCGAACGCGCGGACCCCGAGCACGACGTCCGCCGGCGCGTGCCCCTCGTAGAGGTGGAGCCGCCCGGACACCACCGCGACGGTGCGACCGCTCAGCTCGCCGACCGACACCGTGCCGGCGTGACCGGCGACCGAGGGGACCGGCAGCCCGAGCTCGACGAAGCCGGCGCGCGCCGGGGCGGCGAGGGCGGCGGCGAAGGCGCCCAGGCCGCTGCCGAGCACGATGACCATGTCGGGCGGCGCCCCGAAGCGGCGCCCGAGGGCAGCGGAGACGGCGTCGACGCGCGCGAGCATGCCCGAACGTAGCCTGCCGCGAACGCGCCCCTCCGCGGGTTTCGGATTACCGGGCGCCCATGCCGAGTCCGCCCGAGGGTCCGCGGCGCGACCCCATCGGCGCGTCGGCCGCCGCGCTGGTCGGCGTCGCGGCGTCCGCCGCGCTGTTGCGCGGCATGAGCCTGAGCAGCGACTCGGTCAGCTACCTCGCCGCGGCCGACGCCCTCACGCGCGGCGCCCCGCTCGAGAAATTCGACGGCGGGGCCTTCGTGCACTGGCCCCCCGGATTCCCGGCCGTGCTGACGGCGATCGGCGCGGTCTGCGCCACGATCGGCCTCGAAGGGGCGCCGCTCGGCGCGTGGGCGCCGGGCCTCTCGGCTGCGGCGGCGTTGGTGAACGGCGCGTCGCTCGCCGCCGTCGTGGCGCTCGTCGCGCGCCTCTGCCGCGCCCAGGGGGGCGCCGCACCGCCCTGGGCCGCCGCCTTCGCCGGGGTCGTCGTCGCGCTCGGTGCACCGAGCGCCGAGGTGGCCACGGTCGTGTGGAGCGAGTCGGCGTCGGTCGCGCTCCTGTTGGCCGCGCTCGCCGCGGTGGTCGAGGGGCGCGTCGCGGGTGTCGCCGTGTTCGCGGCGGCCGCCAGCGGGACGCGGACAGCGGCGGCCTTCGCGATGCTGGGCGCCGCCGTCGCACGACCGACCGCGGCGGGGCTCGCCGGCGTCGGCGCCGCGCTGGCGGCGATCGCCGCATGGGGGGCGCGCAACGCCGTGGTGGCGCCGGAGGTCACCCGCGATCCGGCGACGACGGGGGTGTGGACCAACCTCGCCGACAGCCTCGGCGGCCTGGGCGACTGGGCGGTGCCCGGGGCACCGACGGCGGGGGGGATCGTGGCGGGGGTCGGCGTGCTCGCGTTTCTGATCGAGCGGGCGGGGCGAGGGCGTGACCCCGTGAGTCGGGTCCTCGCGGCGAGCGCGCTGGCGCACGTCGGCGCCACGGTGGCGGTGGCGTCGGTGGTGTGGCTCGATCCGATCGGCCCGCGTCTGCTGGCCCCGGCGTGGCCGCTCGTCGCGGTCTGCGCGGCGGCAGCCGCCACGTCGGCGCTGGCCCTGGTCGCCGCGGGGCCCGCGGTCGCCGTGTGGGCGCGCGCGGTCGACGGTCCGGACGGGCTCGCCGCGCCCTACTGGCGTGCGCACCCGTTGAACGCCGAGGTCGCGCGGCTGCCGGTGTCCGCGCCGCTGCTGAGCAACAGCCCGCACGCCCTGCGGGCGCACGTCGGCCGCCCGGCGCGACGCGCGCCACGGAGCCTCGAGGACGCCCGCGCGCTCGCGGTCGGCGACACCCTCGCGCTGTATGGCCGGCCGGCGGGCCGCGCCTACCTCGACGCCGACGCCCTCGCCGCGATCGTCCGGATCGATCCGATCGCGGTCACGGAAGGGGGCACGTTGTACGTGGTTCGCGCGCTGGTCGACCCGGCGGTCGAACGATAGCCCCCCGCGTGACCCGGTCGGACGAGCGCGAGGCACCGGTCGACGCGGCGGTCGCCGCGCCGGCCGCCGCGTGGGCGAGCGCCGAGCGACTGCTCGCCGCGCAGCTCGCGGCGCTGCTCGTCGCGAAGGTGGCGGTGAACGCGTTCGCCGACGAGCCGTTCGTCGACGGCGCGTACTACGGCGACATCGCCGCGCACGTTCGCGACGGCCACGGCTTCGTGTCCAGCGCGTCCCTGTACCACGCGGGATATCCGAGCTTCCCCTACCCTTCTTCGGTATACCCGATCTGGCCGCTCCTGCTCGGCCTCTGCGCGCGGCTCGCCCCCCTCGAGCTGCTCGCGGTGTGGTTGCCGACCACGTTCTACTTCGTCACGTTGATCGTCGGATATCACTGGGTGCGCGCCCTCGCGCCGCGCCCGCTCGCGCCGGCGACGCTGCCCGGCGCGCACGCGGGGCACGTGTTCGTGGCCCTCGCGGGCACGAGCCCGACGTTCTTCGCGGCCACGAGCCAGCCGTTCACCGAGGGGCTGGCGTTCGCGGCGCTGGTGACCGCGCTGTGGCGATGGACGCGCCTGTTCCGCACCCCGACGCTCGCCGGCGGGCTCGAGGTCGGCCTCACCGCCGCCGTGCTTCTGCTCATCCGCGCGCAATTCGTGGTCGTCCTCCCGGGGGTCGCCGTCGGCGCCGCGGTGGCGGCGCTGCGCGCGCCGGGGCCCGCGATCGGTTTTGGCGTCGCGGCCGCCGCGGGCTTCCTGCTCGGGGTCGCCCCACAGTGGGCGCACCTCTCCACGTTCGTATCCCCCACCCCCGAGCACTTCCTCCGGTTCGAGCGCTTCCAGCTCGATCCGCGGCTGGCGCGCATCGAGCTGTTGGTCCCGACGGACGGCCCGCTCGACTACCTGCTCGATCGCGGCGCGGGCGTGCTTCTCGCGTGGAACGACCTCGGCAGCTACGCCTACGCGAAGAACTTCGGGGCGTTGCAGTGGGCGTTGCCCGCGGCGCTGCTCGTCTGGTCCGCGGCGCTCGTGCGCGATCTCCGACACGGCGGCCTCATCGCGCGCGCGCGCGCGGCCTGGCGTGACGTCCGGCACCCCGACGCGGCGTACGCGGCGATGTTCGCGGCCTTCGGACTCGCCGCGCTGGTCACGCTGCACATGCTCCACAAGGGCGCCGGCTTTCGCGCGTGGAACTTCCACATCCGCCACGCCCTGCCCGTCGGTTTCGTGTTCGGCGCGTGCCTGCTGTGGTTGACGCGCCAGGGGGCGGTCCCGCGCCTGATCGCCGCCTGGCTGTTCGGCGCCAGCCTGTACGCCGGCGTCCTGGGCGTCGGCACGGCCGCCGAACAGGTGCGGGAGAGCGAAGGCTGGGCCAAGCAGCGCGCGGCGGCGGTGGAGTGGCTCGAGCGGCGGCGCGCGACCGATCCCGACCTCCGCATCGCCACGATCGAAGCGCAGCGCCTCGCGTGGCACACCGACGGGATCGGGTTCCACGGCGTGTACACGCCGACGACCACGTCCGACCTGCGCGTCCTGTTCGACGACCTCGGCGCCGACGCGCTGCTGGTCCCCGGGCGCACCACCCACGAGTTCCTCACGGACCCGGTGTTCGAGCAGCTCTTCCGCGAGCTCCCCGACGAGCTTCCCGGGTGGCGCGTGTTCGTGCGTCAGCCGCCGACGACGACGCCCGCGGCGCTCTGAACGACCTCCGGGTCCGCGCAGCGATCCTGGCAGCCGCCGGTGCAGGTGCACGCGTCGTAGCGGAGCTGGAGGGCGTCGTGTTCCTGGGCCAATGCCGAGAACTCTTCATCGACACGGTCGCAGGTGCTCGCCGAGAGGCGCGCCGCGTGCGCACGGTAGGCCGCGATCGCGATCCGTGCGTGCCCCTCCTCGTGCCGCGACGTCGCCGCGATCCAGGCGTCCCACTTCACGCGGTCGTCGGCGCCCGCGCGGCGCCGGTCGACCCAGCGCGGCAGCGACACCAGGATCTCCCACTGAAGGTCCGCTTCGAGCAGGCGGCACGCCCCGTCGTGTCGCTGCTTCGTGACCGACATCCGCGAACGACGGTGGGTGTAGGCCTCCGCGTCGTTGCAGTTGACGAAGCGCACGATGTCCGGCCAGGCCTGCGCCCGCAGCGGGTAGTGGACCACGGGGACCTCGAACGCGGCGCCGTCGGCCATCGTGAGGACCCACACGGCGTCCGCCTCGGACACCCCCGGCCAGGTGGGCCCGAACGCCGCCTGATCCGGCGGCCCGACGACCTCCGGGCACCGAGAGGCGCCGACCGGGCGCCCCGCGGTGGACGGAGGCGGAGGCGGGTCGATCGCGGCACAACCGAGAAACAACGCCACGATCACGGTGCGCGCCCCTCGGGCACACCCGCGTCACCGGCCCCGACCGGCCGCACGCCGCCGGGCACGCCCCCGCCAGGAGCGCCGCCGCCGGGCACGCCGGCTCCCGGCGCGCCGCCT
>CAMAXZ010000089.1 GCA_945862325.1 Klebsiella pneumoniae
GCCGAGGGCCCCCCGGTGGCCGCCCGCTCCGAAGCCGGCGAGCCGGCGGGTACCGCGCCCCACGCCCCCACGGCCGACGTGGCCGCAGCGCCCTCGTCCACCGCCCGCGACACGCCGTCGATCGCGCCGCCTCCGGTCGCGCCGCCTCCGGTCGCGCCGCCCCCGCCGCCCGGCCCGGCCGCGCCGCGCCCGCAGGGGATCGGCATCGAAGCCGTCGGTCTCTGGGTCCTCGCCGCCTTCGGCGGAGTCCTCTTCGTGCTCGCCGGGCTGTTCGCGCTCCGCGAGGCGATCGAGCTCGGCCTGCTGGCGCCCGGGCTCCGCCTCGTGGTCGCCGCCACGGTCGCCACGACCGCCTGGCTCCTCGCGGAGCTCCTCGCGTCCCGGAAGTACACCGTGCCGGCCGACGCCCTCGCCGGCGTGGGCGTGGGCGTGGCGATCAGCATGGTGTGGGCCGCGCACTCCCTCTACGGGTTCCTCGGCCCGGGGCCTTCCGCGGTGCTGCTCACGGCGATCACGGCGATCACGCTCGCCCTCGCCGCCCTCCGCGATCGTCCGTTCATCGCTGTCCTCGCGATGTTCGGCGGCTTCGCGACGCCCGTGCTCCTCGACAACGGCGAGAACGCGGCGGTCTCGTTCTTCGTGTATTTGCTCGTCCTGAACACGGGCCTCCTCGTCGCGGCGAGCTGGCGGCGCTGGACGACCGTGGTGTTCCTGGCCGGCGCGGCGACGGCCACGCTGTGGACCGGCTGGGCCATCGCCAACCGCGCGCCGGATCAAGCCACGATCGGCCTCGTTGCCCCGCTGATGTTCGCCGTGGCCTTCGCGCTCGCGTCGGCGAGCCGCCGCGCCCCCGCCACGCCACGCGTGCTCGCCCCGATCTTCCGGGGCGTCGCGCTGATCGCCGCGGTCCTCGTCGCCGCGCCGGCGGCGGCGTACCTCTGGCCCGCCGACCCGGGGGCGCTCGACCGCTACTCGACCCTGCCGCTGGAGTGGTCCGCCGACGCGGCGGCGTGGGGCGGCGCGGCGTTCCTGCTCGGCGTCACCGTCGCGCTCAGCCTCGCGGCCCGACGGTTCGAGGGCGACGAGCGCGACCGCATCAACGCGCCGCGCGTCCTGGCGTCGATCCTCGTCGGCCTCGCCGCGGCCACGTTCGCGTTGATCCACACGGTCGGATGGGCGTACGCGTCCGAAGCGTGGTGGGCCCCCGCGCTCGCCGGCCAGGTGGCCGTCGCTGCGGCGCTCGTGCTCGGGGGGTCCCCGATCACCGGGGCGGCGGTCGCCCTGGTCGGCGCGGCCGTGGTGTTCGCGGCCGCCGTCCCGTCGGCGCCGGACGAGGTGTGGCTCGCAGGCTGCGCCGTCGCGCTCGCGGCGCCGCTCGTCGCCGTGGCCTATGCCGGCGAACGGCGGGCCTTGCTGTTGCCGGCCCTCGCGGCGGCCGCGATCGTGCTGCACGCGCCGTTACTGAGCTTCGCCCTCGGTCGTTCCGACGTCTTGAACGTGGTGACGGTCGAGCGCCTCGGGGACCTCGGCGCGTCGCCCCTCTGGCTCCTCGCGTCGCTGGGCGCCTACGCGGCGTTCGCGATCGTCCCGTTCGTCCGGCCGCGCCGCGACGACGGGTGGGGCGTGCTCGCGGCCGCCCTTGCAGGGGCCGCGTTCTTCCTGCCGTTACGCGCCGCCTGGGAGGCGAGGGGAGGGGAGGGCGCCCCCGGTGTCCTCGCCGTGGGCCTCGGCGCCGTGTCGCTGCTCTCGGCCCTGACGCTCCTTCGGAGCCAACGGGTCCGCGAGGACGACCGCCAGCTCGCGCTCCTCGTGGCCGCGGCGCTCGGCGCCGCCGCCGTGGCCGTGCCGTTGCAGCTCGAGCGCCACTGGCTCACGATCGGGTGGGCGATCGAGGTGGCCCTGCTCGCCCTCGTGTCGCGCGGCGTCCGCCACCCCTTGATCAACGGCCTCGCCGCGGTGCTCACCGTCGCGGTCCTGGTGCGCACGGTCTTCAACGTGGACGCGTGGACCTGGGGCGGCGCCGACGGGCTGCCCATCGTCAACTGGGCGCTCTACGCGTGGGGTGTGCCGATCGTGTGCTTCCTCGTCGCGGCGGAGCGCGTCGACGCCAAGGCGACGCTCCTGCGCGGCCTCTGGTACGTCATCGCGGTCGCCCTCGGCTTCTGCCTCCTGAACATCGAGGTGGTCCACGCCTTCGCGGGCGGGGGCGCGCTGCGGTTCACCGGCCACGGGCTGTTCGCGAGCATGGCGATCTCGGTGTCGTGGGGCGCGTACGGCCTCATGCTCATCGGCGTCGGCAGCGCGCGGGACAGCCGGGCGGTGCGCGTCGCGGGGCTCGGGTTCGCGATGCTCGGGGCCGGAAAGGTGTTCCTGTTCGACCTGTGGTCCCTCGACGGGCTCGCCCGTATCGGGTCCCTCGGCTGCCTCGGCCTCACCCTCCTGGTCGGCGCGGTCGCCTTCCAGTTCATCGTCCTCCGGGAGCGCAAGTGATCCTCGTCGTCGCTGTCGCCCTCGCCGCGCGCGCTCCAGACGTGTCGGCGTACCCCCTCCGCACCAGCGTCGTGGTGTCGCCGTCCGGCGCCACGGTCACGCCGCTGCCCCCCGACATCGTCGGCGCGGACCCCGCCGCGCTCGAGCGCACGTTGTGGCTGACCAACGCCGACGCGGCGCTCCCGTTCGCCGTCGTGACGGCCCCGGAGGGAGCCCCCGAGGTCACCTGGACGCGCCTCCGCCCGACCGTGTCCGGCGCCTGGGAGGTCGACCCGCTGGACGAGCCCGCGAGCGCGCTCGTCGTCCACCTCGAGGATGCGACCCGTCCGGCGGAGGTGCGCGTCACCGGGCCCGGTGTGGACGTCACCGAGGTCCTGTACACCTACGACGACGAGCTCGCCGACGACACCGTCACGATCCCCCCTTCGCGGGGGCCGTTCGTCGTGTCGGTCCGCCCGATCCACGACGACCAGCCGTTGAAGGTCACGCGGGTCGACGCGGAGGTCGCCGCCCCCAGCGCGCTTCGTCCGCACACCGAGCGCTTCGAGCTCGGAGCCCCGACGATCACCGAGTGGGGGCGGAGCCGGTGGGTCGTTCCGCTGCCCGGGCCGCGCACCGTGACGAGCATCCGCCTCGAAGTCTCCGATCCGATCTTCGATCGCGCCGTCTGGGTCGCCGGGAGCGACGCGCTCGCGGGCGCGCACGGCCCCTTGGACGACGACGACCTCTCCACCCGCTCGATCGGCCGCGTGCGCCGCGTGGTCCTCGGCGAGACCCACGTGGATCGGGTCGCCCTGGGCGGCTTGAAGCTCCGCGGCGACACCCTCGTGCTCGAGATCGACACGAACCAGGGCCAGCCGTTGCCGGTCGCCGCCGTCGTGGTGACGAGCGCGTCCGCCGCGCTGGTGACGGTGGACCCGGGCGCGGCCCAGCTCGATCTCTACGCGGCGGGCCCGCCGACCGACGCCCCATGGGACCTCCGCACCTCGGTCCCCGCCGTGCTGCGCGCGCCGCACATGGTGGGCATCGTCGGCGACGTCGCGTGGAACGCGTCGTACCGATGGGTCGCCACGCGCATGCGGGTGGACGGCCCCGGATCGACCCTCGACCTGCGTCGGTGGCGGTGGGCCCGGCCGATCGCGTCCGAAGCGGGTTGGACGGCGGTCCGCTTGACCCCGGAGCTGCTGGCGAAGGCGCGTCCGGATCTGGCGGACCTCCGCGTGGTCGACGGCGAGGGCCGACAGGTGCCGTCGATCCTGGCGCGAAGGGTAGGGGAGAAGCCCCTCACGGTGGGGGCGATCGAGCGCGAGGAGTCGGGCGCGACGACCCGCTTGCGCATCCCGATCGAGCCCGCGGGCGCGACCGTCGCGCGCCTCGAGCTCCGGGCCGCGGGTCCGGCGTTCTCGCGGGAGGTCTCGGTCCTCGTCGACCGTGGGACGACGATGGAGACCGTGCGACGGGTGAACTGGAACGCGCTCGACCAGGGCGGCACGATCGTGATCGACGTCGATCGCCCCGTGTTCGGCGAGCTCCTCGTCCACGTCGACAACGGCGACGACGCGCCGCTGACCATCGAGTCCGCGACGGCGACCTCACCGGAGATGGAGCTCCGCGCGCGCGTGCCCGAAGGCGGCGCCCGGCTCGTCTACGGCAACCCGAAGGCGACGGCGCCCGACTACGACCTGGCGCAGTTCGTCGCCGAGATGCTCCGCGCTCGCGTGCCGGCCGGCACCCTCGGAGACGAGACCGCGCTCGCTCCGGTGGTGTCGGTGTTCGACGGTCTCGCCACCCTCGCGGCCGTCGGCATCCTCGCCGTAGGGCTCGTCGTGCTCACGATCCGGGTCGTCACCGGCGCCGGGCGCGTCGCGGAGACGTGATAGGGCGCCCGGAACCCTGGAGCCCCCCCATGTCCCTCATCAACCGCGTCTCCGACGAGCTCAAGAAGAGCATGCTCGCGAAGGACGCTGCGCGCACGACCGGCTGGCGCATGATCCGCGCCGCCTTCATCGAGCTGCAGAAGGAAGGCAAGGGCGAGGTCGACGACGAACGCTGCATCGAGTCGCTCCGCCGCCTCAAGAAGCAGCGCGAAGACAGCATCACCGAGTACGTGAAGGCCGCCCGCGAGGACCTCGCGGAGCAGGAGCGCATCGAGCTCGCGCAGATCGAGTCGCTGCTGCCGCAGCTCGCCGACGAGGAGACCACCCGCGGGTGGGTGCGCGAGGCCATCGCCGCCTCCGGCGCGACGACCCCGCGCGAGATGGGCAAGGCGATGGGCGTGCTGATGAAGGCGCACAAGGCCGACGTCGACGCCGCGCTCGCGCGCCGGCTCTTCGAAGAAGAGCTGGGCAAGTAGATGTTCCGCCGCGTCTTCGTCGCCAACCGGGGCGAGGTCGCCGCCCGAGTGGCCCGCACCTGCGACCGCCTGGGCGTCACCCCCGTGCTCGCCGTCTCCGACCCTGACGCCGACCTCGCGTGGCTCGAAGGCCGAGAGGTGGCGCGGGTTGGAGGCCGAGGGGGCTACCTCGACGCCAACGCGCTGCTCGAAGCGGCCCGCGCGCTGCGGTGCAGCGCCGTGCACCCCGGTTGGGGCTTCTTGAGCGAGAACGCCATCTTCGCGACGCGCTGCGCGAACGAGCGGCTCAGCTTCGTCGGCCCGTCGCCCGACCACATGCGCGCCATGGGCGACAAGTCCGTCGCGCGCGACACGATG
Source organism: Klebsiella pneumoniae (assembly GCA_945862325.1). Taxonomy (GTDB): domain Bacteria; phylum Myxococcota_A; class UBA796; order UBA796; family SXON01; genus CAMAXZ01. The sequence goes on from CAMAXZ010000089.1 coordinate 5,201, forward strand.
AAGCGCCTCGGCCTCGCGCCGATCCCGGGCACCGACGGCACCATCCCCGACGCCGCGGCCGCCGCGGAGGTCGCGGCGTCCTTCGGGTATCCGGTGCTGCTCAAGGCGCGCTCCGGCGGCGGGGGTCGCGGCATGCGCCGAGTGTACCGCCCGGAGGATCTCGCGTCGGCGTTCGCGGAGGCCACCGCGGAGTCCGAGAGCGCGTTCGGAGACGGTGCCTTGTACCTCGAAAAGCTCATCGAGGGCGGCCGTCACGTGGAGCTGCAGGTGCTCGGCGACGCGCACGGCAACCTCACCGTCCTCGGCGAGCGCGAGTGTTCGGTGCAGCGCCGCCACCAGAAGCTGCTCGAAGAGAGCCCGTCGCCCGCCGTCAGCCCGGAGCTGCGCGCGCGGGTGTTCGCCCAGGTCGCCACCGCCTGCCGCGCCGTGGGGTACGTCAACGCCGGCACCGTCGAGATGCTGCTCGACCGCGAAGGAAACCTCTGGTTCATGGAGATGAACACGCGCCTGCAGGTCGAGCACCCCGTCACCGAGATGGTCACCGGGCTCGACCTCGTGGAGCTCCAGCTCCGCGTGGCCGCGAACGAGGTCGTGATCCCCGCGGTGGTCTCGAGCGGGCACTCGATCGAGTGCCGTGTGAACGCCGAAGATCCGGCGCTCGGCTTCAAGCCGTCGCCGGGGAGGGTCACGCGGCTGCGGCTGCCCGAGGGGGACGGCGTGCGCTGCGACACGCACCTGCGCGAGGGCGACGCGATCTCGCCGCATTACGACTCGATGATCGCCAAGATCATCGTCCATGCGCCCACGCGCGACGACGCCATCGCGCGCATGGAGTCCGCGCTCCGCGCGACGGAGATCGTCGGCGTGCCGACCACGATCGGCCTGCACCTCCGCATCCTCGCGCACCCGGCGTTCCGATCCGGGCAGTACGACACGACGTTCCTCGATCGGATGCTCGCCGAGGAAGCGTGAGCAGCGGCCCCGCGCGCCCGCAGCGGGGCCTGCTCGTGTCGCTCGAGGCGGCGCGTGCGCTGCTGCCGGCGCTCGCGGCGGCCGTGCCCGACGCGCGGTGTGAGCTCGACTGGAAGACGCCGTTCGAGCTGCTGATCGCGACGGAGCTCAGCGCGCAGAGCACCGACGCGATGGTCAACAAGGTGACGCCGGAGCTGTTTCGGCGGTGGCCGGACGCCGCGGCGCTCGCGGCCGCGCCGCTCCCCGAAGTCGAGGCCGTCCTTCGTCCAACCGGCTTCTTCCGTCAGAAGGCCCGAAACGCGGTCGAGACCGCGCGGCTCGTGGTCGAGCGCCACGCCGGCGAGGTCCCGCGCACGGTCGAGGCCATCGCCGCGCTGCCGGGCGCGGCGCGCAAGACCGCGAACGTCGTGCTGCTGACGGCGTTCCGCATCCCGAGCGGCCTCCCGGTCGACACGCACGTGTTCCGCGTCACGCGGCGCTGGGGCTGGCAGGACGAGAAGACCCCCGAGCGCGTGGAGGCGATCCTGATGGACGTCGTGCCGCGCGAGGACTGGCCGAACTTCGGGCATCGCGCCGTGCTGTTCGGGCGTCATCACTGCACGGCGCGCGCGCCGGACTGCGGCGCGTGTGGGCTCCGGCCGCACTGCGCCGAGGGCCGCGCCGCGGAGGGGCACGCCGCGACCGACGCCTGAGCCGAGGGCCATGCATCGCCCACCCCTCCCTCACCCCTCCATGCTTGACATAATATCCCTTATCGGAAGTCGCGAGGGTGCCGGCCAACCGGGGGCGATGCTACCCTTCGGAGGTGCTGTTGCCGCTCCTGCTCGCCTGCGGGCCGACAGCCGTCGCGTGGCTCACGCCGCGCGCGGCGCTCGACGCCCCGGCGCGTGTCGTGTTCGCGCCGGGCCAACCCGGTCAGGTCCGCGCGACGACCACGGTCGTCGCCAACGTCGGCGAGGCCGCTGGCGTGTGGACCGCGGTGGCCACGCCGCCGTTCTGGGTCAGCGACGGCGATCTCTCGGTCGCGAGCGACGCGGACGCGTCGGTCGGCCTTCTCTGGGAGGTGGACGGCTGGGTGGACGCCACGGGAGCCCTGGTTCTCACCGGCCCGGACGGCGCCACGACCCTCGAGCTCCTCGGGCCGGTCGGCACCGACGCGGACGGCGATGGCCACGCGCACGTCGACGCCGGCGGCGACGATTGCGACGACGCCGACCCGACGACACATCCGGACGCGCCCGACGCCTGCTACGACGGCGTCGACGCGGATTGCGCCGCGAACGACGACTTCGACTGCGACGGCGACGGCTGGACGCGTGACGACGACTGCGACGACGACGACGCGACGATCCACCCGGACGCCGCGGAGCGCACCAACGACGCCGACGACAACTGCGACGGCCGCGTGGACGAGCACGCCTGGCGCGCCGGAGACTTGTGGATCACCGAGGTTCGACCTGCCGCACCGGCGTGGCTCGAGCTCTGCTCGCGCGCGGCCCGCACCCTGAACCTCGCCGGCCTGACCCTACAAACGGCCGACGGCGCCCACATCCTCGGCGGCGCGATCCTCGCGCCGCGCGCGTGCGCCGCCGTGTGCGCCAATGCGGTCATGGCGTGCGCGATCACGACGCCGGCGCTCCGCCTGAACGGGCGCGACGCCCTGTCGGTGGACGCCGACACGAACATCGACACCTTGTGGATCGACGACACTTTTCCGTCCGCCGCGGCCCGCGCGCTGGCGCTCGACGCCGAGGCGACCGGCAACGACCGCGGCGGGTCCTGGTGCGCGGCAGACGGCACGCCCGGAGCGCCGAACCCGAGCTGCGACTGAGCTCAGCGCGTCGAGACCCAAGGGTCGCGGGCGCGCGCGCGGGGGCCCGGCGCGAAGCCCTCGAGCGCGTACACGCGCCCGGCGTTGCTGACGGCGTAGATCGTGTTGCCGTCGAGGACGGGCGCGGCGGAGAACCCCTCGAGCTGGATGCCCGGCTCGAACGACCAGCGCCCCGCGCCGGTGGCCGGGTCGACCAGGTGCAGGCTGCCGTCGGAGCTCCCGACGAGCAGGCCCCGCTCGGTCGGGACCGGCCGCGTCAAGGTGCCGTCGTCCCCCGAGGACCAGACCCACACCACCTCGCCGGTGCGCGGGTCGATCCGACGGAGGCGGCCGTCGGTGCCTCCGTGAAACAGGGCGACCGCGCCCCCGTCGACGCCCTCGAGGGTGAACGGGGCCGCGCTGCCGATCTCGACGCGCCAACGGACCGACCGCTCCTCCGGGTCGAGGGCGAGGAGGGGCTCGCTGTAGCCACCGACGATCACCATGTCGCCGACGGGCTGCGCCGGCGCGATGAGGTCGGGGTAGGTCCCCTCCCCGATCGACGCGTTCCATCGCGGCTCTCCGTCGCTGACGCGCAGCGCCACGACGAAGCCGTCGGAGAAGCCGACGAGGAGCTCGCCGCGGCGGCGATCGACCGCCGCCGACGGCGCGCCGTAGAGCTCCAGCGAGGCTCCGCGGGCCGGATCGAGCTCGTGCGCGTAGCGCCACCGAAGCTCGCCTTTCGCGGCGTCGAGCGCCACGACCTCGTCGTTCACGTTGGTGACGTAGAGCACGCCGTCGGACAACGTGGGGCTCGAAAGGATGGGCGCGCCACCGAAGTGTTTCCACATCGGCTTGCCGACGTCGAGGGCGGCGAGACGGAAGGCCGAGGTGTATCCGGCGCTGTCCGATACGTAGGCGACGCCGTCCGCGACGACCGGGGCGCAGGCCACCGGCGCGCCCGTGGGGAGCTCGTAGCGGAGCGCGCCGTCGCGGCGATCGAGCACGAGCACGGCGTCGACGCCGCTGCCACCGACGAGCAGGAAGTTGCCCCAGACCACTGGGCTGGCGGGCTCGGCGCGGCTCGCCGAGTTGGGCGGGCGCCCCGGCAGCGGGCGCGACCACGCCTCGATGGGCGGCCCGCGCAACGCGGCGCCGGGGTCGACCGGTGGGAGCACCGGCGCGCGGGCGTCGAGGCCCATCGCGAGGAACGCGCTGGCGACGCTCATGGGATCAGGGCGCCGGCGGCGCGGCGGGCTGCGCGGGGACGTCGGGCACGCCGGGCGGCGCCGGGTCCGTGGTTGGGGCCGGCGCGCCCGGGACGGGCGCCGGCGCGGCCTTCGCGTACCGGCTCTCGGGGAAGCGCGTCGTGATCTCGGCCTCGGTGGCGGCCGCGTCCTGCTCGCGGCCGACGGTGCGCTGCGCCGCCGCGAGCCGCCCGAGGGCCTCTTCGGCGTGGACGCCGGAGTACCGCCCCGCGATGTCCCGCCACCGCGCGAGCGCGGCGTCGGTCTCGCCCGCGTCGAACTGGCGCGCCGTGGCCGCCATCTCCGCGGAAAAACCGAGGATACCCTCGGCCTCGAGGCCAGCCGCCGACTCGAGCGCCGCGCGAGACTCGGCCACCTTGCCGGCGCGCTCCCACGCTTCGGCCGCCCGGAGCCACGCGAGGACCGCGCCCGCGCCGCTCGAGGTGCGCGCGACGGCTTCGTATCGACGCGCGCCCTCTTCGAGGTTGGCCATGCGGGTCGTGTCGGTGGGATCGTCCATGGGCGCGAAGCCGAAACGCGCCATCGGCTCGACCCTGGGCATTTTGTACTCGACGGACGCGACGTCCTTGAAGTCGGCGGCGACGGCGGCGTTGCGGATGGCCGTCCACCCGCCGTACACGCCGGCGACGACCAGGGCGCCCCCCGCGACCCACGCGGCGGCCTGCCAGTAGCGCGCGACGACCTCGCCGGCGGCGAGCTGGAGGCGAAGGAGGAAGTCCTGTTCCGGGGGCGACGAGTCGGCCGGGGTGGCGTCGGTCGGCGTGGCGCCGGGCTTCGGATCGTCGTTCGTGGGCACGAAGTGGCCGCTCCTGCGAGGACCGTCTCGGCTATTGCCCTTCGACGGCGTCGTCAACGGACCGGGCAGCGACGGCGCGGCGCCAGGCCCCCTCCCCTTCCCCGCCCGGCCCGCTCCGTCCGAGCAGCGCGGCCCCGATCGCGACCGTCTCTCCGAACAGGCCGAGCGCGCCGCCCACGCTCCACGCGTCCCGACGCGCGAGGCGGAGCCCGAGCGACGGGATCTGCACTTCGTCGAGGGCGTCCGTCAGGGCGTCCGCGGGGTCGACGCGCGGCGCGCCCGGCAACGCGGTGTACGGGGCGTGCCACGTCAGGACGAGGCGGTCGCGCGGACCGGACACGATCGCCTCGACGAGGTCGGTGTCGTCCGCGCAGCCGACCGGCCCGTCGCCGAGGCGCAGCCCCGTGGCGGCGCTCGACCACGCGCCCTCGAACCATCGCGCGAGCGGCAGGAGCCCCGCGTCCGCCGTGGCGTGCACCCGCGCGCCGCAGTTGAGGAACGACGCCGCGCGCGTCAGGGCGATCGCGAGGGAGGCGGCGGGGTTCTCCATGATCGCCGGGCGAACGGCGACCACGCCCGCGGCCTCCGCCCCGTGGCGCACGGCGGCCACGTCCACGCCGCCGAACGCCGCCACGAGGAGCGCCGTCGGTCCGAGCGGCGACGCGCACTCCGTCGGATCTTCGACCCACGCCCCGCCCGGCGGCGCGTCGAACGCGCCCTCGCCGCTCACGAGCACCCGGTGGTCACCCGTCACGAGGTGCTCCGCGAGCGCGTCCGACCACACCGCGCCTTCGAGCACGAGCCAGGTCACGTCCCGTCCGGCGAGGCGGGACACCCGCGCGGCGTCCGGCGCGAGCAGGGTGTCGATCGGCGCGTCGGGCGCGAGCACCGCGGCCAGCGCGGTGACCGCGCGCACCTGCGCGGGCCCGCCGGCGACGACCAGCCGCCCCCGCTCGCGCTCCTCCGCGCCGAGCGCCGTCGCGCGCGACAGGAGCTCGGGGGACGTCGCGCGGAACATCGGCCGCTCGCCGACGCGCGCCTGGCGCACCGCGACCGCCTCCGCGGCGGCGGCGCGTTCGGCGAGCAGCCGCTTGCGGCCGAACGAGCCGGCCGCGAGCAGCCGCGAGAGGTCGACCGTGAGCGTGCTCACGGACACTGCAAGGTGAGCGTCTCAGGCCGCCCGGCGGCCTTGAACTTGACCTCGCGCGCGAGCGTGCAGTTCGCGCCATCGGGGCCGGTCAGCCGGAACTGACGCACGCCTTCGCGCACCTGCGCCGTCACGGGGATCGAGCCCGCGTCCGCGCCGTCGATGGCCACGCGCCAGCCGTCCGGGCCGAACAGGTTGACCTGGCCGGTCGCCACCTCGGAGACGAGGTTGAACGGCACGGTCTGCTCGCGGACGTTGATGGCGATGTCCCGCACCTCGGCCTTGTAGCCGGTGCGCACCACCTTCATGGTGTGCGACCCGTAGGGCAGCTCGATGCGGAGCGGCGTGCGGCCGCGGGAGACGTCGCCGATGTACACCGCGGCGCCGACGGGCTCGCTCGTGATCGTGAGGACGCCCGAGGTGGCGACCGCGGGGCTGCCCCAGGGGTTGTCGGAGGTCGGGCTCGCGTCCGTGGGGCGCGGTATCGGGGCCGCGGCGCGCGGCGACGCCGGCCGCGCCGCCGCACCCGCAGGAGCGTCCGACGGAGGGCGCGCGGCGGGCGGCACCGTCGAG
>CAMAXZ010000090.1 GCA_945862325.1 Klebsiella pneumoniae
GCCGAGCGCCCGGTCGTCTCGCCAGATCCGGACCACGCCGCGCTGTATCCGACGTGACCGCCGAGGCGCATCTTCGGGTTGAAGCGCGCGCATGGGTGCGTAGCGTATTCCGCATGCTCGCCCACCTCGGACTCTTGCTCCTCTCCGCCGGCCTCGCTGTGGCGAGCCCCGGCGGCCCCCCTCGCCTCACCGCCGCGCCGGAGCTGGTGGAGCGCGCGGCCATCGCGGCGCCGATCGGCGGCTGGTGGACGGAAGAGGGGCTCTACGCGCGCGTCCACGCCGCCCCGGAGGACCGCGCGGTGGCCCGCCGCCTCGCGCAACACGCGGCGGAGTCGGTGCCGGCGCTGGCGGAGCGGCTGGGCGTGGTCGCGGGCGCGGCGGTGGACGTGTACGTGGCGCCCACACAAATCGACTTCGAACGCCTTCAACCTGGCGCGCCGCCGGACTGGGCGGATGGGACGGCGTGGCCGCTCCAGGGGCTCGTGTTCCTGCGCTCTCCGTCGATTCGCCCGGGCACCGCCGAGCCACTGGAGCAGGTGCTCGACCACGAGCTCGTTCACGTCCTGGTCGGGCGCGCGTTCGCGCCACGGCGGCCGCCGCGCTGGCTCCAAGAGGGCCTCGCGCAGTGGTACAGCGGCGAAACGGGCGGTGCTCCCGGGGTCATCGCCGAGAGCGGGCGCCTGCTGCCGCTGTCCGAGCTCATCTCCGGCTTTCCGTCCGACCCGGTCCGCGCGCGCGAGGCCTACGCGGCGTCCGCCGACTTCATCGGGTTCGTCGCCGATGGTTGGGGAGAAGAAGCCGTTCGTGGCGTGATTGCGCGCATGGCCGAGGGCGACGACGTGCGGGACGCCTTGGCCGGCGCCACGGGCGTCCCCTTCGCCCGCCTCGAGGCGCGCTGGCGCACGGACTGGGACGACCCCCTCTGGTGGTCGCGCGCGGTGGCCATGGGCGAGACGGTCTTGTGGAGCGGCCTCGCCGCTGCGGTCGCCGTGGGGGCCGTGATGAAGCGCGTGCGCGTGCGGCGCGGTCTGGAGCGCCTCGAGCGCCTCGAGCGCCTCGAGGACGTCGCCGCGGCGGCGCGCCGCGAGGCCGCGGCGATGACACATGGTGATACGTATCACCGTCCCGTGTGGGCCTGACGGCGCCCCTACTCCGCCGTTCGCCAGGTCAGCCCACCTCTTCCACCACGTCGCCGTTCGGCCGGACGACGAAGTAGGCCGCGAGCAGCACGGCGAGGATCGCGGCGGTGATGGTCGGCGCGCTCGGGTTGGCCGACGGGTCGGTGACACGCGCCACGATCAACCCGCCGCAGATCAGCGCCCCGACGACCGGCACGAAGCTCGGCACTTCGAACCGGCCCTTGGGCTCCCCCGGGCGGAGCTGGAGGACGACGAGGCCGATGTTGACGACGGCGAACGCCGACAAGAGCAGCAGGGACGTCGCGGAGGCGAGGGCGTCGATGTCCGCGGTGAGCATCAGGCCGGTGACCACGCCGAGCAAGGTCAGGATGGCGACGCTCGGGGTGCCGCGGCTGGGGTGGAGCGCGCCGAAGGCTCGCGGCAGCAGCCCTTGGCGGCTCATCCCGTACAGCAGGCGGCTGCCCATCACGAAGTTCAGCAGCGCGGTGTTCGCCACGGCGAAGATGCCGATGCCGGTGAAGGCCACGGGCGGGAACCAGGGGGCCGCGCGCCCGACGACGTCGACGAGCGCGGCCTTCGACGCGCCGAGCTCGGCGGGGCTCAGCACGGCGAGCGCCGTGACGCACACCGAGAGGTAGATCACGGTGGTGACCGCGAGGGCGACGCCGAGGGCGATGGGCAGGTTCCGCTCCGGATTCTCCGCCTCTTCCGCCACGTTCAGGAGGTCTTCGAACCCGATGAACGAAAAGAAGGTCAGCACCGCGCCCTGAACGATGACCCGCGCGGCGTCGGTGGGGTCGACCATGTTCGGAGGCGGCGTGGTCAGGTCGACCCCGCCCCAGTAGCGGGCGCCGACGGCGATCACGAAGAGGAGCCCGAACACCTCGACGCTGGTACAAACGGCGTTCATCCAAGCGCTCTCTCGGAGTCCCCGGTGGACGACCCACGCCACGGCGACGAGGGCCGTGACGGCGAGGAGCGGGGTCGGGAGCCCGACGCCGAGGCTCTGGATGTAGCCGGCGATCACCCGCGACCCGGTCGCCATCGAGGTCAGGCCGGAGCACGCGACGGCGAGCCCGACGAGCCACGTGAGCCACGGCAGGCCGTACGCGCGCCCGGTGACGTAGGCGGCTCCGGCGGCCTTTGGGTAGCGCGATCCGATCGTCGCGTAGGACAACCCCGTGAACAGCGCGGCGAGCATCGCCGCGAGGAAGCCCATCCACATGAGGTTACCCATCAGCCCGGCGGCCTTGCCGACGAGCCCATAGATGCCCGCGCCGAGCATGTCGCCGACGCCGAAGAGGATCAGCGCCGGCAGGCCCATGGTTCGCTTCAGGTCGCTCATGGGCCCATCGTCGCATATGGCGCCGTGGCACGCACCTTGCTTGATCCCCTGTCGACCCGGAGGTCCGATGGCTTCGTTCCTGTTCCTGTTCGTGGCGTGTGGCGTGGACCTCCCTGAGGGCTGGGAGGACGCGTCGCCGGTGGAAGGGCTGACCCAGGCCGAGTGTGGCGGCGACCCCTACGAGGCGTACACGAGCACCGTGGATGTGGAGAGCGCCGAGGGCGGCTCGGCGTTCGATTGGTCGAATGCGCACTTCCGGTGCGCGCAGGACGTCGGCGGGTTCTACCGCATGGACGGCGACACCGTGGAGGTGCTGATCCAGCCGGTGGACATGAACCCCGGCGAGGTCGCGCGGTGCGACTGCCTGTACGACGTGTCCTTCGAGGTGCCGGAGCGGGCGACGTCGTGGGCGCTGTGGCGCCGGTGGGACAACCTGAACGAGGCGAACGACCCGGAGCTCGTGGCGCAGTCCGAGTAGGGTTCAGCCCCCGCGCGTCCCGAACGCGCCGTCGACGACCCAATCGTCTTGCAACCACGGATATCGGGCGCGCGCGTCCTCCCAGCCGGCGACGCGCGCGTCATACGCCGACCGGAGGGCGGTGTGGAACGCCTCCGCCCGGGGAGGCGCGACGACGCGGGTCGACCCGAAGGCTCGATCCAGGGCGGGCGTGCGCCGGTATCGTCCGAGCAGGAGGTGCCCGCCGGGAGGGAGCAGCCGCAGAAGCCGAAAAACCCAATCCGTCGCGCTCAGGCGCAGCGCCGCGAGGGCATCGAGCTTGAGCGCCTCGAGCGCGCGGTCGTCGAGCCCGGCGTCCCACGCGAGGAGCTTCTCGCGCAGGGCGAGGTGCCCAGGGACGAGGCGCTTGGTGAGGGTGCCGGCGAGGCCGACGGCGACGTCGGGGCCGAAGGTGAACGCGGCGTCGAACGCGGCGGCGTGCGCGGCGCGGCGCGCGATCCAGGCCCCTGTGCCGTCGAGGGTCAGCGGCTCGACCGCCACGTAGTGACCGGCCTCGAAGTCGGTGTACACGGTGGAGCGTTCCACGTGGAACACCACGCCGCACCCCGCGCAGTCATACACCTGGAACGTGCCGTTTCGCACCGACGCGCGCACCTCCGGCAGGCGCGTGACGTGCATCGCCTTGAGGAGCATCCGGTCGTGCTCCTCCCCGCACGAAGGGCACGCGAGCCGCAGCCGCTCGTAGGTGCTCACGGAGCGACGGCGAGGTCCGCGGCCGTGGCGCGCGTGAAGGTGGTCGTTCCGTCGGCGGTCGCGAGGATGGTGTAGCGGAACGGGACGCGCGCCGGTGGCTCGAAGAACCACCCGACGAAGCGGAGCTGGCCCGCGCTGTCGGTCGCGCGCTCGGGGGCCCGGAGGTGGGTGGCCGCTTCGGGGTGGCGCGCGAGCACGGAGGCGGTGACGGCGGTGTCGGGAGCGAGGGCGCCCCAAGCCCCGTACAGCCACGCGACCTGCGCGTGACGCGCTTCGAGCTCGCCGGAGCCGAGGAACGCGCGCCATCCTTGCGGCGCCCGCGCGGCCACCACGAGCCCCTCGCCCACCGCGGCGGCGTGCGCCTTCTGTCCGGGCGCCGGGGAAACGAAGAAGAAACGCCAGCCGGCGGCGCCCTGGAGCGTCCCCTCCTGGATCGGGGCGTCGGCGGCGACGCCCTGCGCCGCCAGCCACCGGACATAGGTGTCGCGCGCGTCGTCGGGGCGCGGGGCTTCCATGGCGATCTCTCCTGGGGTCACGGGGTGCCCGGCATGCCCGACGGCGCGGGGGGCGGCGCCGCGCCCGGCGTCGGCGCGGCGCCCGCGGGCGGCGCGTACGGTTGACGCTCGACGACGTGCTTCGCGAAGAATTGCTGCACGTCCGCCGGCAGGCTGCCGCCCCACCGCGTGTGATCCGCGTAGCCCGCCGGGTCCTCGAAGTACTCCGCGTACACGTTGGCGAAGAATTCCTTCTCCGACATCGCGGTGTAGTTGTCGCCCGTCGCGGCCACGACCGCCTGCGCGCGCGCGCTCATCCAGAACGGCCGGCCGTACCAATAGTTGAGGAAGTACCGGCCGCGCGCGCCGGTCTGCCACGTGGCGTGGTTGGTGTACCAATGCCCGGGGCTGTTCGTGATCGCGTCGCGGACCGCCGTCGGCATCGCCGCCCAGAGCGCCGCGTCCTCCGGGGTCTGCGCGTCCTCCACGGTCGGGCGTGTCGGGTTCCAGCTCGCGCCGCCGCCGAGGAAGCTCGCGACCATGGCGATCGCGCGGTCCTGCTCCGCCGCGGCGACTGGGGCTTTCGAGCCGTCGGCCTTCGCGTACTCGGTCGGAAACCCACCGAGCTCCTCGATCCACCGGCGAAGGCCCGCGTTGCCCTCGTAGTACCAGAAGCCGATCTCGCCCTCCAGCCACGGGTTGATCTGGCCGGGAATCTGGGCGTGGACGGCGTGACCGACCTCGTGGCGGACGGTGTGCGCGAGGTTCGCGGGGGTGTTGTCCTCGCCGATCTGGATCGTGTTGACCATGCTCGGCGACTCCCACGACGGGCCGAAGGCGCCGCCGCCGACGATCGCGTCGAAGGTGGTCAACACGGTGTTCGACGACACGTCGGTGTCCGGGAGGACCTCGAGCTGGTCCCACACGGCGAGGAGGTTCGCCATCGTCCACGCGCCCGTGACGTCCCGGATCTCGTGGTTGAACCTCGCTCGGAACGCCTTGAAGGCCTGCGCCGTGGGCATCTGCTGCGCCAGTCGCCGCAGGCCGATTCGCGCCGCGGCGGACATCCCGGCGCCGCGCGTCGCCCCGTCGAGGAGCGGGTCCAACCGCGCGCCGGCCACACCCGGCATGTGCGCGGCGACCGCCCCGGACACGCCGCCGGCGCCGAAGAACTCGAGGGAGCGGTCGGGCGCGGCGCGCGCGAGCGCCGCGTCGACGAGCGTCGGCTCCGCGTAGATCGCCAAGAGGAAGGCGTCGGACTCGCCGTGTGCGGCGTAGAGGGCCGCGACGCGCTGCTCGGGGGTCGGCGCCGCGCCGCCGGGCGCGACCTCCGCGGCGGTCCCGGTCGGGTCCACCGAGGGAGCCCCCGCGTCCGGAGCCCCGCCGCTCGCCTGGCCGCCGACCGGGCCCGCCTCGAGGTCCGGGCCCTCGGCCGGCGCCTCCATGCCCGTGACCCATGCGCCGCCCACCACGTCGGCCGCCCGCGCCGAGGAAAAGGGCAGCTCCGTCGCCGCTGTCCGCCGGGCCGACGGCGCCGCTGCGCCGCGGCTGGAGGTCTCGACCTGTCGTGCCATCCCGTGCCCCCCGCTTCCGCGTACCGCGCCGCGGCGCCGCTCGGGCGCGCTGTGACGGAACCGTCACGTGCCGGACACGCGCGACTCTGGCACACTCTGTCCATGTGGTTCCTCCTGCACTTCCTCCTCGTCGCATGCGCCGGACCTTCGGCCGACACCGGCGAGCCCCCGGCGCCGGCCACGTGCGACGCACCGGCGGTCCAGCCTCCCGCGTGCGACAGCGCCCCCGTTGGCCGTGGCGCGGTGGTCCCGGGGCCCGGAGACCCGGGCTTCGACGCCGCGCTCGACGCGTCCGCGCTCGCGCGGGACCGTCAGTCGAACGGGATCACGGTGTGGGCCACCGGCGTCACGTGCGAGGTCAGCGTGTCCGACGCCGCCGATCGCGCGTTGGTCGAATCGTTCCTCACGGATCCCGCGGCGGGGTGGGACTTCGAGGCCGCCACGGGGCGCCCGCTGACCGATGTGGTCGATGCGTGGTGGAAGGCTGCGGGCGCGTACGCAGGGGTGAGCATCGCGACCGACGCGTACCGGTACGGCGCGCTTCGCGACGAAGGCGCCGCGTGCGCGGAGGTGGAGGTCGCCCGCGAGCGCGTGATCGGGGCCCTCGAAGCGTTGCACCTCGCGCAGGCGATCACCGGCGTCGAAGGTGTGATCGCCCGTGGGTTCGCGCGCGCCGATCTCCCGGGCGGCGGTGAGGTCGCGCTGACCGCGTTGTTCGACGACGAGGGAAACCCCCTTCCGGAAGAGAAGACCAACGGCACCTGGCGCGCCGACAACTCGGGTGGGCTGTACCCGGACTTCGTTTGGGAAGACTCGTGCAGTCGCGACCAGTACATCGGTTGGGTCGCGGGCATGGCGGCGGCTTGGGAGGTCGTGCGCAACGATTCGACCATCCCCCAGTCCCTCAAGGACCGACTCCAGACCGACGCGGAAGCGCTCGCGCGCTCGTTGATGGTCGTTCGAGACAACGGGTATGACCTGGAGATCCGGGATGCTGACGGCCGGATGACGTACCACGGCATCTTGAACGAACAGTCGATCGATCGGCTCTACGTCCCGGACTTCCAGAACGGGCTGAACGCCACGATGAGCCTCGGCATCGTCGCGTCCCTGGCGTTCGTCGCCGAAGAGCCCGACATCGACGCGTGGCTGGCCGACGCCTTGATCGCGGATCGTGGCCTGCCGACGATCGTGCGCGACATGCTGGCGCCGCAGATCGATTTCGGCACGTCGACCAACTACTCGAACACGAACATGGCGTTCATCGGCGGCTGGATGGCCGTTCGATACCTGTGTGGCGACGACGCCCGCGGTCAGGTGCGCGAGGGGCTTCAGACGCTCTACGCACGACCGGGAGAGGACCGTCAGCCGATCGAACAATCGCAAGCGCTGTACCACCTCGTGCAGGCCGTGTCGGTCGGCGGGCCGACGCCCTGGGCCGCCGGCGGCGCGCTGGACGACGACGCGCTCGCCCGAACGCTCGACGGGTTGAGCGGGATGCGGCCCGCGCCGTTCTGGGACAGCTATGTCGAGAATTGCGACGCGCAGGAGGTCGCGGACGCGCGCTGCACGCTCGACGATCGGAGCGTGGTCGACCTTTGGGTGGGCGAAGAGGTCGTGTCGAAGTCGCCGCTGTCGATCGCCATCCGTCCGCCGAGCAACTACCACTGGCGGTCCAACCCGTACCTGCCGAACGGAGGCGGCGCCGGCGACACCCTGTACCCGAACGTCGATTGGCGCTTCGTGTACTGGTCGGGGCGCTACGCGAAGCGTTGAGCGCCCGAGAAGTCGGCGGCTTCGGGACCGCGAGCGGTTAGCCTCGACGGCCGGAGGTGTCCGTGTCGCTGTCCCAACGTGCGCTGTCCATCCAAGAGTCCGCGATCCGCAAGCTCGACGCGGCGGTCGGCCGCGCCACCGCGGAGGGCGTGTTCTTCCACCGGATGAACATCGGCCAGCCCGACGTCCCGACGCCCCGCCCGATCCTCGACGCGCTCGCGCGAGAGGACGCGCCGGTCCTCGCGTACGGGCCCGCGTCGGGCCTCCCGGGGTGTAGGGCCGCCGCCGCGGCGTTCCATGCGCGCACGAGCCCCGGCCTCGGCGCGGAGCACGTCGTGGTCACCCAGGGCGGCTCCGAAGCGCTGTTGTTCGCCATGACCGCGGTGTGCGACCCGGGCGACGAGCTGCTCGTCCCGGAGCCCTACTACACGAACTACAACGGGTTCGCGACCTTCGCCGGCGTGAAGGTCGTCCCCGTGCCGACGAGCCTCGACGACGGGTTCGCCATCCCCTCGGACGAGACCCTCGACGCCTTCGTCACCCCCCGCACGCGCATGTTCCTGTTCGCGAACCCCGGGAACCCGACGGGGGCCGTGTACGGGGCCGACAGCCTTCGGCGCCTCGCCGCGTGGGCGCGCCGCCGCGGCCTCTGGCTCGTCGCCGACGAGGTGTATCGCTCGATCTGGTTCGATCGGCCGCCGCTGAGCGCGCTGGAGCTCGCGGGCCACGAGGACCACGTGATGGTCGTCGACAGCACGAGCAAGACCTTCAGCGCGTGCGGGCTCCGCGTCGGCTTCCTCATCAGCCGCAACCTCGAGCTCATGGAGCGGCTCGAGCGCCTCGGCCAGGCGCGGCTCGGCCCGCAGCCGCGCGGGCAGCGCGCCGCCATCGCCGCGATGAACCTCGATGTGTCGTACTACGACGAGGTGCGGGCGATCTACCGCGCGCGCGTCGACGCCATGATGAGCGCGCTGGCCGCCATCCCGGGTGTGTCGTTTCATCGGCCCGAGGGCGCCTTCTACACGATGGTGCGCCTGCCGGTGTCCGACACCGAGCGATTCGCGCGGTTCCTCGTCGAAGAGTTCCGCGACGGGTCGATGGGTCGTCCCGAGTCGGTGGTGGTCGCGCCGGGGCCGGGGTTCTACGCCGATCCGAGCAAGGGTCGTGACGAGATCCGCCTCGCGGCGGTGCGCGAAGAGGGCGCGGTGCGCCGGGCGGTGGAGCTGCTCGGCCTCGGGCTCGCGGCCTTCAACGGCTGACGGCGCCGAGCTCCTCGAGCGCGCCCGCGAGGGTGCCGTCGTCGAGCACACGGTTGAGCCGGTGGTCGCCACCTTCGATGCGCACGAGGCGCGCGCCGGGGCTGCGGGCGCAAAGGGCCTCCGCGTGGGCGAGCGGCACGACGTCGTCGTCGGTCCCGTGCAACACAATCGCGCGATGTGTCGCAGGAAGGGCGGTTGCAAGTCCCATCAGGGCATGCGCCGGCGCGATGAGCACCGACGGGCCCGCCCACAGCCCCTCCGCGGCGAGCGCCACGGCGAGCCCGCCGCCGAACGACGACCCGACCACGAGCGCCGGGGTGTGGGCGCGGAGCGCGTGCCGGGCCTGGTCCAGCGCGCCCTCGACCGTGGACGTGTCGAGCGCCGGGCAGACGGCGCCGTAGCGCGCGGCCAACCAACGCGCCTTTGTGCCGCCGGGCCCCGACTCCTTGCCGTGCAGGAAGACGATCATCGGGCGACGATATCCCGTTAGGATGCCCGCATGTCCACCAAAGACGAGGTACCTACCGCAGATCCTGGCGGGCTGGCATTGTTCGCGACCTTCGTCGTCGCGGCGGCGGGCCTCGTGTCGATGGCGGCCGGGGCGCAGGTTCTGACGGTGTTCCTCGTGTACGGCGCCACCCGCGTCGTGCCGTGGGTGCAGGTGGCCCTCGGCGCCGGTATCGTCGCGGGCGCGGTGTCGCTCTCACGCCCGCGGGCGTGGCCGCTGCTGCCGGTGATGCTGGGCTTGGGGCTCAATGTGTTGCTCGGGGCGGCGTGGGTGCTGTACCTCCTGATGAACCTCGCGTTCGCCGCCTTGCCCGTGGTGTTGATCCCCGTGTCGATGTTCGCCATGGTGCTCCTCGTGGTGACCTGGGGCGCGATCGCGCGGGCCGCCGCGGTGCTCGCCCGGGGCGAGGCGGAGACGGCGCGAATCCTGGCGGAAGCGAGGGAAAACGCCGACCCTTCCGTGCGCGCGCACGAGGCGCGCGAGAGGTGGACCCGCGCTGGCATGCGCGCGGCGTTCGCCCTGTTCGTGTCGCCGATCTTCGTGTTCCTGTTCGCGGCGACGGCCCCGGACGCGTACGCGCAAGCCGAGGCGCGGGTGTTCGGGGTGCTGGCGGGACGCCTGCCGGGTGCGTGGGCAACGACGCACGCCGACTACGCCTACGACGGCTCGCCGCTCGAATGGTACGTCGAGTACGAGTCGCGTTGGATTCCCGAACTTCCCAAGCCGGCGATCCACGCGTTCGCAGACGGTGTCGCCGAGGACGTAGCCTGGCGCCTCGCCGCGGCCACCGGCGAGGGCGACCCGGCGGACGCGGAGCGCGCGCTGTGGGCGTCCGGCAGGGGGCGAGAGATCGCGGCGTGGATCGCCGACGCCCTCCGACGGCGAGCGGTGTTCTATCGACCCGAGGCGCTGTTCTCGCGAAGCTTCGACCCGGACCTGCACCGGGTGCCTTCGACCGTGCACCTCGACTGCGACCAGCTCGTCTACGTGTTCACCCACGTCGCCTGGCGGTTGGACCTCGATATGCGGCCGATCCCCGCGCCGATGCACATGTACCTTCGGTACGGAGCCCCTGACGGCGGCGACGACCTGGTGTGGGTGGAGGCGACACAGTTTCGGACCCGCGACGACGACGAGCCCTTCGACGCCGACGCCTTCTTCGTGGACGCGTCCTTCCACCCTTCCGGCCGTGGGGGGTCGCGGGCCACTCCGGGGCTCGTCGAAGCCGCGGGCTTGTATCAGCCGTACGAAGAGCGAGACATTCGGGACGCGATCCTCGGCAATGCGATCTACGGGCTGCGCCGGGCGGGTGTCGAGATCGATGACATCGCGGAGGCCGAGACGCGCGCCGACGGCTCGCGCGAGATCATCCTGGTCGCGAACCTGTACGAGGCCTACCTGCGCGAGAGCGAAGCGGCGCTCGGCGGCGGTGACGCCCAAGCCGCGTACGATTGGGCGCGGCGGGCCTCGGCGCTGCGCGTCGCGAAGGGCCCGCTGGTCCTGTACACCTACGCGCGGGAGCGCGACCTCGCGGCGGAGGCGATCGCCGCGGGCGCCTCGGGCCCGCCGCTCGCCGCCGAGGGGGCTGACTCGCACACGGCGGAATAGCCGTGGCCGATGCGGGTCTTCATCGTGGCGCTATGCCTGGCGGCCGGGCCCTCGGACGGCCCGCCGTCGGCGGACACGCGGTCGGACGCCGATGCACCGTCGTCGGGCGGTACGCCGGCGCCCGCGTCGCGTGTGTCGGTCGAGGCCCGATACGCTGCGGCGCGGGCGGCAGAAGCGGCGTTGAATCACGCGGAGGCGTGGGCGGCCTACGGCGAGGTGCTCGACGCGGAGCCGGCGGGGCCGCGCGCGACGGCGGCCCGGGCGCGCCGAGAGTGGCTCGACGCGCGACGGGACCCTGACGGCAAGTGGCGCGGCGCGCGTGCGCTCGACGAGGTCCGGCGCGGGGTGGTGGACGCAGCGGAGCGGCGCCCTGCGGTGGAGGCGCTGTGGGGCGCATCGGACGTCGCGCCCGTGGTACGCGCGGAGGCCGGGCTGTGGCTCGCCCTCGACGAGCCGTCCACCGCGCTGCCCGTGACGACCGAGCTGTGGGCCGCGCGGGCCACCTTGCCGCGCTCGATCCGCGCCCAGGCGGGGCGGGCGCACGCGCGGGCGCTCGCCGCGGCGGGCGACG
>CAMAXZ010000091.1 GCA_945862325.1 Klebsiella pneumoniae
GGCGCCGCCGCGGCCGGCGCCGGCGGGGCCTTGCCGCTCGAATCGAGGTCCGGCCGCACGGGGAGCCGCGCCACCGCCTGCGGGGCCCGGTACACCGACGGCGGCGGCGGCGGCGCCCGTTCGCGCTCCTTCTGGGCCAGCTTGCGGCGGAGCTCTTCGGTGTCGTCCCGACGCACCTCGCCGATCTTCGGGGCGGGGCGCGACGCCGACGACGCGCTGGCCGCGGGTGGCGCCGCCGGGAGGTTCGGCAGCTTCGGACCCGCGGGCTTCTTGGGCTCCGGCGGGGCCGCGTGGGGGGCTGGCTGACGGCGGGGCGCCGCGAGCCCCACCTCGCCGAGGCCGACCGGCGAGTCTCCCGCGGCCGGATCGAACGGGTCCGGGACCCCACAGCGCGCGAAGAACCGCGCGTGCGTCTTCGCCCACCCCGGCGCGGCCCAGGCGCGCGCCCCGACGCGGGCCCGCAGCCGCTCGCCCACGACGGCGCGGTGCGCGAAGCCCCGCCAGACGTCGCGGACCCGAGGATCTTCGATCACGTTCCGCGTGGCTCCACGCGGACGACGCCCAGCGGCGCCGCGAGGCGCGCCGCCGCCCGGCGGAAGGCCTCGGGGGTCACCGACTCGATCCGTTCGCGCACGAACGAACGATACCGCGCCCCGTCGAACCCGTACACCTCGAGCAACCCCGCGGTGGCGGCGCGCTGGCGCGCGCTCTGCAGGCCCGCCTCCGCGCCACCGAGGAGCGACGCACGCGCGCGATCGAGCTCGGCGTCGGTGACGCCGTCCACCACGGCCCCGACGCACGCCACCAGCCGCGCTTCGGCCTCGTCGAGCCGCGCCGCCTCGACCGCCGCGCCGGCGACCACGAGCCCCGACTGCCACGCCTCCGTCGAGTGGATGCCCACGGAGTAGGCCAGCCCGTGCGCCTCGCGAAGCTCGAGGAAGAGCCGCCCGGCCTGGCCGCCGAGCACGGCGACGACGAGCTCCAGCGCCGGCTGATCCGGGTCGCCGATGGTGACCCCGGGCCAGGCGACGACGATGTGCGCCTGGTCGAGGTCGGTGGGGATCGCGGCGCGGACACCGCTACCGACCCGCGGAGAATCAGGTTCTTCCGCGTTTCCAACGAGCCCGAGAAGAGATCCGAACGTACGTCGGATACGACGGAGCGCCGCTTCGGGGTCGAAACCGCCGGCCAGCGCGACGACGAGGTTGTCCGGGCGCGCCCAGCGTGCGTGGGCCTGCGCGAGCCCGCGGCGGGAGAGCGCCCGCAGGCTCGCGGCGGTGCCGCCGGGGGCGTGACCGTAGGCGTGATCGGGGAACAACCCCGCCCAGAGCCGTTCGGTCGCGAGCTGCTCCGGGTCGTCCGCGCGCTCCGCGAGCTCCGCGCGCAGCTCGTCGCGGACGCGAACCAGCTCGTCGGCCGGGAAGGTCGGGCGAAGCACGACCTCGGCGAGCAGATCCAGCCCTTGGGCCCACGTCCCGCTCGTGAAGTCGCCGCGGACCGCTTGGGTCGAGAGCCCGGCGCTGCCGCCGAGCCCACCGCCGAGGGACTCGACCTCCGCGGCGAGGGCGTCCGCGTCGAGCGCGCCCGCGCCGCGCGAGACCATGCGGGCCCAGGCGCCCGCGGAGCCGGCGCGCCGGGCGGGCTCCGCCCCCACCCCTCCGCGTCCGACCACGCGCGCCGCCACGACCGGCGCGTCCGACGGCTCGAGCAGCACCCGCACGCCGTTCGGGAGCACGTGCCGCTCGACCGCCGGCCGCGCGGCGCGCGCGGCCGGCGCGAGGCGCCGCGGGTCCGGCGGACGTTCGTGCGCGCGCACGGCCTCGCGCTCGGGGGCGAGCACCACCACCGACTCCTTCGAAGGGTCGAGGATGTCCCGCGCGGCCGCGCGCACCTCCTCGACGGTCACGGCGGCGACGGCGGCGGCGTACCGCTGCGCCGCCCCTACGTCGCCGTGGCGCACGTGGTCCTGCGCCATGTCCGACGCGCGGGCGTCGACGCTCTCGGTGCGCGACGCGAGGCTGGCCAGGAGCCCCGCGCGGGCGCGGTCCACGTCCCCGCGCGCGGGCCCCTCGTGCCGCGCCGCGTCGAGCAGGGCGCGCGCGGTGACGATCGCCTCGTCGGCGCGGCCGGCGTGGGCGTGGAGGTGCACGCCGAAGAGCCCGGCGTCGCGCTCGATCGAGGTGCTCGCGACGGCTTCCTGGCACGAGGCCGCCCCGCGACGCAGGTGCAGCTCGAGCGGCGCGCTCCGCCCGCCGCCCAACGCCCCGGCGAGCACGTCCACCACCGCCTCCCGGCGCAGATCGCCCGGGGTCACGCCGGCGTCGAAGGCGAGGTCGATCCGGGTGCCTTCGAAGGGGCCACGGAGCAGTCGCCGGGCCCCCGCCCGGGCGAGCGCCGGCGTCCGGGGGGCCGCCGGAGGCGGCCCCCCGGACGCGGCGAAGCACCGCTCGGCCGCGTCGAGCACCGCGCGCGTGTCCACGGGCCCGGCGACGGCGAGCACGGCGTTGTCCGGGCGATACCAGCCACGGTAGAACTCGGCCAGGGCCGCGCGCGTGATCGCCGTGACGCTCTGCACGCTGCCGATCACGGGGCGCCCGTACGGGTGGCCCGGGAACGCCGCCGCCCAGAGCGCCTCGCCGATCACCGACTCGGGGTCGTCTTCGGTGCCGCGGATCTCCTCGAGGATGACCAGGCGCTCGCGCTCGAGCTCGTCGGGGTCCAGGGTCGCGTGGCTGAGCATCTCCGCGAGCACCCGCACCGCTTCGGGGGCGCGCGCCGCGGGCACGGTGCAGTGGAAGGCGGTCTCGTCGAAGCTGGTGAAGGCGTTCAGATCGCCGCCGACGTCCTCGATCGCCGCCGCCACGCCCCCCACGCCGAAGCTGCGCGTGCCCTTGAACACCATGTGCTCGAGGAAGTGCGCCGCCCCCTCGAGGCCCACGGGCTCGACCGCGCTGCCCGCGCGCACCCACACGTAGATCGCCGCGACGTCCGCCTCCCCCTTTGGATCGAGCAGGGCCGTCATCCCGCTCGCAAGGGCCACGTTGAGCATCCTCGCCGGGTAACCCGGCGGCGGCGGCGCCACGCGCGCGTGCCGGTCCCGCGACACCGCGTGCGCCGTGACGGGCCCGCGATACCCACCGCCCCCGATGGCGCCCGTCCTCGACCGCTACCTGCCCGCCGCGAACCGGCCCGCCGCGCTGGTGGCCGCCTGCGCGTGGGTCAGCGTGGCGGCGCACGCGTGGGACCCGGCGCTTCCGTTCCCGCTGCGGCTCTGGTCGACCGCCCTCGGGGCCGCGTTGTCGACCGCGACGCTCGCGCTGCCGGCTCACCCCGCCGTGCGCCTCGTCCACCTCGCGGCCGCGGCGGCGTACCTCCACGGAGGGCTCCCCGCTGCGCTGGCCGCGACGTTCCCGTGGATCGAGCTGGGTCGCGCGCGCGAGCCACAGTGGGAGTCCGCCGCCCTGCTCGGGCTGGCGATCGGCGCGGCGGCGTCCGCCACGGACGGCTGGGCGCGCCGCGTCGGCGCGGTCGTGGCCGCCACCGTGCTCGCGGCGGTGCTGCTCCTCCCCGCCAAGATCAGCGTCCAGACCCTCGATCCCGCGCGCGGCGGCGCGATGCCCACGCCGGTGCTCGCGTGGCCGGACCCGACGCCGCGGGTGTGGGGGCGCGTCACCCGGACCGCCGACGAGCTCGGGAACTTCGGCGTGTTCGTCGCCGATGAGTGGGCGTTCATGGACATCGCCGGGGGCATCCACCAGGAGCGCGACACGGCCGAGCCGGGGTCGGCGAGCACGGCCCGGCGCGCGTGGCGGTTCGCGCTGTGGCGGGGCCTCGAGGGGGTGGTGGCGATCGAGCTCGGCCTGCGCGTGCTCGCCCCCCTCGCCGCCGTCGCGGTGGTGTTCGACCGGGCGCGTCCCGCCGCCCGCGCGACGCTGCTCGCGGCGTTGTTCCTCGTCCCCGCCGCGAACCTCGTCGCGCTGCTCGCCGGGCTCCCGCTGCCGGACGACAGCCCCCTCCGCGCCAACGCCGCGATGTCGACCGTGTGGCTCCTTGGGATTTTCCATCTCGTGGCACGCCGATGATCGTCCTGGTCGCCTTGGGGTGCGCCGGAGGACCGGGCGAGCCGACGCCCGCCCGGGAGGACGCCGCGGCCATCGTCGCCCCGGCGCCCGACGCGCCGGATCTCGTGCTCGTCGGCGTCGCCGGCCTGCGCGCGGACCCGGTGACGCGCGCCGCCGACCAGTTCCTCGCTCCGTTCGCCGGCGAGCCCGGGTACGTCTGGACGGAGGCCCACAGCCAGTCGCCGGCGGCCTCGGTGAGCCTCGGCAGCGTGCTGACCGGGCGCTACCCGTCGGCCATCCCGATGTGCGCCTCCCCGACCGGGCCCGACGACGCCGAGCGCGCGGCCCCCTGGTGCACGAAGCTCCCATCCAACGTGGCGACCGTGCCGCGGGTGCTCGGCCTCTACGGCTACCGCACCGCCCTGGTGACCGCCGACCTGCACGGCGCGCGGGCGCTGGGCGCGGCCTTCCAGGACCACGTCGTCGTGTCGGAAGACTGGGACGAGCGCGCCACCGACTGGACCGCGGTCGAGCGCGCCGCGAAGGTGTGGTGGGACGCCGACGACAGCCGCCCGCGCCTGCTCGTCGTGGCCACGTCGGATCTCGACGCCCGCTGGATCCCCGGCCTGCGCCAGCAGATGCGGGTCACGCTCGACACGACCGGGCTCCCGACCGGCATCGACCACACCCAGGTGTACCCGGCGTACACCCAGGCGGCCGGGCGTACGGGCCTCGCGGTGCGCGCGCTCGTGGGGGGCCTCTCGCCCGGGCGGCGGGCGCGCTACACCACCGTCTTCGGCATCCACGGCATCAACCTCGGCGACAGCCAGGAACGCGGCCAGGTGCTCCGCGAGGGCTCCTGGTCCGACCTTCTGTTGGAGCGCACGACGCACGTCCCGCTCGCGATGTTCGGGCCCTTCGGCGCGCGGGGCGAGGTGTCCGACCTCGTCGAGCTGGTCGACGTGGCCCCCACCGTGCTCGCGCTGGCGGGCGCCGTGGCGCCGTCGGGCTTGCCGGGCCGTGACCTCCTGCGCGGATCGCGCGAGCAAGACCCTTGGGTCTACGCCGAGTTCGGCGACATGTTGAGCGTCCGCCGGGGGGACTGGATGCTCGCCCTCCGCGCGTTCCTGTTCAACCGAAGCGCGCTCGACCCCGAACTCACGAACTACCTCCTCGAAGAGTTCGCGATCCGGGAAGACAACTGGTGGCTGCACGACGTGCGGGCCGACCCGCTCCAGGGCGCCAACCGCCTGTCTTCGGAGCCCGACCGTGCCCGGGAGCTGCACGCGCTCCTCGTCGAGCTGCGCACCGGGCCGGGCGCGCCGCCGCCGAGCGCGCTCGACGCCCGGAAAGTGTGGGAGCTCCGGATGTCCGCCGCGCAAGGCTACTGGTGACCGTCGCCGAGTACGGCGTGTACGTGCACCTGCCGTGGTGCCGGGCCCGCTGCCCCTACTGCGCGTTCGCGGTGGACGTCCGCCGCGAACGGCCACACGCGGCCTACGGCGACGCCCTCCTCCGACACTGGGCGGCGCAGCGGACCGCCTTCGACGGCGCCGCGCCGACGACCCTCTTCTTCGGCGGCGGCACCCCGTCGCTCTCGCCGCCCGAGGAGCTCGCCCGGGTGATCGACGCGGTCCGGCCCACCGACGAGGTGAGCCTCGAGGCGAACCCGCACGACCTCGACGCGCGCACGATCGACGCCCTCGCGGACGTCGGCGTGCGCCGGCTCTCGGCCGGCGTGCAGACCTTCGACCGCGCGCTCGGCCTGCGCCTCGGACGACGACGCGACGCCGAGGCCGCGCCGGAGGCCCTGCGCCGCGCCCGCGCGCGGTTCCACAGCCTGTCGATCGACCTCATCTTCGGGGTCCCCGGACAAGACACCGCGCTCCTCGTCGCCGACCTCGATCGCGCGCTCGCGCACGACCCCGACCACGTGTCGCTCTACGGCCTCACGATCGAGGAGGGAACCGCCTTCGCGAAGGGGCGACTGCGCCCCGTCGACGACGACGAGTGGCGCGAGATGTACGAGGTGGCCGTGGAGCGCCTCGGGCGCGCCGGGCTCGCCCGGTACGAAGTCAGCAATTTCGCGCGCGTCGGCCACCGCGCGCGCCACAACGAGCACTATTGGCTCGCGCGCCCATGGGCCGCGCTCGGGGTGGCCGCGCACGGGTGGCTCCCCGACGGCACGCGCACGATCAACGAAGCCACGGTCGACGCCCTGATCGCGTCGGACGACGGCGTCGCGCACCGCGAGCGCCCGGAGGGCGCGCCGCTCGCGGCCGAGCTGATCGGGGCGGGCCTGCGCCACGTCGACGGTGTGGCGGTCGCCGCGGTTCGCGCCCGCACCGGCCTCACGTTCACCCCGCCCGCGGCGCTCGCGTCGCTGGTGACCGTCGAGGACGGCCGGGTGCGCCTTCGTCCCGATGCGTTCGCGATCGCCGATGCCGTCGCGGCAGCCTTGATCGCCGCCCTTCGACCCTCCCCCCCTTCCCTGACAGCGGTGAGTGCGGAATACTCCCGCGCCATGCCCGCGCCACGTGCCCCCGAGGACCTCTCCCACCTCCACATCGAGGTCGACCCGGCGTTGCTCGACGCCGCCGTCGCCGCGGTCGACGCGCGGCTTCGGCCCGGCGCCGCGGATGGCGCCGACGCGACGGGAGAGATCGAGGTCGACCTCGAAGCGGGGGGCACGCCCGCGCACGACGCGCCCGCCGCCGTCTCGTCGACGCCCCCCGTGCAGCCCTCCAGCGCCGGGGCCCAGGGGGAGCCGGCCCGCGCGGACACGCGGCCGAACGCCGAGCTGCTCGACGAGCTGCGGCGCTTGCGCCAGCGGGCGGAGCTCGCGCGCGTCGGCGCCGCGCGCGCCGAAGAAGAGGCGCACCGCCAGACGCGCCTGCGCGAGTCCACCGAGGCGCAGCTCGAAGAGTCGCGGCGCGTGCACCAGGAGCTCGCGTCCGACTTCGATCGCCTGCGGCAGCGCACGCGCAAGGAGGCGGAGGACGCCGAGCGCAAGGGCGAGGAGCGGGCGCTCAAGGCGTTCCTCGAGGTGTACGACAACGTCGAGCGCGCGCGCCTGCACCAGGGCGCCGACCTCGCGCGCCTCGCCGACGGCCTGCGCATGCTCGTCGAGCAGTTCCGGCGCCAGCTCGCCCGCCTCGGCCTCGAGCGCATCCCCGCCGCGCGCGGCGACACCTTCGACCCCGCGCTGCACGAGGCGGTCATCCACGTCGACGCGCCCGACGTGGCGGAAGGCACGGTCGTCGACGAGCTGCTCGCCGGGTTCCGCGTGCGCGGCCGGCTCTTCCGGCCCGCGCGCGTGTCGGTCGCCGCGCCGCGCCCCGCCGACGGCGACGAGGGCTGACCACTTCCGTGCGACCCTGTATTCTTCCCGCGCCTGGAGTCTTCGCATGGGCAAGGTGATCGGCATCGACCTCGGCACGACCAATTCTTGCGTGGCCGTGCTGGAGCAAGGGGAGCCCGTCGTGATCCCCAACGACGAAGGCAGCCGTACGACCCCGTCCGTCGTCGCGTTCGGTCGCGACGGGGACCGCCTCGTCGGCCAGATCGCCCGCCGCCAGGCCGTGACCAACGCGCAACGCACGGTCAGCGTCGCGAAGCGGCTCATCGGCCGACGCTTCGACGACGCGGAGGTGCAGCGCACCAAGGACCTCGTCGCCTACCCCATCGTCGGCGCCGACAACGGCGACGCGTGGATCGCCGTGGGCGACAAGCGGTGGTCGCCGCCGCAGGTGTCGGCCGTGGTCCTCGAGAAGATGAAGACGATCGCGGAGACCTACCTCAACGAGGCGGTCACCGAAGCGGTCGTCACCGTGCCCGCGTACTTCAACGACAGCCAGCGCCAGGCCACCAAGGACGCGGGGCGCATCGCCGGGCTCGACGTGCTCCGCATCATCAACGAGCCGACCGCCGCGGCGCTCGCCTACGGCATCGGGCGCGGCGGCCACCAGCGCGTGGCGGTCTTCGACCTCGGCGGCGGCACGTTCGACGTGTCGATCCTCGACATCGACAACGGGGTGTTCGAGGTGCGCGCCACCAACGGCGACACCTTCCTCGGCGGCGAAGACTTCGACAACCGCATCGCCACCTGGCTCCTCGATCGCTTCACCGAAGAGACGGGGGTCTCGGTCAACCAGGACCCGGTCGCGATGCAGCGCGTCAAGGAAGCAGCCGAGAAGGCCAAGATGGAGCTGTCGAGCGTCACCGAGACCGACATTCACCTCCCCTTCTTGACCTCCACCGCCGAGGGGCCCCTGCATCTCATGGCGGAGCTCACCCGGACCCAGCTCGAGACGCTCGTCGCCGACCTGATCGACCGGCTCGAGGAGCCCTGCCGCAAGGCGCTCTCGGACGCCCGCCTCCGCGCGTCGGAGCTCGAGGCGGTCCTGCTCGTCGGCGGCATGACCCGCATGCCGCGCGTCCAGGAGAAGGTCGTCCAGATCTTCGGCAAGACCCCCGAGCGCGGCATCAACCCGGACGAGGTGGTCGCCATCGGCGCCGCGATCCAGGGCTCCGTCCTCAAGGGCGACGTCAAGGACGTGCTCCTGCTCGACGTCACGCCACTGTCCCTCGGCATCGAGACGGCGGGCGGCGTGTTCGAGCCGATCATCGAGCGTAACACCACGATCCCGTGTCGCAAGTCCAAGGTGTTCACCACCGCTCATGACAACCAGGACATGGTGCGCGTCCACGTGCTCCAGGGCGAGCGCGAGATGGCCGACGACAACAAGTCCCTCGGCATCGTCGAGATGCACGGCCTGCCGCCGGCCCCTCGCGGGGTCCCCGAGATCGAAGTCACCTTCGAGCTCGACAGCAACGGCATCCTGCACGTCCACGCGAAGGATCGCGGCACCGGCCGGGCGCAGAGCACGCGGATCGTGTCGAACTCCGGCCTCGACGACCACACGATCGAGGCGGCGGTGTCCGAGGCGGAGGCCTTCCGCGCGCACGACCAGGCCCGCCGCGCCGCCGCGGAGGCCCGCAACCGGCTCGACGGCCTCGTGTACACGACGCGCCGCAGCGTCGAGGAGTTCGGCGGTGGCCTGTCGCCCGCCGACGCCGAGCGCATCCGCACGACCCTCCACGCGGCGGAAGAGGCGATGGACACCGGCGACGCGACCCGGATCGGGGCGGCCCACGAGGCGCTCGCCGTCGCCGCGCAGCGCATCGCCGAGTCCCTCTACAGCACCGCGCGCACGGACGCGGCGCGTCCGGCCCTCGCCATCGGCGACGAGCTGGTCGACGACGCCTGACGCCCCGCCCGGGCCGGCGGGCGGCGCGGCCGCTCGGACGCGTTACCCTCGCCGCAGGAGCGTTTCTCGTTGGCCCGTCGTGACTACTACGCCGTGCTCGGCGTCCCCCGGAATGCCAGCACGGACGACGTTCGAAAGGCGTTTCGCGCCCGAGCGCTGAAGTACCACCCGGACCGCAACCCCGGCGACGCCGAGGCGGAGCGGCGGTTTCGCGAGGTCGCGGAGGCGTGGGAGGTGCTCGGGGACCCCGAGACCCGCACCCGCTACGACCGCCTCGGGCCCTTGTTCACGCCGACCGGGCGCCCGCCGG
This sequence comes from Klebsiella pneumoniae, assembly GCA_945862325.1. Taxonomy (GTDB): domain Bacteria; phylum Myxococcota_A; class UBA796; order UBA796; family SXON01; genus CAMAXZ01. The sequence continues at coordinate 9,642 of CAMAXZ010000091.1, forward strand.
GCCCAGAAGAGCTCAACAACATCCTGCGCGAGGCGATCGGCGGCTTCTTCGGCTTCCGCCGCGACGCGGTCGGCGAAGACCTCCGGCACGTCGTCACCCTGAGCCTGGAAGAGGCCGCGACCGGCGCCGAACGCACGCTCACCCTCACGCGGGTGGTGCGGTGCAAGACCTGCGACGCCACGGGCGATGCCCCCGAGGGCCGCGAGAAGTGCGACCCCTGCGGCGGCACCGGGAAGACCGGGCAGCGCATGTTGTTCCGCAGCGGCTCCTGCGCGGCCTGCGACGGTCGTGGCTACAAGCCCGCGGCGCGGTGCGACCGCTGCGGCGGCGACGGCCGCCACCCGCGCGAAGAGACCCTGAAGGTTCGGGTGCCACCGGGCGTCTCCACCGGGCAGAAGCTCAAGGTGAAGGGCCGTGGCAACGAAGGGGGAGGACGTGTCGCGCCGGCGCCGGGGAACCTCTTCGTGGTGGTCCAGATCGAGGATCATCCTCTGTTCCGACGCCGCGGCGCGGACCTGCTGTGTGAGGCGCCGATCCGCTGGACGGAGGCGGTGCTCGGCGCCGAGCTGCGCGTGCCGCTGCTCGTCGGCTCCACGGTGATCCGCGTGCCCCCCGGCACGCCGAGCGGAAAGTCGTTCCGCCTCACGGGGCGGGGGCTCCCCGTTCCGAACGGCAACTCGCGCGGCGACCTGCACGTGAAGGTCGTCGTCGAGGTGCCGGACACCCTCGACGGCCCCCAGCGCGCCGCGCTGCAAGAGCTCGACGCCCGCGTCGGCGCCAGCGCCCACCCCAAGCGCGTCGCGTTCGACGACGCCGTGCGGAGCCGCCCATGATCCGAGGGCTCGCGGTCGCTGCCGCCCTGCTGCTCGCCACGCCGGCGCTCGCCGCGTCGGTGCTCCTCCCCGACGCCGTCCAAAAGAGCCTCACCGCGCCCAGCGTCCGCGCGGCCCAGACCGGCCTCGAGGCCGCCTTGCAGAGCAGCGAGGGCGAAGCCGCGCAATGGGTGCTCGTGTACCTCGCGGAGCTCCGACGCGGCGCGGGCGACGTCGCGGCGGCCCGGGCGATGTTCAAGCGCGCGGTGGAGCTCGAAGGCAGCACGCCGGCCGCGAAGGTCGGCAGCCTCGGGCTCGCGGTGCTCAACGCCGGCGGCGCGGCGAGCGGCAACACCCTGGCCTCTCTCGAGCTCCTTCCGTCCGACGGCGCGCCCCGCTCGCTCGAGCTGGAGCGGTGGCTGCTCGTCGCCGAGGCCCGGGCGGGCGACGCGAAGGGCGCGGAGGCCGCCGCGCGGGCCCGCGCCCTCGCGCCCGACGACGAAGCGACCGGGCGACGGCTCGCGGTCGTCGAAGGCGCGACGAGCGCCGCGCCCGCCACG
>CAMAXZ010000092.1 GCA_945862325.1 Klebsiella pneumoniae
GGTCCCCGAACACCTCCGCCAGCACCCCGTCCGCCGGCGTCCCGCCGACCCGCCCGCGGCTCCTCCGCCACGCGACGCCGCGCGCGAGGTGCGCCGGGGAGTAGTCGACCGCCCAGTCGGCGTCGGACTGCACATCGAGGTCCCACGCCGCGATCCACCGCCCGCGGGCCACGCCGCCGCGCCCCGCCGCGCTGCCGCGCACGCGCTGTTGCTCCAGATCCCACGCCCCCTGAGCGGCCACGCGCCCCGACGGCGCCGTCAGCTCGACCGCCGCGCCGCCGCCCCGTGGGCCACGCCAGAAGAGCCCCGCGCGCACGTCGGTCTCGGCGATCCCGAAGCGGGCGTACCAGGCCGCCGCCCAACCCTCACCGGTGTGTCCGAGCTGCGGGATCTCGAGGTGGAACCGACGTGGATCCAAGGGGGCGCGCAGGAGCGGCAGCGGCAGGATCGGCACCTCGAACACCCGCACCACGACGCCGGTCGCCACGACGAACCGCGCCGGCCGCACCCCAACGCGCCGCGCCCGCACGGTGATCGCCGGCGGACCGCCGTCGGGGCACAGGCACGGCGTCCAGTCGACGCGCTCTCCGGTCCACGCCACCCCGGGGCTCGGCGGCGGCGTCGCGGGCACCGACGCAGCCTCGGCGCGCAGCGCCCCGATCCCGACCGCCGCGGCGAGCCCCTCGAGCTCCACGTCGCGGGTGTCGAGCGCCACGAACGCGCGTTCGAACTGGATCGGGCCCAAGTCGCGCCAGATCGTTCCGCGCTCGAGCTCGAGCGTACCGGGCCGCCACGTGGCGCGCTCGGCGGTCACGCGCACGTCGCCGACGCGCAGCTCGACCCCGGGCCCGGCCACCGCGGCGCCGGGGGTCCACTCGATGCGCGGCGCGAGGATCTCGATCGGGTCCGGCGTCGCGGGCGGCGGCGCGCCCACGGCTCAGGGCGCCCCGACCAGGTCCCGAACGGCGCCCACGAGGAAGAGGGAGCCGGCCACGATGACGAGGTCCCCGTTGGAGCGCGCGACGGGGAGCGCCTCCTCGATCGGCCCGACCGGGCTGACCGGGACCGGCATGCCTTCGAGCTGCGTGGCCACGTCGCCCGGCGAGCGGGCCTTCGGGTGGGCGCAGGACGTGGTGTACACGCGGTCGACGTGCGGCGCGAGGGCCGCCGCGACCCCCCGCACGTCCTTCTCGCCGCCCGCGCCGAGCAGGAGCGTGCGGCGCCGGTCGCGCGGCAGCGACGCGAGGTAGCTCGCGAGCACCCCTGCGCCGTCCGGGTTGTGCGCGCCGTCGACGAGCAGATCCGGCGCGAGCCACTCGAGGCGCCCGCGGTTGCGCGCGACGAGCAGCCCGGCGCGGATGGCGGACTCCGATGGCCGCAGGGACGGCGGCAGTCGGTCGACGATGCGCACGGCGACGCCGGCGTTGGACACCTGGTGGTGCCCCGCGAGGCCCACGCGCAGGCCCTCGCGCTCGACGCCCTCCGCGCGGTAGGTGAACCCGGCGTCGCCGCCGGACACCGTGTACGCCTCGCCGTACGCGTCGATCGGCGCTCCGCGGTCGCGCGCGACGACCCGCACGACCTGCAGCGCGGCGGGGTTGAGCGGGCCGAGCACCGCAGGTACGCCGGGCTTGAGGATCCCGGCCTTCTCCGCCGCGATCGAGGCGTGATCCGGTCCGAGCTGCTCCGTGTGGTCGAGCCCGACCGTCACGATGCTCGTCACGACGGGCGCGACCACGTTCGTGGCGTCGAGCCGCCCGCCCATGCCGACCTCGACGACCGCCACGTCGACCGCGGTGTCCGCGAAGTGCTGAAACGCCGCGGCGACGCTCAGCTCGAACCACGTCAGCGGCAGCCCGTCGCCGTCCAGCCCCTCCGCCCGCGCCCAGGCGCGCATCGGCGCCTCGATCCGCCAGAGGAGGCGGTCGAGGTCGTCGTCGGAGATCGGCGCCGCGCCGACGCGGATCCGCTCGTTCACCTGCTGAAGGTGGGGAGACGTCGTCACGCCGACCCGCAGGCCCTGCGCGTCGAGCATCGCCCCCACGAACCGGCACACGCTGCCCTTGCCGTTGGTGCCCGCGACGTGGACGACGGGGTAGCGGAGGTGGGGATCCCCGAGGAAGCTGAGGAAGCTCCGGACGCGGGGGAGCCCGAGGCGCATGCCGGTGTGCGCCACCGCCGCCAGCACCGGGTGGTCGGTCACGGGAGGAGGAGGCGAAAGATGCGGGCGATGGTCTCGCGCAGCTCGGAGCGCGGCACGATGCGGTCGACCATGCCGTGCGCGAGCAGGTACTCGCTGGTCTGGAAGCCCTCGGGGAGCTCCTGACCGATGGTCTGCTGGATGACGCGGGGGCCCGCGAAGCCGATCAGGGCGTCGGGCTCGGCGAGGATGACGTCGCCGAGCATCGCGAAGGAGGCCGCGACGCCGCCGGTCGTCGGGTCGGTCAAGAGCGAGATGTACGGCATCTTCGCGTCGTCGCGGAGGCGCGCGAGCGCCGCGCAGGTCTTCGCCATCTGCATGAGCGACAGGATGCCCTCCTGCATCCGGGCGCCGCCGCTCTGGCTGATCACCAAGGCCGGACGCCGAAGCGCGGCGGCGCGCTCGAACTGGCGCGTCACCAGCTCGCCGACGACGGAGCCCATCGATCCGCCCATGAACCGGAAGTTGAACGTGCCGATCTCGAGCGGTACGCCGTCGATCGTGGCGCTGCCGGCGACGTAGGCATCGAGCTCGCCCACGTTGCGCTGCGTGGCCGCCAGCCGCTGCGCGTACGGCTTGCCGTCCACGAAGCGGAGGGGGTCGGTCGGGGCGACGCCGGCGTCGTGGCGCTGAAAGGAGCCCGGGTCGACGAGCCAGTGCAGGCGCTGGATCGCGTCCCAGCGGTGGTGGTGGCCGCAGTGGGGGCACACCGCCAGCTGCTCTTGCAGGGCCGGCCGGTACAGGATCTGCGAGCAACCCGGGCAACGCACCCAGAGTTCCTTGACCGAGGGGTTCGCGCGCGGCTCGTCCACCAAGGGGTTGGGCGCCTGCTCGAACCAGCGCGGCGTCGTCTCGTCGCTCATAAGGGTTGCCTCGAGGCGTCCCCTATCCGACCCAGGCCGCGCCGTGGAAGGCACGGCGCAGGGCGCGGATCGGGGCGGGGTCGACGCCGTAGGCGACGCGGTCGGTGAGGAGCACGGAGACGCGACGGGTCGATGGGCTGAACCAGAGGGAGGTCCCGGTGAATCCGAGGTGCCCGACCGTGTCCGGGGGCGGGTTCGCGCCGGCGGTGCTCGTGCCGTCCGCGTTCGCGGTGTCCCAGCCGAGGGCGTGGGTCCCCGGGCCGCGCTCGACGAAGGCCCGCGCGGCGAGCGGCACGTCGCCGCGCAGCCAGCGCATCGCCGCCGCGCCGACGGCGTTCGCGCTGCCGAAGAGGCCGGCGTGCCCGGCGACGCCGCCCATCACCCGCGCGTTGTCGTCGTCGACCGTCGCCATCCCGAAGCGGAGCGCGCCGTCCGGCCACGCGCGCGCGAACAGGGCGTCGAGCGGCATCCCGCCCGCGTCGTCGACGCCTACGGCGGCGAGCACCTCCCCGAGCGCGATGAAGCCGAGGTCGGAGTAGCGGTGCCGCGCCCCCGGCGCGGCCTCGGGGGGCGTCGCGAGCACCGCGGCGACGAGCGCGGCGCGGTCGGCGCAACGCGTGTAGAAGCGCTCGTGCGCCGGCCACCCGGAGCTGTGCTGGAGCAGGTGGCGCACGGTGACGCCGGGCGGGAGGATCGGGTGGTGATCCTCGAGCCCGATCCGTCCGTTCGAGATGGCGCGCATCGCGAGCTCCGCCGTGCACAGCGGCTTGGTGAGCGACGCGAGGTCGAACACGCGGTCGGGCGCCCGGGCGTAGCGAACGGCGCCGTCCTGCAGGACCAACGCGGCCACGTTCGGCGCGACGCGCCCTTCGGCCTCCGCGAGGAGGGCGTCGAGGGTGCTCACCAGCACAGGGCTCCCTCGCCGAGCGAGGCGCGGACGCCGACCGGGAACGCGCGGTTCCGCGGGCCGTGCCCGATCGGGAGATCGACGACGATCGGCGCGCCGAGCCCGCCGAGGGCGTCGAGCACGAGGGCGTCGAGCCCCCACGCCGCGCCGTCCGGCGGCTGCGTGCCGCGGAGCTCGCCCACGGCGAAGCCGGCCGCGCCGCCGAGCGCGCCGCTGTCGAGGAGCTGCCGGAGGTAGCGGTCGACGCGGTACGGCGCCTCGCCGACCTCTTCGATCACGACGATGGCCCCGCGCGCATCCACCTGCCACGGCGTACCGCACGCAGAGGCCATCAAGCACAGGTTTCCGCCGATCAACCGGCCTTCGGCCGTGCCGGGCACCAGCGTCCGCCCGCGCATCGGGCCCACCGGCGCGCCGAGCAGCATCGCGCGGAGGTGCGCGCGGCTGTCGTCGTCCACGACGTCGCCCAGGGAGGTGAGGACCGGCCCGTGCACCGCCGGCCGCCCGGCGGCGGCGAGGACGTTGAGCAGGGTCGTGCCGTCGGAGAAGCCGATCAACGGCACGCGCGCCCACCGATCGAGGTCGATCCCGCGCAACAGCCGCGCGAGGCCGTAGCCGCCGCGCGCCATCCACACCGCCTCGTACGCGCCGCTGAAGGCCTCGTCGAGGTCCGCACGGCGCGTCGCGTCGTCGCCGGCGAGGTAGCGCCAGCGGGCCCCGACGCTGGGCATGCGATGCAGCACGAAGCCCCAGTCGGAGGCGATCGCCATCCCCCGGAGCAGGCGTTCCTCGTCGAAGCCCCCGGAAGGGGCGACCACCGCGATGTTCGCGTCGGGACGCAGCATCCGCGCCCCTATCCGGCGCGGGGGCGCCCACCCACCGCCCGCGCGCGCCCGCGGCGCGTATACTGCGTCGCATGCTCGTCCTGTGGGGGCTGATCGCGTGCTGGCGGCCGGGCCCGTGGTCGCCGCCACCGCCGCCGCCCGAGGCCCTCGAGGCCATGGGGATCCGCGCGCCGTACGAGGCCGAGGCCGGGGCCGAGCCCGTGGCCGAGCCGGAGGACGGCGGGCCCGAGCGCGCCTACGCGACGGCCTCCGCGGACGGCACGGTGCCGGAGCCGGAAGAAGCGCCGGCCCCCGACGCCTTCGACCCCTACGCCGCCCGAATCACGGCGGTGCCGGCCACGATCGTGGATGACGCGGGCACCCCCCTGTTCGTCGTCGTGGCGCTCGGCACCGAGGTGGAGGTCCGCGGAGAGGATCTGCCCCTGCGCCGCCGGGTACGGTGCGCGCGCTGCACCCCCGTCACCGAGGGCTGGTTGCAGGCGGGGATCGTCGAGCCGCTCCCGCGATAGACGGGTGGGATGACGACCACCCTCTGGTCCATCGACGGCAATCGCCAGCGCCTCGACGGCGGCGCCATGTACGGCAACGCGCCGCGGGCCCTGTGGCAGCGTTGGTCCACCCCCGACGCCGCGAACCGCATCTCCCTCGCCTGCCGGGCGCTCCTCGTCCGCGACGGCGCGCGCACGGTCCTCGTCGAGACGGGCATCGGCGCCTTCTTCGCGCCGGAGCTGCGCGACCGGTACGGCGTCGACGAGCCCCGTCACGTCCTGCTCGACTCCCTCGCGGCGGCGGGCCTGTCCGACGCCGACATCGACGTCGTCGTGCTCTCGCACCTGCACTTCGACCACGCCGGCGGCCTGCTCGCGGCCTGGGCCCCCGACGCCGCGCCTCGGCTCTTGTTCCCCAAGGCGCGCTACCTCGTGGGCGCCGCCGCGTGGGCCCGCGCCTGCGCCCCGCATCCCCGCGACAAGGCGAGCTTCATCCCCGGTCTCGACGCCCTCCTCGAGGCCAGCGGCCGCCTGTCGCTCGTCGACGGGCCGACGCACGCCGAGCTCCCCGGGTGGAGCTTCCACACGAGCGATGGCCACACCCCCGGGCTCCTGCTCCCCGAGATCCCCACCGCGCTCGGGCCGATGGTGTTCGCGTCGGACCTCATCCCCGGCCGGCCGTGGGTCCACGTGCCCGTCACGATGGGCTACGACCGCAACCCCGAGCAGCTCGTCGACGAGAAGCGCGCCTTGCTCGACGATCTCCTCGCGCGCGGCGGATGGTTGTTCTTCACGCACGACCCCGACGTGGCCGCGGCCGCGCTCACCCGCGACGCCGCGGGGCGCTTCGGCGTGACGGACGCGCGCGCCACCCTGGAGGGCGTGTGAGCCTGATCGTCGCCCTCGTGACGACCGCGGTCGCCGAAGCGCCGCTCGACGCCGAGCGCCGTCACCGGGTGTCCGCGGTGTTCGGCGCCGGCGCCGCGCTGTCGGCGGGCCGCAACGGAGGCGGCCACGCGCCCGGGCTCGCGGAGCGCGTCGGCTTCGAGGCCACGTTCAGCGACGTCTCGGCGTTCTCCTTCGATCTCGAGCACTCGCGACAGGCCATCGTCGACGCCCGGGTGTGGTTCCCCGGCGTCGACGTGCCCGCGGACGCGCTCCGTGGCTGGCGCGACTGGTTCGTGCTCGACGTCGGCCCGCGCATCGGCGCGGACGTGCGCCCCGGCGGGTCCGGAGCGCCGGTGTGGGCGGTGCCGTGGATGCGGTTCGGGCTCGTGATCGCCGTCGCGCGCAGCCGCGCCGAAGCCCCCTCGCTCGAGGGAGCCACCGCCATCGTCACGAACACGGTCTCGCCGGGCCTCTCCCTCGGGGCCGGGGTCGCGGTCCGCGTGCGCGACTGGCTCACGCTCAACCCCGGCTTCAAGGCGCAGGTGGTCGTCGCGGAGGACCCCGCCGAGGTCGTCGGCGGCGACTCCGCGGTGGCGGCCGAGTGGCGGTTCCTCCCCGGCCTCGACGTGGGCTTCGACTTCTGACATGCCGACGCCCCTCGCCGAGCTCTTCGCCCTCCTGACCGAGCGCGCCGACGCGGAGACCCTCCCGCGCCTCTACGCCCTGGTCTCGGTGCCCACCGCCACGGTCCGCACGGAGCTCCGTGAAGCGGGCCTGGCGTGGCTCGACCCGGAAGTGGGCGCGCGACCGTCGATCGCCCAGCTCGACGCGACCGCGCGCGAGGTCATCCGGCGGGCGCGCGGCACGGCGACGGCGGTCGGCGCGGCGGCGGGCGCGCTCGGCGGCTTCGCGGTGCCCCCGGAGCTCGCCGCGGCCCTCGTGCAGTCGCTTCGGCTCGCGCAGCGCCTCGCCGTGGTCTACGGCGTCGACCCCGAGACCGACGCCGGGCGCGCGCTCATGTGGCGCGCCTTCGCCGCGGGCTGGGAGGTCGAGCTCCCCACGCAGGGCGCCACCGGTCTGCGCGTCCGCGACCTGCCCGAGCTCCTGCGCACCCACCTCCCCTCCACCGAGCAAGCGACCGTCTGGGTGGGCCGACAGGTCGTGCGGCGCGCCGTCGCGCAGGTGTCGCAGCGGGTCGGCCGCTGGCTCCCGGGGCTCGGCGCGGGGCTCGCCGCGCTGGGAGCGCGGCGGCGCCTCGACGGGATCGGCGCCCGAATGGTGCGGGTGTACCGGCGCTCCAGCGAGGCCCTCCCGTTCGAGATCGAGGAGGAGGAGCTCGCCGTCGAGGTGTGAGCGTGCGCCGCCCCGACACGGCACGACGCGGGCTCACCCGTCCTTCCGCGCCGCCCTGCGCCGCGCCTTCACCGTGTCCAGCAGGTCGTGCTTCTTGAGCAGCTTGTTGAGCTGCGACGGGGCCATCCCGAGGATCGCCGCGGCTTCGATCTGACGCCAGCCCGCGAGCTTCAACGCCGAGATCACCGGGTCGAGCGGGTTGACGGACCGCGCGATCGCGGCGGTGGGCGCGTCGAGCCAGGTCAGATCCGCGGGGGTGAGCCGCAGACCGCGCGCCCGGCTCAAGGAGGCGGCGGCCACCGCCACGTGGTGCAGCTCGCGGAGGTTGCCGGGCCACTTGTGTGTCGTCATCCGTTCCAACGCGGGGGTCTCGAACACCGCCTCCGGCTCCGGCGCGCCCTCGGCCTCGTAGATTCGGCGTAGGTACTGGTACACCACCTCCGCGCCGCGCTGTTGGAGAGGCGGCAGATGGATGTGGACGTGCGCCATCCGATACCAGAGGTCCTCGCGGAAGTACTCGCGCCAACGGCCATTGTCGACGTCCGCGTTGGTCCCGAGCAGGATGTGCAACGGCTGGGAGATCTTCCCCGAAGAGCCCGTCAGGCCACCGAAGTGACGCGGAATGTCCAACAGGGGGAGGAGGATGTGTTGGCCGGTGTCGTCGAGGTTCTGCACTTCGTCGAGGAACAACGCGCTGCGGTTCTTGAGGGCGCGATGGATGATGCCCGGGCGGTCCTGGAGCGCCCCGGTGAACTCCCCTTTGAACGACCCGGCGAGCTGGGTGATGAGCCATTGCGGCTCGCCCTTGCGCATCACCGCCACTTCGACGCCGTTGAGCCCGAACACCTCCCTGGCCAGGCGCTCGGCCAGCACGCTCTTTCCGGCGCCCGTGGGCCCGGTGATCAGCACGTTCGCGATCTGCTGACCACGGAGCATGTCAATCCGCTCTTCGAGCGCTTCGATGTCACGACGGTCCGCGAGCAGGACGCCGTACACGTCCTTCGGCTCCAGGAGCACCGCCGGGGCGGGGCGGGCCGCCGCCTGCACGAGGGGGAGCATGCGCCCCACCGCGCGCCCGAGGCGCTGCAGGAGCTCGACCTCGAGGTGCCCAAAGCGATTGGCGCGATGAAGATCATCCACGTACAACGCGCCGATCGCCTCGTCGCCGACCGGAATGGCCACGGCGAGGAGGCTCTTGAGCTCGAAGGTGCGCACGGTGACAGAGGTCTCGCGGAGGTGGGGGTCCGCGTGCGCGTTGGCCGACACCCACGTGTCCGACGCGGTCCGGATGCGCCGGAGGACCTCCTCGCCGATCCCGGCGGCCTCGGCGCCGGAGAGCTCGGTCCAGGTGACGCGGCCGAGGCCGGGCACGCGCATCATGATCAGCACCCGGTGGGCGCCGAGCGCCTCGGTGATCAGGCGCGCGACCGCGGCGGGGAGGCGCTTCGGGTCCTGGACCGCCTCGGCGAGCGCCACGATGCCGTCGAGCGCGGCGCCCGGGCCCTCGAGGATGCGATCGCGCAGCGTGGCGGCGCGCGCGGCGTCGGCGCCGCGCAGCATCGAGGCCGCGGCGGTGAGGTCCCGTCGCCGCGCGGCGAACTGGTCGGGGTCGAGGTCTTCGCCCGCGGCCGCGAGCAGCACCTCCCCCACGTCGCGGCGGCGCACCGGCTCGGGGTCGTCCGGCACCCCATCGCGCGCGAGGGCGAGCGTGCGCCGCGCGACCGCGAGCTGCGCCCGGCCGCGGACGGCTTCGAGCGTGGCCGAGAGCCACGGGTCGTTGGAGGGTGGCGTCGCGGCGAGGATCTCCAGGGCGGCGTCCGGCTCCCCGAGCTCGACCTGAAGGCGCGCGAGCATGATGTCGCGCTCGTTCCGCGCGCCGCCGGCGTCCCGCGCGGCGACGGCCTCGAGCGCGGCGCGGGCGGCAGCGAGCTCGCCGCGCTCGCGGAGGAGCAGGCCCCGAAGCACCGCGGCGCGGCCGGCGGCCTCGGGCCCCCCGCCGAGGCGCTCGAAGGCGCGCAGGTGGGCCTCGGCGGCCGGGAGTCGCCCGCTGCGGATCTCGAGGTCGGCCAGGGAGTAATGCAAGCGCTGCGCAAGGTCGTCCAGGCCCGCGGCCTCCGCCAGGGCGAGGGCCTCCACGTAGAGGTCGCGCGCCTCGCGGCCGCGCCCGAGTCGGAGGAGGACGCTTCCGCGGTTCAGCCGCGTGCCGGCGGCGCGCCGGGTGTCGCCTTCGGCGTCGGCGGCGCTGACCGCGCGCGCGAGCAGGCGGTCGCCGCGCTCGAGGTCGCCCTGGCGGGTGAGCAGGCGGCCGGCGGCGGACAGCGTGGCGGACGGCACCGCGGCCCCAGCGGACGCCGCGTCCACCCGGGCGAGGAGATCGTCGAGCCCTGGAGGGTCGGCGCCGGCGTCGACCCGATGCACCGCGACCACGAGCTCGAGCACGAGGATGTCGGCGGCGCGCACGCCGGGCCGCCGCGCAGCGCGCGCCAACGCCTCGTCGGCGCCGGCGAGGTCCGCGCCGGCGACGCAACAGCGCGCGAGCTCGAGCCAGAGGGCGCCGTCGTCGTCGTCCGCGAGCGCCTCGCGGCATCGCGCGGCGGCGTCGTTCAGCCGACCTCCGACGCGCATCGCGTGCACCAGGGCCACGCGCTCCTCCACGTTCAGGCCGGGCTGGCCGTCGAGCAGGGCGATCACCCCGGCGGCGTCTCCGGCCGCGAGGCGCAGGCGGGCGAGCACGGCGCGCGCCTCGCGGTCGCCCGCGGCGACGAGACGCGTGGCGAGCTCGGCGAGCTCGGCCGGGCGATCCCCCCCCACCGCGAGGGCGTCCCCGAGCGACGCCCCCGCGAGGTCGGCTCGGCCCACCTGGGTGGCCGCGAGGGCGTACCACAGGGCGTCGACGCCGGCGGCGCCGGACTCCGCCAGCGCTCGAAGGGCCGGCGCCCACCGCGCGGGCGCCTCGGGCGTCGGGCGCGAGCCGTTCGTGTAGAGGCGGCCGTCGGCCCCCCACCACGCGGCGCCGCCCGCCGCCGCCGCGTCGACCTCGGCGCGATGGGCGGGGTCG
>CAMAXZ010000093.1 GCA_945862325.1 Klebsiella pneumoniae
TCGGGGGGCACCCAGCGCCCGAGTCGGCCCGCGATGCCGAGCGCCGCGCGGACGATCGGCGGGTCGCGGCTCCAGGCCGACGCGCACGCGGGGCACGCGGCCCCCGGGCCCGCGCAGGGCGCGCCGTCGCGGAAGAGCTGCCCGCCCGCGGCGCACCAGGCCCACGCGTCGTGGAGCGTCCACACCGTCGGGTAGTCCAGGGACGACGGGATGGCGTGGTTCTGGAGGTGCTGCACGTGCACGACGTCCGGCGCGAACGCCGCGAGGGTGTCGCGGACGACACGCTCGGCGGCGCGATCGACGTGGGCCGCCCGGAGCCCCGCGTACGGCGCGTTCTGGGTGAGCCGCAACACGCGCCCGTCGTCCTCGATCGCGTATTGCCGGGCGCCGGCGCGCGGCGCCGCGACGAGCACGCGGACCCGGTGCCCGCGCCGCTCGAGCGCCTCCGCGAGCCGCGCAGTGGCCGTCTCGGTGCCGGCGTGCTCGTGTGGCGGAAAGCCATGGACGACGAAGGCGACGCGCACGGGCGACGAGATACCATGCGCGGGTGTCCGACGCGCCCACTCGGGTCCTCGTGGTCGACGATGAGGAGAACCTCCGTCATCTGCTCACGTTGATCCTCGAACGTGCGGGCTACGCCGTGCGCACGGCCGCGGACGGTCGCGCCGCGCTCGCGCTCATCCGCGAGGTCGACGTGGTGCTGTGCGACGTGCGCATGCCCGGTCTGGACGGCCTGGGGCTGCTGGAGGCGCTGCCGCCCGGAGCGCCGCCCGTCGTGATGATGAGCGCGTACGGCACGCTCGACACGGCGCTCGAAGCGATGCGGCGCGGCGCCTACGACTACATCAACAAGCCCTTCAAGGCGGACGAGATCGTCCTCGTCCTCAAGAAGCTCGCGGAGCGCGAGTCCCTCGCGGCCGATCGCGGGCGCCTCGCGGTCGAGAACGCCCGACTCCGCGAGAAGGCGGGCGAGGACATCGAGGGTTTCGTCGGACAGTCCGCGCGCATCCGTGAGGTGCTCCGCGTGCTCGTCCGGGCGGCCCGCCACGACAGCACGGTGCTCGTCACCGGCGAGAGCGGCACCGGCAAGGAGCTCCTCGCGCGCGCGATCCACCGGCTCTCGCCGCGAGCCCAGGGGCCTTGGGTGGCGGTGAACTGCGCCGCGATCCCGGAGACGCTGCTCGAGAGCGAGCTCTTCGGGCACGTCCGCGGGGCGTTCACCGGGGCCGTGGGCGCCCGTCCGGGCTTGTTCGAGCAGGCCAGCGGCGGCACGCTCTTCCTCGACGAGATCGGCGACCTGCCCGCGGCGCTCCAGGCGAAGCTGCTCCGCGCGCTCCAGGAGGGCACGGTGCGGCGCCTCGGCGCCCAGCGCGACACCGACGTCGACGTGCGCATCGTGGCGGCCTCCGCTCAGCCCCTCGAGCCGCCCCGCTTCCGAGAGGACCTGTACTACCGGCTCGCCGTCGTCCACCTCGACGTGCCGCCGCTGCGCGCGCGCCCCGACGACGTGCCGCTCCTCGTCGATCACCTCCTGTCGGGCCTGTGCGGCCGCATGCGCCTGCCGCGCCCGGCGCTCGCGCCCGAGGCGGCGGCCGCCTTGTTCGCGCACCCGTGGCCGGGAAACGTGCGCCAGCTCGAGAACGCGCTCGAGCGCGCGCTGCTCGTCAGCGAAGGGGCGATCCTGCGCCTCGAAGACCTCCCGGCCGACGTGCGCGCGGCGCGCTCGAACGCGGTGGGGGCGTCCGACGACGACCTGAACCTGCCCCGCCGGCTCGCGGCGCTCGAGCGCGAGCTCATCGCCCGCGCCCTCGCCCGGTGCGAGGGCAACAAGTCCGCAGCCGCGCGCACCCTCGACATCGCCTACAAGACCCTGCTGTACAAGATCCGCGAGTACGGGCTCGACGCGTGAGCACGCTCCTCGCGCTCGTCGCCCTCATGGGGTGCGGCCCCTCCCGGGACGTCGCCGCGGGCGAGGCCGCCCTCGCGCGGGGCGAGCTCGACGTCGCGGAGGCGCGCTTCAAGGCCGCGATCGAGGTGGCGCCGGAGGACGGCGCCGCGCTCTATGGGCTCGCGTGGACGCTCCACCTCGCCGGCCGAACCGAGCTCGCGCGGGCCACCTTCGAGCGGTGCGTCGACCTCCACCCCGAGCGGGTCGACTGCCTCCGGGGGCTCGGCAGCGCGGCGATGGCCGCCGGCAACCTCGCGGTGGCGCGACGCCGGCTCGAGGAGGCGGCCTCTCGCGCGCCGGACGACCCGTCGGTCGCCCAGAGCCTCGCCCTGCTCGACCTCCGCGGCGGCGACGCGGCGCGCGCGCTCGCCCGGCTCGACGCGCTGGCGGAGCGCCCGGCCGAGGTCGAGCTCGTCCGAGCGGAGTGCCTCCGTGCGTTGCAACGGTACGAAGAGGCGATCGCCGCCGCCGATGCCGCCGCGCGGGGTTCGTCGGGTCGGGTCTACGCCATGGCGCGCGTCACGCGCGCGCGCGCGCTTCACGCGGGGGCGGCCGGGCGGGTCGATCCCGCGGACTGCGCCGCCACCGCGCCTCCGGTGCGGGAGTGGCTGTCCCGGGCGAACGCCTCGTTGGACGAAGCGGAGGCCACGGGCGTCGACATTCCCGGGCTCCACGAGCTGCGGCGCGACGTGCGGCGCGCGACGGACCGGGTGCGGGACGCGTGCCCGTCGGCGCCTGGGTAGGGCCGCCACACATGGGTAAACATTTCCTAGTCGGTGGTCGGCCTCACGGGGCTCACGAGCGCGTCGGAGCCACCGTGCTCGTGGCGCGCGTCTTGCTACGTCGTCCGTCGATGCCGACGCCCCTCTCCGCCGCGCGCCGCCGCTCCCGCGGCTTCACCATGATCGAGGTCATGATCGCCTCGGCCCTGCTGGGGTTCTCCCTCGTGGTCATGTTCGGCTTCCACTCGCAGGCGCTGCGGTCTAACAAGAACGCCCGCCGCCTGACCGAGTGCACCTACCTGGCGCAGACCCACCTCGAGCGCATCGTCGCGATGGACTGGACCGAGGTGGGCGGCGCGCGCGACGTGAGCGACGGCGGCGGCGAGGCCGACGCCGTCGGCATGTACGACGACCTCGAGTGGGGGCTGGGTCACGAGGTCAACGCGCTCGGCAGCGCCGTCGACGCGGAGCTCACGCCGGCGATGTACACCGTGACGTGGGACGTCACGTCGATGGACCCGCCGGACGACACGTGGATCCGCGTGCGCGTGCGCTGCACGTTCCCGGACGACGCGTTCTCGACGCGTCACGGCACCACCGTCTCTTCCTTCCGCTACCGGGACTCCTGAGATGCGAGCGTCGCGCCCCTCCGTCCGTCGTGGCTTCTCGCTCGTCGAGCTGATGTTCGCGATCGCGATCGGCCTGTTCGTGGTCTCCGCGCTCTACAACCTGTTCACGTCGCAGGTGAAGGCGTTCGTGTACCAGGACATCCAGATGGAGATGCACCAGAGCTCGCGGCTCGCGCTCGACATCATGTCCCGCACCGCGCGCACCGCGGGCCTCGGCACGAACGGCACGACCACGGGCATCTTCGGCGCCGGCGGCGACGCGGACTCGGCGTTGCCAGCGATCATCTCCTACAACGGCGCCGGGCCGAACGGCTCGGACGCCGTCACCTTCGTCGCGATGGACGCGTCGGTGGCGATGACCACCTGGGACGACACCCCGCCGGCCTGCGGCACCGACGAGCTGCACTTCCAGGCCGACCTGATGGACAACGCCACGAGCCTCGCACAATATCGGGCGGGCGAACTGGTCATGTGCTACGACGTCGCCGCGGCGACGCTGCGCTCGTGGATGTGGGAGCTCGCGGGCGACGGCGATCCGACGGGCACCCTGCGGGTCAACTCGAACACCGGCTACCTCGACTTCGACGACGATTGTTCGTCGAGCGACAACCTGCCGATGGTCATGAAGTGCGCGCGCGCCGACGTGGTCACCTTCTACATCGACGCGGACGAGTCCGACGGCATCGGGCCCGGCAGCGCCGAGCACCCGGTCCTCATGATGGACATGGACCTCGACGCCCCGAGCGCCAACGACGTGCCCCTCGTCGACAACGTCGAAGATCTCCAAGTTCGTTACTGCCTCGACGACCTCGACGACACCACGCTCGAGTCCTGTGACGACACCTCCTCGTCGTGGGTGAACTCGATCACCGCCTCCCAGGCGGCGGACGTGTACATGGTGCGCATCGAGATCGTGCAGCGCAGCAGCCGCGAAGATCCGCGGCGGCTGTACACCGGTCAGCGTCCGGCGCTCGCGGACAACCCCGCGTCGTCGACCACCGACCACTACTTCCGCCTGCCGTCCGGCACCGAGGCGACCGTGCGCAACTTCAAGATGTTGAGGGTGCTGTGATGACGCTCTCGCGCCGCCGCCGTCGCGGCTACGCCATGCTCGTGGCGCTCGTGCTGATCGCCCTGTTGACGGTCATCGGCTCGACCTCGCTCACGATCGCGGGGGTCGACAATCGCGTCGCCACGTTCAACCGTCGGCACATGATGGTGCTGAACACGGCCGACGCCGGCACCCAGCACGCGCGGTACCAGCTCCAGACGATCACCCCGGTCGACGAAGGCTACGACGCCGCCGACACCGGGGGGATGTTCGTGCCCGAGGTCGACGCCGAGACCCTCTACGAGGGCGCCTCGTTCCCCATGAACCAGGGGATCTACGAGGTCGACGCCGTGTTCCAGAAGTGCGGCAACCCGCCGCCGGGGTACTCCACCGAAGACAGCACGGTGGGGTACCGCAGCGACTACTGGGACATGCACAGCACGGCGACCTTCACCGATTCCACCATGTCCTCCACGATGAACCCCGCACGCGCGGAAGTTGTCGTCACCCTTCGAAAGGTGATGCGCGACTCGTGCAAAGTTCGGTGACCCCCATGCGCATCGGCCTCCTCTCGCTCCTCGTCCCGCTCCTCGCGCCGGCGCCGGCGCTCGCCGCGGCGTCCGGCACCGACGAGATGCTCAGCGCCATCGAGATGGTGCCTCCGGTCGTCATCTTCGTCGTGGATCTCTCGACCGACATGGACTCGCCGTGCGACGGGTCGGCCACGGGCGACACCTGCCTCGAGGACACGCTCGAGGCGATCGATCAGGTCGCGCGCCACTTCGACTTCGCCCAGTACGGCGTCGTGGGGACGTCCAGCTCCTCCGGCTCCGACGCGTTCACCCAGATCGCCCCGGTCGGGAGCTCCTACAACGAGATCTCGGCCGCGCTGTCCTCGGTCACGACCAACGGCACGAGCCGGAACCTCGGCGAGGTCCTCGAGGACGTCGCGGAGTCCTACCTCCAGCTCTCGGCCACCAACGACGAAGAGGACGACGACGGCGACGGGAACACCGGCGACTGGAACGAATCGCCCATCGTGTACTCGTGCACCGACGTGCACCTCATCGTGCTCGCCAAGGATCGCCCCACCGACGACGATCAGGTCGTGTTCGACTACGCCTCGGCGAGCAACGGCACCGCCGGCGAGGTCGCGTGCGACGCCGCGGGCCTGAGCTCCGTCGACGAGCAGTGCTACTACGACAACGTCGTCGCCAACATCTACAATACCGACCAGTCGTCGCTCTCCGACAGTCAGCGCGCGATCGTCCACACGGTGTCCTTGGGGCTCGCGAGCGGCTCGATCGGTGAGTCGCTGTTCCAGAACGCCAGCACGAACACCTCCGGCGACGGCGTCTACGACAACGCGGAGGACGGCGGCGAGATCCTCGGCTCCGTCCTCGCGATCATGTCCGCCCTGTCCGAAGGCACCTACACGCGCTCCTCGCCCGTGCTCAGCGCCGACGGCGCCTACCTCATCTACACGTTCTTCGAGATGACCGGCGACAACCCGCTGGCCCAAGGGCACATCCGTGCCTACGCGCTCGACACGGACCCCACGTCGGCCACCTTCGGCGAGGTCTTGTACGACGGCCCGAGCGCGTACGAAGGCGCGGTCTGGGACGGCGGCGATCTCCTCGTCAGCCGCCCGATCACCGCCGGCGAGTCGAACCCGGACGACCGCGACGGTGTCGGAAAGCGCGACATCTACACCTTCGAAGACGGCGCGTCCGGCCTCAGCTCCCTGGCGTCGGAGCGCTCCGCCGGTCGCATCGGCTTCGACTACGAGTTCGCGCGCGCCGTCGGCGCCAGCTCGTCGGTCCTTTCGACCTACTTCGACACGAGCGTGTCGGCCACGACCTCTCCCTGCGCGGCCAACGACGCGTACGACCTCGACGGGGACTGCATGGTCGACGGCGACGACCTCCAGAGCCTCGTCGACTTCGCGCGTGGTCTGCCGGATGCGGAGTTCCGTTACATCGAGATGGAACGCGGCGCTTGGAAGCTCGGCGACTCGCCCTATTCCATCCCCGTCGTGACCACCGCGCGTAACAGCGTGTACGCGGTCGACCCCACCTACCGTGCGTTCCTCGAGATGCTCGAGGGAGACGACGTCCCGTCGATCGTGCTCGTCGCGGCGAACGACGGCATGCTCCATGCGTTCCGCCTCGAAGACGACCCCGTCACCGCCACGGAGGACGAGGCCGGTGAAGAGCTCTGGGCGTGGATCCCCGGGTACCTCCTCATGCGCGACAAGGATGAGGAGTGGGCCAACAGCCTCATCGGGCTGATGTGGTACGGGCGCACCTTCCTGTTCGACGGCAGCCCCGTGGTGGACGACGTCTGGATCGACAGCGACGGCGACGGGTCGAAGGCCAGCGACGGCAGTGAGTGGCACCGTGTCGTGGTCGTCCAACAGGGGCTCGGCGGCCCGGTCACGCTCGCGTTGGACATCACCGACCCGACGGCCCCCACCTTCCTGTGGGAGCAGACCAACACGTCCGACACCACCGCCATGGGCTACACGCTCGGTCGTCCCTCGATCGTCAACGTGTACGACTCCAGCGGCACGACGGCGCGCGACCACTACGTCGCGATGTGGGGCGGCGGTCAGGCCGTTGGTTACACCGGCACGTCCAATGCGTACTGGGAGTCGGTGGAAGCCAACCTGTACATGTGGAACATGGGCGACGATTGGCGCGGGACCGAGTCGCGCGGCTTCAGCGCCGCCGGCGACAACATCGGCTCGGAGTTCCCCGACGACGGCGTGTCCGCGGGCGACGTCAACTACAACGACACGAGCAGCCGCCTCGAGTACGCGTACATCTCGAGCGCGCTGGCGGTCGTCGACGTCGACAGCGACGGCGACGCGGACACCGCGTACTTCCCGGTCACGACCTCCTACAAGCCCACCGACGAAGGCGGCGGCGGTCCGTCCGACGCCGAGGCCCCTGGTTCGAGCTGGATGTACAAGGCGATCCTGAGCCCGACCAGCCCGGACGACCTGACGTGGTGCAAGTTCTACGACCCCCTCGAGGGCACGGACGGCTCCAACGGCATCGGGGCGCGCCCGACGGTCTACTACGCGGCCACGACGTCCTGGCTCGAAGGCGGCGGGCTCGGCGTGTACTGGGGCACCGGCACCCCGTTCGACCGCGACGGCGGCGAGACCGGCCACTTCTTCGCGATGCGCGACCCGGACCCGTCGAGCTGCTCGAGCGACGCCGAGCCGATCCCCTGCCAGGGCAACGACGGGTACTACCCGCTCGACGCCGGCGAGGGCCTGACGTCGGATCCGATCATCAACGCCGGCGTCGTGTACTTCACCACCTACACCCCGGACGCGGACCGCTGCGAGATGGGCGTCGGCCGCGTGTACGGCATCCGGTTCGACGACTGTTCCCCGGGCATCGACACCGACGGCGACGGCGAGGCCTCCAGCACCGACACCCCCTACGTCGAGACCGAAGGCTACCCGAGCAACGTCGCGATCACCGAGTACGGCACGGTGCTCTACGGCTCGTCGGGCGGCCCCGACTCCGGCGGATCCGTGGTCGAGTCGATCAGCTCCGCGACCGACCCCTTCCTCGGCACGGCGGCGGTGTCGTGGATGGAGATGTTCTGAGCCTGCGGGTTCGCGGGTAAGGGCGCCGTCAGCGGGCGGCCGCCGCGAGTCGACGCAGGTTCTCGGCGGCGGGGACGTTGCCCGGGTCGAGCTCGAGCACGGCGCGGAACGCGTCGGCGGCGAGGTCGTTCTGCCCGCGCGCCGCGTACACCTGTCCCAGGCCGCCGCGCGCGAGCAGGTTTCGGGGGTCTCGGGCCAGCGCCGCGCGGAAGTCTTCTTCGGCCACGTCGAGGAGGCCGAGCTCGTAGCGCGCCGCGCCGCGAAGACCGAGCGCCGGCGCGCCCCCGTCGAGGGCCTCGGCGCGCTCGGCTTCCGCGAGGGCGAGGGCGAACTGGCGGGTGCGAAGGTGGAGCTGGGCGAGCGCGAGGAAGGGCGCCGCCGGTTGCGGCGTCTGGCGCGACGCGAGCGCCGCCCCCTGACGCAACACCGCCTCCGCCTCCGCGGGTCGGCCTGTCTCGAGTAGGAACAAACCGAGGTTGTGAGACGTCTTCCACCAGTCGGGGCGGGCCCGGAGCGCGGCGCGCAGGGCGGTCTCGGCGGCGCTGGCGTCGCGCTCCGTCCGCGCGATCCGCGCGAGCCCGTCCCACCCGGCGAGGTGCTCGGGGTCACGGCGGACGCACGCGCCGAACGCTTGCTTCGCGCGCTCGAGCTGGCCCCGCGCGCCGGCGACCTCCCCTTCGAGGCAGCGTGCGGCGGCGTGATCGGGGTCGAGCAAGAGCGCCGTCGCGAGCGCGGCCTCCGCGTCCCCCCACCCCGCGGACGTGGTCCCCTCCGCGCGCGCGCGCGTGAGCGCGCCCGCGGCGCGGTCCAGGTGGGGGCGGATCAGCGGCTCCAGGGCGTCGGCGCCGCCCGGAGCGCCGCGGAGGGTTCGGGCCGCGGCAAAAGTGCGTTCGAGGTCGCCTTCGCGGGCGGCCGCGAGCAGCGCGACGAGCCCACGGCGCGCCTCCGCGAGCGCGCCGATCGCCGCGAGCGGGGCGTCGGCGCCGAAGACACGCGCCGGGTCGAGCCCGACTTGCACGAGGTCTCCGGGGGTCGAGAGAGGGGCCCGCGTTCCGCGCAGCGCCGCTCCGTCGGCCGCCACGTACAACGCCAAGGTCTGGGCGTCGCGCACCCCCACGTCCGCGAGCACGGCCGCGTCGCGCTCGACGCATCGACCGAAGTTCGACCACGGCAACGGCGCGCCGTCCCCCCGCGCGACGAGGAACACGGCGTCGCCGGTGTCCGGGCCGATCCACGCGCTCGCGCCTGCGAACGCCTGCGCGAAGGCGCGCACCTGACGATCCACGCTCGCCGCGGGCTCGTGCGCGACGTCGATCGCGACCACAATCGCGCCGCCGTCGGTGAGCGCCGACGCGGCGGCGCGCAACGCGCCGGAACCCGCCGCCCCCCGACCTCCCGGCTGCACGAGCCACACGAGCGCGTCCGCCGGGGCCGGGGCGTCCAGGCCGAGCTGGCCGGGAGCCGGGCGCAGGCGCAGCTCCGCGCCCGTCCACGCGTCGCGGGCGCGCGGGTCGGCGTCGGCCACGGCGCGCAGGAGGGCGACGTCGTCTACCATCACGTCGATCGCCCAGAATCGCTGGGCGCGCGCGCCGCGCGTCCCGTGCCCGAGGACGTCGCCGACGATCCGCGCGCGGGCGCCGTCCGGGGCGACCGAGGCGCAGCCCGCGAGCGTCGCGGCGAAGCGCGCAGCGCGCGACGACCGACCGTGCTCGATCGGCGCGCCGGCCACCTCCGCGAGCAGCGCGCCGTCCGCGTAGCGGTGGAGGGCGCGCGGTCCGCTGACGCCGACCCCGGCGTAGAGCGTCGACGCCGTCGCGCGCGCCGCGGCCACCTCCGGGTCCGGCGCCGCGGCAGCGCGGGCGCGCACATCGAGCGGCAGTGCATCGACGAGCGACGCGGCCGCGAGCGGTCCGAGCGCGGCGAGCCCCACCGCCGCAGCTCCGGGGCGGGCGCGCGCGGCGGCCGCGCCGACCAGCACTCCGGGCAGGACGTGCAGCACGGTCCCGTCGACGCCGGGGGCCGGGTACCCCACGCCGACGGCGATCAAGGCCGCCGTGCCGACCCCGCCGAGGGTGAGGCCGACCGGCGTCATCGGCAGCACGAAGCCCACGATCGCGCCCGCGAGGAGGGCCTCGTACGGCGAGGCGGACGCGGACAGCGGCACGATGGCGGTCGCCCAAGCGGCGGCGGCGACGGCGGCGAGCCCGAACAAGCTCGGGCCGAGCCACGCCCGTCGTCGAGGGGCGCGCAGACGGCGTCGTGGCGCCGCCGTGACGATCGCGGCGAGCGCGGCGACCGCCCACAGCGCGACCGCCACCTCGCGCGGCGCGAACACGCCGATGGCGGCGCCGACCGCGGCGAGGCGCCCTCCCGATCCTCCGCGCGCCGCGCCACCGCCGCACGCGCCGACCGCGGCCACGACGATGCAGGCGGCGACGAACATGTCGACGCGCCCGGCCGGAGCGCGCGACAGCAACCGCGTCCAATCCTCCGCAAACCACCAGATGCCGGCGCCGAGGAGCATCGCGACCACTCGGACCGCGCGCCCACGGCGGAACGC
>CAMAXZ010000094.1 GCA_945862325.1 Klebsiella pneumoniae
GTGAACGTGACGTTCGAGGTGGAGCTCGACGCGTCGGGGGCGGTGGTCGCCGTGCGTTCCGACGCGGCCGAAGACGTCGTCGCGTTCGCCGCGAAAGGCGAGGCGCTCCTGCGCGCCGCGGCCTTCGAGCCCGCGACCGAGGGGGGACAGCCGATTGGCGTCATCGTGCCGATCACGCTCACGTTCGACCCCCCGCCGATCAACGTCGAAGGGGTCGTGTCCGACCCCGCGGGTGTCCCGGTCGCGGGCGTGACCGTGCACGCGGGCGGGCGCTCGACCGTCTCGCGCGAAGGCGGCGCGTTCGCGTTCCGGGGGGTGCCGAGCGGCGCGCTCCGGGTCGAGGCGACCATCGACGGGCTGCCGGTGGCGGTCGACGCTGTGCTGGGTGCCGGCGAGCGGCTCGTGCTCCGGGTGCAGCCCGCGTTGCCGGACCCGGGCATCGTCGGCGTCTACGCCCGTGAGCGCGAGCAGGTGCTTCGTCGCAGCCTTTCGGCCGCGGAGATCCGAGTGACCCCCGGGACCATGGGCGACCCCTTGCGCGCCGTCTCCAACTTGCCGGGCGTGTCGCGCACCCCGCTCGACTCGGGCTGGATCCTCGTGCGCGGTGGCGACCCACGGGAGACCGGGGTGTACGTCGATGGTGTGCGCCTGCGGATGGTGTACCACCTCGGCGGGTTCACGAGCGTGATCCACCCGGAGCTCGTCGACGAGGTGCGATTCCTCCCGGGCGGCGGTTCGGTTCGCTACGGGCGTTCGACTGCCGGGACGGTCGACGTCATCACGCGGGCGCCGGATGGGCCCGTGGCGCGCGCCGGGGCAAACCTCGTGTTCGCCGGCGCCTACCTCGCGATTCCGACGAAGGACGCCGGCACGTTCTCGTTCGCCGGCCGGCGCAGCTACCTCGACGCGGTGCTCGGCCTCGTCCCGGGCATCACCGCCGATCAGGCCGCGATCGCGCCGCGCTTCGGGGACTGGATGGCACGTTGGGACCGCGGCGGCGCTTCGATCCTCGCGATCGGCACGTCCGACCTCCTCGACGTGTCGTCCTCGGCGGGCGACGCGGCGCAGGTGGGCATGCAGACCCAGCGCTTGCACGGCCGGTTCGAGGCGGTGATCGGCGGCCGGACCCTACGCGTGCAGCCGTGGGTGGGTTGGCAGCTCGATCGTCTGTCGATCCAACGTCTCGGGCGGCAGCAGCTCGCGCAGACCGTCAGCGGCGGGGCCCGGGTGGAGGTCGTGGATGACGAGCGGGGGGTGATCGGCTGGAGCGCCGGCGTGGATGGCGCGTACGATTGGTTCGGCATGCGCTTGGGCGGCGTGGAGCGCTACGCGTCGATGACCAGCCCGGATGTGTACGCGGACGTCCGCGTCGGCCGGCGCGCGCGTGTCGTCGCGGGCGCGCGCCTCGACACCTTGTTCGTGCGAGACCAGCTCCCGAGAGTCGCGGTTTCTCCACGGTTGTCGGGTCGCGTGCCGGTGGTTCCCGGCGTGTCGGTGAGCGCCGAGGCGGCATGGCGACACATGCCGCCGCCGAGTGACCTCCTCGTGGGCGCGCCCGAGGGCTCCGCGCTCGACCTCGAGGAAGATCTCGGAGGAGCCGTGGGCGTGACCTGGGAGGACGCCCGCTGGATGGTCGCGGTCGAGGCGTACAATCGGCGACGGTTCCGCCTGACCGCCTACGAAGCGGACGGGTCGCTCGGCCAAGGGCAGGGGGCGGCCTACGGCCTGGAAGCCCAAGCGCGCGGGCGGATCGGCCGATCCATGCTCATGGCGTCGGTGGGTTGGGGGCGCGCGTTGCGTCGGGAGTCAGAGGACGGGGACTGGAGCCGGGCGAACTGGGAGAGCCCGCTGAGCGTGACGCTGATCGGAGCGTATGAGCCCGGGAAAGCGTGGACGTTGAGCGGGCGTTGGCGGTTCGCGTCGGGCTACCCGGTCGGGTGGGACGTGGAGGCGTATGACCCCCTGAACGCGACGACGAGCCCCGTCATCCGCCAGGAGGGTGGGCGAACGAGCCCCTTCCATGCGTTGGACCTGAAGGTGTCGAAGACCATCGTCGCGAGGCGGTTCAACCTCGACGTCTATCTGGACGTGCAGAACGTCTACAATCGTCGCGAGGCCGAGCCGGTCATCACGGGGATCTGGGAAGCGTACGGCATCCAGACCTGGAGCTACGGTTTGCCGGTCCTTCCGATCTTCGGGATCGAAGGGAGCTATCGACCGCTACGGTGAGGGCTAGCCGAACAACCACCACAGCGCGGCGGCGGTGGCAGCGGCGGCAGCGCTCCATCGCGCGACCGTGGCGGCGTCCGGGCCGGAGGACGCCGGCGGGGCAAGGTCCATGCCGCGCCCCGGGGGCTCGACGTTTGCGTCGGTCTCGTGCTCCGCGTCCGCGGTGTGCCCCATGGCGAGGGCCAGGGCGTCTTCACGGGCCCGGGTCCGGGCCTCGCTGTTCTGCGGGTTCGCCCACTTACCCGGTCCTTTTTCGGAGGCGCGGCGCGATGTGCCCGTCAGGGGTTGTGCGGTGGCCCAGGTCGGCTCGTCGTTCGCATCTTCGTCGCCCGCGCGCGCCGCGGCCTCGGCGGCCCGGCGGTTGCGCTCGTCGGCGTCGGCGCGGGCTTGGGCGAACATGGCGCGCCGTTCGTGCTCGTCGCGGAGCCGCGCGTCTTCGTCGCGAACCTGCTCCTCGCGCGCGCGTCGATCGCGATCCCCGCGTCGGGCGAGCTCGTCCCGCTCGCGTCGCCCCTCTTCTTCTTCGCGGGCCAGGTCCGCGCGGCGCGCGGCTTCTTGCCGCTCGCGTCGCTCGTGCTCGTCGCGTCGCGCGGCCTCGTCGTGGCGCGCCTGTTCCTCTCGCTCCCGGCGGGCGTGCTGCTCGGCTTCCCGGCGGGCCGCCGCCTCGGCGGCCTCCCGTCGCGCGGCCTCCTCGCGGTCCCGGGCGTCGCGGTCGGCGCGCGCCGCCGCCTCTCGAGCCTCGCGCTCCGCGGCTTCATGGGCTTCGCGCCGCGCAATCTCCCGCGCCTCCTGCTCCGCGCGCTCCCTGCGAGCTCGCTCCGCGGCTTCACGGGCTTCGCGCTCGGCGGCTTCACGGGCATCGCGCTCGGCGGCTTCGCGCGCGTCGCGTTCGGCGGCTTCACGGGCTTCGCGCTCGGCGGCTTCGCGCGCGTCGCGTTCGGCGGCTTCGCGCGCGTCGCGTTCGGCGGCTTCGCGCGCGTCGCGTTCGGCGGCTTCACGAGCTTCGCGCTCGGCGGCTTCACGGGCTTCGCGCTCGGCGGCTTCACGGGCTTCGCGCTCGGCGGCTTCACGGGCATCGCGCTCGGCGGCTTCACGGGCTTCGCGCTCGGCGGCTTCACGGGCTTCGCGCTCGGCGGCTTCACGGGCTTCGCGCTCGGCGGCTTCACGGGCTTCGCGCGCGACCTCCACGCCGGGCGTCTCCGCCGCGGGCGCGGCTTCGGGCTCCGGGGCGGTGGGCCGTTCCAGGGCGCGTCCCGCCAGCACCGCACGCGGCTCTGGGGCGATGTACACGGCGGGGTCGGGCGGAGGCGGTGCGGCGGCGGGCGTGGCCGGGTTCTCCGGCGTTCGCCGACGATCCACAGGGCGCGTACGCATCTCCACCCGGACCGTGGCGCGCGGTCGCTCGGGGAGGGGCTCGATCGCGGCGGGCGCGAGCTCCTCGACTTCGGGTTCACGCGGGACGCCCGTCGGGGCGGCGCGGCGCTCCGCTTCGGCGGCGTTCCACAACACGTCGGCGCGACGCCGCGACTCGGCCGCCTCGGCCGCTCGTCGGGCGCTCGCGCGATCGGCGGCCGCCCCGGACCATTGCTGCTCGAAGCGGAGGTGTTCGGCCTCCGCGCGGGCGCGCTGCGCGACGAGACGCTGCTCGGTGCGGGCGCGGGTGGAGACGTACCGCTCGGTGCGCAGCCGCGCGAGCTCGCGCTCGACCCAATGCCGCGCGGCGCGCGCCATGTCCGGGCGCGGCGGGGTGGGGACCGCGGGGGCCACCGTGAACGCGACCGGGTCCGCCGGCAGTGAAACGGCGTTCGCGGCCAGCCAGGCGGCGAGCGCATCGTCGAGCGGAAGGCGTCGAGCCGCCGCGTAGAGGGCCTGGCGCGCTTCGCGGGCGTCCGCGAACCCGATCCGGACCCCCGCCACGCCGCAGCCCGCCAGCCAATGGCGGAGCTTCGGCGCCGCGGCGACCGCGTCGGTCGCGACGCGATCGAACGCCGTGCCGACGAGGAGCACATCGGCGGCAAACGCCGAGGGTGCGTCCGTCGGAGGGCCGACGAGGTGCAGCGCGGGGCGCACGAGGAAGAACCCGTCGTTGGTGACCCCGATGGCGTCCGCGTGGATGGCGCCGTGCGCGCCGCCCTGCGCGTGGAGGAGCTCGAGGTCGCGAAGGATCCGCAAGAACAACGCGCAGATGACCGCGGGGTCGGGGCGCAGCGAGGCGACGGTGCGCGCGAGGGGCGCCCCGAGCACCATGCGGCCACCGTCGTTCGTGAACGGCCCGAACACGCCTCCGCGCGGCATCGCCGCCGCGCGCGCCTCGGGCACCTCGAGGACCTCGACGGGCCGACCGTCGATGTCCCGCGTCAGCACCCGGCGGACGTCCGGGGCCGAGCTCGGGAGGATCTGGACGTGGGGGGCCGCCATTCCGCGGACCTATCGTCCCGCTGGCGTTTCGCCCGCTCGGGCGTCGCTGGCGCGCCGCGATAGGGGCGTCACGCGAGTGACACGAAGATGTTGACCTACCTGCTGCTCCTCGGCGCGTGCATCAAGGAGCCGTCCCCTCCCGTCGAGACCACCTGCGACCCGATCGCCGCCCAGGCCGATGCGCCGCCGCTCCGCGAAGGGCCGCTCGAGTTCGGCGCGGCCGAAGCGCCGCTCCTGCAACCCGTGGGGACGCCCCTCGGGGGGTTCACCGCGCGCTGCGGTTGCTTCGGCGGCATGGGCAAGGCCGACTATCGCGGCAGCAACTACAAGACGGAGTTCGCCGCGTCCGCCGGCGTGCAGCTCGGCCCGAACGTGAAGGCGTTCTGGTTCTCGAACGGCGACCAGGACCTCGTCCTCGTCAAGATCGACCAGATCTTCTCCTACGACGGGCTCGTGGAGGAGCTGGAGACGCGACTGACGGCCGCCACCGGGCGCGCCCTCGACGGCAAGGTCGTGGTCACGACCGGCCACACCCACAGTGGCTACGGCGACTTCGTCGACCAGGTCTCCTGGTTCCTCGGAGCGGATCGCTTCAACTACGAGGTGTTCTCGAGGTTGGCGGCGGTGAGCGAGTCGGTGGCCCTCGAGGCGTGGGCCAAGCGCGAACCTGCCCGCATCGGGGTCGGGTACGCGAAGGATTGGGACCCCGACGATCGCGTGTACCGAGACCGTCGTGGGGACAACGACGCCACACAGTTCTTCGATGACATCCCGGCGGGGCGGTGGAAGGACCCCAACCTCGCGATGTTGCGGATCGACGCCCTCGACGGCACGCCGCTCGCGGCGCTGTTCAACTTCGGCATCCACGGCACGCTGCTCGACGTGGACAACCCGATGGCGTCGAGCGACGCCCCGGGGCACGTCGAGCGCGCCTTTCAGGAGCGTTTCGACGTGCCGGTGGTCGTCGCGCTGCTTCAGGGCGCGACTGGCGACGCGTCTCCGGCAGGGGGCGACGACGGCTATGCGCGCATGGAGAACGTGGGCGAGCGCGCGGCCGACACCCTGGTCGAGCTCTGGCAGTCGACGCCCACCTCCGACGCGCCCCTTCACCTCGAGACGGTGTCCCGCTCGGTCGACGAGCGTCACGACGCGGTGCGAATCACCCGCGGCGGCACCGTCGACCTTCGGTACACGCCGTTCCAAGAGGGGCTCGTGCCGGACAACGTCGTGTACGCCGACGACGGCAGCATCGCGACGCCCATCGACGAGTTCAACACGCTCGGCGGCGCGGTGTTCTGCGGCGAGTCACCCGCGTACCTCCCGGGTTATGCGCCGGCCGACGTCCCGCCGTACGCCAACTGTGTCGTGCTCGAGAAGATGATTGGCGTCGTGACCGCGTTCTTCGACCTCACGGACGCCGAGAGCGCGCTGCCCCTCATCGAGAGCCAACGGGCCGCGGTCTCGGCGACGCGCATCGGGCCCCTGGTGATGCGCGAGCCGGACGGCACGGAGGTGTCAGACGACCTGTTCGTGGGCTTCTTCCCGGGCGAGGCCACGTCCGTGTACACGGAGCACTTCCGACGACGCGCGCGCACGGAGCTCGGCTTCGAGCACACGCTCGCCGTGTCGTACAGCCAGGACCACGAGGGCTACCTGCTCACGCCGGAAGATTGGCTGCTCGGCGGGTACGAGATCGACATCAATCAGGGGGGGCCGCTCCAGGGCGAACACATCATGGAACAGCTCCTCGTCATGGCGGAAGAGCTGACCACGGACGTCGTCGAACACCCGGATCCATGTGAGCAATACCTGCCGACGCCGCGCCGGGACTGGACGCTCCCGAACCTCGTGCCCGACCTGACCCCGGACGCCGGGACCTTGTTGGACGCTCCGCCCGAGTACCTGTGGTCACCGTTGTACAGCGACGACGAGCGGGACGCGGGGGTCGTGCCGGGTTGGGCGCCGCCCGAGCGCGTGCCCCGCGTGCAGGGCCTCGTGGAGATGGCGTGGCTCGGAGGCGATCCGGGGGTCGACCAGCCGCAGGTCACCCTGGAGGTCTTCGAGGGCGGCGCGTGGCGAACCGTCGTCACGCCGAGTGGCCGCGACGTCACCTCGGGCCCCGAGATCCTCCTCACGCACACGCCGCAGCCGCTCGCGCCGGCGATCGATCCGCAGGCGCACCTCTGGTACGCGGCGTGGCAAGCGGTGGGCTCCACAGTGGACCGCGCGGCGCTGCCGCTCGGGATCTACCGACTTCGTGTCGACGGCGCGACCTTCGTCGGGGGGGACGACAGCTACCCGTGGGACGCCGCCCCGTACGTCGTGGAGGGCCCGGCCTTCGAGCTGACCGCCGGCGAGATTGAGGTCAGCGTCGCGGGAACAGACGTGTACGCGAGCGTGCGCGGGCCCGCGCGGGGGTACCGGATGATCCACGAGGAAGGTTCTCATCGGGGCGACAACCCGCTCGACGGCGACGTGGCGACCCTCACGTTCGGGTTCGCGGACGGCACCGAGCAGACGGCCGCGACCGCCGGGGTGCGCGCCGGCGCGCGGACGATGTTCGTCGGCGTGGTCCCGGACGGCGCGGTCAGCGTCCGGGTGGTCGACGCGGCCGAAAACGTCGGCACGACGACATGGTGACCGCGCCGGGCGCCCGCCCGCGTTCGCGTTAGCCGGCTCCGTGCGCAAGTTCGTCGCGGTCGCCGGCAGCATCGGCGTAGGGAAGACCTCCCTCGTGCGGTTCCTCGCGTCGAACTACGGCTTCGAGCCTGTGTACGAGCCGTTCGAGGGCAACCCGTACCTCGACGACTTCTACGCGGACATGGGGCGGTGGGCGTTCCACAGCCAGCTGTGGTTCCTCACGACGAAGTTCAAGTTGCACCTCGATCTCCACGAGCGCACCCAGACGTTCGTGCAAGACCGCACGATCTACGAGGACGCGGAGATCTTCGCCGCCAACCTGGCGCGGTCCGGCCGGATGGACCCGCGGGACCACCGGGTGTACGTCGACCTCTACGACGGTATGCGTCGGGCGCTCCAGCCACCCGACCTGATGATCTACTTGCGCTGCTCGGTTCGGGCGGTGCGCGCGCGGATTCGCAAGCGCGGGCGGCCCAGCGAGCAGGCGATCCCGATCCAATACCTGCGGCAGCTCAACGCGCTGTACGAGGATTGGATGGCGCGTTGGGATGTGTGTCCGAAGATGGTGTGGGAGAGCGACGACGCGGACTACGCGACGAGCCTCGTGGACCAGCTCGAGTTCCGAAGGACGATCGAGCGATTTCTCTAAACGCACAAAGGCCCGGGGCGCTCGCGCGACCCGGGCCTTCGATGTCGGACGATCAGAAGTGGAAGTTGACGGTGACCGCCCCGGTGCCACCGGAGAAGTACTGGTCGATCCCGTTGTCTTCGTCGAAGCGCAGGTGGGAGCCGGCCGAAGAGCCCTGGTTGGTCTCCTGGACGCGCGAACCGTCGCCGTCGTCGTCGACCTCCCACCGCTCGACCGTCTGGGTGCCGCGGGGGTCGGTCATCACCGACGCCGCGATGCCGTACTCGGCCGCGATCGAGATCTTGCGCACGATGAAGTACTCGATGCCGGCGAACCCGCGCACACCGACCACCAACGACAGCCCGGACGACTCCGTGAGGACGCGCTCGGTGCCGTCGCCGATGACGCCCCACTCCTGGGCGTCCTCCGAGAACTGCCAGCCGTACTTGTTGGACGTCGAGCTCGTCATGGCGCCGAGGAGCGCCTCACCGCCGAAGTAGCCCTGGAGGCGCCGGTAGCCGCGGCGCATCTCGACGCCACCGCCCACGAGGATGCGGATGTCGGTCTCGGTGGAGGTGTCGACGATCTCCGGGGCTTCGCCGTCCTCGTTGTCCGGGTCGGCGAGCGTGACGGGGTTGTCGTAGTAGGAGCCGGTGGTCGTGCTGTCGTAGGTGAGCCCGAGGCGGCCGCGGATGGCGATGGTGTCGGAGAAGAAGTACTTCGCCGAGAGCATCTGCTCGAAGCCCATCGGGTACGCGCCGAGCCCGGTGCCGCCGTTGCCGGCGTCGGACACGAGGTTGGCGAAGTAGCTGAGGGTCGGCGACGTGTCGAAGCCGATCGCGATGTCGCCCTGGGCGGGAAGGATGTCCTCGTCGGGGAGGGGCTCGCGGCCGCCGCCGTTGTTCACGACGACGTTGATGTTGTCGTCGCGGCGGTTGCTGCTCGAGTTGGAGCTCGAGGAGTAGGACTTCGGCTCGTCCTCTTCGTCGCGCTTCTCCGGCTTGCTTTCGGACTTCGACGACTTCGAGGAGGACTTCGAGGCGGCCATGGCCGCGGGCGAGACGAGCGCCAGGGCGGCGAAGAGGGCGAGGATGCGCACGAGCGTCTCCGGGTGGTGGTGGCCGCCTCTCCGGCGGTTCGGGCGCATAACACGCGCACGAGCCCGCGCCGCAAGGCTCAGCGGACCAGGTACACGAGGTGCTTGAGATATTCGGTCTCGGGGACACCAGGGAGGACCGGGTGATCCGGCGCTTGGCCACCCTTGCGCACGCGCAACAGTCGGCGACCGGCGCGCACCGCGGCGGACTCCACGGCCTCTTCGAAGCGCTCGGCGAGCACGTGATGGCTGCACGAGCTCGTGAAGAACAGGCCGCCGGGCGCCACGCACCGTAGCGCCTCGGTGTTGACGGCGCGGTACGCAGAGAGCGCAATGCCAGCCTTCTTCCTGCTTTTCGCGAACGCAGGCGGATCGACGCACACCACATCGAACCGCCGACGCTCCGACTGGATGCGGGCCAGCGCGTCGCGCGCGTCGGCGGCCCACACCTCGAGTCGATCCTGCACGCCGTTCAAGCTCGCGTTCTCTTCGATCGTCGCGCACGCCGGACCGCTCACGTCGACCGCGAGGGCGTGCGACGCTCCATGGAGGAGCGCGCCGAGGGCCCATGCGCCGCTGTGCGCGTACAGATCGAGCACGCGCGCGCCGTCGCAGCGCTCGGCGAGGAACCTTCGATTCTCTGCCTGGTCGAAGAAGAAGCCGGTCTTCTGGCCTTCCCGAACGTCCGCGACGAGCTTCACCCCGTTCTCGTCGAACGCCACACGGTCGGGAACGTCCCCGAACCACACGGCGTTGTCGCCCTCCAGACCTTCGAGGACGCGCGAGGCCACGTCGTTTCGCAACATCGCGCCGCGGGGTGCGATGACCTCTCGAACGGCCGCTTCGAGGAGGTGCCGCCGGCGCTCCATGCCGAGCGTCGTGATCTGCGCGACGACGACGTCCTCGTATCGGTCGAGGATGAACCCCGGTAGTCCATCCGCTTCGCCGGCCACGACCCGGTACGACCGGCGGCTCGGAAGCAGCCGCCTGCGCAGCGCGACGGCTTCGGCGAGTCGCTCGACGTACAGAGCCGGGGCGTCGATGTCGACCGCCCCCCGCGCCACGAAGCGGAGGGTGATCAACGACTGCGGGTTGGCGTAGGCCCGCCCGAGCAGTCGGCCAGCGGGGTCGACCACCTCCACCTGGTCGCCGGGGGGCAGGCTGGCGACGGGAGGATCGACGATCTCGTTCGCGAACACCCAAGGGTGGCCGGGGCGTGCTCGCACGGTGACGCGGATCATGGGCGGCGACTATCCCGGTGCGCTACACGGGCGGCATGCGCGCCCTCGTTCCCGCAAGCCTGTTCGTGGCGGCCACGCTGGGGTGCGGGCTCGGCGGTCCGCAGGCATCCGCGCCCGCTCCGCCCGCGGCCGCGCCGCCCGGCGACGTCGCGGCGGCCCTGGCCGCCGCTGTCGAGGAGGACGGGCCCGCCGTCGCGGCTTCGCCTGGGCCGGTGGTGCCGCAGGCGCTGGTCGTCCCGCCGGCGCCGGTCGCGCCATCGGCGCCGGTC
>CAMAXZ010000095.1 GCA_945862325.1 Klebsiella pneumoniae
GCGACGGCGCCGGAGCGGGGGGAACGGGCGGCGGCTCGGAGGCCCTCGGCGCGTTCGCCGCGGCCTTCAGGCGGGCCGCGACCTCGGCGCGCCCCGACACGGGCCCCACGCTCACGTCCGAGCGCGGGAGCTGCACGACGTACTCACGCGGCTCGGAGCGTGGAGGTGGGTGCGGCGCGGCTGGCGGAGGCGCGGGGAGCGAAGCGGACGTCGCGGCGGGCGTCGGCGCGGGCGTGGGCGACCCGCGATCGACCGCCTCGGCGCGGCGTGGCATCGGGGCGGGGAGGTTGCGCGCGAGCGACGCCTCTCGCGCGACCGCCACCAGCCCGTTGCCGGCGACCGTCGGGTGAACCCAGCGATCGACCTCCGGCGCGTCGACGCGCGGGCGGTCGCTCACGACCACGACCGCCGGCTGGTCCCCCCCGGGGAGGCGACGTACGACGATGGCGAACGCGCACCCGTCGGCATCGTCGAGGGGCTCTTCGAGCAGCAGCAGCACGGGGGTGCTGTCGAGCAGGGCGTCCATCGCGTCGGCGACGCCGCGCGCGTGCCGCACGTGCCAACCCGCCTGCGCAAGTGTGAGCGCGCGGTGGCTTGCGTGGGCGGCGCTGACAATTAACACTTGCAATGGCGGCCCCATCAACCGGGCCCGCAGTATGCGCGATACGTTCGTGGTGCAAGTGGCTCATCTCCAGTCGAACGCCGCGCCGGCGCAGGTCAGCATGGAACCGGTGGCCGTGACACACGGCGACCTCGGGCGGATCTACGCGCGTATTCGTTCCACGGGGCCCTCGTTCTGGGCGGACGGTCCGGGTTCGGGCTCGCGCATCGGGATGCTCGAGCCGACGCGGCCCCTCGATCGCGCCGGGTGGCGCGCGACCGTGCGCGAAGAGCTCCGTTCTCGGGAGCTCTTCGGCTGGTTCGGCTACGAAGCGGGCGGGTGGGCCCATCGGCAGCCGTCGCGATCGCCGGGGCCGCTCCCGGACGCGTGGCTCGGGCGCGTGCGCGCCGAGCTCGTGGTGCGCGACGGGCGCGCGTGGATTCGAGGGGACCGCGACGCCGCCGTCGCGCTGCGCGAAGCGGTCGGCGGAGGGGTGGCGACCCCCGAACGGACGCCGACCGGCCGTGTGGTGTCGCACGCCGACCGTGCGTTGTTCGAACGCGGCGTGCGCGCGGTGCTCGGCCACCTGCGCGCCGGCGATTGTTACCAGGTCAACCTCGCGCGCGAGATCCGCATCGCGACGCCCGGCGATCCGTTCGACGTCTGGTCGCGCCTGCGCGCGTCGAATCCGTCGCGCCGCGGGGCCCTGATCGAAACCCCGTACGGCGCGATTGTCTGCAATTCGCCGGAGCTGTTGATGGAGGCCCGAGGCGGGCGCGTCGTGTCGGTCCCGATCAAGGGCACCGCGCCGATCCACGACGATCCACGGGTGCTCTTGCGAAGCGCCAAGGAGCGCGCCGAGCTGACGATGATCGTCGATCTCGTTCGGGCGGACCTCGGCCGCGTCGCGCGTACCGGAACCGTCGTCGCCGGGCCGCGTCGGGTGGGGCGGGTCGGGCACGTCTGGCACGCCGTGCAGCGCGTCGGGTGCACGCTCGCCGACGAGGCGGACGCCGTGGACGCGTTCGCGGCGCTCTTTCCCGCCGGCAGCGTGACTGGCGCCCCGAGAGAGCGCGCGATGGAGGTGATCCACGCGCTCGAGCCCGGTCGGCGCGGCGTCTACTGCGGGGCGGTCGGGGGCTTCGGGGCGGATGGCGCGGCCCGTTGGAGCGTCGCGATCCGCACGATCACGTTCGCCGGGGGGGAGGCGACCTTGCACGTGGGGGCCGGCATCGTGCTCGGGAGCGTGCCGTCGCGCGAGTACGACGAGACCTCCCTCAAGGCGTCGCGAATGCTCGCCGCGGTGTGCGGATGATCCTCGGCTTCTACGGGATCGCGGACGACTCCTACCCGGACGTCGAGGGTCAGGCGCGTCTGCTCTGGGAGGGGGGTGTCGAGGCCATCCAGCTGCGCTGCAAGGGGTGGACGACCGAAGCGCGCGTCCGCCTCGTAGAGCGACTCCCGCGAGGGCCGAGGTGGATCGTGAACGACGACGTCGCCGCGGCCCGGGCCTGCGGGGCGTGGGCGCACCTCGGGCGCGGCGACGGCGAGGACCCGCGCGGGGTCCGGTTCGGCCGCTCCACCCACGCCGCGGAGGAGGCGGGCGCGCCCGGATCGGCGTCCTACATCGGTTTTGGGCCGGTCTTCGCCACTCGCACGAAGCGGTCTGGGCGCGAGGCGCGCGGGCTCGTGGGGCTCGCCGCCGCCGTCCGGGCGAGCCCCGTGCCGGTCGTGGCGATCGGAGGGATCGCGCTCGACAACCTCGACGGGGTGCGCGCCACGGGGGTCGCCGCGTGGACGGCGATCGAGGCCGTCTGGGGCCACCCGGATCCAGCCGCCCAGATCCGCGCCTTTCGCGCGCGTTGAGGAACCCCGGGCGCCCGTCCGGGCGGGGCGTTATCCTCCGGCGGTCGGCATGCGCCTCGTCGCCCCCTCATCACGCGCCCTCTTCGTCGCGTGCGGCGTGGCGTGGGCTTGTTCGGCGTTCGCTGCCGATCCTCCACGTGTCGACGCGGACGCGCCCGCCGCGGACGAGCCGGAGCCGAGCATCTGGAGCCTCATCGAGGGCTCCGAGGCCACGCCGCCGGCGCGGTCCACGCTCGAGGCCAGCGAGGAGCTCGTCGAGGAGCGTGCGGCCGAGCTCGGCAATCTCGGCACCGTCGGGGCCCTGCCGTCGGTCGCCTACTACCTGGACCCCGTCGCGGCCACCGACGGCGACCCGCTCCACCTCGACTCTGTGGACCCGTCGGAGTTCGACATCCCGATCATCGTCAACGACGAGGTGATCAAGTGGATGCGGTACTTCCTGGGCCCTGGCCGGAAGTACTACACGCGCTACCTCGAGCGGAGCACGCGGTGGATGCCGCTGATGCACCGCGAGATCAAACAGCGCGGGCTCCCGCGCGACCTCGTGTACCTGTCCATGATCGAGAGCGGCTTCTCGGTCGGGGCCACCAGCTACGCGTCGGCCGCCGGCCTGTGGCAGTTCATGACGTACACCGGTCGGGACTACGGCCTTCGCGTGGACTGGTGGGTGGACGAACGACGGGACCCGGAGCTCGCGACGCGCGCCGCCTTGGAGTATCTCCAGGACCTGAGCCAGATGTTCGCGGGCGACTGGTGGCTCGCGTGGGCGTCGTACAACGGCGGGCAGGGGCGGGTGATGAAGGCCACGCGCTACGCGGCCTCCACCGACTTCTGGACGATCGCCGCCGGAGACTGGCTGCACACCGAGACCGAGAACTACGTCCCGAAGCTCATCGCCGCCGCGATCATCGGGAAGCACCCCGAGCGCTACGGGTTCGTCGGGCTGCACTACCAGGACGAGTTCACGTTCGATCGGGTGTCGGTGCCCGCGAGCACGAGCGTCGAGGTGCTCGCGAAGTGCGCGGGCGTGTCGGTCGAGGATTTCCTGGCGTACAACCCGACGCTCAAGCGGTTCGCCCTCCCTCCGGAGCCGCCGACCCAGTCGGTGCGCGTCCCCAAGGGCAAGACCGTGGCGTTCAACGAGGCGTTCGCCAAGGTGCCCGCCGAGGAGCGGCTGACGCTCCAGCGGCACGTCGTGAAGCGCGGCGAGTCCCTCGGGTCCATCGCCCGCAAGTACAGCGTGTCGGTCGAGGACCTCGCGAAGGTCAACCGCATCGGCAACGTGAACCGCATCACCGTCGGCATGGAGCTCGTGGTGCCCATGACCGCCGCGGCGGTCGCGAGCGCGAGCAAGCCCTCCGGGACGACGTCCTCGTCGTCCTCGTCGTCGTCGTCGTCTGCCAAGTCGACGGTGGCGGCGAGCGTGTCGCCGCCCGCCGCCGCGCCGAAGTCGTCCGCGGCGCCGCCCGCCGATTCGTCCCCGCGCACGCACGTGGTCCGCAGCGGCGACACCCTCTCCGGCATCGCCGCGAAGTACGACGTCTCCGTCGCCGACCTGAAGAAGTGGAACTCCCTCTCCGGCGAGACGATCCTCGCGGGCCAGAAGCTCCGCGTGGGCTCGGGCGCGTCGTCGTCGTCGTCCTCGTCGACCACCGCCGCGCCGGCCCCGAAGTCCGCCACCGCGAAGACGATCACCTACGTGGTTCGCAGGGGCGACACGCTCTCGGGCATCGCGGAGCGGTACCGCTGCTCCGTCGGCGACCTCAAGTCCTGGAACGGGCTCAAGAGCTCGACGATCTACGTCGGTCAGAAGCTGAAGATCAAGGAATGAACTCCGAGGCGCTCACCGTCGACGAGGCGGTCGCGCGGGTGCTCGCCGCCGCCCCGCGCCTGGCCTCGGAAGAGGTGGCGCTCGTCGATGCCGACGGGCGCGTGCTCGCCGAGGACATCGTCGCCCCGAGGTGCCTGCCGCCATGGGACGCCAGCGCCATGGACGGTTTTGCCGTGCGCGCCGCCGATGTGCCCGGGCGCCTTCGGGTCGTCGACACCGTCGTCGCGGGCCGGCCCGGGCGCCGGGCGGTCGGAGCCGGCGAAGCCGCGCGGATCCTCACCGGCGCTCCGGTGCCGGAGGGCGCCGACGCTGTGGTGATGGTGGAGGACACGCGCGTGTCGCGGTCCGAAGACGGCGAGTGGGTGGCCACCGACGCCACGATCGACGTCGGACGCCACATCCGGTCGAGAGGGAGCGAGGTCGCCCTCGGTGACGCCGTGCTCTCGGCAGGCGCCCGCGTGGGCCCCGCCGCGGTGCTCGCCCTCGCCTCCCTCGGCGTGGATCGCGTCCGCGTGGCGCGGCGCCCGCGCGTGGTGATCCTGGCGACGGGGGACGAGCTGGTCGAGCCGGGGGGCGCGCTCGGCCCCGCCCAGATCCACGCGAGCAACGGCCTCGCGCTCGCGGCGCTCGTCCGCGAGGTCGGCGGCGAGCCGCGATACGCGGGGGTGGTCCCCGACGATCCCGCGCGCATCCGCGCCGCCGTGCAATCTGCGCTCACGACGGCCGACGTGCTGATCACCACGGGCGGGGTCAGCGTCGGCGAGACCGACCACGTGCGTGGCGTGCTCGAGGACCTCGGGATCGCGCTCGACTTCTGGCGTGTCGCGATGAAGCCGGGGAAGCCGTTCGCGTTCGCGACGACGCCCGATGGCGTGCCGGTGTTCGGGCTACCGGGCAACCCGGTGAGCTGCGTCGTCGGGTTTCAGGTGTTCGTCGCGCCCCTCCTGCGCCGTGCGCTCGGGTGCCCCGCGGTGCACGCCCCGATGCTCGACGCCGTGCTCGTCGGGGGCCGCGCGCGCGCGCAGGGGCGGCTCGAGCTGGTGCGGGTCGCCCTCGCCCGCGGCGCCGACGGCGTCGTGCTCGCCACGGCGCCGGCCCACCAGGGGAGCGCCGCGGTGCTCTCCCTCGCGCACGCCCACGGCCTCGCGATCGTGCCCGCGTCGGCGCCGCGCCTCGAGGGCCCCGTGCGCGTCCTCGTCTTCGACCCGTCCTGGGACGCCGCGCCGGACCGCCGCTACCAGCCCGCCTGATGCGCGGCTGGGTGCTCGCCGGGGGCGCGTCCACGCGCTTCGGGTCCGACAAAGCGAGCTTCCTCGTGGATGGTGTGCCGCTCGCCGTTCGTACCGCGCGTGTCTTGGAGGCCGGTGGCTGCGCGCCCGTGACGGTCATCGGCCGCCATCGTCGCGCGCTCGTCGGCGTCGACGAGGAGATCGAGCCCGAAGGGCCGCGGCACCCCCTGTGGGGGGTAGCCGAGGCGCTGCGTCACGGCGACGCGTTCGTGGCGCCCTGCGACCTGCCCGACCTGACGCCCGCGATCGTCGCGGCGCTGCGGATCGCCCGCGCGCGCGCCGCCGGTCAGCCCTTGCTCGGCGTGTTCCCAGCCGCGCTCCGGCCTCGTTGCCTCCTGCTCGCGCGGGCTGGCAGCCCGGTGCGGGCGCTGGCCGACGAACCGTCGGGCGCCGCCACCTTGGACGTGGGGCCGCTGATCAACCTCAACCGACCGGGCCGAGCGGCAGGCGGACGGTGAAGGTCGAGCCTTCCCCGAGGCGGCTCGCGACGTCCAGCTCGCCGCCGTGCGCCTGCACGATCCGGCGGGAGATGGCGAGGCCGAGGCCGGTCCCCTCGTGCCGAGTCGTGAAGAACGGGACGAACAGCTTGTCGAGGTCCTCCGGGGCGATCCCCGAGCCGGTGTCGACGACCGCGACCTCGAGCGCGGCGGCGTCGCGGGCCCGCGGCGCGCGCAGTCGCCCGACCCGCGCGCGGACCACCACCGTGCCCTTCCCGCGCACGGCGTGCACGGCGTTCTGGAGGAGGTTCAAGAACACCTGGACGAGGCGTTGGCCGTCGACCGGCACCTCGGGCAGATCCTCGCCGAGGTCTTCGCCGATCGCCACGCGGGTGTCGTCGGCCTCGAGGATCGCGCGGGCACGCGCGAGGATGCGCCGGATGTCGGTCGGCTCGCGGGTGAGCTGGAACGGGCGGGCGTAGTCCAGGAACTGCGTGACGACGCCGCCGAGGCGATCGACCTCGTCGATGATCACGGTCACCATCTCGGCGTCGGCGCCCTTGCGCCCGGCCTGGAGGAACTGAGCCGCGCCCTTGATGCCGGCGAGCGGGTTGCGGATCTCGTGCGCGAGGCCCGCGGCCATCGTGCCGAGCGCGGCGAGGCGATGTTCTTCCTTGAGCTTCTCGAAGCCTTGCAGGTTCTCGAGGGTGACCGCGGCGCGGCTCGCGGTCTGCACGAGGCGGGTGACCTCGTCCTCGGTGAAGGCCTCGACGTCGTCCTGGTCGCGGATCGCCAGCCAGCCGAGCACGACGTCGCCGGCGCGGAACGGCACCACGAGGTCCGCGCCGAGGTCGTCGAGCACGGCGACCTGCGCCGCCT
This sequence comes from Klebsiella pneumoniae, assembly GCA_945862325.1. GTDB lineage: Bacteria > Myxococcota_A > UBA796 > UBA796 > SXON01 > CAMAXZ01. The sequence continues at coordinate 6,904 of CAMAXZ010000095.1, forward strand.
CGGCGCCGGCGGGGGCTCGCGCCGCGAGCGGGGCGAGCGACGCGCGCACGTACACGCGCTGACCCGCGGCGAACCCGTCGGTGAACGGCTGACGTGGGATCTGCGGGACCGGGGCGTGGTCGCCGCTGCCGCGCTCGACGCGGAGGCGGTAGGCGCGGCGTTCCTCGTCCCAGAGGTAGAGCGAGACGGAGGTCACCCGGGCGCTTCGCTCCAGCGCGGCGATGACCTCGTTGCCGAACCCGTCGAGGGAGATCACGCGGGCGAGCGCCGCGTCGACGTCGTGGAGCGCGTCGGCGAGCATGACGCCGCGGCGGTTGATCACCCGGTTGATCCAGCTCTCCAGCGTCTTTCGGAGGGGGTCCCACACGAGCAGGAACAAGCAGCTCGCGAGGAACACCTGGAACGCGCCGTGCACCGGGTAGGCCCCGAGCAGCGCCGCGGCGCTCAGGGCCTCGAGCCCGACCAGCGCCGCCCCGGCGATCGCCACCGCCGCGATCCGCGAGAAGATCTCTGCCAGATCGAGGAGGCGCTGAACGGTGATGATCTGGTGGAGGAAGTAGATGAAGATGCTCGCGAAGATGGCGCCGAGCGGCGGGAACGCGCCTTGGAGCAGCACCGGGCGGGTGAGGAACGACAGGGCGCTCGACGGCGCGACGCCCACGGAGCGCACCGCCGCTTCGAGCAGGGAGAACCCGAGCGCCAGCCCGACGAGCGCCGCGAGGTACCGGATGCGCGCCCGATCGACGCGGCGCGTGGCGGTGTCGTGGAGCGCCCAGAGGCGGCGGAGCGGGATCGTGAACGCGCCGAAGACGAACAGGCCGTAAAACAGCTCCGCAGGGCTGGCGTGGGGTCGATCCCGGTAGAACACGAAGTCGACGATCGGGAACGCGATCGCGACGGCCGGCGCCGCGAGCGCGAGCTGCGCGCGGCGCGGGTCCGGCGCGAGGTCGGGGCGTTCGAAGAAGCGATCGATGAACGCGAGCAAGGCGAGCGGCAAGAAGGCCGTGAACGCCGAGTGCAGGTATTTGAACACCCCGAGCCCGGGCAGCAGGTACAGGGTGAAGGACAGGTACGCCCCGCCCAGCACGGTGCACAGCCACGAGAACGCCCGCCGAACGGGGTCCGTGCGGTCGCCGATGGGGACCCGGATGGCGAGCACGACCGCGATCCCGGCGGCGAGCGCGTAGAGGAGGACGTTCACCCGTTGGCCCTATCTGGCGGATTACGTCCGGCACGTGCGCGACCTCCCTTCTGTCGATCGCCTCCGTCGGCTCGTGCCCGATGCCCCCCACGCGCTGGCCGTGCGCGAGGCGCGCGCGCTCGTCGCGGAGGTCCGCGGAGGCGCCGCCGCGCCCGAGGACTGGGGCGCCGTGTTGTCGGAGCGCGTCGCGCGCGCGCGCCGGAACGGGCTCCGGCGCGTCATCAACGCCACCGGGGTCGTGCTTCACACCAACCTGGGGCGGGCGCCGCTCTCCGCCGCCGCGGCCGCCGCGGTCGCGGACATCGCGGAGGGCTGGTCGAACCTCGAGCTCGACCTCGCGTCGGGCGAGCGCGGCGAGCGCCTGGCGCACGTCGTCGGTCCGCTCCGGCGCCTGACCGGGGCGGAGGACGCCGTGGCGGTGAACAACAACGCGGCGGCCGTCCTGCTCGCGCTGACGGCGATCGCGGCGGGCCGCGAGGTCGTGGTGTCCCGGGGCGAGCTCGTCGAGATCGGGGGTTCGTTCCGCATCCCCGAGGTGATCGCGGCTTGCGGCGCGCGGCTCGTCGAGGTGGGCGCGACGAACCGCACGCGCGCGTCGGACTTCGCGGGAGCGATTGGGCCGCACACGGCCGCGATCTTGCGGGTCCATCCGTCGAACTTCAAGATCGTGGGGTTCGCGTCCACGCCGACCCGCGCGGAGACCGCGGCGGTCGCGCGCGCCGCCGGGGTGGCCTACATCGAGGATCTCGGCAGCGGCGCGCTCGCCGCGGGCCTCGGCGAACCCACCGTGGCGGAGGTCGTCGGCGACGGCGCCGATCTCGTGTGTGTCTCCGGAGACAAGCTGCTCGGCGGGCCGCAGGCGGGCCTCGTGGTCGGCCGCGCCGAGCTCGTCGGCCGCTTGCGCCGGCATCCGCTCTATCGGGCGTTGCGCCTCGATCGTCTCGTGCTCGCGGCGCTCGAGGCGACGCTCCGGGAATCGGAGGCGGGCGAGGAGCCGCCGGCGGTGCGGATGATCCGCACGCCGCTTGGGACCCTCCGGCAGCGAGCCGACGGCTGGGCGGCCTTGCTCCGGGCGCGCGGCGCCCGGGTCGACGTCGTCGCGGACGAGGGGTTCGCCGGGGGCGGGGCGCTCCCAGGGGAGGGCCTGCCGACGTGGGCGGTCGCGGTCGCGACGCCGTCGCCCGACGCGCTCGCGCGCGCCCTGCGCCTCGGCGCGCCTCCGGTGATGGCGCGGGTGCGCGACGCAACCGTCCGCCTGGACCCCCGCACGGTCCCCGAAGCGGACGAAGGGGCGCTCCTGGAGGCGGTTTGCGCCGCTCTGGGCACCACGACGCGTTAGCTGCCGCCGATGACCGGTTTCTACGAGCTGCTGCACGTGCGCCCGGAGGCCACCGCCGAGGAGCTGCGCGCGGCCTACCAGGAGCAGGTGGCGCAGGTCGTGCGCAAGCAGCGCGCCGCCGAGGCCCGCCAACAGGACCTCGCGCCGATCGAGGCGCGCCGCGCCGCCATCGCGGAGGCATGGGCCGTGCTGTCCGACCCCTCCCGTCGGCGTCGCTACGACCGGTTCCGCGAGCTCTCGCGCGGCAGCCTTCCGGCCACGCTCGACGAGCTCTGGGCGAAGGCCGGGCCGTCCCTCGTCGAGCCGGCGGCGGCCGCGGCCCTCGAGGTCACGCGCGTGTTGACCGACCTGCGGGTAGGCGAGTCGATCGCCGACATGGCACCGGCGGCCGAGTCGGACGTGTCCGCGGTGCGGGTCGAGCGCGCCCGAGAGATCGCCCGCGTGGAGCAGGCGCGCCAGGAAGCGTCGCGGCTCGAGTCCGCCCGCGCGGACATCGCGCGCGCCGACGTCGCACGCGCCGAGGCGCGCGCGCGCACCGAGGGCGCGTGGGAGTCGGAAGACCTCGGCGGCGAGACGCGGGTCGCGCCCGAGCCGCCCCGCCTCGAGGCCCCGCGCTTCGACATGCCGCCGCCGTCGCTGGACATGACCGTGGTCGCCGCGGACCCGTCGCGCGGCGCGGCCTCGCCGCCGCCGGCGCGTGTCACCCAGA
>CAMAXZ010000096.1 GCA_945862325.1 Klebsiella pneumoniae
GTTCGCGGCGAGTGGGGGCGCGCGTCGGGCCCGACGGCGTGGCGCGCGGGCGCGCAGGCGCAGGCGGCGGCGGGCCGCGCGTCGGGCGAGCCCGGGTGGGCGTCGACCTTCGCGTCGGTCGCGCCGGTCGCCGGGATCGGCGTCGACGCGTCGGGGACCTGGACGCCGGGCGTGATCTCGGTGGACGCGCGCGCCGCGGCCGACGGGGCGATCGACCTGTCGGCGCTCGAGGCGCCGGTCGTGGCGCACGCGGCGTCCGTCGCCGTCCATCTGCCGCTCTGGACCACGGCGGGGGCCTCCACCGTGCGCATCTGGCCGGGCCTCGCGGCCGCGGCGCACGACGGCGCGGCGGGCGCCGGGGCCCTGCTTCACCTCGACGGGGGCTCGCGCCGAGCGCGGTGGACGGTCGACGGGCGTTGGTTCGTGGATGATCGAGGTGCGTCCAGGGTCGGCGGCGCCGTGACGCTGACCGGCGCGCGCGCCTCGCTGCGCCTCGGCGGGGATCCCGGCGCCGCGTACGCGGAGGTCTCGGGCGACGACACCGCGATCGGCTGGCGCGTCGGCGGCGCGGCGCTCCGCGCGGACGTCGTGGCGGCGGCGGCGCCCTCCCTGCGCGTGGCCGCGTCGGGTGGGGCCTGGCTCGCGACCCCCACGCTGGCCGGCGACTACGACGCGGCGCTGCTGTGGGCCGACGCGACGCTCCGACCGGGCCGCCTTCGGCTCGGCGGAGGGTTCAGCGTCGACCCTCTCGCGGACACCGCGCGCGGCGTGCTGTCCGTGGTGGAGGGGCGGGTCGGCTACGACGACGGCTGCGCGTCCGCCACGGTGACCGTGCGCAGCGCGGCCGACCGCGAGGGCCCGGAGCTCGGGCTCGTGGTGAACCTGCGCCGCTGAGCGTCAGCGCCCGAGCATCACCCACACCGCGCCGGCGTTCGAGGCGGCGGTGTCGTTGCCCGGCTCGCCCGCGAGGAGGTCGTCGAGGCCGTCGCCGTCGAGGTCGGCGCCGCCCGCGCCGCCGGCGCCCAGGTAGGTGTAGCTCCCGGTGCCGAGCACCGCGGTGCTCGCGTCGCTCGTGCCGAGGGTGCTCGCCCAGCCGCTCGACCAGCGGAAGACGTAGACCGCGCCGGCGTCGGTCGCGGCGGTGTCGTCGTTGTCGGACCCGATCGCCACGTCGTCCGCGCCGTCCCCGTCGAGGTCGGAGTCGAGGACGAGCATCGAACCGAACGAACCGGCGGTGCCGCTGAAGTTGTGGTCGGCGTCGCCGATGCTCACCGTGCCGCTCGGCGCGCCGAGGAACAGCCACACGTCGCCGCTGTCCTCGGAGGCGAGGCCCAGGTCGAGCGCGCCGTCGCCGTCGACGTCGCCGGGGTGGGCGAGGGGGTCTTCGCCGAGGGCGAGGCTGGAGGTCCCCTCGACGATCAGGTCGGCGGCGTCGTCGAACTCGGTGTCCCACGACAGGGACGACGCGCCCGCGAGCACGAACACCGCGCCGCCGCCGGACGCGCCGCCGTCGTAGCCGGTGGCGCCCACGATCGCGTCGGCGTAGCCGTCGTCGGTGAGGTCGCCCATGACGACGGAGTACCCGACGTAGTCGTTGTCGTCGGTGCCGTAGACGCGGTCGGTGTCGTCGTCGATGTCGATCGTGCTGTCGCTGCCCAGCGCGCTGCCGGCGTCGAAGATCGCGACGCTACCGCAGTACGAGTCGCGCTCGCGGCTGTCGAGGTACGAGCCGACCGCGAGGTCGGCGAGGCCGTCGCCGTCCATGTCGCCGAGGGCGATCTGGCGCGTCCCTTCGTAGCTGTAGCTCTCGTCGGCGGAGATCCGGTAGGCGTACCCGGAGGACGAGACGCTGCCGGAGATCCCTGAGCCGCCGTCGAACAGGTAGGCGCGGCCGTACTCGTAGCCGTAGTACGAGAACCCGCCGGGGAAGGCCACGTCGGCCGTGCCGTCGCCGTCGACGTCGTCCATCGGGCCGGAGACCCAGCCCGGCTCGTAGTAGTACCCGGAACCCGCGGACTCGCCGGAGAACTCTGCGGTGTCGTAGGTGGTGACGAGCCCGGCGGCCGCGGCCGTCGTGGCGCCGTCGACCACCCACAGGTTGCCGTAGCTGGTGGCCGCGGTGGTCACGAGGACGTCGCCCGCGCCGTCTCCGGTGACGTCGGCGCCCATCGCGAGGGTGCCGCGGTCGCCGAGGGCGGCGGAGCTCGACGCGCCGTACAGCACGCCGCCGCCGAGGTCGTCGATGACCACCTCGTCGACGAGGCCGTCGCAGTCGTCGTCGACGCCGTTGACGGTCTCGGTGGTGGGGCCGGAGACCGTGGCGTCGGTGTCGTTGCAGTCGGTGGGGTAGTCGACCCCGTCGCCGTCCTGGTCGTAGTCGCTGCCGCCCGAGCAGTCGCTGTCGACGCCGTCGTACCAGGTCTCGGCGGCGCCGGGGCTGATCCACGAGGCGGTGTCGTTGCAGTCGTCGCCGCCGTACGAGTCGGAGCGGTAGCCGTCCCCGTCGCGGTCGTAGTCGTCCGCGCCGTCGCAGTTGGTGTCGATGCCGTCGTACCAGGTCTCGGTGGCACGGGTCGACACCGCGGGGTCCTCGTCGTCGCAGTCGGTGCCGCCGTAGGCGGACGCGGAGTCGCCGTCGGCGTCCTGATCGAAGTCGTCGTTGCCCGCGCAGTCGGCGTCCACGCCGTCGTACCAGGTGTCCGGCGCGCCCGGGTAGGCGGTGGCGTCGGTGTCCACGCAGTCGTCGCCGCCGTGCTCGGCGGACACGTAGCCGTCGCCGTCCTGGTCGTAGTCGTCGGCGCCGTCGCAGTTGGCGTCGATCCCGTCGTACCAGGCGTCTGCGGCGCCGGGGTTGGTGGACGCGACGGCGTCGTCGCAGTCGTCGCCGCCGGACTCGATGCTGCCGTAGCCATCCCGATCGGCGTCGATCTGAACGACGGCGCGCACGGGCACCTCGACGCGCCCGCCGCTCTCGCTGTCGGTGACCACGACGCTCACGCTGTGATCGCCCCAGGTGGTCGGGGTGAACGACAAGGTGTGGGTCGCCGACTCGCCCGGAGCCGGCGCCGACGTGTAGGCGTCGAACGTGTAGGCCGTGGCGTAGCCGCCGAGCACCGTGACGGTGACGGCCACCGCGCCCTCGCCGACGTTGGTGACGACGATCGGCTCTTGCAGCCGGTTGCCGACGAACACCACGCCGAGGTCGATGGCCGACGGGGACACCGCGATGGCGCCGTCGACCACGCCCGTGTCGTCGGTGTCGTCGGTGTCGCTCGTGTCGGTGTCGCCCGAGTCGGTGTCGCCCGAGTCGGTGTCGCCCGAGTCGGTGTCGCCCGAGTCGGTGTCGCCGGAGTCGGTGCCGAGGGCCGTGTCGTCCCCCGCTTCGTCGGGGGTCTTGGTGGCGCAAGCGGCAAGCAGGAGCAGAGACGGGAGGAGGGTCGCGCGCATGGTGTACTCCGACAGGCGGTCTGCGACATAATGCTCGTGGCCGGGGTGACGGATGCACATTTTCGCGCTCTTCGTCGGATGTGCGCCGTTGCCGGATCTCGGCGCGGAAGCCGGGAGGGACGCCTGGACCGGGGATGGCGCGTTCTCCTCGATCCACACCTGCGCGGTCGACCCGGCGATCGACACCATCGCCTACGGCGTGGTCGCCGCGGCGGACGGCGCGGTGTGGGCGATCGTCGGGGATGACTTGTTCCGGTACGAGCCGCAGTTCGGGGCGCGCTGCACGCTGGTCGGCACCCTCATCGTCGACGGCGGGGTCTCCCGCTTGACGACCGACCCCGAAGGGCACGCGTGGGCCCTCACGCGGACCACGATCCGCCGCTTCGGCCTCGACGGCAACCCGGCCTTCGAGTGCCCCCAGACCGCGGCGACGTCCACGCTCGTCCTGAGCGAAGACCGGCTCTGGACCTGGATGGCGGGCGAGTCTGAGGCCCGTTGGAGCACGTGGTCGGACGCGGGCTGCGACGCCGCCGCGACGACGGTGACCACGCAGGTCGGACTCGGCTACGCCGGCGCGATCGCCCCTTCGGGCCTCGCGGTGGGCTTGCCCTACGCGGCCGAAGCGGACCCGGTGGGCGCGGTGCTCGATCCGCAGACCGGCGCGGTGACCTCCTGGTGGGCCCGCGCGAGCGGCATGCGCGACCTCGAGTCGATCGCGGTGGACGGCGACGAATTCGTCGTCGCCACCGGCGGCGCCCTGCACCGGATCGCGCCCTCGGGGCAGGTCGTCGGGCGCCTCCTGCCGTCGGCGATCTTTGCGGATCCGGAGATCGTGCTCGACCAGGTGTCCATCTCGGGCTCGGACTACTGGATCATCGCCTCAGACCTGGGACGCTCCGTCATCCTCGTGATGACCGCGCCCCTCTGAGCGGGCCTCGCCGACGAACACGCAGGCGCGCCACGGGTCGGACTCCACCCGCACCACGTCCCAGCCGGCCTCGTGCATGGCCCCGCGCCACTCGTCGACGGAGAACAACCCTTCGACGTGGCGATCGTAGAAGGGCTCGACGCGGCCGTCGGCGTGCACGCACACCCCCGTGTAGTGGACGACGAAGCGGTCGGGCCCGTCGCGCCGGAGCCACTCCATGTAGCGGAACGCGCGGCCGTCGGGGGCGTCGTGCCCGTCGTGGTCGGTGACGGGCTCGAAGGTCTCCTTCACGTAGTCGGGCAAGACGATGACGCGGTCGGCGTGCGCGCGCGCGGTCCGGAGCGCGGCGATGAGGTCGTCGCGGGTGGACATGTACTGCACGGCGTCGTGCACGTAGACGAGGTCGAAGCGCTCGGACAGGCGCAGGGCGCGCATGTCGCCGAGGTGCGTGGGGACCCCGGGGTTGACCGCGCGCGCCAGCTCGAGCATGCGCGGGGCCACGTCGGTGAGGGTGAGCGCCACACGATCGCGGAGGAAGGAGGCGAGGTGTCCGGCGCCGCACCCGAGCTCGAGCACCCGGGCCGGCGGCCCGCCGCACTGTTCGAGGATCAACCGCCAGAGCTCTTCGGCCTCCTCCGCGTAGTCGTCCCGGGGGGACAGGAGCGGGTACCAGTCGGCGAGCTCGTGGTAGAGGCGCATCGCGGGACGCTATCGCGTCGTGCGCCCGGTTAGCTCTCGGGCGTGATCCCGATCCGCGACAGCCTCCGGTCGCGCCGCGTGCCCGTCGTCACCCTCGCGTTGATCCTCGCGAACGTCGGGGTGTTCGCGGCGCAGGTGCTCGCCACCGACACGGGGCTGCCGGTAGAGCACGCCCTCGTCCCGGCGCGCTTGTACGCCTCGCTCGGCGGGCCCATCGGCTCCGGCGTCGACGTGCGCGGCGCGCCCCGCGAGGTGTTCACCGTGCTGAGCGCCATGTTCATGCACGGCGGGCTCGGCCACGTCCTCGGGAACATGTGGTTCTTGTGGATCTTCGGCGACAACGTGGAAGACCGCTTCGGCCGCTCGGGGTTCCTCGGGTTCTACCTGATCGCGGGCGTGGCCGCGGCGGCGAGCCAGTTCGCCGCCGAGCCGACCAGCGCGATCCCCATGATCGGGGCGTCCGGGGCGGTCGCAGGGGTGCTCGGCGCGTACCTCCGCCTCTACCCACGCGCGCGGGTGCTCACGGTCATCCCCGTGTTCGTGTTCCTCCACTTCACCGAGCTGCCCGCCGCGTTGTTCCTCGTGTTCTGGTTCGCCGTGCAGATCGTGAGCTCGCTCTTGTCGGTCGCCGGGGTCGCGTGGTGGGCGCACATCGCCGGCTTCGTCGTCGGGCTGCTGTTGAGCTTCGCGGCGCCGGGGGGCACGCCCGCCCCGCGTCGCCCGGCGCCGCCGCGTCGCCGTGGGCGCGCGGGATATCGGGGCGCGTGACGAACGCCCTGCTCGGGAACGCCACCGTCCGTGCCCGCCTGTGGCGGGCCGCCGACGAGGGGCGCCTGCACCACTGCTGCATCTTCGAGGGCCCGGAGGGCGTGGGGAAGGCGACGACCGCCTTCCAGCTCGCGATGTACATGAATTGTACGGGTGAATCGCGGCCCTGCGGCGCCTGCGGGTCCTGCAAGCTCCTGCTCGCGGGCTCCCACCCGGACTTCGTCCGCGTCGAGCCGGACCCCGACATGGCGACGCGCACGATCACCATCGACCAGGCGCGCGGCGTCATCGCGGATCTTCGCCTTCAACGCCACTCGGCGCGCCGCCGTGTCGTGCTGATCGACCCGGTGGACACCCTTGGCGAGGCGGCGGCGAACGCGCTCCTGAAGACCTTCGAGGAGCCGCCCCCGGCCACGCAGTTCATCCTGGTCACCGCGCGCGCTGGGGCGCTGCTCCAGACCGTCCGCAGCCGGAGCCAGCGGGTCCGGTTCGGCCCCGTGCCGCGCGCGGAGCTCGCCGCGTGGCTGGTCGAGCGCGGCCTCGATCCCACCCTCGCCGACGACGCGGACGGGTCGCCCGGGCTGGCGTTGCGGCTCGCCGAGGGCGAAGGCGCCGCGCGCGCGGAGGTCGAGGCGGCCCTGCTCGCGGTGCTCGGCCAGCCCCTCGGCGCGGTGTTCAGCTTCGCCGAGGCGAACGGCAAGAAGGAGGAGGGCGTCTCCGCCGCCGACAAGGTGATCGACGCGCTCGAGGCCATCCTGCGCGACGTCGTGCGCCTCGGCGCCGGCCGCGCGCCGCGCCGCGATCACCCCGCCGTGCCGCGCCTCGTCGCGGCGCTCTACCCCGAAGGGGTGGCGCGGCTCGACCAGCAGTGCGCGCTCGCGCGGGACCGCTTGCGCTTCAACGTCGGTGGGCGCGTCGTGCTCGAGGCGCTCTTCACTGCGATCAACCTCGAGCTCTCTGCTGCGAGGCGCACGTGATCGACTCCCATTGTCACCTCGATCCGGCGGTGTGGGGGGACGATGACGGCGTGGACGCCGTGGTCGCGCGCGCGGTGGCGGCGGGCGTCGACGCGATGGTCGCGATCGGCTCCGGCTACGCGTTCGCGAGCGGCCCGGCCGCGGTGGCGGTGGCGCGGCGTCACCCCGAGCGCGTGCGCGCCACCGTCGGGCTGCACCCGCACGACGCGCGCCTCGCCACGCCGGAGGCGATGGCCGCGATGATCGCGCTCGCGGCGGAGCCCGAGGTCGTGGCGCTCGGCGAAATGGGGCTCGACTTCCACTACGACAGCTCGCCGCGCGACGAGCAGCGGCACGTGTTCCGCGCGCAGATCGCCGCGGCGCGGGCGCTCGACAAGCCCATCGTCATCCACGACCGGGAGAGCGGCGGGGAGACGCTGGCGATCCTCGACGAGACCGCCGCTTGGGACGTGGGGGTGCTCTACCACTGCTACACCGGCGACGTGGCCCACATGGAGGCCATCACCGCGCGCGGCGGCAGCGTCAGCATTCCCGGGATCGTGACGTTCAAGAACGCCGACGTCGTGCGCGCCGTCGCGACGTCGGTTCCGCTCGAGCGGCTGCTGATCGAGACCGACAGCCCGTACCTCACCCCGGTGCCGCACCGTGGCAAGCGCAACGAGCCCGCGTACGTGCCGCTCGTCGCCGCCAAGGTGGCCGAGCTCCGCGGGATGCCCGTCGCCGCGCTCGTCGAGGCGTGCGACGCGAACGCCCGGCGCTTCTTCCGCTGGGCTTGAGCCGCGTCCCGCGCGATCAGCGCTCGACCCGAACCACCGCCGTCGAGGCGCGATCCGGGCCGGGGAACCGCGCCAGCTCCACGGCGCGGTGGTCGCGCAACCAGCGCTCGGCGGCGTCGTCCGGCGGCGTCGTCCGGACGACGTAGACCGTCGTGAAGGTCGAGGGAGGGAAGCTGCCGTCGAACAGCGGGCCGACGAACACGTCGGGCCTCCCCGGCCCCGGGCGCGTGTTCACCGTCGCGTAGTCCCAGGTGAACCCCTGCGCGGACGCGGCGACGAGCAGCGTGGTGAACGTCGGCGCGCCGCCCGGCACCGGCGCGCCGAGCACGCCGATCGTGCCGTCGTCGCGCCCATGCGCCTCCCGGATCGCCCGCACCGCGTCGGCGAGCCGCCACTGGGTCAAGCCGAGGTCCGAGGGGTAGTAGGTCGGCGGGTAGGGCCACGCGGCCCGACCGACCGTGGCGACCGGGTGCGCGTAGATCGCCGGGCGCACCGGCGCGCCCGGAAGGAAGCGGAACACCGTCGCGTTGCCTTGAGGGAGGAACACCACGGCGATCACCCCCGCGGCGATCCACCCGAGGCGCGTGGGGGCCGTGGGCAGCAAGGCGGGCAGGGTGGCGGCGAGCGCGAAGAACGCCGGCAACGCGTGCCGGTCCACCGCCGCGGGCGCCGTGCTCAGGATGCCGAGCCCGCCGAGCGCGGCGAGCGCGGCGAGGCCGATCCGCGCGCGGTCCGCGGCGCGGGAGACGCCGGCGACGAGGGCGACGAGCACGAGGGCCACCCCCGGAGCGGACAAGGCGTCCCGGAGCGCGAGCGGGTAGTAGGCCATGCTGTCGATCGAGGAAGGATCACGATAGTTCGACGTGCTGGCGGCGAGGTCGGCGCCGAAGGAGAACGTGACGTAGTCGTGCACGTCGGCGCCTCGCAGGGCGTACCAGGCGCCAGCCGGCACGAGGAATGCCGCCACGGACACGCCGAGGTTGGCCCAGCGCGCGGCGCGCTCCTCGCGCGCGGCGGCGAGCAGGGGGAGCCCGGCGCCGAGGCACGCGAGGACGAAGTAGGCGGGCAACGTATACTTCGTCATGAAGCCGACGCCGAGCCACGCGCCGAAGGCCACCGCGGCCGGACGATCCCGAAAGCCGCGGGCGCGCGCGAGGGCGGTGAGGGTCTGCAAGAGGACGGCGGCCGCGACGAGGTCGCGGCTGTGTTGCTCGACGGCGACCCACACGAACGGACTGCAGACGATCGGCAGCCAGGCGGCCCAGGCGCGCGGGCCCCAAGCGCGCCAGAGGGCGTCCCACGCCAGGAGCAGCGAGACGCCCATGACGAGCGGGGCGGTGGTGAGCCCGGAGCCGAGGACGGCGTAGGTCGCGACCCCGGGCAGGTACCCGAGGGGCGGCTGCGGCGCGAGCAGGGCCCACCCGAGCCGCGCGGCCGTGGTCCACTCCCCGGCGCGGAGGAGCTGGGCGAGCCGGAGCTCGACCCCCACGAGGTGGCCCATGTCGCCGTCGGGAAAGCGGCCCGCGGCGGCGATCACGCCGACGACGGCGAGGACGCTCGCGGATGCGACCGCCCACCCGACCAGCCGCGTACGGTCGGCGCCTACTGGCCCCAGGACGCTCCCCCCGCGGCGCGCCACTCGACCTCGTCCGGGGAGTCCTCGCGGCCGAGCGAGGCGTTACGACCGGGGAAGCGGCCGAAGCGCGCGATCACGTCGCGGTGGGCGACGGCGTATCGGACGTAGCTCGCCAGCTCCGGCGCCTCCGCCGCGAGCTGCTCGAAGAGCGCCACCGCGCGGTCCTGCGCGGCCAGGTCCTCCGCGTGCTCGAACGGCAGGTAGAAGAAGATCCGCCGGGCGGGGTGCACCGCGGCGTCGAGGCCGCGCGCGATCGTGTCGTTCGCGAGGGCGCGCGCGCGCGCGTCGGTCCAGAACGCGCGGGCGGTCCCTCGGAAGGCGTTGCGCGGGAGCTGATCGAGGACGACCAGCGCGGCGAGGGCGCCCGCGGGCGCGCCGGCCCACGCCTCGACGTCCGGCGCGCCGAGGGCCAGCGTGCCGCCGAACCGCGCGCGGATGTCGTCGTCGAACGCCGGCCCCCCGCCGAACCAGCGCCCGATGGCGTCCGGGCTGGGGGGAGCGCCGGGGTCGGGGTCGCCGAACCAGAAGGTGGCGATGTCGTCGGGGGTCATGGCGCGCAACATATCGTCGGGGGCGCG
>CAMAXZ010000097.1 GCA_945862325.1 Klebsiella pneumoniae
CAGGTGGGGAACATCGGGCTCCGCCGGTTCTCGGGGCCGGTGGACGTCGCCCTCTACGACGCCGACGGGGTCGAGCGGAGTCGGGTGGCGGTCGACCTCGACCTCGTGCCCCAAGGTGCGTCGCCCGACGTCCTCTTCGAGATCCCCGCGCCTCTGGAGGACGCGGTGCTCACGGTGTCGATCGACCCGGATGACGAACAGGCCGAGTGTGTGGAGTCCGACAACACCTGGACCGTGGCGGTCCCGGGGTGTTGACGGACTGCTCAGCGAGTGATCTCGAGGCTCCGCACGGCCCCCGCCGCCACCCGGTGCACCGCCCCGAACGCCCGCCACGCGGCGGGCACGACCCTCCGCCCCGCCGCGGTCCGCACGCCGAGGTCGACCTCGGCGCGTGCCACGCCTGGGGCGCCCCCGATCGCGGCGATCACGCGCCCCGTCGCGTCCAGCACCCGGCTGCCTCCGTCGAAGCGCTCGCCGAGACGCCACGGGCCACAGGCGTTCGCGTAGACGACCGGGACGCCGAGGGCGCGCGCGCCACGGGCGAGGACGGCGTCGCGCGCTGGCGCCGCGCCGCGCATCCATGGGCCGAGCGCGGCGCGCGCGAGGGGGCCGAGCGCCTCGACGCGCCCGCCGTAGTCGGTCCACGCGGCGGACACGACCACGAGATCGACGGCGGCGCGGGCGAGGGTGCGCCACGCCGCGATCTGCATCAGGTCCGAACAAAGCAGCAGCCCGACACGCCCGATCGGCGTCTCGACGACCTGATCGGCGCCGTCCCCCGGCGCCCAGTGCGGCGCCTCGGCGAAGGTGGGGAAGCGCTTGGTGTACCGTCGGATGCGCCCGTCGGGCGTGACCACGCAGAGGCGCGACGCGCGCGCCGACGCGACCCCGGCGCAGAGGACCGCGCCGCTCCGCCGCGCGGCGTCGCGCAGCCAGGCCTCCGCGCGGTCCGCGTCGGCGGCCCGTCCGGGGGCGTAGCCGGGGAAACACGCCTCGGGGAAGGCGACGAGCGCCGCGCCCCGCGCCCGGTGCATCGCGGCCTCGGCGAGCGCGAGCCGGTCGCCGGCAGGCGCGCCCGGCACCTGCGCCGCGGCGATCGTCCGGAGGAGGCTCATGGGAGCGGCCGTATCCGGTTAGGGCGGGTGCGTGTCCCGTCGCGCTTCCGCCGCCCTCGCCATGCTCCTGGCGACGAACGCCGGGATCCTCCTCGTGGCGTGGGTGTTCCGTCAGACCGTCGCGCCCGGATGGAAGAAGGGGCCGTTGATCGATCCGGCGTCGCCGTACGCGCCGGAGAACGCGATGGTGCTCTTCGCGTTCGCGGCGTGCGCCTTCCTTGATCTCTACCTGATCGCCCTCGCGGCGTGGCGCGCCGCCGCCCCGCGCGCCGCGCGTGCGGCCTGGGTTCCGTGGGTAGCGCTGGCGCTCGCCGCGGGCGGCGCGGAGCTTGGGGTCCGGGCCTGGCTCGCCGTCGACATGGTCACATACTTCCGTCCGCATCCGACGCTGCACTGGGTCGTGCGGCCCAACCTGAAGGACTTCGACAACCTCACCGGAGGGGGGCGCCTGACCACCAACGCCGACGGCCTCCGCGAGGTGGCGGTGCCGCGCGCGAAGCCGCCCGGCGAGGTGCGCGTGCTCGTCCTCGGGGATTCCTCGAACTTCGGCCACGGGGTCGAGGGCGACGAGATGTGGTCGAGCGTTCTGGGGGCGAGGGTGCCCACCGTGCGCGTGCTGAACGGCGCGACTCCGGGATGGACGACCGACCAGGCGGTGGAGTTCCTCCGCACGACCGGCGCCGCGTACGCCCCCGACCTCGTGATCGCCGGCTTCAACAACGATCCCTCGCCCGACTACCTGCGCGACCGCGACCGCGCGTCGAGCGGCCCGATCCGCGCGCTCAACGGCGCGCTGTTTCGGCTCGAGACCTACCTCCTCGCGCGGGAGGTCACCCTGTCGCTCCTGCGGTACGGCAACGCGCGGTTCACCCGTCGCGCCGCGGGCGAAGCTCCGGTGTACGGCACCCTCGCCGAGAGCGAGGCGAAGGCGCTCGTCCGCCGGGTCAGCCTCGAGGACTTCCGACAGAACCTCGCGACCCTGCACGGGTTGTCGCCCCGCTTCGTGTGGATCGACATGCCGATCAACCGGACGGAGCCCGCGCTGGTGGCGCGCTACGTCGACCCGACGTACCGGCAGGCGGCGCGCGAACTTTCGACAAAGCTCGGTTTTCAGCTGGTCGGCGTCGACGCGCGGTGGCAATCGACGCGCGAGCCGGGGCTGTTTCAGGACAAGCACGTCTTTCATCCGAACGCCGCCGGGCACCGACGGATCGCCGAGCAGGTCGCGACGGAGGTGTTCGGTGTCGCCCCCGTCGCGTCGCCCGGCGCCTCCGTCGCGGCGGCCGGAGCCCGCTTCGGGGTGTCGTCGCTCACCCCGGTCCATGCCCACGTGCTCGCGGTGCTTCGCGCGAACCCCGCGCTCGCCGCCACGATCCCCGGCCTCGCGCTCACGGCCTACGCCAGCGGCAAGGAGCAGGGCGACGACGTGGCGCGCGGCGCGCTCGACGTGTTCTTCTCGTGCGAGGTCCCCGCGATCCAGATGCTCGAGTCCCGCCCCGACGCGCGCGTCGTGGGCTCCCCCGGGGCCCTGGGGCGCATCGGCGTGGTGTCACGCCGGCCCACGCTCGCCGCGCTCCGCGGCGCGCGCGTCGGGCTCTCGGCGGGCTCGACGCCGGCGATGGACTGGGAGTCCTGGGGCGCCGGCCTCGACGCCACCGTGGTCGACCTGCGGACCGACGCGCTCTTCGCGGCGCTGCAGGACGGCACGATCGACGCGGCGGTGACCTGGGACCCGTGGGTAGAGGACTGGCTGCGCAAGGACCCGGCGCTGCGCGTGGTCGCCGAGCGCGAGTTCCGGTCGGTGCTCGCGGTGTCCGCGCCCTGGGCGGGCTCGCGGCCCGGCGGCGCGGCGGCCCTCGCGCGCGTGGTCGAGGCCGCCCTGCGCGAAGCGGCGAAGGACCGCCCGCGTTGGGACGCCGAGGTGGCCGCGCTGTCGGGGTGGCCGCTGGAGGTGGTGCGCGCGGTCGCGGACCGCAACGCCCTGCTCCGCGGCGAAGATGCCCCGTTCGGCTGGTCGGAAGCCGATCAATCCGGCATCGATCGCGCGGCGGCGTGGGCCACGCGGGGTCGCGTGACGGGGGCGGGGCTCGTGGATCTCGGCCTCCTCGGCGGCGCGCGTTGAGCCCGGCCTGGGGCTGGCGCGTGGCGGCGGCGCTGTTCGCGCTGCACGTCGGGCTGGCGGCGTCCGTGGCGACCCGGGTGCGCGCGCCGGTCACCTACGTGCTCACGCCCTTCGTCGACGTCGTGCCGAGCGCGCTGCCGCTCACCGCGGAGGAGGCGGCGCGGGTGGCGACGGGCGCGCGGAGCGCGGAGGCGCGGGGGATCCAGGCGGCGTACGCGCGGATGGGCTCGACCTTGTCCCTCGACGATCTCCTGCGGGCGATCGAGGCGGTCGAGGCCGGACCGGCGCCGCTGTCGGGGCGCAGCCGCGCCCGAATCACCGCCATCCTGGACGCCGCGCGGGCGGACCACGCCGCGATGCTCGAGGTTCAAGCCGAGGTCCTCGACCTCGAGCGGCAGCTCGACGCCGAGGTCGACCGCTTGCTCGCCGCGCTCCCGGAGGACGCTCGCGGCCGCGTGCTCCAGGGGGTCGGACCATGAGCCGTCACGCGCCGTGGATCCTCAGCGCGATCCTCGCGTGTTCCTGCGCGTGGCAGGGCTTCGCGCTGCTCGGCGGGGGCTCGGGGTTCACGACCCTGCCGATCCTCGTGCCGGCCTCCCTGGAGCACGAACAGGCGATGCGCCAGGCGCGCGGCCAGCCGCCGAGCCGGGGAGGGGAGCGCGCCGTCGCGATCGCGCGGGCCCTCGAGCGCGAGTCCGGGTTGGATCCGGCGCTCGCGGCGCCGCTCACCCGCGTGCGCGATCTCCGCCTCGCGCTGCTCGACGCGCGGGGTCGGCGTCACGACCTCAACATCGCCCTCATGGACGTGGGGGTGGCCGTCGCGCGCGAGCTGACGCCCGCGCAGTGGGAGGTCGTGCAGGCGCGCCGGGACGCCGTGCGCGCCGCCGCCGACGCCGCGACCTTCGAGCGCGTGCGGGCGCGGCTCGGCGGGGCCCGGTGACGCGGCCGAGGGCGTCGGGAATTCGGAGTACGATGGCGCGGGAGGTCGCGTGAGCGTCACCTTGATCAACCCGCCCGAGAAGCGGCGCGTGTGGGCCGGGATCGCGGAGAGCATGTCCTACGGGGTCTATTGCTTTCCGCCCCTCGCCCTGATGTACCTGCAGGCGGCCATCGAGAAGCGCACCGCGCACCGCGCCGAGGTCTACGACGCGGTGGTCGACGACATGGACCACCCCGAGTTCGAGCGGCAGCTCTCGAGGTACGACCTCGATTTCGTGGGCATCTCCTGCTACACGCACTCGCTCCCCGACGTTCAGCTCGCCATCGACGCCGTGCGAAAGCGCAATCCGAACGCGCACATCTCCTTGGGTGGCCCCCACCCGATCATGTTCCCCGAGTACGCGATCCAGCTCCGCGGGGTCGACTCGATCTGCCTCGGCGACGGGGACGAGGTCGTGGTGGAGATGGCGCAAGCCCTCGACGCCGGCCGTTCGCTGGAGGGCATCGCGGGAGTGTGGCTCAAGTCACGGGACGGGCAGGTTCACAAGAACCCGTCGCGCAAAGAGACGAAGTCGCTCGACTGGCAAATCTGGCCCGACCGGAGCCGCACCCGCTACCGCGACTACTGGGTGCCCGGCGCCAAGCAGCCGATGGTGACGACGGCGATCACCTCCAAGGGCTGCCCCCACTCCTGCCCGTTCTGCTTCACCTACAAGAAGCAGTACCGGATGCGCAACATCGACAACATCCTCGACGAGATGGAGCACTGTGTCTCTCTCGGCATCACCGAGGTGTTCTTCGTGGACGACCTGTTCACGCCCAACTCGCAGTGGGTGCTGAAGTTCTGCGACGGCATCGAGCGCCGCGGCCTCAAGTTCAACTGGGGCTACAAGACCACCATCGCGGGCACGACCCGCGAGCAGATCCGGCGTTCGCGCGAGGCCGGCGCGACCAAGATCCACTTCGGCGTCGAGTCGATGCACAACGACGGCCTCGAAGCGCACGACAAGCACTGCGACACCGACGACTGCCACCGCGTGTTCCGTTGGTGCCGCGAAGAGAACATCCGAAGCGTCGCGTACATCATGATCGGCGGCCCCCACGAGACGTGCAAGGCCGACGTCGAGCGCAACCTCGAGGAGATGTTGAAGCTCGACGCCGAGTATGCGGCGTTCGCGATCTACACGCCCTATCCGGGCACCGAGTCCTTCGAGCGCGGCGCGCAGCTCGGCCTCTACCCGGCGGACTGTTGGGACAAGCTCATGAAGGACCCCCTCTGCGGCGAGCGCGTGCCCGTCTGCTGGGAGGAGCACCTCAGCCGCGAGGAGCTGCTCGACCTGCTCAAGCTCTGTCACCGCAAGTTCTACTTCCGCCCTCGCTTCGTCGCGCGGCAGCTCCGTCACCTCACCAGCCTGGCCGAGCTCAAGCGGCTGTCCGACGCCGCGTTGTCCCTGGTGAAGCTCGAGCTCACGCCGGTGTCGAGCCGCGAAGCCCCGGTCTGAGTGCGGCGGGCGGTCGCGGTCGCTCTGGGCCTCGCGCTCGCCCTCGCCGGGGTGGAGCTCGCCGTGCGCGTGGTCGCCCCGCAGGGCGTGGGTCGCGGTGGCGGGCTGCTGCGCGGCCCGCTGACCGTTCCCGGCGACCATCACGTCCCGTTTCAGGGGCGCGATCTCACGCTCCACGTGAACCGTGACGGGTTCGTGGACGACGAGTGGGGGCCCCCGGCCGGTCCGGAGATCGCGGTGATCGGCGACTCGTTCGTGCAGGCGGCGCAGGTCGCGCCGGGAGAGGGCTATGGGCCGCGGCTCGAAGGGGCGCTGCGCGCGGCGGGGATCGCCGTGGACGTGCGTTCGATGGGCGTCCCCGGCGCGGGGACGGCGACCGCGCTCGGGGTCCTGCGCGCCTACGCGCTCCCGCGGCGCCCGGCGATGGTGATCCTCGGGTTCCTCGTCGCGAACGACGTGCTGAACAATCATCCGCTGCTGGAGGGCAAGGACGACAAGCCGTTCTATTCCCTGAGGAACGGCGTGCTCGTCCCTACGGACGCGGAGGCGGCCGCCGCCCCGGGTCCGCTGTGGGCATGGAGCCACGGGTGGCGTTGGGCCACGCGCGCCTGGGCAAAGCGGAGGGCGGTCGACCGCAAGCTGGCGCTCGGCGGTGGCCTCCCGATCGACCTGCGCGTGCACGATCCGGCGTGCGCCGAGGGTGCGCCGCGATCCGCGTCCGACGTCGATCGTTGCGCGGTGTGGGACGACGGGTGGGCCGTCACGGGCGCCCTGATCGCGGAGATGGCCCGGGCGTGCGGCGAGACCCCGCTGCACGTCGTGCTGTTCCCGGATCGCGCGCAGGTGGAGGGCGATCCGGGGTGGGAGGGTGCTCGGGGGTGGGATCTGACCGTCGCGCAGGCGCGCGCGGCGCGCGTGGCGGGGGCGAACGCGCCGGTGGTGGACCTGCTCCCGGCCTTGCGCGCGCGTCGGCACGCGGCGCCGCTGTACCTGCACGCGGACGGCCACTGGACCGCCGCGGGCCACCACGCGGCCGCCGAGGCGACCGCGGCGGCGCTCCTGGACGACGTGCGGGCAGTGGTCAGCGGAGCGCCGCAACCCCCCAGATGAGCCCGAACAAGGCGAGGAGTCCGGCCAGCCCCGCGAGGTAGAGCGGGAGCTCCGACCGCAGGGCGGCGGGCTGCTCGGCCACGGGGAGCGCCGGTTCGGGGAGCGCCGACTCGTCACGCGCCCAGCGCGCGATCGACGCGGGGGAGGGGAGGAGCATCGGCACGCGGGCGCGGTAGCGGCCGTACGCGTCGCCGAAGCGGAGCTCGCAGAAGCGCTCCTGCACGACCCGGTTGGTCACGACCGAGTACACGACGAGCACGGGGACGAAGCCGAGGAGGAACACCGGCGACCGCCACAGCAGGCCGAGCCCGACGACGCCGGCGAGCTTCCCGAGGACGGAGGGATGCCGCATCAGGGTGTAGGGACCGGTGTCGACGAGGGCGACCGGCCCGCCGTCGACGTGGGTGCCCGGGGAGCCGCCGCCCGCGAGGTACAGGTATCCGTACACGTACCAGACCCACAGGCCGCCTTGGGCGATGAGCGCCGCGCCGAGCGCGCCGAGCGCGGGCCAGGGCGTCAGCGGCGGCAGGCCGAGCTCGCGGTCCACGTGGACCGCCACCCAACACATGACCATCGCCGCGGGGAACATCACGAAGAGGTGGACGGCGAAGTTGCGGTAGAGGGCGGGCGCGCGGATCGCCGCGAGACACTCCGCGGCGCGCGGGCGCCTCAGGAGGACGCGTGCGTTCGATCCCGTGGATGAAATGCGGTCCTCTCCCTCGGTCGGGGGGCTAACGCGCACGCGGCGCCGCCTCAACCGCGGTCAGGGTGGCCGTACGCGCGCACGATCGGCGGCCGGGGCGAACGATGGGCCGCGGGCCGATCGGCGTCGTCGTTCCAGGAGAATCGAACGTGGAGGAGCTCGTCTTCACGCGACCAGACGCCGTCGACCCAACGTCCCATCGCCGTGCCCGGGGACGCCGACACCGTGCGGTCGGCGTCGGGAGCGCCGGCCGCGCGCCGCACCAGCGCCGAGGGCTCCTGGGCGCCGAGCAACGCGGGCGCGCGCCCCACCACCGCGGCGCGGACGCGCTCGTCGGGGTCGGCCGCGAGCGGAGCGAGGGCCGTCGCCGCCGCGGGGTCGCGGCTCGCCGCGAGCGCCTCCACCGCGCGCAGGCGCTGCTCGGCGTCGGTCGCGCCGAGCCAGGGCGCGAGCACGGCGACGGTGCCCGCGCCCCCGCGGCGCAGGGCGTCCATCGCGGTGACGCGCACGTCCGGGTCCCGATCCCCCACGTGGGCGGCGGCGAACGCCGCCGTGCGCGGACCCCAGCCCATCGCCTCCACCGCGGACTTGCGCACCTCGCCGTCGGGGTCGGCGGCGAGGCGCTCCATGGGCGCGGCGTCGTCGGATCCGGCGAGGAACTTCGCGGTGTCCTTGCGAACGGTCGCGTCGGGGCTGGCGAGGAGGGCGTCGAGCTCGTCCGGGGTGCTCGGGCGGCGCGGAGGGCGGTAGATCGGGGGTGTGGCCGGCTCGCCGATGGCGAGCAGGGCCCCCGCCGCCGCGGCCGCGACGAGGAGCGTGGGCTCGCCGGCGGCGCGGCGCAGCGCGGGGACGGCCTCGGCGGCGCGGAGGTCGCCGAGGGCGGCGGCGGCCCAGCGGCGGACGAAGCTGTTTTCGTCTTCCAACGCCCGCGCGAGGGCAGGGACCGCGCGGGCGTCGCCGAGGCGGCCGAGGGCGCGGGCGGCCTCGCGCCGCACGTCGACGTCCTCGTCGCCGAGGAGCCGCTCGAGCACCTCCCGGCCCGCGCGTCCACGTCCGAGGCCCCACGCCGCCTTCCAACGGACGTAGGCGTCGGGGCTCGCCGCGGCGCGCGCGAGGGCGTCGCGCACCTCGGGCCTGCCGGTCGCGGCGAGGGCGCCGAGGCGGTGCGCCGCCACGACGCGCACGACGCTCGACGGATCACGCAGCAGGTCGGCGAGCACGTCGACCGCGTCGATCCGGTCCGCGGCGCGGGCGCGC
>CAMAXZ010000098.1 GCA_945862325.1 Klebsiella pneumoniae
GGGCGCGGGCGCCGCGACCGGCGTGGCGCGCGCCGGCGCGGGCGCCGGGACCGGCGGGGCGAAACGACCGGTCGGCTGCGCGCTCGCAGGCATCAACGGGGTCTTCGGGCTCGGCCACGGCTTGCCGTAGTTGGCGCCGTTGATCGCGAGCGCCATCTTCGGCGCCGGCGGCGGCGGCGCCGCGGCGTCGAGGTCGGCGTGCAGCGGCGACAGGTCGACGGGGAGGCCGAGGGCCGCGGCGTACGCGAGCGCGCCGAGGAACACGGCGTGGGTGTCTCCGTTCTTTCCGACGGTCGCGAGGGCCTGGTGTGGCCGCTCGCCGAGGATCCGGCCGACCAGGGTGGTCAGCGTCGACCCAGGTCCGACCTCGATGAACGTGCGGACCCCGTCCCGCCACATCGCCTCGATCGTCTCCACGAACCGCACCGGCCGCTGCAGGTGCTCGCCCAGGGCGACCGCCACGGCGGTGTCCGGGGCGTACGGCGCCGCGCTGTCGTTGCCGTACACCGGGGCGGCGGGGGCGCACAGCGCGCGGGTGGCGAGCCACGCGTGCAGCTGGGCGCCCGCCGGCGCGACGAGGGGCGAGTGGAACGCGGTCGCGACGGAGAGGCGCGTCGAGCGCAGGTTGGCCGCGGTGAGCGCGGCGAGGGTGGCGTCGATCGCGTCCGTGGGGCCGGCGATCACGGTCTGATCGGGCGCGTTGAGGTTCGCGAGCACGACGCCCGGCGCGAGGTGCGGCGCCACGTCCTCCGGCCCGGCCTGTACGGCGGCCATCGCGCCGGGGATCGCCGACGCCGCGGCCATCGCCTCGCCCCGCACGCGGGACGCCTCGGCGAGGGTGCGGCGATCCATCGCGCCGGCGGTGTGCAGCGCGACGAGCTCGCCGTAGCTGTGTCCGGCGAACGCCGAACCTTCGATTCCGAACCGCCGCAGGAGGTCGGTCACGCCCACCGACAGGGCGCCGATCGCCGGCTGCGCCCACTCGGTGCTGACGATCCGCGCCGCGTCCGCGGCCCGCTCGGCGTCGTCGAAGCGCGGCGGCGGGTACATCACGCGGCCCAGGCCGGGCACGGCGTCCTCGAAGGCGTCGACCGCGGCGCGCACGTCGTCCCAGCGCATCGCGAGGGCCGCGCCCATGTCGACCGCCTGGCTTCCCTGGCCGGGGAACAAGAACGCCACCTTGCCGGTCTCGACCCCGGGCACGAACCACACGCCGGCGCGGTTCATCGCCTTGCCGGATCGGACGGCGGCCTCGGCCCGCTCGAGCACGGCGTCGAGCTCGCCGGGCTTCGCCACGAGCGCGACGCGGCGGGCCGCCCCGCGCGTCGTCGGCCAGGCGCGCTGGCTGTCCGCGGCTGCGGCCGTGGCGTCGGCGCCGCGGAGGGCGCGGATCGCCGCCACGAGGCCCGCGTCGTCGTCGGCGCCCAGGACCAGCAGCGCCGGGCCCGGCGGGTCCATCCGGGGCGGCCGCGGCGCCGGGCCGAGGTACTCCTCCGCGGCGACGTGGAAGTTGCTGCCGCCGAACCCGAAGCTCGACACGCCGGCGCGCCGCGGGTGATCCGACGCGCGGATCCACGGGCGCGCCTCGGTGTTGACGTAGAACGGGCTGTTCGGGAAGTCCGCCGCCGGGTTCGGCGTCGTGACCTTGATCGTCGGCGGGAGCACGCGGTGGTGCAGGGCGAGCACGATCTTCAGGAGGCCCGCGGCGCCCGCCGCCGCCTTCGTGTGCCCGATCTGGCTCTTGATGCTGCCGAGCGCGGCCCACTGACGCGCGCCGTCCTGGGCCTCGAAGGCGATCTTCAAGCCCTTGAGCTCCGCGGCGTCGCCCGCGCGCGTCGCGGTGCCGTGCGCCTCCACGAGCTCGACCGTCCTCGGGGAGTAGCCAGCGTTCGAATAAGCTTTCGTGATGGCACGGGCCTGGCCTTCGCTGACCGGCGCGTACACCGACTTGCTGCGGCCGTCCGAGCTGCTGCCGAGCCCCCGGATGACCGCGTAGATCGCGTCCCCGTCGGCCTCGGCGTCCTCGAGGCGCTTGAGCGCGACCATGCCGAGCCCCTCGCCGAGCAGCGTGCCGTCGGCGTCCGCGTCGAACGGGCGGCAATCGCCGGTCATCGACAGGGCGGGGGTCTTCGAGAAGCACATGAACATGAAGATGTCGTTCAGGGTGTCGACGCCGCCCGTCAGCACCATCCGGGACTGACCGAGCGCCAGCTCGTTCACGGCGAGGTGCACCGCGGCGAGCGCGCTCGCGCACGCGGCGTCGGTGATGCAGTTCGTCCCGCCCAGGTCGAGGCGGTTCGCGATGCGGCCGGCGACCACGTTGCCGAGCAGCCCGGGGAAGCTCGCTTCCTGCCACGGCACGTAGTGGCTCGCGATGCGGTCGCAGGCCTCCTTGACGCGCGGCTCGTCGAGGCCCATCTCCCGCAGGCTGCGCTCCCACACGGGGCGTTGGAGGCGGCTCACGAGCGAGCCGAGCAGCTCCTGCGCGCCGGTGACGCCGAGGATGACCGACACGTCCCGCCGGTCGAGCGTGCGCGCGCCGCCGCGGGTCACGTCGTCGAGGACCTGCTGCGCGACGATGAGCGCGAGGAGCTGGGACGTGTCCGTTGCCGGCACGATGGAGGGCGGCACTCCCCAGGACATGGCGTCGAACGCCGCGTCGGAGAGGAACGCGCCGCGCCGCGCGTAGGTCTTGTCGGGCGCCTTCGGGTCGGCGTCGTAGTAGTCCGCCACGCGCCAGTGCCCTTCCGGCACCTCGGTGACGTTGTCCACCTTCGCGAGGATGTTCTTCCAGAACCCGCCGGCTCCGGCCGATCCGGGAAAGAGCGCTCCGGCTCCGACGACGGCGATGGGCATCGACGACATGACGACCTCAGAGGGGGCGGGGGAGAGGGTTGAACGCGGCGGCGGGCACGGGCACGCCCCAGGCGCGCAGCTGCTGCGCGCGGGTGACGATCGCGGCGCCTTCGAGGAGGTTCCGGGCGATCTGGACTACGGTGCGCGCGGCCGCCGGCTCCAGGAAGGAGCCCTTGACCCAGGCGTTGAACGCGCCCTGGGCGGGGCCGCACCAGATCTGGTAGTCCATGACCCGGTCGGCGTCGCCGTCGATCGCCCACCGGCTCGCCTTGCCGAGGTACCACCGGAAGACCAGCGCCATCTTGTGCTTCGGGTCGCGCTCCGCGCGCTCGACCTGGCGGGGATCGCGCCGCGCCCAGAAGGCCCGCGTGTCGTCCCACACCGCGTCGATCGACATGCGGAAGACATCACGTTCCAAGGTCGAACGTTCCGAGTCCGACAGCGTGTCGAGCCCGGCGTGCCGCTCGTAGATCTCCCGCAGCTTGTGGCCCCGCGCCGCGAACAGGGTGCCGCGCTTGAGCACCTGCACCTCGACGCCGAGCTCGAACATGTCCGCGGCCGGCGCCATCGTGACGTCGGCGACGTCGGCGCGGCACAACATCTCCTTCGCGCGCGGCGAGATCGCCGCTTCGACCGCGCTCTGGTTCACCGAGCCGGTCAGGACGTAGGCCGCGCCGAGGGCGAAGGCCGACGCGACGGACCGGGGCGTGCCGAGGCCGCCGGCGGCGCCGACGCGCACGGGGCGCGTGTAGCCGTGCTCCGCGAGGAGGGCGTCGCGCAGCGCGGCGACGACGGGGAACACGGCGCCGAGCGGCCGGTTGTCGGTGTGCCCGCCGGAGTCCGACTCGACGGTGACGTCCTCCGCGACGGGCACCCGCTGCGCGAGCTCCGCCTCCTGCGGCGTCAGGTGCCCGGCCTCGACGAGGGCGGCGAGCATGGCGCGCGGCGCCGGCGACAAGAAGTGGCGCGCCGTCTCGGCGCGGGAGATCTTTGCGAAGACGTGGTTGGCACGAACGATCTCGCCGCCCTCGACCCGCAGCCCGCGACAGGCGTACCGCACGACGTGCGGCGTGAGCGCCATGTACGCGCTCGCGGAGACGCGGCGCACCCCGCGGCGCAGCAGGAGCTCGACGTTGCCCGCTTCGAGGTCGGGCTCCTGCGGGCTGTGGATGAGGTTCACCCCGTACGGCAGCTCGCCCACCGCGCGCTGGATCGTGTCGAGCCCCGCCTCGACCCGGTGGAGGCCGAGGCCCGCAGCGCCGTAGAACCCGATGCAGCCGGCCTTCGCCATCGCGATGACGATCTCCGGGCTGCCGATGCCGTTGGCCATGGCGCCCGCGACATACGGGAACCGGGTGCCGTGCGCTTCGGCGAAGCTCCGATCGCCCAGCCATTCCGGCCACATCCCGGGCAAGGTGCCGAGCCAGCGCAGCCCGGTGGCCGACGGCGCGCCGACCACGCCGCCAAAGGCCACGCCGACGTGGCCCTCGGGGTGGGCGACCACGTGCGTCGGCTCGCGAAAGCGTTCGATCGCCGCGTTCGCGCCCGCGTCGTCGAAGCGGACGGAGTCGGGTGCGGAGAGGCTTCCGGCGACGGGCAGGGACACGGCGGGCTCCGGACGGTGCGGCCGCGGGATCTACCTCGACCCGCCCGGGCCGGTGTCACCGTCGGGTCATGGTCGAAAGGGTTTTGGCGCCGGGGTACGAGCGAGCCGGCATGTCCTCGCCCACTGTCTCGGTCCGCGCCCCCGACCACCTCGGCGACGGTGTGCTCGCGCTCGGGGCGGTGCGGGCCCTGGCCGCGGCGCACCCGACCGTGGTGCACGCGCCCGCGTGGGGCGCCGAGCTGTACGCCGGCCTCCGGGTGGCGCCGGTCGACGCGCCCCCGACCGGCGCGGTCGCGGTGATCCTGAAGCCCAGCGTGGCGGCCGCGTGGCGCTGGCGGGCGGTCCCGCGGCGAATCGGCGTCGGACGTCGTTCGTGGCTGACCGATCCGGTCGAGCCGAGGCCCGGCGAACACCGGCGGGACACGACCAGGCGCGTCGCCCTGGCCCTGCTCGGCGCGGCGCCGCCGTGGGACGACACCTTCCGCGCGCGGGGCGTCCCGGCCCCGCTCCCCGACGAGGCATGGGTGCTCCTCGCCTGGGGGAACACGCCGGCGGCCCGTTGGCCCGGCTTCCGCGCGCTCGCGGATCGCGCGCCGCGCCCGGCGGTGTTCGTCGCCGGTCCGGGCGAGGGCGACGCCCTTCGCGCGCTGGCGGGCCCTCACCCTGTCCTCGAGGTGCCGCGCCTCGCCGACCTCGCCGCCACGCTCGACCTCGCCGGTCGCGTGGTGGCGAACGACACCGGGCTCGGTCACTTCGCCGTCGCCTGCGGCGCCCGCGTGCTGACCGTGCACGGCTCGACGGACCCGGCCATCACCGGCTCGGGCGTGCCCGTGATGGCGGAGGCCCCCCCGTGGTGCGCGCCGTGCTGGCGGAAGACCTGCCCGTTCGACCTCGACTGCTTGCGCGCCGTCTCGGTGGACGCCGTCCTCGCGGCGTTGGAGGCGTCGTGAGCGCGCTGCCGATCGTGGTGCGGCGGTCGTCGTTGGGCGACGTCGTCCTCGCCGGGGCCGTCACCAAGGCGCTCGGCGCCTGCGGGTTCGTCACGCACCCGCGTCATCACGAGCTCGTCCGTCGATTCTACGGGGTCGAGGCGGTGTACGCGCCGTCGGATCGCCTCCCGCCGGGGTCCCCCGTCATCGACCTCCACGCGGACTGGCGCACCGCCGTGCGGCACCCCTTCGCGCGTCGGGTGGATCCCGCCCGCGTCGCCCGCCATCTGCGGGTGGCCTTCAAGCGTCCGCCGCCCGCCGGGGTCGTCGCGCGCTACGCGGCCGCCGCCGGCGTCGTGGCCGCCCAGCGGCCATGGCTCCCGCCGGTCCGCCGCGGAACGACCTTGATCGTCGCTCCCGGCGCCGCGCACCGCACGAAGCGCTGGCCCGGTTGGGCGGCGCTCGCCGCGGCGTGGGACGGGCCGGTGCGCGCGATCGGCGGGCCGGGCGAGGAGGCGCTCGTGGACGCGATCGGCGGCGTGTGCGAGCGCGGCTTCACCCGGACGCTCGAAGCGATGGAGGGAGGGGCGGTGCTCGCCGCCGGGGACACGGGGCTCCTCCACCTCGGCTTCGCCGTGGGGCTCCCGGTGGTCGGCGTGTTCGGGCCCACGACCTCGATCGACGGCTTCTTCGGCCATGTCTCCCCCGGCGAGGGCGCCGCCGTGGAGCTCGATCTGCCATGCCGCCCGTGCTCGCGCTTCGGCGGAGACACGTGCTTCCTCGGCGATCACGCCTGCATGCGCGGCCTGCCGGTCGAGGCGGTGCTCGCGGCCTGCCGGCGCATGGCCGCGACGTGACCATCCGCCTCGTCACGCCCGAGTGGCCGCCGCACGCGGGGGGGATCGCGACGTGGGCCTGGGAGGCCGCCCACGCCCTCCACGCCCGCGGCGAGCGGGTCGTCGTCCACGCCCGCGCGACGCCGAGAGAACCATCGCCGAACGCTCCCTTTCCGGTTGTGTGGATGCCGGGGCGCGCGTGGGCGCGCTGGGGGCCGGTGTGGGCCGCGGCGTCGGTGTGGCCGGCCGCCCGGCGCGGAGATCGGCTCGTCTTCGCGAACTGGGAGATGGCGGCGCGCCTGGTCGGGGCGCCGGGGATGGACAGGTTGCCGCGTGCGGTGGTCTGGCACGGGTCCGACCTGACCCGGCCCCCGCGGCCCTTCGGGCGCGACCGGGTGCGCGACACCTGCGTGAACCTCGCCGTCAGTCGATACCTCGCCTCGATCCTCGGTGTGCCCGCGGAGGTGCTGCCCGCCCCGGTGGACGTCGCTCCTCTCGCCGCGCCCGGAGACCGCGTGCTCGTCGTGGCGCGCCTCGTCGCGTCGAAGGGGGTCGACGACGCGATCCGGTTCGCGGCGCGGCTCGGGCGCCCCCTCCGGGTGGTCGGAGACGGCCCGGAGCGACCGTCGCTCGAGCGCCTCGCGGCGGGCCTCGGGGTCGACGCCGAGTTCGTGGGGCGCGTGCGGCGCGCCGAGATCCCGTGGGACGGCGCGTGGGCCTGCGTCTCCTTCCCCCGCGCCGAGGCCGACGGCTCCGGCGCCGAGGGCCTCGGCCTCGTGTTGATCGAGGCCGCGGCGCGCGGCATTCCCACGATCGGCAATCGCTGCGGGGGAGTGCCCGAAGCCGCGAGTGTGGTCTTGACACGCCCAGAGTCCGACGAGGTCGGAGTGTTCCTGCCTCGCGACGAGCTCCGGTCGCGCGTCGCCGCCGCGCACGGGCGCGAACGTCTCGCGGAGGCGCTCGTCCGAGCGTTGGACCCGGCGTTCGGATAGGATCCGACGGCATGCCTCCCGTTCCCGTCACGCCGCCGACGCCGTACCCGGATGGGGAGTGGCGGCTGGGCTCGATCCGCCTCGTGCGGCCGATCAGCGCGGGTGGGATGGCGCGGGTGTACGAAGGGCGGCTGGAGTCGCTCGCGGGCGTCGTCACCCGCGTGGCGGTCAAGGTCATCCACCCGGAGCACGCCAACGACGAGGCGTTCCAGGAGCTCTTCATCGCCGAGGCGCGCATCTCCGCGCGGCTCGAGCACCAGAACCTCGTGCGGATCCAGCGCTTCGACCGCGAGGGCGAGCTCTACTACCTCGTGATGGAGTTCATCGACGGGCTCACGTTCCGCAAGATCATCGGGCTCTGTCGGCGGCACGGGCTGACGCTGACCGTGCCCGTCATCGCGGAGCTCGGACGCCAGGCGTGCGAGGGGCTCCACTACGCGCACACCCTCACCGACGAGGCCGGGCGCCCCGTGGGGCTGGTCCACCGCGACATCAAGCCCTCCAACCTGATGTTGAACGCACACGGGGTCGCGAAGGTCCTCGACTTCGGCATCAGCTCGGCGCAGGGCTACGGCGCCGCCGAGACCCCCGGGCAGGTGCGCGGCACCTGGGGCTACATGGGCCCCGAGCAGGTGGATGGTCGCGCGGTCGGCGCCGGCGCGGACATCTTCGGCCTCGGAGCCGTGCTCTACGAGCTCGCGGCGCTCGAGCCGATGTTCCCCGACAAGGACACCGCGACCCTCCGCGCCCGCCTCGCGGCGGACCATGCGGCGCTGCGTGCGAGCGAGCTGCGCGGGCCCGCCACGGAGCTCGGCGGGGTGCTCGTCCGCGCCTTGCAGCGCGATCCCGACGCCCGCTTCCGCACCGCGGCACACTTCGGCCGCGCCCTCGCCGCGCTGGCGCCCGACCCCGTCGGCGCGCACGAACAGCTCGTCCGCCTGGTCCGCGATCTGCGCGCGATGGAGGCCACCGAGGGGGGCGCCCCCCCGCCGGCGGACCCGGGCGGGGCGTCTCGGCCGCGCACCCACAGCACCCTGGGCCGGGGGCCCGTGCCCATCCCGCCCGCCGCGCCGGGCGCGTTGCCGATCGCCGCGGGGGACGCCCACGGCGTCGGCCCTCGCCCCGGTGCCCGCCGTGCGCGCCCCGCGCCGCCCAAGGCCTCTGCGTTGGGGGTCACGCTCGCCGCGGGCGCCCTGTTCGTC
>CAMAXZ010000099.1 GCA_945862325.1 Klebsiella pneumoniae
CCGAGCACGTGCACGCGCCCCGAGGCGTCCGCGATGACCAGCTCGTGAAGCCCGTCGCCGTCGACGTCGGTGAGGATGGGCGAGCTCTCGCCGCTGGCGCCGAGGTCCATCGGGAAGCCGTCCAGCGCCTGCGGATCGTCCCGGACGAAGAAGGTCTTGCGCGCGACCCCGACCCGCCCGTCGGCGTCGGTGACCGTCAGGCGCAGCGTGGCGGACGGCTCGAACACGCGCTCCATGCGCCCCACGATCGTCTCCTCGAGCGTGGCTTCGGTCATGCGCGGGGCGGGGAAGGTGGAGAGGTCGATCGTGGCGAGGGTGCCGCTGAAGGCGCTCGTGCCTTCGCCGGTGGCGACGGAGGCCCACTCCCGCGGGTCGTTGCCGTGACCGAGCTCCAACGCCCAGGTGTAGCCGGAGGAGCGCGCCGCGGAGACCGTCCCTTCGACGTCGAGCGTGCCGGCCGGCTCGTACGTGGACGACCACCGCGGGGTCGTGAGCACCGGCACGGGAGGGATGGCGCCTGCGGCGACCGCCTCCACCGCGCGCGCGGCGTTGATTCGGCCATACCCGTAGAATGGGTCCCACCCTTCGCCCGACGGGTAGGTGCGCGCCTCGGCCACGTCCTCCTCCGGGATCCACACGTCGTCGGCGGTGGCGACCAACACCTGCGCGATCTCGTCGGGGGTCAGGGTGACCCCACGGTCGCGCGCGGCGGAGTGCAGGAGGCCGATCGTCCCGGTGGTGATGGCGGTCGCGCCGGTCGCGCAGGCGCTCGAGGCGGCCACGAGATCGAGCCGCGGCCCATAGTTGTTGCAGTTGAAGAAGTTCTGGTAGCTGTAGACGCCCTGGTACTCGTCGTCGGTGTTGGGGCGAATGCTGTGGACGAAGAGGATCCCGTCGGCGAAGGCCGGAAAGTTGACGTGGTACGCGTTCTCGTCGCCGGCGGCGCCGGCGAGGCTCACGCCCTGTCGGCGCGCGTAGTCCGCGGCCGCGACCATGGTGTCCGGGTTGGAGAGCGCGCCGATCGACATGTTCACGCCGACCGCCCCGCGGTCCACCGCGTAGAGCACCGCCATCGCCGCGCGCGACCCGTCCGTGACGAACGAATCGCCCACCCGTACCGGAAGAAGCGCACAATTCGGACACACGCCGATGTCGCCGTCCGTTTCGTCGGCGCCCTCCGCGCCGATGGTCTCGAACACGCCGTCGCCGTGTGTCCCGTGGCCGTCCGCGTACTCGTGGTAGGCGTCGTTGTCGTCGCCGAAGAAGTCCCACCCGGCGATGTCGTCGACAAAGCCGTTGGCGTCGTCGTCCACGCCGTCCTCGAAGGTGGCGATGAGGTCGGACGGATCGAGGAAGGCATCGGCCATGTCGCGGCCCGCGTCGATCGCCACGCGCGGATCGAGCGCGTAGTCCTGCACGTTGACCAGGCCGTTGCCGTCGACGTCCCAGTCAGGAGCCTCGGAGCCGTCGGCGAGCCGCGGCATCGGAAGCTCCGCCGTGTTCAGCAGGATCTTGTTCGTGTACCGCGGGTTGCCCCAGTTCAGTCCGGAGTCGAGCACGGCGAGCACGACGTCGTAGCGCCCGGTCGTCGTCCGCCACGCCCGATCCACCGACGCGCCCGGCCCCTGCTCCAGCTCGGCGGGGCGCACCGTCGTGCGCGATCCAGGAGGGACGTGGCTGATCTGCCACCAGGTCTCGTCGAGGTCGGTCGGGCACAGGTCCGCGCGGTCTTCCGCGCCACACTCCGGGTAGACGGGGAGCGGGAGCACCGCCGCAGCCGGGAGCACGAACGTCAGGAGAAGGGACAAGGCACGCATGAGCACTCCGCCGGTCGAACCGATGGTCCTATCACGGCACAGGCAGGTGGCGTCGGGGGCGGTCTTGCGTCCGGCGCGCGCATGCCGTAGCCTCGCCCCATGAAGATCCACATCTCCCACCGCTTCTCCGCGTCCGCCCGGCAGTACTGGGACGCCACCCGCGACCCCGCGTACGACGCGCAGCTCGGGCGCGCGGCGGAGGTCGACTTCACGGTGCTCGCGAAGGAGGATCGCGGCGCCGTCGCCTACGCGCGCACGCGCGTATCGCCGCGAAAGGAGCTCCCGCTGCTCGCGCAGAAGGCGCTCGGCGCCGCGCGGTTCACCTACGTGCAGGAGAACGAGACGAACGACGGCACGATGACGACGACGTGGCGCGTCATCCCCGACGTGTTGTCCGACAAGGTGAAGTGCAGCGGCGTGTCGCGGGTGATCGACGTCCCCGGCGGGTGCGAGCGCATCATCGAGGGCGAGCTCACGGTGTCGATCCCGTTCGTCGGCGGCACGATCGAGAAGCACGTGATGGAGCAGCTCGAGCGCTCGTACGCGCGGGGCGCCGACGTGGCGCGGGAGTTCCTCGCGCGCGCCTCCAACGCCTGAGCGGGCCTACCCCGGCGCGCCGATCCGCTTGCGCACGACGCTCGCCAGGCGAAGGGCCGTGCCCCGGGTGGCGCACCCGAACCGCGCGACCCGACCATGGCGGTAGGCGACGTGGCAGTCGTAGGGCACCGCCATCACCCAGCACACCATCCACACCGCGAGGAACCCGATCAACCACCAATGCGAGTGACCGG
Organism: Klebsiella pneumoniae; assembly: GCA_945862325.1. GTDB lineage: Bacteria > Myxococcota_A > UBA796 > UBA796 > SXON01 > CAMAXZ01. The sequence continues at coordinate 2,609 of CAMAXZ010000099.1, forward strand.
GCCCGTGGCCGTGCGGCACCAGGACGTGCAGCAGCGGCGGCACGAGCAGCAACGGGAGCACCGCGCTCCACAGGTGGTGGCGCGGCTCCGTCCACGCGTACACCGCGCCGTCGACGACGACGGTGTGCGGCCCAGAGCGAACCGTGGCAGAGCCGCCGTCGTCGTCCGGGCGGGCCCTCTCCGCTTCCATCAGTCACCTCTCCGTAACGCAGAATACACCTTCCGCGGCGCACGCGGAACCGGGAGCCCACGATGAACCACGATCTGTCCGTGCGCGGCACCTGGGAGGGGGCGCCCATCGCCGAAGGCGAACAGGTGTCGATCGCGCTCCGCGTCGACGACGCCGGCGTGCACGTGTCGCTCGACGCGCCCGCGCACGGCGATGCGCCGCCGGACGGGCCGCCCGGGCCCCGGTGGGGCCTCTGGGAGCACGAGGTCGTGGAGCTCTTCGTCGTGGGTCCAGGCGAGCGCTACACCGAGGTCGAGGTGGGCCCCGCCGGGCACCACCTCGTCTTGCGGCTCGACGGGAGACGCCGCGTGGTCGAGCGCGAGCTCCCGCTCGAGCTGCACGTGGAGCGGCGCGGGCACCGGTGGTCGGCGCGGTTCTCGGTGCCGTCGGCTCTGCTGCCGCCGCGGCCGTGGCGCGTGAACGCGTACGCGATCCACGGGGTCGGCGAGGCCCGCCGCTACCTGGCTTGGGCGCCGGTGCCCGGGCCCGCTCCCGACTTCCACCGCCTCGAGCGGTTCCCTCTCCTGCTCGATCCGGCGGGCGCGGCGATCCGCGACCGCCTCGTCGACGCCGTCCGACGCGCCGCGGATCCCGCGCGCGCCGCGCACCTCGGCGCCGGCTACGCCCCGAGCACGTTTCCCCACCTCGGCGCGCCCGTGCCCGCCGTGCGCACGGCGCTCGCGTCGGAGCGCGCCGCCCTTCGCGCCTCACCGCCGCACCGCGTGGTCGCCGTGGCGGAAGCCCTCGTGCGCGAGGGCCTGTTCGACACCCGGCTCCTGGCCTTCGAGCTGATCGCCCTGCACCGGGCCGCGCGCGCGGCGGCCCCCCCCGAGGCGCTCGACGCGTGGGCCGCCGGGAACGACGCCTGGCCGCTCACCGACGCCTTCGCCTGCGGCGTCGCGGGGCCCGCCTGGCGCGAGGGTACCCTGCCGACGTCGTGCATCGACGCGTGGATCGCCAGCCCGAACCCCTGGCTTCGCCGCACCGCGCTGGTGTGCACCGTGGCGCTGAACGTCCGGGCGCGCGGCGGCCACGGCGATCCCGAGCGCACGCTCGCGGCGTGCGGCCGCCTCGTCGACGATCGCCACGACCTGGTGGTGAAGGCGCTGTCGTGGGCGCTCCGCGCCGCCGCGCCGTGGGACGCCGCGGCGGTGGACGGGTTCCTTGCGCACCACCCCGTGGCGCCGCGGGTTCGGCGCGAAGTCCGTCGTGTCCTGGACGCGGCGGCGGGCGGGAGCTCCCCGGCGCCGTCAGAGTCCTGTGAAACGGTTGTGGCCGAGGACGATGACGGATAGCGTCAAAGGTCGATTCGGGGTCCCGATGTCCACTTTGCTCCTTCTCGCCGCGCTCCTCCTCCCGCAGGCCGAGGCCGCGGCGCCGAAGGACGTGGGCGTGGCCACGCTGGAAGGTGTGGTCGAGGTGCCGCTCTACCCGTCGGAGAGCGCGGAGGACCCTACGTGGTTCGTCGAAGCCACGGTCGGCGAGACGACCCTCTGGCTGCGCGTCGCCACCGCCCGCGACGGTGTGGCGCTGACCACCGCCGCCGCCAAGAAGATCGGCAAGAAGCCGACGGGAGAGGACAAGGCGTTCACCTTCGACCTCGCCCTCGGCGCCGCGGCCTTCGGGCGCGTCAAGGCCACGGCCGCCGACGACATCAAGGGCGCCGACGGCGAGATCGGCCTCGGGGCGTTTCCGTCCCTCGCGTGGGCCGTGCTCCCGAGCAAGGGCGTGCTCCGGGTCGCCCGTGCGTCGGAAGCCGCGGCCCTGCGCGCCGGCCTCAGCGGCGTGACCGCCTCGTACGAGGACGTGCCGAAGCGCAAGGTCAAGCTCGGCAGCGGCGAACCCGTGGAGATCGGCCGCGGCGAGTTCGTACTGCGCGCGAAGGTGAGCGGGGTGGAGCTCGGGGTGGAGCTCGGCGCGGTGCTCGTCGCGGAGCGGAGCTCCACGCGCGTGCTCCGGGAGGCCGAAGGACTCGGCTGGTTCTCGATCAAGGGCACCGAGTCCCCCGCGACCCCCCTGCCGCCTGTCGCCGCGCGCGAGCTCGGCGAGGCGACGATCGAGTGGCGCGACGTCGCGGTGGGCGGCCGCGCCGTCGCGATGCCGGTCCGTCGCGAGGGCGGCGGCGTCGTCGGCGCGATGCTCCCGAAAGTGACGTTGGGGGGCGATTGGCTGGCCGGCACCGACTGGGTGGTGGACTCCGCCGCGCACGAGCTGCTCTTCGTCGCCGCGACGCCCGCCCCCGCGGACCGGGTGGCCCGCGAGGAGGCGATCCTCCGAAAGGCGCTCGAGCCGAAGCCCCCGAAGGAGGGCGCCACGCCCGACCCGAAGGCCGAGGCGACGGCCCGCGCGGGCTCGCTCGCGGCGCTCGCGGCGCTGCTCGAGCGCGAAGGCCGTTGGACCGAGGCGCTCGTCTCGCGGGTCGAGGCGTCCACGCTCCAGGGGGACGCGTGCGTCCGATGGCTGGAGCTCGGCGAGGCGCAGCTCGCGGTCGGCGCCCCCGACGCGGCGGTCGAGCCGCTCCGTCGCGCGATGGAGCTGTACGCGCCATGGGCCGCCCTCGACCTCGAGCAGCGGCGCGACCTCGAGAAGCAGGCCGCGGCGGCGGCAAAGAAGAAGTCCGAGTGGACCGGTCAGAAGTCGCAGGACCACCGTTGCCACGTGGCCGCCGGCCGCCTCGCGCTCGCCCAGGCGCTGTCGGGTGCCCCCGCGGCGGCCGCCGAGCTGTACCCCGCGCGCCTGGACCTCGACGCCTACCTGCCCCTCGCCGCGGGCACCGCCGCGTGGATCTCGGGCGACACGACGGCGGCCGCCGCGGCGTGGCGCCAGTCCATCGAGCGCACCCGAGACGCCGACCAGCCCGGCGGCCGCGCCGGCCTCTTCCTCGCCACCCGTGGCGACGACGCCGCGCGCGCCCGCGCCCAGCTCGAGCGCGTGTGGTTCACCGACGTCGAAGGCGCGGCGGACCCGCTCGCCGTGCGCCGGTGGGTCGAGTCCGTGGGCGCCGCGGGCCCGCAGCGCCTCACCGACCTGCTCGCGCGGGATCCCTCCAACCCGGCGCTGCTCGCGGAGGCGGCGCGGGTCGCAGCGGCCGGCGGCGACACCGCCACGGCGGCGCGCCACGCCGCGACGCTCGAGGGTGTGGCGCAGACGAAGCTGGCGTACAACCCCAATGACGCCCGCTGGTTGGCCTATCGCGCGCTCGCCGCGCTGCGCGCCGGTGACGCCGCGCAGGCCGCCGCCCTGGCGAAGCGCGCCACCGACGCCGACGCGAGCAGCGCCCTCGCCTGGCTCGCCACGGCCGACGTCTCCGCCGCCTCCGGCGACTCCGCCGGCGTCGCGTCGTCGACCCGCCGCGCCGCCCTCGCCGGGGCATGGAGCCCGCTCTGGGCGGACCTCCTCCGTCCCTGATCCACCCCTGACGGTTTCCGCTGGCCGCCCGCCGGTCCGCGGCTAAACTGGGCGGCGTGATCCTCCTCCTCGCCAGCCTCGCGTCCGCGTCTACGTTCGGGTTCTCCGGTGGCGCCGCGTCCCTCAGCGGGCTCGACGGCGACGCGCACTGGGTCAGCGTGGCGCCGATGGTCCACGCGGACATGACGTGGCGGGTCCTGATCTTCGAGGGGTTCAGCGGGCTCAGCGCGTCGGCGCTCCTCGCCTCCGACGGCGGCTCCGCCCGCCTCGAGAACCTCCTCAACCTGGAGCTCGGCGGCGGCCTCGGCACGCGCGCGGTCAGCGTCGGCGTGTTCGTCGGCTTGGGGCTTCCAAACGGCACTTCGGGCGTCTACGCGCGCGGCTCCCTCCCCACGCCGGTGGGCCGCATGGGCCTCGAGGCGCGCATGCACGGCACGACCGACGACGCGTCCGGCTTCGCCCTGATGTTCCGGGTCGAGCCGAGCGATCCGCCGCGCGCGCGCCGCCAGCCCGCGCCGGAGGTCGCCCCGCCCGCTCCCCCGGCGACGCCGCCCGTCGAGCCCGAGCCCGTCGAGCCCGAGCCCGCCGACCCGCCGCCGGCGCACCACGACGACCCGTACTAGCCGGGTCGGACGATGCGCACGACCCATCGCCTCGCGCGAGGAGACGCGCGGGCCCTCCCGTTGCCCGACGGCTCGATCGACCTCGTCGTGACCTCACCGCCCTACCCCGGCGTCGCGATGTGGGACCCGTGCTTCACCGAGGATGACCCCGGCTTCGCGGCCAGCCTGGCCAACGGCGACGCGGTGGACGCCTTCGAGCGCGCGCACGCGCAGCTCGACGCGTGTTGGCGGGAGTGTCGGCGCGTGCTCACCCCGGGCGGCCTGCTGTGCGTGAACGTGGGCGACGCCACGCGCACCGTGGGCGGCGCCTTCAGCCTCTGGCCGAACCACGCGCGGATCCTGCTCGGCGCGCAGCGCGCCGGCTTCACGCCCCTGCCCGACGTGCTCTGGCGCAAGCCGACGAACGCGCCGAACAAGTTCATGGGCAGCGGGATGTTGCCCGCTGGCGCGTACGTGACCTACGAGCACGAGTACGTGCTCGTCCTGAGGAACGGCGGGCCACGGCGGTTCGACCCGGCCGGGCGCGCCCGTCGCGCGGCGTCCGCGTACTTCTGGGAGGAGCGCAACCTCTGGTTCTCCGACCTCTGGTCCGGCATCGCCGGAGAGCGCCAGGGTGGCGCCGACGCTCGGAGATCCGGAGCGTTCCCGCTCGAGATCCCGTGGCGCTTGATCCACATGTACAGCCTTGGCGGCGATCGGGTGCTGGACCCGTACGCGGGAACGGGCACGACGGCGCTCGCGGCGCTCGCCGCGGGGCGCTCGAGCGTCGGCTTCGACCGGGCGCACAACCCCGCGGACGTGCTTCGTACCCGGCTTCCGGAGGCGTGGGAAGGGCTGCGACGACGCGCGGACGGGCGGCTCGACGCCCACCTCGCGTGGCTCCGCGACCGCCCGACGCCGCGCCACACCGCCCTCCAGCTCGGCGTGCCCGTCACGACCCGTCAGGAGCAAGCGCTGCGGATCTGGCGAGCAGAAGCGCACACCTGGGACGGCGACACCCTGCACGTCGACCACGGCCCCGTGGAGCGGGGGGGCGCGACGGGCTGACGCGCCGCGCGGCAGGCGGCGTGCAAAACGCTATTCCGGAGGTTCTTCGTCGATCGGGGCGGGAGCCCCGGCGACCGGGGCGACCTTCGGCGGACGCGCCGGCGGCGGTCGCCGATCCACCCCCTGGGCCGCGAGGTCGGCGTCGCTCATCACGGCGGGGCGGCGGGGGCGCGCGGGATCCGGATCCTTCGGCATGCGCATGCGCGTGTTGTCGCCGGCGCCCATCCCGAACAGGTCGTCGAGGCCACCGCCGCCGCCGGCGCGCGGTGGGGTGCGCGACACCGGCTTCGGCGGCGTCGGCGGAGCCGGGGGCGACGACACCGGGGGCGACGACACCGGCGGCACCGGCGGCGGCGAAGCCGACGGCGGCGACGGCGGCGCGGCCGGCGAAAGCGGAGGGGCCGACGGCGGCGAAGGCGACGGAGCCGGAGGCGCG
>CAMAXZ010000100.1 GCA_945862325.1 Klebsiella pneumoniae
GCCCGCCGAGGTCGCGCCCGCAGCCGCCCCGCGCACCGCCGCCGAGCCCGTCGCGCCGCGCACCCCGTCGCGTCCGCGCGAGGGCTGCGCGCCGGTCGGCCTCGACGGGCTGCTCGACGCGCTGACCCCCGCCGGCCGTCCGCTCGTCATCAATCACTGGGCAACGTGGTGCGACCCGTGTGTGGACGAGCTCCCGCGCCTCGTCCGCGCGGCGGCCGGCCTCGGCGAGCTCGCCGAGTTCATCGGCGTGAGCTGGGATCTGTTCAGCCGGAGCGGCGCGCCCGCGGACGTCGCCGCCGACGTCGCCCGCTTCGCCGACAACGCGGGGGTCGGCTACCCGAGCGTGCTGTACACCGGCGCGCCCGAGTCGCTGTTCGCGGCCTGCGGGCTCGACGTGCACCTCGTGCCGCAGACCCTCGTGCTCTCCGCCGACGGGCGTGTGGTCTGGCACAAGGCGGGGGTGCTCGAGCACGAAGACGTGTTCCCGCTCATCGCCGCCGCCAAGGCGAGCCTCGCGTGATCCTCGTCGCGCTCCTCGCGGTCGCGTGCGCCGCCCGCCCGCCGACCGACGGGACCGCCGTCGCCGCGCCCCGAGCCGCCGTCGAGCCCGGTCGCCTCACCGTCCTGCACACCAACGACATGCACGGGCACTTCCTGCCCGAGCCCGCCGATTGGGTCGAGGGGCGTCCGCCGCTCGGCGGCGCGGTGCGCATCGAGCAGGAGGTGCGATCGATCGAGGCGCAACGCGGCGAAGACGCGGTGCTGCTGCTCGACGGCGGCGACCTCCTGACCGGCACGCCCCTGACCGACCTCGAGGTCGACGGTTCCATCGGCGGCGCGATGATCCAGCTGATGGAGGCCGTCGGCTACGACGCCTGGGTCGTGGGCAACCACGAATTCGACAAGGGGCTCGACAACCTCGCCGCGCTCACCGCCGCCTCGGACGTGCCGCCGCTGTCCGCGAACCTCCGTCAGCCCGACGGCGTGCGTCCGCTGCTCCCGCGGCAGGTGCCGAGCCTCGTGTTCGAGGTCAACGGGGTCCGCGTCGGCGTGATCGGGGCGACGACGATGGGCCTCAAAGGCTTGATGAGCCGCTCCGATTGGGCGCGGCTCACGCTCCTCGACGTGGAGGACGCCGTCGCCGCCGAAGCGCGCCGCCTCGACCCCGACACGGACCTGCTCATCGCGCTCACCCACATCGGGCTCGACGACGACCGCCGCCTCGCGAGTGCCGTACCGTCGCTCGACCTCATCGTGGGCGGGCACTCGCACACGCGGTTGCCGATCGCGGAGGAGGTGGCCGGCGTGCGCATCGTGCAGGCGGGCAGCTACGCCCGCTCGCTCGGCGTGGTCGACCTGCGGGTCGAAGACGACCGGATCGCCAGCTTCGAGTACACCCTTCGCGACCTCGACCCGGCGGTCGCGCCGGTGCCCCCGTCCCGCCGCCTCGTCGAGCTGACCGAGGGCTACCAACGCCAGATCGACAGCTACTACGGGCAGAAGGTGTCGAACGCCCCGGCGCTGCTCGGCCGCGACTATCACCACGAGAGCGCCCTCGGCCGCTGGATCACCGACGCGCTCCGCGAGTCCGCCGGTGCCGACGTGGCGTTCTACAACGGCGGCGGGCTACGCGCGGACCTGCCCGCCGGCCCCGTCACGAAGGGCACGCTCTACGCCTGCTTCCCGTTCAAGAACGAAGTGCGGACCTTCGAGCTGACCGGCGAGGAGCTCACCCGCATCTTCCTCCGGAACGCGATCGCCGAGAACGACGAGAAGCGCGGGTTCGTGTCGATCTCCGGCGTGCGGTACGTGTGGCGCGTGCGCAACGGCGCGCCCGAGGTGGTCACCGCGACCATCGGCGGCGCGCCGCTCGACCCGGCGCGCACCTACACCGCGGTGACCACGAGCTACATCGCCGAGCAGTGGGAGAAGAACCTCGGCGTCGAGCCCCGGAACCTCCAAGGCACCGGTCGCACCGACTTCGACGCCGCCGTCGAGCACGCGGCGCGCGGCGAGGTCGTCGCTCCGGCCGACGCGCGCGCCGTGCGGGAGCGCTGAGGCGGCGCTACGCTCGTCGGATGATCCTCCTCGCCGCTCTGTTCGCCTGCGCCCCCCCCGAGGAAGCCTCCTGGTTGGAGGGCGTCACGTGGCGTTGGGACGCCACCAACCACCGCCTGTCGTACTGGAACTCCGTCGCGACCGACGCCGGCGCGTCCGTCGCCCTGGTCGGCGGCACGTCGACGACGGGCATCGCGCCGGACCTCGCGGACGCGTGCGACGCGGGGAGCTGCGCCGAGCTGCCGATCGAAGACGACAGCGCGATCACCGTCGCGGTCGGCCGCGCCACGACACGGAAGGCCACGTTCGGCGTCGCCAGCAGCACCGTCGTCGCCACCGCGGCGGGCGCGACCGACACCATCACGATCCCGCTCGATCGCCGCGCCACGGGCACGCCGACCGTCATCCTCCAGGGGCTGGTCGTCGACACGGATCACCCGCTGTCGGGCGGCGACGCCTGCTACCGCCCGGGCAACGGCTGGCACCCGCGCCACCTCGCGGTCGAGGCGTCGGGCGCCACGCTCAGCGACGACGGGCGCTCGGTCACCGCGCAGATCCGCGCGGCCTTCGAGGCGGGGCCGTCGCGCGAGGACATCCGCGCGTGCGTCGACGCCGTGATCGACCAGGCCCAGGTGCCGATCACCCTGCACGTGCTCGCCGTGGTCGCCGACGCCGAGGTGACCACCCAGGCGGTGTCGCACGGCGCGGTCTACCCGCTGCTCGACGGCGAGGGCGAGCTGGCGGCGCAGTCGGATCCCGACCTCACCGACCGGCCGCTGACGCTCGACGCCCCGCTGATCGGGTGGTCCGCCCTGGCGTGGGACTTCGACGACGACGAGGCGAGCGGGCGCGGCGTGTACCTCCGCGAGCTGTCGTTCGGGTTCGACCGCGCCGCCGGCTGGGCCTCCGGGCTCGCGCGCAACGACGCGCCGGAGGTCCTGCAGCTCTCCGGCATCTCGTACACGTTCGAGGCCACCCTCGTGGGGGTGGACATCGACGCCGAGGTGACGTCGGAGCTGCTCGGCGTGTCGGGCTGGCCCGCGGCGGTCGACCCGACGACGTACGCGCCGACCGTGACGGAGATCACCGCGAACTGACGCTGGTACACTCTCGGCATGTCCATCGCCAGCTTCTTCTCCCGCCCCGGCGCCAGCGGCTTCGGGGCGAGCTCCACCGCCGAGCAGGTCACCGACGGCCTCTCCCTCGCCGGCAAGCGCTACCTCCTCACCGGCGCAAATTCGGGGATCGGCCTGGAGACGGGCCGGGTCCTCGCGCTGCGCGGGGCGACCGTGGTGTGCGCCGCGCGCACCGTGGACAAGGCCGCCGAAGCGGCGCGCGGGTTCGCGACGGAGATCATCCCCGTCGCCTGTGAATTGTCGGAGCCGGCGAGCGTCCGGGCGTGCATCGAGCACGTCCGAGGCCTCGCGATCACCCTCGACGGCATCATCGCGAACGCGGGGATCATGGCGCTTCCGACCTTGGAAGTGAAGCATGGACTCGAGCTCCAGTTCCTGACGAACCACGTCGGGCACTTCATCCTCGTGACCGGCCTGCTCGACCGCCTGGCGCCGGATGGCCGGGTGACCATGCTCAGCAGCGCCGCGCACATGAACACGCCACGCGGCGGCATCGACTTCGACAACCTCGACGGGGCGAAGGGCTACTCGGCGTGGTCGGCGTACGGACGCTCGAAGCTCGCCAATCTGCTCTTCGCCAAGGCGCTCGCGCGGCGGTTCGGCGGCTCGCGGCGGGTGGCCAACGCGGTCCATCCTGGCGTCATCGCGACGAACCTCGGCCGCCACATGCCCTCGTGGGGCCGCGCCGTGCTCGGCGCGATGGAGCCGCTCTTCCTCAAGAGCATCCCGGAGGGCGCCGCCACCCAGACGTGGGCAGCCGTACACCCCGCGGCCGGCGAGCACAACGGCGAGTACCTCGCCGACTGCAACGTGGCGCGCGCGTCGGCGCACGGGCGGGACACCGCCCTGGCGACGCGCTTGTGGGAAGAGACGGAGGCCCTCGTCGCGCGGATGTAAGGGCTTCAGCCCGCGGCTTTCGCCTCGACCTTCCTCGATTGTGGCTTCGCGTTCCAGATCAGGGCGCAGAGCGCGAGCCCCACGAACGCGACGGGGACCATCGCCGCGGGCCAGACGAGCCAGTTCGCGGGGTCGCTCGCCGCGTCGCCCTTCGGGAGCGCGCGCGCGTACAGGAACGCCTGGGTGCCGGTGCCGAGGTACACGAACCCGTCGATGATGCCGGTCACGACGCCGGCGTTCTTGGTGCCGCCGAAGTCCATCGACGCCGTGCCGGACAACATGCCATGCACGCCGATGACACACAGCGACATGAACACCACCGACCAGCCGAGGCCGGGGCCGCCGATCGTGAACGCCGCCGCGATCGCCCCGATCGCGAGGCCGAAGTAGAGCACGCTCGCGACCGGACCGCGTCGGCTCTGGAACACGTGGTCGGAGATGAACCCGGCCATGACGCCGCCGAGGATGCCGGCGACACAGAGCAGCATGCCCCAATTCTCGTAGACGAAGGTGTCGGACTCGCCCACGGCCTTCGCGTACAGGCGGTACTGCTTCATCACCGCCTGCCGAAGGAACCCCGAGCAGAACTCGATCGCGACGATGACCCAGATGACCCGCTGGCTGAACATCTTCGTGGCGACCTCGCGCAGGGTGAGGGTGCCGATCTGCCCGCTCGACGCGTCGCCGGTGTCGAAGTCGGCGAAGCCGGCGAGGCTCGGGGAGTCGCGCACGAACACGACCGTGCTCACCGCGGAGACGCCCAGGACCACCGCGGGGACCCAGAACGCCCACTGGAACGACAACGACTTGGCGAGCAACAAGCTCCAATCGTAGGAGAAGTAGAGCCCGAGCGAGATCAACACGCCGAACATCCCGCCGAGCACGCCGCGCTCGCGAACGTGGAACCACGGGGCGTTCACCTTCACGATGCTGACCGCGCCGAAGCTCTGGAAGTACATGTTCGCGGCGTTGAGCACGAGCAACGTCTGCTTCACCGTGGACGCCTCGGGGTCTCCCGCGATGGCCAGGGCCATGCCGACGTTGACCAGGGCGGAGCCGGCGGTGGCCACGATCATCGTGGCGCGCCCGCCGAAGCGGTCGGTGAGGGGGCCGTTGAGCAGGAAGGACACGCCGTACACGACGGCGCCCACGCCGTCGATCTCGTTGAAGTCGGACTTCGTCAGGAGGCCGCTCTTGTCGAGCTCCGACGCGATCGCGGAGAGGTTGTAGCGTCCGAAGTACAGGAACGCGTAGGTGAGCCCCAACGGCACCCAGTTCATGAGGCGGCGCTGGAGGAACTCCTTGGAGTGACCCAGATCCACCTTGGGCATGCGCGCGACCACGACCCCCACGGCGACGAGCAGGAGGACGATCGGCAACAGCTTCTCGAGCCAGGACGGCAGCTCCACCAGGACCTCGTGTCAGGGCGCGTGCTACCACGCGACCCGCCGCGATTCAATCCTGGCGCGGCGGCGGGCCTTCCGGCAGGCTCGTGAACGGCACCGTCCCGGGCTCGTAGATCGTCGCGACGAATTGGCGATGGACGACCTTCTCTTCGCGCGCCGTCGGGTCCTCGCCGGGGTGACGCTCGGCCCACGCGGCGGCGACCGCGTCCCGGAACGGGGTCAGCGGGACCCCGAGCTCGGCGGCGGTCGCCCGCCCGTCGCCCGGTACGTCGCGCGTAAAGTAGGCGTCCAAGGCACGAAGACGATTCGTCCACCGACGCCCGAGCGGGCGCACGAGGGCCGAGGCCGCGCGGAGCGCGGGGGAGGGGAGCCGCCACGAGACGTTCGGAAGGCCGGCGGCCTCGCACGCCATCGCGAACGCGTCGGCGCTCGTCATCACGTCGGGGCCGTGCACGTCGAGCACGCGGTTGCGCGCGGCGGGCGCCTCGAGCGCGGCGAGGCAGAGCAGGGCGACGTCACGGGTGTGGATGGGGGCGACCCGCGTTCGTCCGTCGCCGGGCAGGAAGACGTTGCCGTGGATCTCCACGCGCCGCGCGAGGTCGGCATAGTTCGCCGCGAACAAGCCGGGCCGGAGGACCGTGTGGGACAGGCCGGAGCCGATGAGGTGGTCCTCCGCCGCCTTCTGCGCCTCGAGCGCCGGCACCCCGGTCGGCTCGGACACCGCCGCGCACGACACGAACACGACGTGGCCCACGCCGCGGGCCTTCGCGGCGTCGAACAGGGCGACGTTGCCCTCGTGCGTCACGTTCTTGTGGTTGTTGTCGGTGCGCTCGACGCGCAGGCCGGCGGCCGCGACGACGTGGGTGACCCCGCGCATGGCGCGAGACAGGCTCGACGGATCCCGCAGGTCCCCGAAGAAGTAGTTCGTCCCTGTGTCGTTGAGCCAGTAGTACTCGCTGCCCTTGCGCACGAGGCACCGCGTGTCGAGGCCCGCGCTGCGCAGGACGCGGACGATGGCCGAGCCGAGCCTGCCCGTGCCGCCGGTGACGAGGATCATCGCACTCCCATTCGCCGACCCGAACGCTATCCGGAAACCCGGCCGGTGTTACGGCCCCCGCGCAGTTTGCTTCGAGGAGCGCATGGCGGAAGACCGCGAGGACGACGGCACGGTGGAGACGACGCGCGGCGCCAGCCCCGAGCGCGGCGCTCGCCGCGAGCTCGGCGACGCCCTCGGCGAGCTGATGGGTCGGCTCCTCCACCGCGGGCGGCTCGAGGTCGAGCGTGCGGCGCGCCTCGGACGGGAGCGCCTCACGCTCCGGCAGCTCCGGATCGATCGCGATCGGATGTACCAGAAGCTCGGCAAGGAGGCGCGGCACCTGCTCGAGGGGGGGGAGCTCACGCACCCCGGCGTGCGTCGTGGCGTCGAGCGCATCAAGGACCTCGAAGCTCGTATCCTCGAGATGGAAGATCAGATTCGCGCGCGCGGCGGCCAGGTCGACGAGGTGGCCCCGACAGAGGAACGCGCCGACGAGGGCTGACCCGCCCCTTGCGCAATCCGGCGGCTGTGATAATAGCGGTGCGGCCCGGGGTTGTAGCTCAGTTGGGAGAGCACCAGAATGGCATTCTGGGGGTCAGGGGTTCGACTCCCCTCAGCTCCACCACCCTCGAAGGCCCGACCGGCACCACCAGCCGGTCGGGCCTTCGCTCGTTTTGCGGCTCAGCTCGTGAGGCCGGCCGCGCCGCCGCGGTGTGTGTGCTAACGGAGGGGCGGAGCCCTCCGTGGAAGAACTGATCGGCCTCTTCTGCGTCGCGATCGCCGGGTTCACCACGCTCGTCGTGCCGATGGTCATCACCGTCGCGCACGCGTCGCTCCGCGCGCGTGTCGTCGCGTTGGAGGCCGCGGTCGCCGAGCTCCAAGGTGCGCTGGCCGCCGCGCGGGCGCGGGCGCTCGAGGCGTCGGAGCGACCTGCGGTCGCGCCGACGGTCGCGCAGGCCCCTCCGCCCCCGCCCCTGGTCGTCGTCCCGCCGGTCATCGATCCCGCGCCCCCGGCGCCCGCCGAGGGCCCC
>CAMAXZ010000101.1 GCA_945862325.1 Klebsiella pneumoniae
GCGCGACGCTGATCGGCCTGCGGCCGACGCCGAGCTCCATCAGCGCCGCGTCGAGCTCGTCGACCGTGTTGCACCGCGAGGTGCCCGCCGCCCCGGCGCCGTCGCGCGGCTTCACGATGACGGGGAAGCCGATCTCGGCCGCGAACGCACGCGCCTCGCCGATCGTGGACACCGCCGCGTTGCGCGCGGACGGCACGCCGCGCTCGCGGAGGTACTGCTTCATGACGAACTTGTCGCGGCACAGGGTGACCTGGTCGATGCTCAGGCCGGGGATGCCGGCGGCGGCCCGGACGCGCGCGGTGGGCAACATGTGCGCCTCGACCGTGCACTCGAGCCGGTCGACCCAGCCGCGCCCCTGCACGCGACGCACCGCGTCCAGCACCGCTTGTTCGTCGCCGAGCGAAGCGACGTGCTCGTAGCCGTGCAGCCAGCTCTTGAGCTCCGCGTCCAGCCACTCGATCGGGCGGTCCCCGATGCCCGTGACGCGGGCACCGACCCCGTGCAGGGCTCGGACGAACTGACGTTGATTCGCCGGGAAGTCCGGCGCGATGAACAGGACGTGCATGGGGTCTCCGGAGGGCTCAGGCGTAGCGGACCTTCACGGTCTGGACGATGCGGGTGAGCGCGTCGACCACGACGCGGGTCTCGGGATGGCGCACGATCACGTAGCCTTCCCCCTCGTACCCGGAGGCCCGGGCGCGCCCCACTTCGGGCATGCGCGCTTCGACGACGAGGTTGCCGACGGCGCGCTGGGCTTCTTCGAGGCCCTCGATCGCCGCGACGCGGCCGGAGCCGACCCCGCGCAGGTAGGCGGCGCCCGACGCGTATTTACGTTCGAACCGGCCTTCGACGCGGCCGTCGATCGTGGCCTGGGCCCAAGCCCGGTAGAGGCTGCGGTCGTGCGACCAGCTCATGACGCTGACGAACTGCGCGCCGGGCGGGCGCGCCCCGACCTCGCTGACCACCGCCGAACCGTCGGCGCGGCGGAACCACTCCATGTGCGTGAAGCCGCTGCGGAGGCCGAGCGCTTCGACGGCGCGGGGGCCGACCTCGTGGATCGACCGGTACGCGGGCTCGTCGATCTCTCGCGGCGCGACCACGCACCACTGAATCCACTCGTTGCGCACGACCTCGAGCGGGCCCGGCAGGTACCGCAGGATGTTGCGGAACACCACACGCCCGTCGAGCACGATCGTGTCGAAGCTGTGCTCTTCTCCGGTGACGAATTCTTCGGCGAGGATCTCGTTGGCGGCCGACGGCCGGAGCTCGGACAGGGCGCGCTCGAGCTCGTCGTGACCGTCGATGCGGTAGGTGCCGCGGGAGCCGGCGCCGGCCGGGGGCTTGAGCACCACCGGGAACCCGACTTGCGCCACGAACGCGCGCGCGTCGGCGGCGTCGTGGATGCGCGCGGCGCGGGCGCAAGGCACCCCGTGGGCGCGCAGGGTGGCCTTCATCAAGCCCTTGTCCCGGAAGCGGTCCGCCGTGGCCGGGTCGACCCCGGGCAGGCCGAGCGCGACGCGAGCCTCGGCGATGGGCACCTGGATGTCCTCGAGGATGCCGGTGATGCAGTGGAGGCCGCCGGTGCGCGCCGCCACGCCGCGCGCGGCGTCCACGAGAGAGCCTGGGCGGGTGGCGTCGTCGACCCGCCAGTGGCGGGCGCCTTCGGGCAGTCGCTCGGGTCCGTCCTGGGTGATCACGACGACGCGCGTGTCGCGCGCGTTGACGGCGGCCTGCACGAACTTGAGCGTCGCGTCCATGAGGTACGGCGCGACAAAAAGCACGGTGCGCATCGGCGTCGGGTAACGAGGCGCGCGCGTGGACGCTTGCGCTGGAGACCGGAACGTGAAAGAGGGGGCGCCCGCGCGGGCGACGCTCGCGTGGCCTCCTCCCCATCGCACCGGAAATGCACCCGATGGACGGTATCCTCGGCCTCTGGATCTACACGCCGGCTGTGGCGGGCGTGCTCGGCCTCGTGCTCGCCGCCTTCTTCTTCATGCGCGTCCGTGCGTTGCCAGCCGGCAACGCCGACATGGTGCGCATCGCCGGGTACATCCGCGAGGGTGCCATGGCGTTCCTGGCGCGCGAGTACAAGGTGCTCGCGGTCTACGCGGTCGTGGTCTTCGCGGTTCTGTCGTGGGGCCTGTCGCCCGTCGCCGGCGGGTGGTTCCTCGCGGGCGCCGCGCTTTCGTTGCTCGCCGGCTACATCGGCATGCAGGCGGCCACCCTCGGCAACGTCCGCACCGCCCAGGCCGCCTTCAGCGGCCGCAAGCCCGACGCGCTCGTCACCGCCCTCGACGGTGGCGCGGTCATGGGCCTGTGCGTCGCGGCGCTCGCCCTCCTCGGGCTGTTCGCCGTCTCCATGGCGCACCCCATGGGCTCCGCCACGGCCAACGCCGCCCTCGCCACGAGCCTGCACGCCTTCGCGGTCGGCGCGTCCTCCATCGCGCTCTTCGCGCGCATCGGCGGCGGCATCTACACCAAGGCCGCCGACGTCGGCGCCGACATCGCGGGCAAGGTGGTCGAGAACATCCCCGAGGACGACCCGCGCAACCCCGGCGTCATCGCCGACAACGTGGGCGACAACGTCGGTGACGTCGCCGGCATGGGCGCGGACATCTACGAGTCCCTCGTGGCCGCCATCGTCGCGTCCATGGCCATCGCGCTCACCGCCGAGCCGGACGTGGTCCTGAACATCTTCCCCGGCGCCCGCGGCGACGCGACCTCCGCCCGCGCGATCGCCGTCGCGCTCCCGCTCGTGCTCAGCGCGGTCGGCCTGCTCGTCAGCATCGTCGGCATCTTCACGGCGCGCGCCATGAGCAACTTCTCCCCGTCCGCGGTGCTTCGCGCCGCGATGGTGGCGCCGCCGATCGTGCTCGTCGCCGCGACCGCCGGCATCGTGCCGCTCTTCGGCGTGAGCCAGTACGTCACGATCGCCGTCGGCGCCGGCGCCATCGGCGGCGCGGCGATCGGCCTGCTCACCGAGTACTACACCGGCACCTACCGCCCGGTGAAGTCCGTCGCCGAGGCCGCCCGCACCGGCGCGGGCACCAACGTCATCCAGGGCATGGCCGTCGGCATGGAGTCGGTTGCCTGGTGCCTGCTGCTGGTCGCCGGCGTGGCGGTCACCGCCAACTACTTCATGGGCGACCTCGGCCTTTACGGCATCGCGATGTCCGCCGTCGGCATGCTCGGCGGCACCGCCATCGTCATGACGGTCGACGCGTACGGCCCGATCTCCGACAACGCCGGCGGCATCGCCGAGATGGCGGGCCTGCCGCCCGCCGTCCGGGAGATCACCGACGAGCTCGACGCGGTCGGGAACACCACCGCCGCCATCGGGAAGGGCTTCGCCATCGGGTCCGCCACGCTCACCGTGGTGGCGCTCTTCTCCGCGTACTCGCTCGAGGTCAACCACGCGCTCGTGGCGGCGGGCAAGCCCGCGATGAACCTCGCCCTCGACAACCCGCACATCCTCGTGGGGCTGCTCATCGGGGCGGTCCTGCCGTTCATCGTCGGCGCGAGCACGATGCTCGCCGTCGGTCGGGCGGCCGGCGCCATCGTCATGGAGATCAAGCGTCAGTTCGACACGATCCCGGGCCTGCGCGAAGGCACGGCGGAGCCGCAGCCCGCGGCGATCGTCGACATCGCCACGTCCGCGGCCCTGTCGCAGATGATGCTCCCCGGCATGGTGGCCGTCCTCGGCCCGGTCGTCGTGGGCTTCGTCGGAGGTCCGGCCGTGCTCGCCGGCACGCTCGCGGGCGCCCTCGCCGTCGGCGCGTCCCTCTCGCTGTTCATGGCGAACGCCGGTGGCGCCTGGGACAACGCGAAGAAGTTCATCGAGAAGGGCGGCATCCCCGGCCACCCCAAGCGCTCCGAGACGCACAAGGCCGCGGTCATCGGCGACACCGTCGGCGACCCGTTCAAGGACACCTCCGGCCCCGGCGTGGCGATCCTCATCAAGGTCATGAGCGTCGTCTCTCTGCTCATCGCGCCGCTGGTGGCCGCGTACGCCGGCTGATAGCACCGGCGGCATGAACGTCCTGTTCCTGTCGCCGAGTCACCCCGCGGAGATGGCCGATTTCACCCGAGGCCTCGCGGAGGTCGGCGCCAACGTCGTCGGCGTCGGCGACGGCCCGCTCGAGGGCCTCCCATCGAAGGTGCGGGCGCACCTGTCCGCCTATCTCCGGCACCCCTTGCAGGACGCCGAGGGCGTGCTGCGTGGCGTGCGGCGGCTCGGCTTGAGGTTCGACCGCGTCGAGTGCCTCTGGGAGCCCTACGTCGAGCTCGCGGCGTGGCTGCGCGAGCAGCTCGACGTGCCGGGCATGCGCCTCGACACCGCGCGCGCGTTCCGCGACAAGGAGCTGATGAAGCAGCGGGTCGAGCGGGCGGGGCTGCGCGTGCCGCACCACTTCCGCTGCGATTCGCGCGGTGCGATCGTCGCGGCGGTCGACCGCATCGGGCTCCCGGTCATCGTGAAGCCCATCGCCGGCGCCGGCTCGGCGGACACCTACCGCGTGGACACCGCGGCCCAGCTCGAGGTGGTGCTCGAGCGCGTGCGGCACGTGGCCGAGGTGAGCGTCGAGGAGTTCGTCGACGGCGAGGAGTTCACCTTCGACACGGTGTGCGTGGACGGGCGCCCGCGGTACTTCAACATCGCCCAGTACCTGCCGCGTCCGCTGATCGCCAGGAGCAACGAGTGGATCAGCCCGGTCATCGTCGCGTTGCGCGATGTGCACGACCCGAAGTACACGCAGGGCATCCGACTCGGGCTCGGCGTGCTCGAGGCGCTTGGAATGGGCGATGGGTTCACCCACATGGAGTGGTACCGCAAGCGTGACGGCGAGGTCGTGTTCGGCGAGATCGGCGCTCGCAACGGCGGCGCGCACCTCGTCGACCAGATGAACTTCACCGCCGACATCGACCTCTACCGAGAGTGGGCGCGGGCGGTGTGCTGGAAGTCCTTCGAAGCGCGGGTTGAGCGTAGGTACAACGCCGCGATCATCTTCAAGCGCGCGCAGGGAGGGCCTCGCATCCAGCGCATCGACGGCCTGGACCGGTTCATGGCGCGCCACGGCCAGCACGTGGTCGTGGAGACGCTGCTTCGTCCCGGGAGCCCGCGCCGAGACTGGCTGCAGACGCTGGTGAGCGACGGCTACATCCTGCTGCGCCATGCCGACCTCGGCACGACCCTCCGGCTCGCGGAGGCTGCGGCGGGCGAGATCCAGATCTACGGGGGCTGAAGGCTCGGCGGCGCTACTCGCCGCGGTCGAGCTTCTTCTGCGCCATCTGGACGTACTTCCGGATGTTCGGGATCTCCGGGTCGAGCGCCAGGGCGCGCGAGAGGTCCTGGTGGGCCTGCCGGTAGTTCTTCCGGTAGTAGTGAGAGATGCCACGGCGGCACCGCGCCATCGCATGGCTGCCGTCGAGCTCCACCGCCTGGTCGAAGAACTCGATGGCGCGCTTGTACTCCTTTCGGGCGAAGTAGAGGTCGCCCATCGCCACGTGCGGGTCGGGGCGGTTGGGCTCTACGTCTTCGGCACGTTGGAAGTCGCTCATCGCGCTCGAGTAGTCACCCAGCTCGAGGTGGCAGCGGCCGCGCCCGATGTGCGCGTCCAGCGAACCGGGACGCATCTCGACGGCGTCCGTGAACTTCTGGATCGCCTTCGCGAACTCCCCGCGGTCCGCGAGCTTCAGCGCCTCCGAGAGGGTGCGCTCCGCCAGCGACTCGTCGATGGTGGCCATCGGGGCGGCTTGGGGCTCGGGCTGAGGAGCCTCGTCCTCGGTCAGGCGTGGGGCGCGTGGGGGCCCGCCCACCTGCGCCTTGGGGTTCCGCTCGAAGCTCACGCTCAGGCCACCGCCGACCGCGCGGCCGGACCCCGCGAACTCGGCGTCTTCGTCGGTCGCCGCCGCCTCCAAGGTGCCTTCGTCGGTCGGTCGGGCGATCTGCGGCGCGACGGCCTTCGGCGCGGACACGCGCGCGGCCATCGGGGACACCGGGGCCTCCGGCGTCTCGAAGTCGTCGTCGTCGGAGAGCCGCGGCCCGACCGCGCTCACGCGCGGCACGAGCGGGGCGACCGTGATCGACGGCTGGACGCCGCCATCCAGGGGGAGGCGCGGCACGGTCCGAATGCGGGCCGACACGTCGTCTGTGTGGCCGGCGCGCGCGAGGGCGGGCCGAAGTGGGGGCGTCGACGGGGCGGTCGGGGGGGCGCTCGCCGGCTCGTCGGCCTCGGGGCGGGCGGCGCGCGGCGTCGCGATCCGCGCCGGCGGCGGCTCGCGGCGGTTGACGCGCGGCGTGGGGGCCACGAAGGCGCCCATGATGTTGTCGAGGCTCT
>CAMAXZ010000102.1 GCA_945862325.1 Klebsiella pneumoniae
CGGCGACAGGGGCGCCCGTGACGCGCGCGCCCCCGGGGGCCGTGGCCGGGATCCCGGCGCGGAGCATCGTCGGCCCGCCCTCTTCGGCCCAGGCGAGGCGGCCCCAGGCGATCGCGCGCGGGGCGGTGCGATCGCCGTCGGCGCGGAGCGCCACGGCGGGGCCGGCGGTGCCGACGCGGGCGAGCGGCGGCAGGGTGGGCGCGGGATCGCCGGGCCACCGCCCGGCGCGCGCGGTCCGCGACGGGCGAGGCGCACCGGGCGCCTGCTCCACGAGCGCGAGGTCGGGGTCGGCGGCGAGCACGCCGTACCAGGAGGACGTTGCGCGGACGGCGAGCTCCGCGCGCTGCGCCACGGCGTCGGCCTCGCGGCCCAAGGCGGCGAGGGTGCGCGCGCGGTACCAGCGGGCCGCGTCCGCCTCGTCGGCGCCGCTGGCGACGACGGCGTCGAGCCGGGTCAGCGCGTCCGCGTGATCACCGAGTCGGAACGCCGCGAAGGCGGCGAGCCATCGCGCCTCGCGGCCGAAGTCGCCGCCGCGGCGTGCGAGCTGCGTCCATGCGTCCCGCGCCGCGTCGTACTCGCCGGCCAGGAGGAGCCCGCGGGCGTACAGCACGCGGTCGTCGAACCGCGACGCGTGCTTTTCCATGCCGAGGCGGTACTGCGAGACCGCTTCCTTCCACTGGCCGCCCCGCGCGAGCGCCTTGTAGCGATCCCACGCGACCCGGGCGTCCGGGGCGCGCGCGTAGCGCTCGGCGAGCTGCTCCGCGAGCGCCGCGTACTGCTTCGTGCCCCAATGGAACCGTTCGCCCTGCTGCTCGATCCAGGCGGCGACCCACGGATCGTCCTCGGCGCGCGCGGCGAGCTCCTGGAACAGCTGCCAGGCCTCCACGTCGTAGCCGCAGCGCTTCCGCTCCGCCGCCCGCCGGGCGAGCGTGGTCGTGTCCTGCGGGAGGGCGACGTCGAAGCCCTTCGCGCCGAGCGCCTCGAGGGCGCGCTCCGCGGACTCGCCCGTGCTGTGGTACTGGTGGTCGTAGAGCAGGGCCTGGAGCGGCGCGATCCCCGCTTGCGGGCTCGAATTCGCCGTCGCGAGCGCCATGCCCAACCGCACGGTCTCGTCCATCGGGTGATCGGGGTGCGCGTCGAGCCACGTGCGATAGGCGGCGACGGCCGGGCCGCGCTGCCCCGCGGTGCCGTAGCCGTCGCCCATCAGGATCAAGCAGGCGTCTGCGTGCGCCCCCTGCGGCCAGGCCTCGCGGTAGCTCGCGCACGCCCGCGCGGCCGAGGCGCCGCGCCCACGGCGCAGCTCCGCCTGCGCCTCGTACCAGGTGGCCCACGGCGCCACCGGCGAGCCGCCCGCGCGCGCCTTGGCGAAGTGGGGGGCCGCGGCCGCGGGGGATCCGAGGTCCAGCCACATCTGCCCGATCGCGAGGTGGATCGCCGACTTCGTGCGGACCGACACTCCCTTTCGCGAGAGCGCGTGTTCGTAGTGCACGATCGCGAGGCGTCGATCGCCCTGGGAGCGGGCGTCCCGCGCCGCCGCGAGCGGATCGGCCGGCGCGGCCGCGACCATCCCCGGCGGCACCGGCGGGGCCGCGGGGAACACGCTCCCGCCGGCGAGGACAGCGACGAGGGCGAGGACGCGGGGGGTCATCGGGAGCTCAGGGCGCGAGCGCGTCTTCGCCGAGCGGGCCGACCGTGGTGCCGTCGTCGAACCACACGGTGTGGCTGGCGCCCTCCGGCCCCGACGTGGAGCGGAGCACGTAGCCGCGGCGCCCGTCGGCGCGGAGCTGCACCATCTGCCCGAGCACGAAGCGGCCGCCTTCCGGCGCCTGAGGCACCTCGACCGGCTCGCCGTGCTCGATCCACTCGGCGTACCCGCCCCGGAGTCGCCGCGCGAGGGGCCAGCCCTGCTCGCGCAGCCACGCCGCGACCGCGGCGGAGTCGTCCGACCCGAGCTGGTCGTAGACCGTGACCCGCATCTCGCGGGCCGGCAGCAGCTCGAGGTGGCGCTCGATGAGCCGGCCCGGCAGGACGTAGGCCCCGCGGATGAGCCCCGCGGCGCACTCGGCGGGCGGCCGAAGGTCGATGAGGAAGGGGGCGACGCCGCTCACGAGCTGCGCGGCCACCCAGGTACGACCGATGTCCTCGGCGTGCTTCGGGCCCGGCGTGTCGCCGGAGCCGTCGACCACGCGCGGGATGACGGTGGGGTCGTAGGTCGAGCCGGTGGCGCCGCGACGGTCGTCGACGGGGCGCTCGGAGGCGTCCCATTCCATGCCGAAGAAGCGCAGCGCGGCCTTCCGGACCCCTTGCTTGATGCGGTCGCGGATCATGGCAAGCCCTCGAGGAACGCGTCCTGGATGCGGATGGTGTACCGAGCGAGCGCCTCGACCGCGTCGTCGTCGATGCGGTCGAACGCGATGGCCACGCGGTGGGTCGTGCCCTGCTCGACGTCCAGCTCGTCGAGCGGGATGGGCAGGACGCGCACGACGCGACAGACGGCCCTGTGCGGGCGTAGATCCGGGGGGACCTGGAATTCGACGAAGATCTCGATGCCCTCGGGTGGGATCACCTTGTCTTCGAAGGCGAGCCCGACCACGCTGAAGCTCATGAACGGGTCGGGTTCGAACGTGCGGGCGGCGGAGCGCTCGCCCGCGAGCCAGGCGTCGACGTCGTCGACGGCGTCGGTCCACCGGGTGGGGACGGCGCCGAAGCAGCGCGGGTAGACGCGCTTGTCGGGGGCGGACCACCGTACGGTGCGCCCGACGATGGCGCCATCTTGCCAACCGTCGACGCGGAGGATCAAGTGGGGGCGCTCGAGTGGCGTGTGGACCTCGACGATCGCGCGGACCCCGGGCGGGATTCGACCGGAGACGACGCCCGCGTCGCGCACGGCGATGCATACGACGTCGCCGTCTACGGCGACGACGCTCCCGCGGGCCAGCACCGGGGCCGCCAACCCGGCGTACACAATCGACACGGCGTCGCCCTGCGCGAGCGAGAAGCCCATGGCCCCTCCGAAGCGCAGCAGCGTAGTCGCTCGGTGAGGCGCCTGTCAAACGCTGGCACCAAAGGGGCGTGCACGTCTCCTGCACGATCCGTGCGTCGCGGGCGCGTCCGGTCCCCGCGGGGCCTGCCGGGGCCGCGGGTATCGGTACGGCACCTCAGGAGGTCTCGTGAACCCGGTCTTGCGTCTCGTCGGCGTCGTCTTCGTCTTCTTCTTCACCGCGGTGGCGTGGCTCATCCTCGCCGGCGTCATGTCGACCCGAACCTCGGAGACCTCGTCGTCGCTCGACGGGCGCGTGTCGGACCTCTGGGGGAGCCCGCAGGCGCAGGCCGCGCCGGCGTTTCAGCTCGAGTGGAACGAGCTCGTGTCCACCACCCAGCAGGTCACGGACGCGAGCACGGGTCGGGTCACGACGGTGGTGAAGCAGGATCCCGTGCTGCGCACGACCTCGGTCGACCCTTCGCAGACGCGCATCGACGTGGGCCTGCGCCTCGACCAGCGTCGGAAGGGGCTCTTGTGGTTCCCGTTGTACGACGTCGACTTCGCGGGCGCGTGGGCGTACACCCACGTCGGCGTGCCGCGGACGCTCCGCCTCACCTTCCTGTTCCCCGACCGCCAGGGGGTCTACGACGACCTACGCTTCGTCGTGGACGGCGTCGATCGGGCGCGGGACGCGCGCCCGGTCGACGGCGCGATGACGTGGACGGTGTCGGTGGTCGATGACCAACACGTTGCGTTCGAGGTTGGCTATCGGTCGCGCGGCATGCGCGAGTGGACGTACCAGCCCACGGCGGGTGTCGGCCAGATCGAGAACTTCACGCTGGACATGACCACGGACTTCGCGCGCGTGGACTACCCGCGGCTCACGATGTCTCCGTCGAGCGCGGTGCGTGACGGCGAGGGCTGGCGTCTGAGCTGGACGTTCGCGCGGCTCGTGAGCGGGTACGGCATCGGCATGGTCATGCCCGAGCGGATCCAGCCCGGCGCCCTCGCCGCGAGCATGAGCCTCACCGCCGCGCTCCCGCTCGGCCTGTACTTCCTCTGGATCTACGTCCTCGGGGTCCTTCGCGGCACGAACATCCACCCCATCAACTACCTGTTCATCGCCGGCGCCTTCTTCTCGTTCAACCTCCTCTTCGGGTACACCGCGGACCACCTCCCGATCGAGGGCGCGTTCGCGCTCGCGAGCGGGGTGAGCGTCCTCCTCGTCGTGAGCTACCTGCGGCTCGTCGTCGGCGCGACCTTCGCGCTGCGCGAGGCGGGCCTCGCGCAGCTGTTGTACCAGGTGGGGTTCTCCCTGGCGCACTTCTGGGACGGGTTCACCGGGCTGTCGATCACCGTGCTCGGAGTGATCACCCTGTTCGCGCTGATGCAGCTGACCGGACGCATCGACTGGTCGAAAGCGCTCTCGGCCTCGCCCGCGAGCGATTGAGCAGGCCGGTCGGGGGCCGCCGCCTCAGCGGTGGTCGCCGACCCGCCCGCCGACCCCGAGCCACGCGTACCCGGCGGGGTCGGGGGTCCAGATCGGGCCCTCGTCCGCGCGTTCCTGGCTCACGGGAATGCCGTACACGCCGCCGGCGTGCACCTCGATCGGCCCCGCCAGCGGCACGCTCCCGTGCAGGCCGACGCCCATCCAGAAGGGGAAGAGGGGGCCGAAGGTGAGCTCGGCGTAGCGCACGCCGACGCCGAGGTGCGGGAAGACGAACGGGCGCACTTCGGTGTCGCCCGTGGTCCACGTGTTCCACGCGCCGATGGGCACGGCGGCTTCGAGCCCCGTGCTCACGCTGAACAAGCCGGAGCGGTAGCGCCCCGAGAGCGTCGTGACCGGCAAGCCCGCGTTGAAGGTCGACAGCTCGTAGGGAGCCTGGTCGGGGCCCTGGTGGGTGCGGAACCAATCGTTGCTGTAGCCCCACCCGCCACCGATGCTGATCGCCGCGCTGAACGCGCGCTTCGGCGCGGGAGGGGGCGTCACCGGCACGCGGCTCACGCCGGCCGCGGAGAGCGCGAAGATGCGGGTCCGCTCACGCCCAGGGACCGCGATGTAGAGGGGGGCGGCCTTGGCCGGGCGCGCGCTCAGCCAGGCCGGCACCGGGGCGTCCGCGAGATCGCCGCCCGCGGCGATCGTCGCGCGGAGCGCCTCGTGCTCGCGAGGACCGTAGGGCGCGTCGACCACGAGATCCGCGCCCGGCGCCACGACGGTGTCGGCCGCGAGGATCCACGCGTCGCCCACGCGCACGGCCGCGAAGTGCCGACCGGGCACGACGCCGATCCGCGCGCCCGGCGTGGACTCGACGGGCACGCCGTCCACGAACACTTCAGCGCCTTCCGCGAGCGCGCCGAGCACGATCGCGCCGCGAGGCATCGCGGAGACGTACGCGCGCGTCTCGTCGAACGCGCGGCGCTCGTTGGCCTCGGGGACCGCCTCGGGGGGCAGATCGCCCTGGCCGTAGAGCACCATGGCGTCGGCCCACGGGGCGATGACCTGGCGGTCGCCCATGCGACGTCGGTACGGGGCCGCGCCGGGGTCCGTCGCGACCTTGTCCTGGTAGTACCTGGCCACGGCGAAGCCCTGAAGGCCCAGGGCCGCCGCGAGCAGCTCACGGTCTGCCGCGTTCCGCAGCACGCGCACGTCGGAGGTCGCCTTGGACAGGCGCGCCATGATCTCGAGCTCCCCGTCGAACTTGTCGACGAGGACGCGCGCGGCGGCGTACTCGGCCGCGAGGGTGTCGTGCGCACGCGCGACGATGGGCGGCTGGGCGGCGCTCGGCAGCAGGGTGTCGAACTCGGCGGGCAGCGCGTCCGGCAGGGTGCGCTGCACGGCGTCCCGCGAGGCCGGGTCGGGCGGGGCGAACCAGTGCACCTGCGCGGCGAGGGCGGACGAGGCCAGGAGGAGGATCAACGGCATGTGAGCGCGCCTTCGGAGAGGGTGCAGGTCACTGCGCCCGGGTTCTCGACGCGGACGGTCGCGCGGGTGCCCGCGGCCTCGACCGCGCAGTCGCCTGACGGAAAGTCGCGCAAGAGGACCGACGTCGCGCCCGAGTTACCGACGTCACCGCAGCGCACCTTGAGGCCTTCGCCGCCTTCGAGCAGGAACTTTGCCGCACGCACGCGCGGCGCGTCGAGCTGGATGGGGTTGGAGATCGCGGCCGGCGGCACGATCGGCGTCGGAGCGTCCACGCCCGCGTCGGCCGGGCGCGTTCGCGCGCTGGGCGGTCGCCCGGCGGGCGGCGCGGGGCGGGCCGGCGTGTCT
>CAMAXZ010000103.1:0-5833 GCA_945862325.1 Klebsiella pneumoniae
GCGCCTCGGCGCGTGCCGCGGCGGGGTGGGCTCGGGCGCGCGGCGCGCCACCGGCGGCGTGTCCCGCCCGAGGGTGCCGATGGGGCCCGGGAGGTGGTGCATGGGCGCGCACGCCACGAGGTTCGCGAGCAGCGCATAGACGAGCATGCCGCGCCAGTATACCGGGCTTGACGCGTAAAGGGTAACCCCGTGCCCGTATTGGACGCCCCCGCGCGCGTGTACGTGTGCGACCTCCCGGTCGACGCGCACACCGTGCCGACCCTGCTCGACGACGTCGCGCGCCGCGTCGGGACGCGCGACCGCTCCACGATCGGGTACCTCAACGTCCACGTCGCGAACGTCGCCGCGGATCATCCGGACGTCGCGGCCTTCCTCCGCGGGCTCGACGTCTGCTACGCGGACGGCGCCGGCGTGGTGCTCGGCGCGCGGATCCTCGGCGCCCGCCTGCCCGGACGGATGACCGGCGCGGACTGGATCCACCCGTTCGCGGACCGCGCCGTCGCGGCGGGCTGGCGGGTGGCGTGGATCGGCGGCGAGGACGGCGTGGTCGCGGCGGCGGAGCGCGCGCTCGCGGCTCGGCACCCAGGCTTCCACCTCGTCTTCGGCCATCACGGACACTTCGGCAAGCAGGGGCCGGAGACCGCGGCGGTGCTGGCCGGCGTCGCCGACGCCGCCCCCGACGTGCTCCTCGTGGGGATGGGCAGCCCGGTGCAGGAGCGGTGGGTGGCGGAGCACCGCGCCGCGATCGCCGCCACGGTGACGTGGTGCGTCGGCGCCACGGCCGACTTCGTGAGCGGGCGGGTGCCGCGCGGCCCCGCCGTGCTGCATCGCAACCAGGAGTGGCTCGCCCGCCTGCTCGTCGATCCGCGGCGCCTGTGGCGACGCTACCTGCTCGGAAACCCGAGGTTCCTCGCCCGTGTCGCGTCAGAACGGATGCGTCACGTCGAGGTACCACTGAAGCCCGGTGCCCCCGGAAACCCCGTCCGTGGCGAGCGGCGCGGCGAGGGTGATCCCACCGATTGACGGCCTGCCTCCGAGCAGATCGAACGTGATGTGGCCGCCGAGCGTGCCCCCGACGGCGGCGGCGCGCGTGTCGTCGCGCCAGGCCCCACCGGCCTCGATGCCAGGCGAGAGGTGCACCTCCGACAGCCACCCGAACCCGAGCGGGACGCTCGCGTTCCGCACCACGCAGAAGCGCGCCTCGGCCGCGGCGACGGCGCGCCCGTTGCCCACGAACGCCCCCTCGTCGATCGCGCGCAGGTCCGACGCGCCGCCGAGGGGGAGCAGCCGATGCCCGACGTCGCCGCTCGCCCAGCCCGCGCGGGCGCGTCCGGCGAAGGTGACGACCGGGTGTGGGCTGTGCACCGCGGCCACGCTCGCCCCCGCCGACCACCATGCGCTGTCGCCGTCGATGCGGTCCGACGCCCCGGGCACGGCCCCCGCGCCGACCGCAACCGACACGCGGTGCCCTTGGAGCGGGTGGAAGCGGTCGGTCCGCGTGTCCCAGCTCCACGAGCCGCCGGCGCCGACCGCGACCGGGCCCCGCTCGGTCGCGCGGAAGTCCGGGTCCAGCAGCGCCGCGCCGCCCCACGCGTAGATCGTGTGCGCGCGCGCCCGACGGTTGGTCAGCGCGCCGAGGTACCAGGCGCGACCGACCTCCAGGCCGCCGAGGTCCTGCGCGTCGTGGTTGGCCGAGAACACCCACGCCGCTCGGGTGTCGCCGCGGCGCCGGGCGAGCACATCCACCGACACGTCCGCGCTGCCCTGCGAAGGGCTCAGCCCGTACACCCCGAGCGTCCCGACCACGACGAAGGGCCGCGGCCACGCGTCGTCGCCGCGGTCGCGCTGGACGGTCACGCTGGCGGGGTCGACCCGCCCGCTGCGGGCGTCCGCCCACACCACTTCGCCCGGCCCCGGCCCGGCCACCCACGGCGGGGCGTCGACGCCGTCGATGCGCAGCGGCACGACCTCGGCCGGGGCGTCGGGAGGGGCGTCGCGGCGCACGACGAGGCCGGACTCACCGGCCTCGATCCGGTAGTTCTGGGTGGGAACGTACGGCTGCTCCCACCCCGCGACGAGGGCCTCCGGGAGCTCCAGCGCCGCCGCGGCCGCCGCCAGGGATTGCCCGTGGAGCAGGAGGGTCGCCAGGCGCGCCGCGGTGCCGGGCCCGCGAAGCGCGTCCAGCTGCCGCGCCACCGCGAGGCCGGGCATCCGCGGGTCGAGCGCCTCCCACGCGCCGGGCGGCCCGCCGAAGGGCGCGTCGAAGACGTCGTCGTAGAACGGGATCGTCCCGTCTGTGAGGAGGAGGTCGACGACCGGGTTCCACGCGAAGGCGCGCAACACCCGCACCGGATCCGCCGCGCGACGCGCGTCGGCGACCGCCGCGCCCACCAGGGCCCGATCGCGCCCATCGGGCAGCGCGACCGCGGCCGTGAACACCGCCCGCCGCACCGGGCGGACGTGCCACGCGGCGACCGGCCCGACGAGGCGAAAGGCCCGATCCGACAGGTACACCGTGCCGGGCCCGGCGCGAGCGAGCCGCTGCAGGTCGGGCGTCTCCACGATGGCGATCGCCGATGGGGACGCCCCGAGCGCGCTCCCCACCGGGCGCGACGCGCCCGAAGGGACCACGCCCGACTCGGGTGCGATCGCGGCGGCGAGCAGGCGCGCGCGTCGCGCGGTCGGCGGGCCACGCTCGATGAGCCAGGCCGGACCGGCCTCGGTGTCGAGCGAGCGGATCGCCGGGTCGTCCACGACCGCGATCGACACGCGGTCCGCGCGGCCGGACCACCGCGCCTCGCCGTCGGTGCCGAGCACGCCGTTGAGCACGATCGCCGACCCGACCGGCCCCCGAAGGCGCACCTGCCAGTCGCACACGATCGGCCGTCCGGCACCGTCGACGGGCACCGGCAGCCAGGCGCCGTCGGCATAGAGATCGCCGTGGAACTCCCCGGTGGCGCCGCGGCGCGCCGGGAGCAAGGTGCGAAAACCGTACTCCCCCGGAGACGCGGGGTTCGCCCACCACTCCACCACGCCGCCACCCCGCCCGTCCACGTGCACGCGGATTCGCCCGCGGTCGTCGGGAGGCGTCGGCAGGGCGGCGAGCGGATCCGTGAACGCGGCGGGGCCGTCCACGGTGATCGTCCCGCGCAGCTCACCCCGCGCCGGTACGGCCGTCGCCACGACGCGCACCGAGAGCGCGAGCGCGACCGAGACGAGCGCGATCAAGCCGCATCGCCAGGGAGACGGCGATCAGTAGACGAAGGCAAACCCGACGTTCGCCGTAGCGATGACGCCCAGCGAGTACGTGCCCGAGAACGTCGCGGCGAAGTTGCCGTTGAGGACCCGGAAGCCGCCGCCCACGGTGAGCGGCGCGAAGCTGGCGTCGAACTCGCCGGCCTTGGGGTTCTGCACGCCCCAGTACTCGGCGAGGCGCCCCTCGAGCTCCGTGCCGGTGAGATCGGCGCGGACCGCCGAGTGAATCTGCTGGACACCGACGTGCACGTAGGGGCTGAACACGGCCTGGTTCACGCCTTGGGTGACGCCGAACGGCAGCGAATACCCGACGGTGGCGCTCATGTCGAAGGTGCCGACCTCGAGCTCGTCGTTTCCGACGTAGGCCGCGTAGCCGAGCTGGACAGCGACATCGGGCGCCTGGCGCCACCCCTCGACGGGCGCCCAACGGACGTAGCCACCGAGCGCGCCGGTACGCGAGCCGCCGACCCACCCGAGGTTGGCGCCGAGCTCGAACGACAACGGCAGGCCCTTCCGCACCTGGATCTGCGGGATGTACAGGAACCCTTGGGGATCTTCGTCCGGATCGGCGAGGTCCCAGCCGCTCGGGTTCGTGCCGTCGGTGGAGCCCGTCCGGATGAACGCGAACGTGTTCGCGATGCCCACGTGGAAGCCGTCGATGCCCAACGTTTCGCCAGGAGCGAACGGCTTGTTCGCGATGGCGACGCCGAGCTCCTTCGACATCGTCCGGTAGCCCTCCGCCACGAAGTCGGCGGTGTTGAGGGTGACCGTTGACACGCCCCCGTAGTCGTCCATCGCACGGATGGAGATGTCCTCGGGGAATTCCGCACGCGCGACCGCGACCACCAGGAGAAGCATCGCCGCGAGCCTACCGCGAGAACCGTGTGGTCCGCAACGGTCAGCCGCCGATGGCGGTCATCACGCCCTCGAACGCGCGCCCGCCTTCCACCGCCGCCTCGTGCCCGGGGGGCTTGCCGCGCACGATGTCGAGGATGAGCGCCTGGAGGGCCTCCACGCCGACTCCCGCGCGGACGGCGTCGCGGAGGTTCGGCGTGTCCTCGTGCGCGAGGCAGGTTCGAAGGTGACCATCGGCGAGCAGCCTCAGACGGTTGCACCGCGCGCAGAAGTGTTCGGTCAGCGGCGCGATGAACCCGACGCGCAGGCCGGAGCCGGGGAGGCGCGCGTACTTCGCCGGCCCCCCGCCGACGGGCAGCTCCGCCGCCTCCAACGGTCCGAACGCCTCCGCGAGGCGCTCCCGCATGCCGGCCGCCGACGCCGTCCGGTGCCACCGCGCTTCGAAGGGCATGTACTCGATGAAGCGCACCACCGTCGTGTCCGCGTCCGGCGCGAAGGCGCGCGCGATGTCCACGACCTCGTCGTCGTTCTCGCCGGCCATCACCACGACGTTCACCTTCACCGGGGTGAGCCCGGCGGCGCGCGCGGCCGCGATGCCTTCGAGCACCCGCGCCAGGCTCCCGCCGCGCGTGATCCGCGCGAACCGCCGCGGGTCGAGCGAGTCCAGGGAGACGTTCACGCGGCGCAGGCCCGCCTCCGCGAGGGGCCGCGCGAGGGCGCGCAAGGTGTGGCCGTTCGTGGTCATCGACAGGTCGTCCACCCCGTCGATCGCCGCGAGCGCGCCGACGAGGCGCACGATGTCACGCCGCACGGTCGGCTCGCCCCCGGTGAGGCGCACATGACGGACCCCCATCGGCACCATCGCGCCGACGAGGCGGGCGATCTCCTCGTAGGAAAGGAGCTCCGCGCGCGGCATCCAGCTCTGCCCCTCCTCGGGGAGGCAGTACACGCATCGGTAGTTGCACCGATCCGTCACGCTCACGCGGAGGTAGCGGTGCAGGCGACCCCAGGAGTCGAGCAGCGGGCGGGGCGCGGGCACGTGGGTCAGGGGAGCCGTTCGGCCACCTGGGTCGCGATGCGATCGAACACCGACTCGCCGTCGAGCACGGCCGGGCGCCCTTCGTCGCCCGCGAGGCGGATGCTGTCGCGCAGGGGCACCTGCCCGAGCAGGGGCACCTGGTACTCCACGGCGAGCTTCTCGCCGCCGCCGCGCCCGAACGGGTAGGTGCGCGCGTCGCCGGCTTCGTACCAGCTCATGTTCTCCACGACGCCGAGGATCGGCACGTCGAGCTTGCGGAACATCTCCACGCCCCGGACCGCGTCGAGCAGGGCCACGGGCTGCGGCGTCGTCACGATGACGCCGCCCGACAGCGGCACGCCCTGGATCATCGTGAGCTGCACGTCGCCGGTGCCGGGGGGCAGATCGACGATGAGGTAGTCGGTGTCGCCCCAGTCGACGTCCTTGAAGAACTGGTTGGTGACGCCCATCACCATCGGCCCGCGCCAGATGATCGGCTCCTTCTCGTCGACGAGGAAGCCGATGCTCATGCACTTCACGCCGTAGGAGCTGAGCGGGAGGATGCGCTTGTCGGCGTTGGCGAGCGGGCGGCCGTTCACGCGCATCATCAGCGGCAGCGACGGCCCGTAGATGTCGGCGTCCAACAAGCCGACCTCGTAGCCCTGCCGGCGGAGCGCGACGGCGAGGTTGGTCGCGACCGTGCTC
>CAMAXZ010000104.1 GCA_945862325.1 Klebsiella pneumoniae
GTGGGCAGGCGCGCCGCCGCCGCGGGCGTGGCGAGGCGCGGCGCCGTGGCGGGCGTGTCCGCGGGGCCAGCTGCGTCGTCGGAGCGAACCGGCGCGGCCGCCTCGTACGGGATCGGCTCCGGGGCGGGCGGGGCGTACGGGAGCACGACGACGGGCGCCGGGCCGTCCTCCTGGGCGTCCGCGGCCGCGGGCGCGTCTGCCGGGCTGCCCTCGCCGGCGTCCGAGACACCCTCGGCGCCCGGCGTGGCCTCCGCGGGGACGCTCGATTCTTCGGCGCTCGGGCCCTCGTCGGGCCAGGGCGCGGGCATCGGCACGGTCGCCTTCTCGTCCTCGCGCAGCGGGATCACGTCGGTAGGGACCGGCTCCTGGGCCCCACGCCGAACTTCACGGACGCTCGACGCGCGGCTCGGGTCGACGTCCGGCACCGCGGCGGGCGCCGTGCTCGGCGCGCGCCGGAGGTGGGCCGGCTCCGGGAGATCCGCCGCGGCGAGGTGGGCGGCGTCGGGGGCGTCGAAGATGCTGGGGGGCGGCGCGGGTACGGGCGGGGAGACCGCCGCGGCGGCCGCGGACGTCACCAACGGGACGCCGTCGTTGAAACAGAACTCGATCCAGTCGTCGTAGCTGGCCTGGCAAGAGGGGCAGACCTTCATCCGAGTTCCGTCCGTGGGAGGGGGCAAGGCCGACGGGCCGACCGAGGCGAAGGATACATGATCAAGAACGGCCGTACGCGCGCTTGAGATGGCGCGCGACGACCACCCGCTGCACCTGGTTGGTGCCCTCCACGATCTGCATCACCTTGGCGTCGCGCATCATGCGCTCGACCGGGTACTCGCGCGTGTAGCCGTACCCCCCGAACACCTGGACGGCGTCGGTGGTCACGGCCATCGCGTTGTCCGTGGCCACGAGCTTGGCCATGGCCGCCATCGCGGAGAACGCGCGCCCCGCGTCCTTCAGGCGCGCGGCCTCGTGGACGAGCAGTCGCGCCGCCGTCACGCGGGTGGCCATGTCCGCGAGCATGAACGCGACGCCTTGAAAGTTGATGATCGCCTGCTCGAACTGCTGCCGCTCGCACGCGTACGCCGTGGCGGCCTCCATCGCCGACTGGCCGAGGCCCACGCTCGTGGCGCCGATCGTGATGCGCCCGCTGTCGAGCGCGCTCATGGCCACGCGGAACCCGAGCCCTTCTTCGCCGATGCGGTTGGTCGCCGGGATCCGAGCGCCCTCGAGCACCATCTCGACCGTGGGCGACGCCCGCAGGCCCATCTTCTCTTCCTTCTTGCCGAAGGAGAGACCGGGGGTGCCCGCCGGCACCAGGAACGCCGAGATACCGCCCGGCCCGGGGCCGCCGGACCGCGCCATCACGATGTAGATGTCGGCCACGCCGCCGTGGGTGATCCAGAACTTCGTGCCGTCGAGCACGTAGTCGTCGCCGTCCCGCCGGGCCGTGGTGCGCAGCGACGCGGCGTCGGACCCGCTCCCCGGCTCGGAGAGCGCGAAGGCGCCGAGCAGCTCGCCGGCCGCGAGCCCCGGCAACCACCGCGCCTGCTGCGCCGGATCTCCGAACTGTTGCAGGATGACCTGGGGGAGACCGTTGACCGCGATGCTCACCGCGTACGCGGGCGACACCTTGGCCACCTCTTCGAGGACGTGCACGTACGCGAGGTACCCGAGGCCGAGGCCGCCCCAGCGCTCCTCCGTCGGGACGCCGCACAGGCCGGCCTGCCCGAGCGCGTGGAAGTGGTCCTTGCGGAAGCGTTCGGCCTCGTCGTCCTCGCGGACGGTGGGCGCGAGCACCCGCGCGGCGGCGTCGCGCGCCGCGTCCACCAGCGGCTGGAATTCTTCGGCGATGTCGTGCACGCGGCCTCCAGCGGCCCTGCTATCGGGTCGGGGGCGCCGTCACCAACCGGCGCGCGGGCGGGCCGCGCCTCCCTGTGATGGTTACTGGCGACGTACATGTCCGACCTACCTCCCAAGCCGGCGCTCCCCGCCGACGTCGAGTCGGCGCTCGCCGAGCTCGAGCAAATCGAGTCCTTCGTGCATTCGGCGCTCAGCGACGAGCTCCGGGCCATGCTCCTGCTCCGGAAGCGCGCCGCCGCCGTGGGGCTCGCCGACCGAATGATCGCCTGGCGTCGCGGCGAAGCGCCACCGCTGAAGCCGCTCTCGTCGCAAGTGCTCGAGCATTTGACGCCGCATGTCCCTCCGCCGGCCCCCGCGCCGACGATCGACGCGGCAGAGTGCGACGAAACAAAGCCCCCGCCAGCGGAGGTCGTTCGGCGCCGCCTCGTGACGATCGTGTCCGATCCGTCACTACCGCCCGTGCCACCCCCACCCCGCGTCGCAAGTCCTGTGGCGTCCGCCACCGCGCTGAGCGGCCTACGGGACCGGTACGCGGCGGGGGAGTTCCTCGCCACGGCACCGTCGATCGACCCTGAGTGGCCCGCCTTCGTCGAACGCCTGACACGGGAGCTCGCCCCCATGGGCAACCCGAGCGCGGAGCTCGACGCGATCGTGCACGCGACGGAGGGTTGGGAGCGGTGGAAGTCGATTCCGAGCGACGTCCAGCGCGGCATCGCCGCGTGGCTCGCCGCCCGCCTGCACGTGCTGCAAGACGTCGCCTTCCCCGATGACCCCCGGGTGAGCCACGCGTTCTCCCTCTTGAGCGCGTTCATGAAGAAGGCGCGCCCGGGCTTCGTTCACGGCCTCGCGCGCACCCATCGGCCCGTGGGCGCCTCCTGGGAGGACGACGCGGACCTCCACGCCGCGAGCCTCGAAGAGCTCCTCCCACAGCCTCCGGACCCGCCGCCGGCCGCGGCGAAGGCCCTCCCGAAGCTCGAGGCGCTCGTGAAGGAGCTCCACGAGGCGCCCGAAGAGCTCCGCGAAGCGGTGCTCGCGCAGCTCCGCCGCGACCTCCTCGCCGCGCTGAACCAGGGCCTCTCCGCGCGCCACCCGCGCCTCGTGCGGCTCGTCCGCCCGATCGTCGACAGCCTCGACGAAACGCAGTTCCGCGCGCTCCGGCGGGCGGTGCGGACGCTGGTCGAGGATGAGGCCGCGGCGGAGGACGACGCGTCGGAGCCCGCGGTGATGCCGGCCGACTGGCCCTGGTGGGGCTGGACCCGTGGGCGCCGCGCCGTGATGGTGGGGGGCTCGCCGCGCGAGGTCAGCCGCGCGCGCCTGGAGCGCACCTTCGAGTTCAGCGAGCTCGTCTGGGTGCCCGCGGAGTACCGCCGAAACACCCTCCAGACCGTGCGCGATCGCGTGCGCGCCGGCGGCGTCGACCTCGTCGTGATCCTGCGCTCCTTCGTGGGTCACGACGCCGACCAGGTCATCCTGCCCGCGTGCCGCGAGACCGGTGTGGGCTGGGTCAGCGTCGAGCAGGGCTACGGCGTCGCGCGGTTCCGGCAGGGCATCGAGCGGTACGTGCGCCCGGAGGACTGCCCTCAGAGCGCGCGCTGAACGACAGCGCCGCGGGGGCGGTCGCCGTCAGGCCTCCGCTTGGCTGGCGCTCCGGAACCCGCCCGCGGCGTCACGAACGTAGAGCTCGAGCCGCCGCGCGCGCACCGGCGCCGCCCCGAGCCAGGTCAGCAGCTCCCGCGCCTTCGGCAAGCGGCCGTCGTGCTCGCGGAGCGCCAGCTCGAGCGTGCCGTCCGGCCCCTCGGCGATCGCGGCCAGGCCCGGCCGCAGGTCGATCTGCGTGACGCCGCGCTTCCCTTCGCGCGCCACGACGATGGCGGGGGCCTCCCGCAGGCGCGCGGCCGCGCCATCGAGCGCGCCGGGGCGCTCCGGAGTGAATCGATAGTCGACGCCGCAGATCTCGTTCATCAACCCGGGGGCGCGGACGTCCACTTCGGCGACGTCCAGGACGAGGAAGCCCGACGGCACCGTGGCGCGCAGGGCGTCCGCGAGCGCCGCGGGATCGCGCCGCTTCACGAGCCACACGTCCATGAACTCCGCCGTCGACTCTTCGCCGACGGGCAGGGCGGCCGAGAAGTTGACCTTCGCGTGGGCGTGGAAGCCGCGGCTGAACGACAGCGGCGCCCCGACGCGGCGCAGCGCCCGTAGCCAGGCGGTCATGAACTCCAGGTGGGAGAGCAGACGTGGGTCCCCGACCCGTCCGACCCGGAAGCGCACGCGTTGGACGGCGTCCGGCTCCTCGAGCGGCCGCGGGTTCTCGCGCACCCACTCTTTCTCGGCCTTCGCCCCGGCGATCGCGTTGCGGAGCATGCTCGCGCACAGCGGGCGATGCACGTCGATGACGCCACAGCGGTGACACTTGTCGTGGCGACAATCAGGCGCGTGCCGAAGCTGCTCCGCGCGCGCCCAATCGTCCTGGAACCAACGCTTCGGCACGTGGATGTCGATGTGGTCCCACGGCAGGCGCTCGTCCAGGTCACGGGCGCGGAGGGCGTCCGCACAGTCCCAGCCGACGTCGGCGACGGCGCCCATCCAGGCGTCGAAGTCCAGGTGCTCGGACCAGGCGTCGAAGCGCGCCCCTCGACGGAAGGCGGCCTCGATCAGGTCGGCGGCGCGTCGATCGGAGCGTGACACCAGGCCTTCGATGAAGGTCTCGCGGGCGTCGTGGCGCCCGAACTTGACGTGGCGGGACCCGCGGAAGCGCGCATGCAGGAGGCCCTGCCGTCGATTGGTCTCTTCCAGGCCGATCTGCTCGGCCCACTGGAACGGCGTGAGCGGCTTCGGGACGAACGTGCTCACCCCCGTGTGGACCGAAGCGGCGCGATTGTAGGCACGCCCTTTCTCGACCGTTCGCTCACACAAGTCCGCGATGGCGTCGATGTCGTCGTCGCGCTCCGTCGGCAGCCCGATCATGAAGTACAGCTTCACGTGGTCCCAGCCCCGCGCGTACGCCTGGGCGCTCATCTCGAGCAGGTCTTCGTCGGGGATCCACTTGTTGATGACGGCGCGCAGCCGCGGGCTCGCCGCCTCTGGCGCGAAGGTCAGGCCGCTCCGCCGGGTCTCCGCCACCATGTCCGCCAGCTCGACGGAGAAGCTGTCGAGCCGCAGGGACGGCAGGCTGACCCGCACCTTCGAGGCGCGCGCGCGCTCCACCATCGTGTCGACCATTGTGCGCACCCGCGAGTAGTCGCAGGTGGACAAGGACACGAGGGACACCTCTTCGTAGCCCGTGGCGGCGAGCGTGCGCTCGAGGAGCTGATCGAGGTTGGAGATGGATCGCTCGCGGACGGGACGCGTCGTCATGCCGGCCTGGCAGAAGCGGCAACCCTGGGTACACCCGCGCAGGACCTCGAGCGACACACGGTCGTGCACCTGTTCGGTGAACGGCACCACCGTGGCGATCGGGAACGTCGCGCCGTCCAACGACGCCACGGTGCGCTTCCGCACCGGCGGTGCGGTGAGGTCGGGCACCACGCGGCCGTTCGACAAGGTCTCGAACGGGTAGAGCGCGGGGACGTACACGCCTTCGAGCGCCGCGAGCGCGCGCAGGCGCGCGGCGCGGGTTCGATGTACCCGTAGAACCTCCGCGATCTCCCGCACGACGTCCTCGCCGTCGCCGATGACGAAGAAGTCCATGAACGGCGCGAGCGGCTCCGGGTTGAACACCGCCGGCCCACCCGCGAAGGTG
>CAMAXZ010000105.1 GCA_945862325.1 Klebsiella pneumoniae
ACCGTCACCGACGACGGAAACTACGGCTTCTTCGTCATGGACGACAAGTCCCTGCTCGAGACCCTCGACTTCTCCACCCTCCTCTTCGAGGAGCGACGGCTGCCGTCGGTGCCCGTCCACCTCGGCGTGCTCCCCGAGACCACCACCGCCTGGGCCTCCCAGGAGCACGACCTCGGGCGAATCTCCTTCTACGACCCCACCACCGACGCGCTCGACACCATCACCGGCTTCGAGCTGAACGAAGAGATCGAGCACTGACCGACGGCGCGTGGGCGACACCGCGCGCCCTGCGCGGATACGCTTCTTCGGTGAACGCCCCTACCGGCTGGGTTACCCTCGTCTTCACGGACATCCAGGGCTCCACGTTGATGTGGGAGCGGCTCGGCAACGCGTTCCAAGCCGGCCTCGACGTGCACGACCGTGCGATGCGCGAAGCCATCGCGGCCAACAGTGGGTACGAGGTGAAGACCGAAGGCGACGCCTTCATGATCGCCTTCCCGACCGCGGGTTCGGCGGTGCGGTTTTGCCTCGACGCGCAGGACCGCCTGCACCACGCCGCGTGGCCCGACTCGGTGCTCGGGAGCGACGTCGTGTTCCGCGGCTTGAAGGTGCGCATGGGGGTCCACGTGGGCGACCCCCTCTGCCGCCGGGACCCGCTGACCGGCCGCATGGACTACTACGGACGCATGGTCAACCGCGCGGCGCGCGTCGGCGCCGCGGGCCACGGCGGCCAGATCGTGCTGAGCAGCGCGGCGTACGCCGAGCTCGGCGAGATCGACGCCCTGGTGACGGACCTCGGCTGGCACGCCCTGCGCGGGTTCGAGGGGCGCGAACGGCTCTGGCAGGTGACCCCGAAGCGCCTCGCCAACCACATCTTCCCGCCGCCGCGCACGGTCGACGTGCGGCGCACCAACCTGCCGGCGCAGGTCTCGAGCTTCGTCGGCCGCGGGCAGGAGTTCAAGCAGCTCGAGACCGCCATCGCCGAAGGTGGCCAGGCGATCACGGTCGTCGGGCAGGGCGGCGCGGGCAAGACCCGCCTCGCGCTGCGCGCCGCCGGCGAGCTCCTCGGCGACTTTCCTGGCGGCGTGTGGTCGTGCGAGCTCGTGGGCGCCGACGACACCGAGTCGCTGTGCGCGGCGCTGGCCGCCGGCCTCGGCATCCACGTCGACGGCTCGTCGCCGGTCACCCGCATCGGCGAGGTGCTCGCGGCGAGCGAGCGGGTGCTCGTCTTGCTCGACGAGGCCGACCGCCTCGCCCAGCCCGCGCGCGACGCGATCCGCTTGTGGATCGAACGCGCCCCGAACGCGGTGTTCCTGGTCACGAGCCGCGCGCCGCTCAACATCGCCGACGAGCGGATCATCCCGCTCGGCCCTCTGCCGTTGGCGACCGAAGACGCGCGCGCCGCCGACGCCCCCGCGGTCGCGCTGTTCTGCGCGCGCGCCCGCACCGCCAACCCCACGCTCGTCGTCGACGACGCGACGACCACGGTCATCGCCGAGCTCGCGCGGCTCCTCGACGGCCTGCCCCTCGCGATCGAGCTCGCCGCCGCGCGGGTGGACACGCTCCCGCCCTTCGTCATCGCCACCCGCATGCGCGTCCGGCTCGAAGAGGACCTCGGGGCGCTGACGGGCGACGGACTGACCGCGGCGGTGCAGTGGGCCTGGGACCAGCTGCGGCCGTGGGAGCGGGCCGCGCTCGCTCAATTGAGCGTGTTCGCGAGCGGCTTCTGCGCGGCCGCCGCGGCCGCCGTCCTGGACCTTTCGGCGTGGCCGAGCGCCCCGCCCACGCGCGACGTCCTGCGCGAGCTGGTCGATCGCGCGTTCGTCCGCGTCCTGGACAACGGTCGGTATACCTTCTGTTTCGCGATTCACGCGTACGCAGAGGCGCGCATGCGCGAGGACGCGCCCGGCCGGCTCGCCGCCGAGCGGCGCCACGGAGAGTGGTGCGCGCACATGGGCGACGACGACTACGTCGAGGACCTCGACCGCGACGGGGACGCCGCCGCGTGGCGCGCGCTCATCGCGGAGCGCGACAACCTCCACGTCGCGACCAGGCGCGCGGTCGAGCGCGGCGACGTGGACGTGGCGGGGCGGTGCGCCATCGGCGCGCTGTGGGTGTTCGACGCGCGCGGCCCGGCGTCGCGGGGCGAGGAGGTCGCGCGGCTGGCCCGCGCGTTGCGTCTGCCCTCGCGCACGGAGGCGCGGCTCATCGCGCTGCTCGCGCGCCTCGAGCGCCAGGCCGGGCGTATC
Source organism: Klebsiella pneumoniae (assembly GCA_945862325.1). Lineage (GTDB taxonomy): Bacteria > Myxococcota_A > UBA796 > UBA796 > SXON01 > CAMAXZ01. Next base: position 2,250 of record CAMAXZ010000105.1, read on the forward strand.
GAGCGCGCGCAGCAGCTCGCGTGGCGCGCCCGGCTCATCGCCCAGGAAGCGCAGGACCGCCGCTTCGAAGGCATCGTCGTCACGGACCTCGCCACGTTCGCCCAGGAGCAGGGCGACCCCGACTCCGCGATGTCGTGGTGCCTCGAGTCCCTCGCGATCCACCGCGAGATCGGCGATCGACGCCACGAGGGGGTCACCCTCGGCCACCTCGGCGCCCTCCACCACCTCCAGGACGGCGCCGACGAGGCGCAGCACGCGTACGAAGCCGCCCTGCGCCTCATGGAGCACACCGGCGACCGCCGCCACCGCGGCATCACGCTCGCCGCCATGGCGCGCCTGCACGCCGAGCGCGGCCGCATCAACGACGCGCGCCGGTGCTTCGAGGAGGCCCTCGAGGTGCACCGCGCCGTCGGCAACGAGCCACACGAAGGCAGCACCCTCCTGGCGCTCGGCAACCTGCTCGCCGACGCCGGAGACCCCGCCTCCGCCGCCGAGCGGTTCGAGGCCGCGCTGCCGCTCTGCCGCGCCGTGGGCGGTCCGACCGGCGCGGCCCTCGTGCACACGTCGCTCGGAGAATCGAGGTTGCAGCTCGATGAGCCCAGCGCCGCGCGGCGTCACCTCGAGAGCGCGCTGCAGCTCTGCGCCCCCGCCCAGATCCGCGCGCGCGCCCGCGCCCGGATGGCGCTCGCCGAGCTGGAGATCCGCGAGGGGCGGCTCGACGCCGCGCGCGTCCACCTCACCGAGTCGGACGGCCCCCTTTGCGAGAGCGGCGACCCGGCGCTGTGCGCCGAGCTCTTCCGACGCCACGGCCTGCTCAGCCATGCCGAGGGCGACGACGCGGCCGCGCTCGCCTGGGCGGACGAGGCCGACACCTACGTGGGCACCGTCGCCCCCGGCCAGCAGGGCCGGCTGCGGGCGGCCCTCGCGGCGCTCAGGCGCCTCGCCGCTGCCGCGTCGACAGGATCCACACCCCGAGACCCGTGATCACCAGCGCGCCGTACTGCGCGGGCGTCAGCCCGAAGTAGCGGACGTCGATCCCGTCCGGGTGGCGCAGGAAGTCGAACAGGAAGCGGCCCGGCCCGTAGAGCGCGGCGAGCAGCCCGATGTAGGTGCCCGGCGCCCACTTGACGCGCGACATGGCCATGTAGACGCCGAGGATGCCGAAGACCCAAAGGGCTTCGTAGAGCCCCATGTCGTGGCAGGCGACGGCCTTGTTGCCGCCCGGGCAGATGCCGTACACGCCCAGCCAGAACTCCGTCTGGCGACCAGGGTGGTCGTGCACCGAGAAGCACCCGACGCGACCCAGGCCGAAGCCGAGCGCGAAGCCCCAGGCCAACGCGTCGCCGTACGGCCAGTAGCTCACGCCCTCCTTGCGGAAGAACCAGACCGTGAGCGGGATGCACATCGCGAAGCCGCCCACCGAGGACAGCCCGTCCCACACGCGCAGGAGGAGCCACGGGTCGTCGCGCAGGGCGCCGGGCTCGTACCACAACACGTGGCCGAGGTGGCCACCGACGAAGGTGCCGACGATCAACCACGTGACCATGCGGTTGATGCGGTCCTCGGCCTTCGGATCGCCCGTGTACTCGACGGCCTTCCGCGCCGCGAGGTTGCCGCCCAACCAGAAGCCGAGCGCGACGAGCACGCCGAAGCTCTGGATGGCGAGCGGGCCGATCTGCAACGGAGGAATGCTGAAGTACGGGATGAGGGGGTGCATGGGAGCCGGCAGATATCCGCTTCGCGTCGCCCCCGCGTGCGGTCGGAATGCTGTAGGATGCCCGTTCCGTCGTTCTGGAGCAGGTAGTGGCGAGGATCAACTTCGCGCGGCGCGAGATCGAAGTGAAGGTCGTCTACTACGGGCCGGCGTTCTCCGGGAAGACCACCAACGTCGAGATCCTCCACCGCATGATGCCCGCCACGCAGCGCGGCGAGCTCCACACCCTGCGCACCGACCAGGATCGCACGATCTTCTTCGACTACGCGCCGATCAACCTCGGCGAGATCGCCGGTTTCAAGGCGAAGTTCAAGCTGTTCACCGTGCCGGGGCAGACCTTCTACCGCGAGACCCGGCGGGTGATGCTCCAAGGCGCCGACGCGGTCGTGTTCGTCGCCGACAGCGATCCGACCCGGCGCCAGGCCAACCTCGAGAGCTTCGCGGACCTCGAAGAGAACCTCGCCGCGGCCGGGCTCGACGTCGCGACCCTCCCGATGGTCGTGCAGCTCAACAAGCGCGATCATCCTCAGGCTGCGCCCGCCGGGTCGATGGCGGAGGAGCTCAACCCCTTCGACGCGCCGGTCGTCGAGGCCACGGCGCGTCAGGGGCGCGGGGTGCTCGACACGCTCCGCCGCGTGACCGAGCTGGCGGGGGCGCGGATCCGCGAGAAGCTCGCCGGCGGCGGCGACGCGCAGGTGCAGCTCACGACGATCGAGCGGGCGGAAGCCGAGGACGACCGGGCCGTCGTCGGCGAACACCTCGAGCGGATCCGCGAGGTCCGCGCGAGGGAGACGGCGCACGTCCAGCGCCTCCAGGCCGCCGGCGCCGCGCCGACGGAAGATCCGAGCGCCTTCCTCGCCGCGCGCGCGGTCGCGATTCCGGACCCCGCCGCCGGCGGCGCCGCCATCCTCCCTCAGGCCACCGTGATGAGCAGCGCGACCCCCATCGCCGCGCGCGCCGCGGTGCCGCCGGTCGCCCTCCCGCAGCCGGTCACCCCGCCGACCGCCGCCGCGCCGACCGCCGCCGCGCCGACC
>CAMAXZ010000106.1 GCA_945862325.1 Klebsiella pneumoniae
AGCAGGACCGCGGCCACGCTCAGCGCGGCCGCCGGGCCGTCGGTGCCCTCCGTGGAGAACCATGCCAGGGACGTGGCGGACGCGAAGACGGCGAGCGCGGCGCCGGCGCCGAGGCTGCCCGCCGCGACCGCCGCGAGCCCCGCGCCCGCGAGCACGCTCAGGGCGCGTGCGGCGGTGAGGACGTCGCCGAACACCGCGTGCCCGGCGCGCAGCGCGGCGGGGTAGCCCACTGGATAGAGCGGGTGCATCCAGGCGGATGCGGCGGGGAGCGCCTCGGCGCGACGAGAGAACCCGGTCAGGTCGACGAAGCGGAGCCCGTCATGATTCGCGGCGAGGGCGCCGAGCGCGAGCAGGACGACGATCCCGACGATCGTGCGCGAACGCGTCAATCCCCGATCTCCGACGCCGGGGGGCCGAGCCACTCCGGGGGCGAGGTCTCGGGGTCGGCGGCGCCGAGCTCGATGTCGTCGTCCGTCGCCTCGGGGAAGGGCCCGAGGTCGTCCCCGGTCGGGAGGGTGACCTCCGGCGGCGCGGCCTCGGGGAGCCGGCCGATCGGCAGGCCGCCACCGAACGGCGGCAGCGTCTCGTCTTCGGCCAGCGTGGGGGCCGCGAGCCCCGGCGCGGTCCCGCGCCGATACCCGAGCCACCGATCGTCCGCAGGGGCGAGCACCACCTCGTCCGGCACCGGAAAGCGCTCGCCCGGCACGTTCGGGAGGGCCTCCATGATGGTGCTCCAGACGGGCAGCGCGGATTTTCCGCCCGTCTCCTTGTCGCCGATGCTCGCGGTGCCGTCGGTGCCGACCCAGACCGCCACGGTGTAGCGGGGCGAGAACCCGACGAACCAGGCGTCGACGAAGTTCGAAGTGGTACCTGTCTTTCCGCCGAAGTCCATGCCGTCGCGGCGCCCCTTCTTGGCGGTGCCGTTGTGGAAGACGTTCCGCATCATGTCGACCGTCACGTACGCGGCCGCGGGGTCCATCGCGCGCGTGCCTTCGCCGCCCGGCAAGTGGGCGGTGACCTCGGGCAGGCTCAACATCGTGCCCTCGGACCCGAGCGAGCGACCACGACGGTCCTCCACCCGGGTGATCCACACGGGGTCGATCGCGACGCCCATGCGCGCGATCGAGCTGTACCCGAGCGCGAGATCCATCGGGGTGACCTCGCTCGAGCCGAGCGCGACCGTCAGGTCTTGACGCAGCTTCGAGCGCACCCCGAGGCGGCGGGCAAGGGTGGTGATCGGCTCGATGCCGGTGCCGTAGGCGAGGCGGACCGCCACGGTGTTCAGGGACAGCGCGAGGGCGCGCCGTAGGGCGATCGGCCCCTTGTACTCGCCGTCGTAGTTCTTCGGCGACCACATGCGGCCGTTGGTGCCGGGGATCGAGAACGGGGCGTCGACGACGATGTCGGTCTGACGCATGCCGCTCGCGACGGCCGCCGCGTAGACGAAGGGCTTGAAGCTCGACCCCGGCTGGCGCTTCGCCTGCGTGGCCCGGATGAAGCCCTCGAGGCCGACGTCGTAGCCCCCCGCCACGGCCACGACGCGGCCGGTGCGGTTCTCCAGGACCACCGCGGCGGACTCGGCCCACGGGCGTTGCCGGCGTGAAACCGGGATCGGCGCCCCCTCCACGGCGCCCTCCGCGGCGTCGCGCGCGCAGACCTCGAGGACGTCGCCGCGGACGAGCACCTCGCGGAGCGGGCGCGGGGCCTTGCCCGGCGCGATGCGCACGAGCTGCTCGAGCGAGGCGGAGTCGAGCGCGAGTTGGAAGGGGCCGGCCGACAGGGCGCCCGCCGCGTCGTCGGCGAGCGCGGGGAAACACTCACCGGGCCGGGGGGGCCGCACCTGCCCGGTCTGAGGGTCGTTCTTCAGCGCGTCGGCGCGCGCGAGGTACCCGCCGCGCGCCGCCTCCGGCACGTTGCGCGTGGGGCCGCGGGCGCCCTGGCGCGCCTCGAGCGCCATGAGCCCGTCGCGCACGGCCTGCTCGGTGACCCGCTGCGCCTCGACGTCCAGCGGCGTGTGGACCTGGAGCCCCTCGAGGTAGGGCAGCTCGGGGCCGAAGACACGACGGACCTCGCGGCGCACCTCGGTGAGGTACGCGACGTTGGCGCCCTTCTCGCCGGACGACCGGGGGACGAGGACGGGGTCGGTGAGGTGCACGCTGGCGACGTCGGCGGAGGTGTAGCCCTGTTCGACCATCAGGCGCAGGACGGTCTCGCGGCGGCGCGCGGCGAGATCGGGGTTGTTGCGGGGGCTGTACTTGCTCGGGGCGGGGACGAGCCCGGCGAGCATGGCCGCCTGGCCGACGTCGAGGTCGCGCGCGGAGATGCCGAAGTAGTCCTGGGCGGCCGCCTCGACGCCGTAGTTGCCGCTGCCGAGCGCGATGTAGTTCACGTAGAGCTCGAGCAGCGCCATCTTGTCGAGCTCGCCTTCGAGGCGCCAGGCCAGGACCGCCTCGCGGAACTTCCGCTTGTAGCTGCGCTCCTTTCCGACGAGGAGGTTCTTGACGAGCTGCTGGGTGATGGTCGAGCCGCCCTGGCGGGTCTCGCCGCCGCGGAGGTTCACGACGAGCGCGCGGGCGATGCCCAGCGGGTCGACCCCTTCGTGGTCGAAGAAGCGACGATCTTCGCTGGCCACGAACGCCTGCCACACATGGTCCGGCATCTCGGCGATCGGGACCCACACCCGCCGTTCGAGATAGAACTGGTCCACTCGTGACCCATCCGCGGCGAACACCTGCACGCTGCACGGAAAGCGGAACTCCGCGTCCCGTCCGAGCTCCGGCGGCAGGGTGGAGAGGATCTCGGTGTCGAACCAGCGCCATGCCAGCCCGGCGCCGAGCGCCCCGATGAGCGCCGCCGCGCCGAGGCCACGCATCGTCCATCGGGCGGCCCACGCGAGCCGCTGGCGCCAGCTCTGGCGCGGGTTCGGCATCGCTTCGGTGATCTCGTCCATGGGGGGCTGCGCCGATCCCGATGTAACCGTTGCGCCGGAGGTCGCCTCCGACGCGACGCCCCCGCCCGTCCTCACCGAGGTGCGGCTCCCCGTCCTGCGCATCGACGCGCCGTTCCGTTGGTCGGGGGAGCTCCAGGGTCTGGTCACGATGGCGGTGGAGCTCGGGCTCGCCGACCTGCCCGGCGTGGTCCCGCGCGTGGTCGGAGACGCCGAAGCACCGTCGCTCCTGCTCCAGCCCGACGCGGCGCGCCGATCGGCGGAGGCGCGTCTGTCCGTGTCCGGCGCACCGGAAGACCTTAGGTTCGAGCTCGAGTTGTGCCTGCCCACCGCGGGCTGCGACACGTGGAGCGCGAACGCGTCGCGGGAGCGACCGTGGCCGGCCGTCGCGGCGCTGCTCGAGGGCGCGGCGTCTACCCTTGGGGTCCCCGTCTCGGAGGCGACGCGGGCGGCGTGGGCCCGCCCGGGCTCGAAGGACCCGTACGCCGAGCTCCTCACCGGGCGGTCCGCGGCGACCCTCTACGGGGTGTTGCCGTGGTCTCCCCCCGAGGAAGGTGCGCGTGACGTCGTCACCCGCGCGGTGCTGGTCGACCCCGATCAGGCTCTCGCGCAGTGGGCGCTGGCGCGATGGGAGATGGCGTCCACCGCCGATGGCGGCCGCGCCGAAGCGGCGCTGCAGCGCGCGATCCTGGCGCGGCCTACGTCCCCCGTGCTCGCCGCCGACCTCGCCACGCTCTACGCCTTGACCAACCGCGCCGAGGCGGCCGTGCTGGCCTGGGAGGAGCTCCGGGCGCGCGCCGAGGACGATCCGCGGTGGATCACCCCCCATGCCGCCGCGCTCGCCGCGGCGGCGCGCCCCGCGGACGCGGCGGCCGCCCTCGCGCGCCTGCCGGCGGAGTTCGCGTGGACCCCGACGGTCGCCGCGCTGCGCGTGTCCGTCGCGGAGGCGCGGGGAGGGGAGGGCCTCGATCCGCTCCTCGAGCGCTGGCAGAACACCGACGCGCGCGCGCCGGAGCCCGTCCGTCGCCGAGTGGACCTGCGCGTGCGTGCGGGCCGCTACGCCGAGGCGATCGACCTCGTGCCGGCGCTCCGTCAACGTCAACCCGGCGTGGCGGTCGACTCCCTCGAGACGGCGCTCCTCGTGGCGCTCGATCGCCCGCTCGAAGCCGCCGAGCGAGCCCCGGGCGAGGTCGCGGCGCGGCTTCGTGCCCGGGCCCTGCGCGCCGCGGACCCCGGCGCGCCCCTCACCGAGCTTCCCCCCGACCTCGCCGTCCTGCTCGCCGAGGGCGACGCCTTCCTCTGGCGCGGCGACCCGGCGGTGTCCCTGGATCTCGCGAGCCGCGCGATCACCGCCGGCCCTTCACGGGCGGAGGGCTGGGCGCTGCGCGCGCGGGCGCTCGAGGCCCTGGGGCGCGCGTACGAAGCCTCGGACGCGTGGGGCGCCGCGTGGGATCGTGACCCCGCGCTCGAAGGGGGCCCGGTCGCGCCGGGCCGGGTGGCGAGCACCTTCCGCTACGTCGAGGCGGGCGAGCTGCTGGAGGAGGACCCGGCGTCGGTCCGGCGCGCGGGGGCGATGGGGCCGGAGCTGTAGTCGAGGGCCGCGCGGGCCCCGTGGGGCGGATACACGCCCGCGTGCTGCTCGCCCTCGTCCTGTTCGTCGCTTGCGGAAAGAAGCCCGTCACCGCCTGGGAGACCGGCGAGGTGCCGCGGCCCGGGCTCCGTGAGTCCGGCCTCGCCGTCGCGCCGGTGGTGCGTCTGGCGGAGGTCCCGGCGCCGCCGTTGGCGCCCTTGCCGCCTCCGAGTCGCATCGAGGACGGGCTGGCCGACGCGAACCTGCCGTCGCCCACCGTGCTC
>CAMAXZ010000107.1 GCA_945862325.1 Klebsiella pneumoniae
ATCGCCTGGTCGAGCACGGCGCGTCCGAGATCGTCGAGGCCGGCCTCGAAGGCGCGGGCTTCGAGCTCCATCGCGCGTTCGGTGCCCGCAAGGAGCGCCTCGGCGCGGGCGCGGCCCTCGCCGGTGCGCGACGCCGCGAACGAGGCGACCGGATCATCGATCCTCGAGAAGACGGCTCAATTGGTGCCACCTAATTGGACTGACTTTTAGATTGCACCCATCCCGATGTCGGAGTGCGGGTTCCCGGAATGAGGGGCGGCTTCGCACAGGTCTGACAATATGAGTACGTGAAGCCGCCGACGTCAGAGCTGAATATCTTCAACTGGTCGTCGGGAAGCCACGTAACGAAAAAGCGCTGCCTTGTCGCATAAGTGGTTGGATCGAGGAAGGTCTCGCCCGATTGAGCGTCAGAGATGGAGACGTGCGCCAAAGACTGTCCCGAGGGGCACCCAACGGTAACTACGAAGCGACCCGAGGGCGAGTTGGGAGAGCCGTGCACTATTCGACGACAAGCGTCGTCGCTCGCGCAACCGGCGGTGACGAAGGCCATGAGAGCGGCGACCAAAGCAGTTGGACCCTTCATGGGCTCACCGACGATGGAGGGAGTGGCGGGGGCGGGGGCGGTGGTGCCGCGGAGTCCGGCAATGAGGCCGGCCATCCGGTTGCGCTCGTGATCTTGCCACTAGCGTCGAACTTCCAAACGGACTGTTCAGACCATGTGATCCGCACTGTGTAGTCCCGTGGCTCGCCGGGTAGCGCCTGCGCCGCTTTCGCTTTCCACGTGTCGGTCGCGTAGATGAAGTTGGGGTCGATCACATCATTCCAAGTATAGGTCAGGTTCGCTACCACCACTGTTTCGCCAGCCGCGCGGTGATCGACGACCGCGGTACCCCGGACGACAAAGTCGCCGACGGCCGGATTTGTGCCATGCAGGTACTGCCGCCCGATCATCGACTCTCCGTTTTCGGTCTCAACATGCATCTGGATCGGTGGCACATCGACGATGCCGTTCATTCCCGTCGCAACGGCCCTCTCAGCGGCTACGCGAGCCAACGCCGCGGCGGCGGGGCGGACACCAGGTGCATTCTTCATGTACTTCGCCCAGATTCCCATGCGATCCCCACTCGTAGGCCCCAGGGCCAACACGTCACCACCTCCCCATAGCCAATGACTTACGATGACCTTCCCGGCCCAATCGGCGTCAAAGTACCCCGCGCCTGACGCACGCTGCTCAGGTGATCGCGTGGGATCAACGTGTGTGTTGTAGAAGCTCGTAACCTGATCCCCATGCTCGTCCCACCACATCTTTGCCATCATCGGCAGGATCCCTGCGGGATATCTCCCGGATGGATCCTCGATCCGTAGAGGACTACATTTGGCGTATGACCATGGACTCCATCGCGTCAGCTGATCCGCGAGCGGGTCCCCTTGCAGAAACCGCGCGATGTAGGGGTCGTACGTCCGGGGGCCGGTCATACACAGGCCCGTCTCCTCGTCACGCTCAACACCGATGTAGCGGTAGCGATTGCGTGTGTCGCGGCGATCGCTGGCCTTGCCGTAGGGGAAGTACTCCTCCTGCGACAGCAGCGTGCCACTGTCGTCGGTGAGGACGTGACCGCTGCCGAGGTGATCGGCATGAACGTAGAAGATGTCCAAGGAGTCGGCGTCGCTGCCGGCAAGAATGTTCTCCGCCTGTAAGCCGTCGGTGCGTAGCATCACCTTCGTGTAGCTCGTGCTGCCTTCGCGGTAGTGGTATTCGAAGGGCCCGAGGTAGATGCCCAGCGCCTTCACACCCGTCTTGTTCACCATGCGCACCGTGCGCTGGTCCCCGTGGCGGAGATCGCGCACCTCGGTTCCGCCACCCTTGTCGACGTAGCGTACCTGGTTGTCATGGGTGTAGGCGAGTTCCGACAACCGAGGCGTGTGGAGCGTGTTGCCGTTGGAGGACAGGAAACACGAACGGCCCCCCCGCGTTGCACTCGCTCAGCCTACACCCTCTCGCCCGGCGTCCGCAAGCCCGTCCTGGCCGGCGATCCACCCCTTCCGGCCCGCAAAACCGGGCCTGAGCCGCGCCGCGCGCGCGGCTCCGCCCCCGGCCCCGTCTACGCCGACGCGCAGACCCCCCGGTCCTCGCCCTCGCGCGACGGCGACGGCGGGCCCGTCGAACGCAGCAGGCTACGCGCGATCGTGCCCGCGGAGGGGCTGCCCTCCACCACCGTCCGCAGCGACATCCGCGCCCCGCAGCCCGGACACCGCCACCCGTCCACGCCGAACACCCGCGTCAACAGCTCGGCCCAGCCCAGGCGCGCCGGCGTTCATTTTTCCTATCCGTCACGCTCCGCAAGATGCTGATCGACGAGGTGAAGCGGCAGAAGAAGCCGTTCGGCATGATCTTCGACGACATCTCCGGGGGCTTCACGTTCACCGGGCGCAGCGAGCCGAACGCGTTCGCCGTGCAGCCCGTGGTGGTCTGGCGCGTGTACGCCGATGGGCGGCCCGACGAGCTCGTCCGCGGCGTGGACCTGATCGGCACGCCGTTGACGACGTTCGAGCGCATCATGGCCGCTGCCGACGACGTGGACGTGTTCAACGGGGTGTGCGGCGCCGAGAGCGGCTGGGTGCCCGTGAGCGCGAGCTCACCGAGCCTGCTGATCGGCGAGGTCGAGGTCCAACGCCGCGAGAAGGCGAACGACCGCCCGCCGATCTTGCCGCCGCCGGGGATGTAGGCCCGGGACCCGCCGCCGTCACGGCCAGAGCGCCTCGCTGTCGAACGCCGACGCGCTGACCGCCGCCAGCGCCACCTGGTCCTGGAGCCCCCCGGGGTTGCCGCAGCTCCACGCGGTCGAGACGTGGTCGTACGACTGCGCTCCGCCGTGGATGTACACCGAGGCGCCGCGGGTCGCGGTCCCGCCGAGCGGGACGGTGAACGTGCCGTCTGCGTCGGTGACGTCGATGTCGTGGTACCGGGTCGTGTGGCAGCGGTGCTGGTCGGCGCAGGCCTCCTCCCCCTCCGCGAACGTGACGCCTGATCCCTGCAGCTCCGTCAACGGCGGCTGCTCCCCCCAGAGCGACTCGCTCACCCAGAACAGCGGCACGCCGTCGACGCCCGAGATCGAGAACTCGGTGCCTCCGAAGCCCTCGCGGACGTCGATCCGGATGGTCTCCCCCGCCGCGACCAAGCCCGGCGCGCCCGCGATGAACCATGCCTCCCCGGTCGACCCGTCGTCGACGTCGAGCGCGAGGTGCGTCCAGGCACCGTTGAACCCGGCGTGCACGCCGCGGGCGGTCCCCGTGCTGTCCGGGTTCTCTGCGGAGTCGAGCTGGCTGACGGAAGAGACCACCGCGTTCGCGGTGGTGACCCTCGTGTCGGCGTCATCGCCCCCGGTGTCCCCACCGGCGCCGGTGTCCCCGGGCTCCAGGCTCGCCGTGTCGCCATCGCTGGTGAAGCTGTCCAGCAGGACGCAGCCGCCGACCAGGGGCTCGGGGTGGGGGCAGTTGCAGGCGAGGAGCAGCAGGGTGAGCATGGAGCGTCCGGGCGAAGGGTGGCCGGTTCCAGGAAGAGCAAGAGGCGTGCCGCCCCGCGATGGGCCGACGGCGGGAGGCTCCGTAATCCCCGATTCCGGGGCTTCGAGTATCGCTCTCTCCCCTGCGCCAGCCGCTCGCTGCCAAGCGTCGCCCGGGGAGCACCGGGGGAGTCACGACGTGTACGTCGCGCCGGCGACCGCGCGCCCTCGCCCCCGAGTTAGCGGCCGCCGATGCGCTCCCCTGCCCGCTTTTCCCTGCTTGCCCTGGCCCTCCCTCTCGTCGCCTGCACCAGCAAGGTCGGCGACACGCTCACGGACGGCCAGCCGCTGGACTCGGACAGCGCGGCCCCCTGCGACGTGGCGACGGTGACCGAGCCGAGCACCTACGCGCAGGTCGCAGACGTGGTGGTCCAGCGCGACGCCTCCAACATCCCGCACATCTACGGGCAGAACGACGGCGACGTGTTCTTCGCGCAGGGGTTCACCGAGCCGGGCGACGAGGTGCTCATGGAGGCGAGCGCCCACCCGTTCCTCTACGAAGCGGGCGGCCCCGCCGTGATCAGCGGCGTCACCCTCCGGCTCATCCCCGGCGATCGCGGCGTGCTTCACCCCGACGACGTGCGCCGCGCCGTGCGCCCGCCCAACGTGCACCACACCGTGGAGGACAGGAAACACGAACGGCCCCCCCGCGTTGCATCCGCTCAGCCTACACCCTCTGGCCCGGCGTCCGCAAGCCCGTCCTGGCCGGCGATCCACCCCTTCCGGCCCGCAAAACCGGGCCTGAGCCGCGCCGCGCGCGCGGCTCCGCCCCCGGCCCCGTCTACGCCGACGCGCAGACCCCCCGGTCCTCGCCCTCGCGC
>CAMAXZ010000108.1 GCA_945862325.1 Klebsiella pneumoniae
GAGCACGGGCGCGGCCACGGCGGGCGCCGCCACGGGCGCCGCCACGGCGGGCGCCGGCATGGCGACCGCGGCCGCGCGATCCGCGAGCCAGCCGGCGAGGCGCTCGATCGTCGGGTAGTCCGCGAGCTTGAAGGTGTCGTCGCGACCGAGCCCGTAGTGGTCGCGGACCTCGCCGAAGATCTCGGCCTGCTTCACGGTGTCGATGCCGAGGTCGGCCTCGAGCTCGTAGGTCGGATCGAGGTCTTGGGGGTCGTACCCGGTCTTCGCGGCGACGACGCCGAGCAGCTTCGCGAGCACCTCCGCGCGCGCCGGGGCGTGGGAGGTCGACGCCGCGGGCGCGGACGCCGCTGCGACGGGCCCCGAGGCCGCGACGGGCGCAGACGCGGCGACGGGCGCAGACGCGGCGACGCGCGAGGCCATCCATCCGGCGAGCTTCTCGATCGTCGGGTAGTCGGCCAGCTTGAAGTCGTCGTCGCGACCGAGCCCGAAGTGTTCGCGCACCTCGCCGAAGATCTCGGCTTGCTTCACCGTGTCGATGCCGAGGTCGGCCTCGAGCTCGTACCCGGGCTCGATCTCGTCGCGGGCGTAGCCCGTGCGACGCGCCACCACGTCGAGCAATGTGTCGAGCACCTGCGCGTGGGTCACGCCCGCGGCGGGCGGAGCGGGGGACGGTGTCGGCGGGGCGGGGACGACCCGGGCCGCAGGGGCCTCGACCACCGGGCGGGCGGGCACCGGCACGGCCGCGTGCGTGGGCGCGTCGGCCAACACCAACCCGGCGCCGAGCCCCACGCACGCGACGATCTCTTGGTCGGGCCCGAGCTCGCCGCGGAGCCAGCGAAGGCCGCGGTGCTCGACCGCGGGGCGCCCCTCGCCCGCCTGGGCGGAGATCCAGGCGCGATACTTGTTCACGTCCGAGACGCGTGTGTCACCCCGGGCGACGCGACGCCACGAGGCGAGCGCGAGCTGCGAGCCGAAGCCGGCCGCGAGCCGCAACGCGTAGTCGATGTCGTAGTGGCCGCCGACGCTGAGGCGAAGCTCGCCCAGGTCCGGATCGGGCTCGCGCAGGTTCGCGATGTGGGGCACCACCTGGTACTGAAGCGACTTGACGGCGACCGTGTCCTCGACACCGGCGCCCATCGGGTGCCCGGTGAACCCCTTCGTGTTGCCGATGACGATGTGTCGAGCCGCGTCGCCGAAGGCGGCCGGGAGGCTCGCCATCTCGGCCGCGGCCGAGCCGCCGCGAGCCGGCGTGTACGTCTCGTGAGACAAAAACACGCAGCGCCGCGCGAACGTGTCGGCGTCGACCGACGCGGCGCGGAGGGTATCTGCCACGAACGCCGTGACTTCGCCCTGGATGTGCTCCGGGTCCAGCCGGGTTCCGTGGAAGGCGGAGTTGGTGAAGCGCGTCGCCAGCAGCTCGGCGATGGGCACCACCCCGCGCGCCTCGACGTCCTCCTTGCGCTCGATCACGAGGGCGACGGCGCCCATGCCGAGGATCATCCCGTGCCGACGACGATCGAACGGCAACGCCGCGTCCTCGACGCGCGCGGTCGTCGTGGCGGCGCCCGCCGCGAGGAAGCCGGACCCGATCCACTCGAACAGGGTGTCGTTGGTCACGTCGTCGGCGCCGAGCACGATCACGCGGCGACAGCGGCCGAGCCGGATCCAGTCCTCCGCGAGCGCGATGCCCTGCGTCGTACTGGCACACGCGGCGTTGATCTGGGTGTTCGGCCCGCGCGCCCCGATGTATTGCGCGAACTGCGAGTGCCCCATCGCGAGGATCTGGAAGAGGAAGCGGCGGTCGAACCGGCCGTCACCATCGTCGCCCCCTTGCTGGAGCTTGCGGACGAGCTGGTCGTAGCCCGGGAACGCGCTTCCGAAGACGATCCCCGTCCCGTCCCGCATGTCGGGCGGCAGCGCCCAGCCCGTCGGCACCTGCTTGCCGCCCGTGGTCTGGCGCCACGTGCGCACGAGCGGGATGCCCGCGTCGCGCAGCGCTTCGAGCCCCGCCGCGAACGAGAGCTGCGTCGTGATGTCGAGGCTTCGGACGAGCTGCGGATCGACGCCGTAGTCGGCCGCGAGGTCGAAGTGGCGCCCGATGCCGGCGAGGTGCACCACCCCCTCGATGTCGTCGACCTCGACGAAGCTGCCCTGGCCGGTGCGGGCGTCCTTGGTGAGCCGCACGAGCCGCTTCGCGAGCTGCTTCTCGAGCTCCGCCGACGGCAGCGGGTCGATGCGGTTCTCGCCGGAGAGGATCCGGCCGATGTTGTCGGCGGCGAACACCTCTTCGCCGCCGGGGAGGCCCACGGACGCCCCGGAGCAGACGATCCGCACGCCCCAGGGCGACTCCGCGGCATGGACCGGCGCGGGGGCGGCGGCCGGGAGCGGCGCCGGCGTGGCGGCGGCGGCCGACGGCCCCGATGCGTGCGTCGGTGTCGTGGTCGCCGCGTCGGAGGGCGCCGCGTCGGAGCGCGCGGCCTCGAACGCGCCCCAGCTCGCGCGCAGGAAGTCCTGAAGCGCGGGGAGCAGGGCGTTGGCGAAGGCCGGGGCGTCGAGCCCGGTGAGCCCGGCGTGCGCCGCGTCGCGCAAGAAGCGGCTCGCGACCTCGGAAGAGAGCAACACGTCCCCCTGGGGTGTCGGTTCGGCGCCTGCCGCGCGGCGCTCGGGGAGCGCGGCGGGCCGCGTCGCCCCGGCACGGCGCCCCGCGTAGTCGATCAGGGCGCGCAGGGTGCGGTGTTCGCCCATGCGGAAGCTGGGGTCGTCCTCGAGCCGGAGGTGCTCCCGCACCGTGGCGACGATGTCGGCCAGCTTCACGGTGTCGATGCCGAGGTCGGACTCGAGGTCGAACCCGAGGTCGAGGGTCTCCGCGGGCCAGCCGGTCTTCGCCGCGACGATCTTCACGATCTCGCGCTCGATGGCCGGCGTGCCGCGCGCCGCGTCGGTGGACGGGGTGGCGCGACGGGACTGGGCCCGGGACTCGAGCTGCGCGCTCGTCGACCGGCGGGGCCCGCTGGGCGCGAACAGCTCCGGCGCGCCGGCGCGCGCCTCGACCGGGAAGCCGAGCGCCGTGACCGCCGCGAGCGCGTCGAGGAACGACAGCACGTCGCCGCGCTTCGGGAGGTTGGTGTAGAGCGCCCGGTGCGGCCGATGCTTCAGGATGGCCGAAGTGAAGCCGGCGAGGGCGCGCTTCGGGCCGCACTCGAGGAAGATGCGCGCGCCGTCGGCGTACATGCGCTCCATCTGGGCGATCCACTCGACCGGCGCAGCCACTTGCTGCGCGAGGATGTCGATGATCTGCGACCGGGAGTCCGCGCCCGTCGGGTAGTAGCGGCTGTTCACGTTCGTCGTGATGCGACGCTGCGGCGGGCGGATGTCGAGGGTCTCGAGGACCCGACGCAGCGGCTCGCTCGCCGGCGCGACGATTCGGCTGTGGAACGCGTGGCTCACCGGCAGCGGGTGCACCGTGATCCCCCGGCTCTTGAACGCCTCGATCGCGGCTTCGACCGACTCCGTCTCGCCGGCGATGACGGTCTGCGTCGGGCAGTTCTTGTTGGCCGGGACGACGTACCCCGGGATCTCCGCCAGCACTTCGGCGACGACCTCCGCGCTCGTCGCGATGCCCGCCATCTTGCCCTTGTCGTCGATGCGCACCGCGGCCATTTCGCGGCCCCGCGCGCTCACGGCGACCAGGGCGTCGCGGAAGCTCAACATGCCGGCGGCGACGGCCGCGCCGTACTCGCCGAGGCTGTGGCCGGCGACCATGTCCGGGCGCACGCCGTAGGACGCGAACAACCGGAGGATCGCCACGTCCACGGTCAGGGTGGCGGGCTGGCTGATCTCCGTGGCGCGCAGGGCCTCGAACTGGGCCTCTTCGGTCTGCGACTCGTCGCGCGCGATCAGCGACGTCAGCGGCCGCCCGATGAGCGGCAACATGACCTCGTCGGCCTCCGCGAAGGTCTGCGCGACCACCGGGAACCGGGCCGCGAGCTCGAGCCCCATGCCGACGTACTGGGAGCCCTGCCCGGTGAACAGGAACGCGAGCTGTCCGTCGCACGGCATGTCTTCGAGGTGGATGCCACGCTGCCGCAACAGCTCGTAGCCACGTCCCTTCTGGAGGGCCGCGACGACCTTGTCGAGCTGCTCGTCGCGCTCGCGGTCGTTGGCCGCGGCCGCGGCGACGCGCAGGGCCGCGTCGGGCTCGTAGGGGGTGGCGTGCCCGCGACGCAGGGCGCGGCACTTGGCGATGAGCTCCTCGGGGCTGTCCGCGGACAACGCCCAGATGCCCTCGGGCAGCGCGAGGCCCGCCGGCGCGGCGGACGCCGGCGCGGTGGCCGGGGCGGGCG
>CAMAXZ010000109.1 GCA_945862325.1 Klebsiella pneumoniae
GGAGCCGGCGAGGCGGGCGTCGGCGGCGGGGCGTCCGGCGCGGGCGGGTCGGATGCGTCCGCGGCGAGGGGCGGCTCGGCGAGGGGCGCTACCACCAGCGGCGTATCGGGGTCCGGGCCCTCGGCCTCGGGGGCGAACAGGCCGTACCAGGCGGCGAAGCTCCCCAATACGGCGAGGCCGGCGACCGCCGCGAAGCCGCCGCCGGCGGCGAGGACGAGCAGGCCCGTCGACGGACCGCGGGGCCTCGCGCCGGGGCCGAGGCGCTCGGGCGTCGCAGGCATCGCCGGGGCCGCGACCGCCGACGCCGCGCCGGTCGGGGCGAGGGGCACCGACGCCGCGTCGCCGAGGGTGAGATCGGTCGCGCGTTCGGGCGCGATCGAGGTTCCAGCGAGGGTGATCGGGCCGGGGAGGCCGGTGACCGGCCCCGCGAGGGCCGCTTCGCGCGCGTCGAGCAGCGGTGGGAGGACCCTGCGCGCGAGCGCGGCGAGGCCTTCGCCGCGAACGTCGTCCACGAGGCGCCCCGCCACGAGCGCCACCTCCGCCGGACGCGGTCGCTCTCCGGCGTACCAGGTGGTCATCTGGCGAACGAGGTCGCACGCCGCCTCGGTGTCCCGCCCCGCGAGCTCCGCGAGCCCGCGGTGGACCTGGGCGGCGAACGCGTCCGGCGCGAGCGCGGGGCGTTCCCAGGGACGGCCCGCGAGGAGCTCGAAGAGCGTGACGCCGAGGGCGTACACGTCGACGCTCGCGTCGTAGGGCTCGGCCAGCCATTGTTCTGGCGCCATGAACCGGGGGGTGCCGAACGACACGCTGCCGGTGTGCCCCTCGCGGTCGAAGTCGGCGCGCGCGATGCCGAAGTCGAGGACCTTGAGGCGGCCGCCCGTGGTCACGAAGAGGTTCGCCGGCTTGATGTCTCGGTGGATGACGTTGAGCGCACGACCGGTGTCCGGGTCGCGCGTGTTGGCCGCGGCGTCGAGCGCGTCGGCGGCGGTGGCGATCGCCTCGAGCGCGGCCTTCAGCGGGAGCCGACGATCGGGCAGGGCGCGCGACAGCGCCGCGAGGTCCGCGCCGTGGACGTACTCCAGGACGACGGCGGGGCGCGCGCCGACCACCGTGAGGTCGAGGACCTGCACGATGGCGTCGTGGCTGAGCAGCCCGAGCAGGCGCGCTTCGTCTCGCTGGCGCGCCAGCAGGTCGGGGTGCGCGTCGAGCCCCTCGTTCATGACCTTCACGGCGACGCGTCGACGAAACCCTGCCGGGCCACGCAGGTTCGCCAGGTAGACCGATCCGAAGCCCCCCTTTCCGAGGAGTCCCACGAACTCGAGCTGACGACCAACAACCGCCATCGGGTCGAGGTGTACCACGGCGGTCCCGACGGTCGCGACGTGATCGGCGACTGTGCCCGTCGCAACGGTTGTTTCGACGGGGGCGCGATCGTGGGTGCCCGAGGCGCGCGGTCAGCGCGGCG
Organism: Klebsiella pneumoniae; assembly: GCA_945862325.1. Taxonomy (GTDB): domain Bacteria; phylum Myxococcota_A; class UBA796; order UBA796; family SXON01; genus CAMAXZ01. Next base: position 1,466 of record CAMAXZ010000109.1, read on the forward strand.
CTTTCATGATGCCGGGGAACTGCACGCCGGCGCGCGGGTCGATGCCCGAGTAGTCGAGCTGGGCCTGCCCGTACTGCACCTCGAACGAGAAGTCTTCCAGGTAGACGCGGCCGTCCTTCGAGACGAGCTGCTCCGGGGGGTTCGGGAAGGGCCCCGCGATGCGGAACGCGTCCACCACAGCGTCGTCGTGCGGCGGGCTGCCGCTGTCGTCGGTGACGCGGATCGACTCGAGGACGCCGTCCGCCGACAGCACGATCGCGACGACGGTGCGGTAGCGTGGGGCCGAGATGCGGACGCTCGAGCCGAGGTTGTCGAGGTTCTGGTCCCAGTAGAAGTTGACCTGCCGCCGGATGCGGTTCAGGTAGGCGGTGCCGATGAACTCGCGGGTGTTCAGCGCGACCACGGCGCCTTTCTTCTCGTCGAGCAGGTCGTTCTGCGGCGCTCCGGAGAGGGTCTGCTCGCGCGACGACGAGGGCACCGGCGCGGCGAGCCCCTCCTTGTTCGTGAACGCCCACGGGGACGCGATCGCCGTGCGGGGCGCGCCGCGGCCGGCGTCCGGCGGCATGAGAGTGCCGACCGTCGCGCCGGTGGAGTCCTCGGTCGCGCCGACGTCCGGCACGTCTTCGAGCGCGAGGCGCGCTTCGTCCGAGTACATGTTGCTCAGGACGTCGGGGTTGATCTTGAAGCGCTCCGAGCGCGTCTCGACCGGGACCGCGTTGTCGTGCTCCGCGAGGTAGTCGGCGACCGCGGGGGTCTGCTCCTCCGTCGGGCGCGGCGTCTCCACGATCTGCCCGTCCGGCAGCTTCGGCTCCGGCTCCTCCGGCTCCTCTTCGGGCTCCGTCGGATCGGGCTCCGGCTGGCGGATCGCCGCCTCTGCGGCGAGCAGGCGCGCGCGCTGCGTCGGGTCCAGGGCGTCGAGGGGGTCCCCTTCGACGGTCCGAATCGCCACCGCGGCGTCGTGCAGGGGGATGCCGGCGCCCGCGATCCACCGGGCGAGCATCGGCGCGCCCACGACGTGCACCAGGAGGGACACGGCGATCGCGAGGAGGATGATCCCCACGCGGGTCCGGGGTGCGGTTCCGGGGCGCGCCATCTTCGGACGATAGGCCCGTCCAGCCGCTACGGCAAGGCTCGACCGTCGTTCGCGTTCGTACGGTAACGAAAGGTGTATTTCACGTAGAGCGCCCGGCGCGCGCTCGGCGGTGGCGCCACCGTCGAGGGGACCGCCGCGACCGCGGCCGCGTCGAGCGCCGCGGAGCCGCTCGAACGGAGCACGCGGACGTCCACGACCTCGCCGGCGCGCCGGACCTTGAACCGTACGACCACGACGCCCTCGACGCCGAGCGCGCGCTCCGCCACGGGGTAGCGCCACGCCGCCCGCATGGACTCGTCGACGTCGACCATCCACGCGCCCAGCGGGTGCGCCTTCGTCGCGACGCGCGTCCGATCGGCGAGGGGCACGTCTTCGCCGACGACCGCGAGATCCGTCCAGCCGGGGGCGTCCTCTCCGCCGGCGGCGAGATCGTCGTCGTGGCTCACGTCACCCTTGGGCGCTTCGGGCGTCGGGGCTTCGCCGAGCGGGGACCAGAACCCGTCCGGCGCGGCGGGCGGGGGCGTCACCGGCAGCACCGCGGCCGCCACCGCGGTCAGCAGCACGGCGCTCGGCGTGGGTTGCGTCACGGGGCTCGCAGGGGCGGGCGCCGCCCCGCGCGGCGCCTTCCGCCGGGGGACCGCACGATCGAGCGCGTCGGGGGCCGGCGTGGCGCGGTCCGCTTCGGTCACCAGGCCCACGCCCGCGCCGGTCGTGGAGGGGGTCCCGGGCGCCGGCGCCGACGCCCACGGCAACGCGACCGCCGAGGGGCCGACGGCGGGCGTTGCGGCGGGGAGGCGCTGGTCCAGACCGCGGCGCCGGTCCGCCGAACGCGCCCGCCGTGTGGTCTCCGGCTGCGCCGCGGGCGCGTCGTGGGCGTCGCCGTCAGTCGCGCCGCGCCGCGAAGGAGTGTCGGACTCCCCCTCGCCGTTGCCGATCGATCGGCGCGTGTGCGTGGCCGCCCGGGTGGTCCGGGGCGCGTCGACGTCGCGGTCGCTGAAGTGCCGGGCCTCGACGCCGGCGCCGATGCCCGACGCCGGGGCGTCGGTGCGGACGAAGCGAAGCCACTCCCCTGGCGAGCCGTCGTGGTCGTCGCCCGCGACGCGTCCGCCCGGGCCGTCCTCCGCCTGCCCGTCCCCGTCCGCCGCGTCGCCCGCGTCGGTGCGGCCCGCGTCCCGCTCGCGGCGCGCCATGGGTCGCGCCCGCGCGTCCGTCGGCTCCTCGAGGGACGGCGTCGCCGTCGGTGCCTTCGCCGTCGTTGCCTCCGCCGTCGATGCGTCCGCCGTCGCTGCCTCCGCCGCCGGTCGGGCCACCGCCGCGTCGGCCGGGGCGCGCGCGGCGAGGGCGTCGTCGTCGGGGTGTGCGGACCGAAGCGCGTCCGCGGCGGCCTCGGGGGAGGGGAGCGCGGTCTCCGCCTCGAGGAGCGGAGGGCCGGCCCGCGGCGTGGCGTCGTCGACCGGTTCGGGGGCGACGGCAGTCGCGGACTCCGGGGTGTCCCCGCGCACAGGCTCGGGCGCGGCGGACGGCGCGGCGCGCGGCGCGGCGGGCGGCACGGCTCGCGGCGCCGGGGG
>CAMAXZ010000110.1 GCA_945862325.1 Klebsiella pneumoniae
CGTCCCGGGCCTCCGCGAGGCGCGCCCGGGCGGCGATGGCGTCGTGGGCGTGGCGGCGGAGGCCGGCGACGTCGGCGGTGCCGACGAGCCGCTCGACCCGGTCGCCGAGCGCCACGGCGGTCCGGGCGCAGGCGCGAAAGGCGCGGGACGCCCGTGTCAAGGCGGAGACGACGGCGTCCGGCGGGGCGAGCGCGGCCACCGCGAGACCGCCGGCCACCACTTCCACCTGCGCGAGCCCACACGCCGCAACCAGGCGTTCGAGCTGCCGGAGGAGCGCGCGCACGTCGCGATCGAGCACCGTCGGATCGTCGGACGGCAGGACGCCGCCGGTGAACGCGGCGAGGAGCGCGTCGACGCCCGCCGCGGCGTCGTCCGGGTCGACGCGGACCGGCGGAGGCACAAGGCCCCGATCGACGAGCGGGATCGGCGCGAGCGCCGCGGCGTGGGCCACGGCCCACATCGCGGGCGGCCAGGTGGCCCCGCCGGGCGGGCTCGCCGGAGCCACGACCCCGCCCCAGGCGTGTGCGAACACGGCCGGCGCCGACAGCACCCCGTCGGGCACGAGCGCGACCGCGGCTCGCTCGGCCGCGGCGCGGGCCCGGACGTCGAGCGCGACCTCGAGCGCCGGAACCCACGCCGGGCCGAGGCGCGCCACGAGGGCCTCGGCGACCGACGCGGCGCGCGCGAGCGCCCCCGAGTAGCCGGTGCGCGCCACGAACGACGCGCGTCCCGCGGCGAGCGCCGTCGCGGCGAGCGCGCGCGCGAGCGGGTCGTCCCCTCGCGAAGCGGTGAACCGGGCGATCGCCCGAACCCGACCCAGGGCGAACGCGGGCCCGTCCGCGTCGACGAGCGCCTCCGGCGTCAGCGTCACACGACCCAAGCGCGCGGCGTGACGCATGCCGCGCGTCAGAAGGCCCGGACGCCACGGAACTGCCGGTAACGCCCGCTCTGCGCCGGTCACGTCGACGCCGACGGAACCGGCCGGGAGCGTGCCCTCCGTCGCCGCGTCGAGCTCGGGCGGGTCGGCCTCGTCGGGATCCCACGGGTGCTCGGTCGGCCGCCAACCGGCAGGATCCGGCGCAGGCGTGGCGTCGTCGCCGTCGTCGTCGCCACCGAACAGACGTCCGAGCTCCCACGGGGCGTCCGCGCCCCCCGCGCCGCCGCCGCCACCGCCGAAGCTCGGCAACGCCTGCTCCACCTCCTGGTCCCCGGCGTCCTCCTCGAGCTCCGTGCCCTCCTGCTCCGCGTCGAGCTCCTCCTCCTCTTCCAACGTCGAGCCGGCGGACACCCGTTCGGCGATCATCGAGGCGATCGCGCTGTTTCCCATGGCGCCGCCGAGGCGCTGCGCGGCGTCGACGTCCATCGCGGCGCCTTCCTGGGCGCGGTCCAGGTCGCGCGCGACGTCCTTGTCCGGGGTGGCCTTCGCCGTGTCCACGCGCCCCAACGCGTCGCGCTTCGGGGTGGCCGCACGATGTTCCCTACCACCCCCCGTCGACATGGCGCGTCGCTCCGTCGGATCCGCGTCAGTACGGACAAACCGGTCGACGGCATGATAGCCGGCGCGACTCGGAGAGACACCGGTGAGCTCCAGCCAAGACCCGTTCCCGCCGCGCTGGGCGCTCGTGTGCGACCCGACCCCGGGCTCCCGCCACGCCGTCGCGATCGCCGTCGCCGCGGAGGGTCTCGCGCCCCTCCCGGTCACGGGCGTAGCGGACACCGAGGTCGTGGTCGACTACCAGCGCCCCGACATCGTCGTCCTGCGCGACAGCGACGGCACCAACATGCCGGCGTTCCTGCGCCGCGCGTTCGCGGACACGCCCCCGCCGATCGTGCTCATCCTCGACCGCGCCGAGGCGGGGCGCGTGGCGGAGCTCGAGGCGATGGGCGTCGCCGCGGTGCTCGCCGCCGACGCGCCGCCGATCACCGTCGCCCATACCGTCGCGCGGGTGCTCGGCGCCGAGGCGACCGGCCGCACCCGCAAGCGCGTGACCACGACGACCCCGTGGGCCAGGGCCTCCACGGCGGCCACCGGCGGCCCGGTCACGACCTTGCGCGAGCTGCTCGATCGCCTCCGCGACGGTCGTGCGCGCCTGCCGACGTTCGACAAGCGCGTGCAGGAGCTCCAACGCCTGTCCAACCGGGTGGACCTCACGAACGAGGTCATCCTGCGCTTCGTGGGCAACGACGCCACGCTCGCGCCGTCGGTGCTGCGCCACGCGAACTCCGTCCTGTTCCGCGGGTCCCGCGCCATCACGCACCTCGGCGAGGCATGCAACCGCCTCGGCGGGCGAAACGTCGTCGCGCTGTGCATGGAGTCCCTCATGCGCCAGGGCTTCGTCGTCCAACGCGAGCCGTGGGCGACCGTCGTCCGAAACGCGTGGCGTTGCTCCGCGCTCACCGCGCGCATCGCCGGCGGCTGGGCGCGCCAGGTGAAGCACTCCATCCCCGCCGACCAGATCCACGTCGGCGCGCTGCTCCACAACGTGGGCGAGCTGCTCATCGTCGGCTGGGCGGCGGACGGCACGCTGCAGCTCCCGGCGGAGGCCGGGCTGACGGACCTCGCCGCCATCGTCGCGCGCGGCCACGAGCGCGCCGGCGAGCTGGCCATGGGCCGTTGGGGCATGCCGTTGCCGCTGCGCCAGCTCGCCGGCTACCACCACGTGCCGTTGTCGTCGGAAGATCCGAGCGTCCGCGCCTTGCGACTGCTCACCATCGCCGCGTGGGCGCGATCGAGCGAGCTGCTCGGAAACTACCTCCCCGGCGGCGACGCCGGCGACTGCGACGCGGCGTTGACGCAGCTCGGGGTCCCCGCCGCGGAGATCAAGCGGCTGCGCGACGAGGCGGCGCTCTGGATGTCGAGCCTCGACGACTGAGCGCGGTGCGCCGTGGTAGAGTCCGCGGCCGCGCCAAGGAGCGTCGCGCCGCCGATGAGCCGCTTGTCGTCCTTCACCCGCACCGGACGCGTGCAGCTTGGGCCGGGCAGCGACCTCGCCGAGATGCAGTCGCCCAACGGGGCGCGGCACACGGCCATCGTGTTCCATCCCGAGTACCGCAGCCACAACGCCATCAACAAGGCGCTCTCGGTGGTCCTCTCGTTCCTCGAGAGCCCGATGGTCAGCGGGCTGACCGACCTCGGCGTGTACGACCTCACCGAGTCGACGTTCGTGTACCCCACCGGGCACGTCTGGTCGGTCGCGGAGGTCATCCGCACCCTGGGCGATCTCGGCGAATGCGGCGGGGTCCGCGCGGGCGTCGAGCTGATGGCGCGGGGGGGCACGATCCTCGTCGAAGCCGCCGAGGTCGGCGAGCTGGCGGGCGTGTTCTCGCACGGCGGCCTCACCCCCTGGCGCGTCGTGCTCGACGCGAACGGCGACCTCCAGATCATCGGCCACGCGCTCCCGCAGGTCGAGATCCTCGCCTTTCACGAGAACAAAGACCGAGCCCCCCGAGAAGACGCCTTCCGCTACTGCCCTCCGGAGCGGATGGCGGCGCGCAAGGAGAATTTCTCCTCCGACATGTTCGGGCTCGCGCTGATCGCCTTCGAGGTGATGACGGGCAAGCCGGTGTACGACGGGCTCGTCAACGAGATTCGCGAGAAGGCGTCGCAAGGCGAGACCGCCCGACGCATCCTGCAATTCCGCGATCTGCTGCCGGCCTCCGTGCGCGACCTTCTGTCGACGGCGCTCAAGCCGGACGTGCGGGACCGTCACCGCTCCGGGCAGGACTACACGGCGGCGGTGCGCGCGGCGCTCGCCGACCGCGCCGTCACGGGCGTTGGGCTCCGCGACCTCATGGCGCGCGTGTCACGCCAGCAGCCGCGGGTCCGGCAGGAGCTCGATCCCGGAAAGACGTCGATGCTCTCCAAAGACGCGCTGCGCGCGATGATGGAGGGCGCCGACGCGGACGCCCCACGCGC
>CAMAXZ010000111.1 GCA_945862325.1 Klebsiella pneumoniae
CGGAGGAGCGCCTCCGACGGGCTCCGCACGCGGTCGCGCCAGGCGAGCGCGGCTCCCAGCAAGGTGATCGCGTGCCCGGCCGCCCGCAGCGGGGAGAAGGCCGAGACCGCGGTCGCGCCGTACGCCGCGGCGAAGCTCGCGCGCGGATCGCCGAGGAACGCGGCGAGGTTGTGCAGGCCTTCGCGGGCGGGCGCGGCGCCGGCCCATCCGCCGATGAGGCGGCGCACCTGGAGGTCGAGGGTGTCGTGCGAGGGGATGGGGGCCTCGAGCGTGCCGTGGAGCAGGGCGGCGAGCGCGAGGGGGCTGACGCACACGAGGACGATGGCGACCAGGGCGACGGGGCGGGCGGGCGGAGGCGGCCGCATCGGCGCGCGGTCGCCACGGCTGATCCAGGCGGCGAAGGCGACGCCCGCGAGAGAGGCGGCGAAGGTGATCTTGGCGAGGAGGCCCAGGCCGACCCCGAACGCGATGGCGGTCGCGCCATGGTGCCCGCCCTTCCAGCGTCGGCTCCACAGCGCCCAGATCACGAGGAGATTGGCGGCGGCGAGCAGCACTTCGGTGCCGCCCAGAACGGAGCGCCAGAGGACGAACGACCAGTCGGTGGCCAAGATGAGCGCGGCGGCCCCGGCGGCGGAGAAGCTTGCGTGGAAACGAAGGAACCGGTGGGCGAGCACGAGGAGGCACAGGCCGAGGAGCGCGTGCGTCACGCGGCCCGCGGCGGGGGTGCCGGTGCTCAGGGTGAGCAGGCGCGCGGGCCAGTCGGGCGGCCCGCCGGTGTAGGTGTTGATGGCGAGCGGCGCCTCCGCGCCGAGCGCGCGCACGGACAGCATCGGTCGGGTCGCGCGGACCACGAGGGGCCCCCAGGCGCGCTCGGACGTCGCCGGAGGATCGAGGCTCGACCACACCTCCGGGGCGTCGGGCAGGGCCCAGCCCGCGGCCACCTCGCCCACCACCCCGAACGCCCGTCCCGAGGTGGCGGTGAGGCCGAGGAACACCGCCCCGGCCACGATGAGCGGGAGCCACGAGGTCGGGGTGCCGCGAATCGTGGCCGCCGTGGGGAAGGGGGGAAGGGAGTACGGGGGTCGCGCCTTCCGGAGATGTGCGCGGGTTCGTTTCGGTCTAGCGCGTTGCGATCCGGCTATGCTGTCCTTCCACCGTCCGGAGGTTCCCATGGGTGACAACGCCCCGCCCCGTCCGCCGCGCGAGCGCGGAGGTTCCTCCGAGGTTTCCTGGCTCGACGAGCTGCGCGCGCGTATCGAAGGGGCGATCGACGCCCTCCTGCGCCCGCCGGTGCCGGTGCCGGTGCCCGTCCCCGTGCGACGCCGTCGCTGAGGCGCGGGACACGGGCCGGGCATCCCAAAAACACGAAACCCCGCGAGAAATCGCGGGGAACGTGGGAGTCATCGCGCCGAGGCGCGGCGACGTCACTCGGCGGTGGCGGTGTCCTTTTCCGTGCCGGAGCAGGCCACGAGGCCGCCGAGGAGGGGGAGGACGAGGGCGAAGACGAAGAAGCGGCTGAACATGGGGTGATCTCCTCTTGCGGTGAGCGGATGCGCAACCGTGACCTCGCGAGAGGGCGTTCGGTGCGGGCAAAGATTTACCGGGAGACGCGCCCGGTGTCAAGACCTCACGCACGCAGACGCGCGCCCGGCGTGAGAAATCCTGCGTGCGCCGCGGCGGGCGGATACGGCGACGGCATGATCCGCGCGCGCGCGCTCGGCGGGCGATGAGCCGCGCCGGGTCCGATTGGTCGACCCCGGCGCACCTCACTCGGGCAGGTGTGGCGGTCGCGGTGTTGGCGGTGCAGGCGCTCCTGCTCGCCCTCTTTCTCGTCGACTGGAAGGTGCCCGTCGCGCTCGTTCCGATGATCGTCGCGGTCGTGGTGCTGCTCGATCGGCCTCTCTGGGCCGTCGGTGGAATGCTCGCTGCGCGCCTGCTCAGCACCGGCACGATGAGCTTCATGAGCGTCGGCGGCGTGCAGATCGGGCTGTTCGAGCCCGTGCTGCTGCTGTGCCTCGGCGCCCTGCTCCTCCGGGCCGTGTTCGAGCAGCGCGCCCTGTGGTTCGATTTCCCTTGGAAGTGGCCGTACCTGGCGCTCGTCGCCTGGTCCGTGGTCGGCCTGGCCTGGTGCACCCGGCTCAGCGACGGGGTGAAGGACGTCATCGGCCTGTTCGTCGTCATGGCGACGTGCCTCGTCGTCGTCGTCTTCGTCGACCGGTGGGAAAAGATCACCTTCGCGCTCTGGGTCTGGGTCGCCACCTGCGTGGCGATCGGGGTGCTCGCCATCTTCGGCGACGCCCTCGGCCTCACCGACTTCTCGGGGATGTGGAAGGCCAGCTCGGCCGGCGGCCGCGAGACGGGGCTCGGCCAACAACCGAACTGGTTCGCCATGAACCTGAGCTTCGTGCTGCACGCGGCGGCGGCGTTCGCGCTCGTTCAGAAGCGCGCGCTCCCGCGTTGGGGGCTGCTCGCCGCGACCGCGTTCATCTTCTTGTCGATGATGTCGAGCGGATCGCGCGGGGGTGCGTACTCCGCGGTCATCGGCGGCGTCATCGTGGCGATGGGCCAGCCGTTGTTCCGTCGGTGGTTCGCGGGCTTCGCCGCGCTCGGCGTCGGGGTGTTCGTGGTCGCGGCCACCGCCGACCTCGGCGACCTCGGCCGCGGGCTCAACCGCATCAGCGCGAACCTCGACGTGCTGTTCGCGCGCGACATCCGCGGGATGAACTGGGCGGCGTGCATCGGCATGTTCTTGGAGACGTGGGGGCGGGGCATCGGCCCCGGCGGGTACGCGGACAACCTCCAACGGTACAGCGATTGGCTGTACCACTCCGTCTACAAGTACCCCCACGGCATCTTCTGGGAGCAGCTCGCGCACGGTGGGGTCGTGGGCGTGGCCCTGCTCGTCACCCTCGTGGTCGTCATCGCGCGCATGGCGGCCGAGACGATCCGCGACTGCAAGGGCACCGAGGCCGAGGTGCTCGCATGGGCGATGCCGGCGAGCATGGCCGGCTACTTCTGCTGGAGCTTCGTCGAATTCCGCATCGACGAGAAGCCGTTCTGGGAGTGGCTCGCCCTGTACACGGCGCTGCACCTCGTCGCGAAGCGCGCGCGCGCGGGGGGCGGGCCGCCGCTCCCTCCATGGAGCTTGAAGCTCGGATGAACATGCTCGATGTTGGGTTGTGGTCGGCCTTCGTGACGCTCACCGGCGTGGCGGTCGCGCTCACCGTACGCGGTGAGCCGCCGTGGGACCGCGCGTTGTTCGCGGCGGCGTGCCTGCGCGCCCTGGGCGGGCCCGACGTCACCCCGTCGGCGGCCTCGGCGCGGGCGTGGGGCGGCGACTTCGCGACGCTCCCACCAGAGTGTTCTCCCGGGGTGCGCCTCCGGCCCGGGGTGACCTGGGAGGGCTTGGGGGCCACGGACGCGGAGCTGGCGCGTCGCCTCGCCGACGTCCGCCTCGCGTGGACCGAGCCGCCGCGACTCGTCCTCCCCGGCCTCGACGCCGCT
>CAMAXZ010000112.1 GCA_945862325.1 Klebsiella pneumoniae
AGCGCGAGCCCCGCGTCGCCCGCGGCCGGGAACACCCACAGGGACTCGAGGCCCGGGGTCTCGACCAGCGCGCCGACGAGCCGTGGGTCCTCCGCGAGCGTGCCCGCGAGGGCGACGTCGCCGATGCCCGTCCGGGCGATCCAGGAGGACACGAACTCCCGGAGGACCGCGCCCGACGCATCTTCCGCCGCGGCGGCCACGTCGGCGGCCCGCAGGCCCCGCACCCGCGCGGCGAGGGGATCGCGCTGGCCGAGGATGGGCGCGCGGTTGAAGTGCCCGCGGTCGAGGCGGACCTCGCCGTGGAACAACGCGCGAAGCTCCGGCGTGGGCGCGCCCTCGGCCGCGAGGCTCGCGAGGCGGGCCTCGGTGACCGCGAGGAGCCCCGCGACCCGACGGTGGAGGGTCGCGATCGCCGCCATGGACGTCTGGAGGTGCACGCGGCTGAGGTGCAGGTGGCGGGCGACGCTCACGGTGATGGCCGCGCCGTCGCCGGGGGTGTCGAGGGTGAAGACGAGGCAGGTGTCGCGGGGCTGCGTGCGGTACGCGACGTTGGCGTGGGCGAGGTCGTGCTCGACCATCTCGACGGTCGCGCGCTCGAAGCCGAGCCGCGCGAAGCGTCGCTCGAGCACGCGCCGGCTGGCGTCGAGCTCGACCATGTAGAGCCCGGAGATCCGAAGCCCGGCTTGAACGGCCCGCCACGCGTCGTGTACGCCTCCCGGCACCCGCTCGGAGAGCTCGGGGCGGGCGCGTAGCATCGACGAAGGCGTGAAGGTGGTGCCGACGGCGATGCGATCGACGTCCCGGGCGCGCACGTGGGCGCGATCGAGCACGGCGTCGATCGCGCCGGACGGGAACGCGCGCGAGTGTCGGACGCGGTCGATGCGCTCCTGCTCGACGGCCGCGACGATGCGGCCGTCGACCAACAGGGCGGCCCCCGCGTCGTGGTGGTCGGAGACCCCGAGGATGATCATGCGCCCGGCGCTATCCGCCTCTTGGCGCGCGCGCCGCGCGCGTGGTCGGACGCGCGCGCGGCAGGGTCAGTACCACTCGAAGCGCGCGGGGCTGCCCGGCGCGTTCACATAGACGGCGAGGCGGCCGAGCACGCCGGCCTCCTCGCACAAGGCGCGCGCGGTCGCGAGCGACTCGGCGGGCACGACGAGCCAGAACGTGGCGTTCAAGCTGTCGGCGTGGATGCCGATCGCCCGCCAGTCGCGGTCCGCGTCGTCGAGCGAAAGAACACCGACGGCGACCCGGAAGAGGTGCACGACCCGGTGACTCCGGGACACCACGATGTCCGGGTTCGGCCCGCCGCCGCCGCCCCACGGACCCGTGGACGCGTCGTACTCGGGGTCCGAGTTGTACGCGCGCTGCAGCTGCCGCACGATCGTCTCGCGCAGCGCGTCGGGGTCGTCGCTGTTCGTCACCGGATGCACTCGGGCGGGAACGCGGGCAGTCCGCCGGGGAGGGCCTCGTTGGGGTCGAGATCGAGGAGCTCGCGGAGCCACTCGTCGAGGAGGTCGCCGTGGATCTCGTAGTCGAGCGCCATCGGCGGCGCCTGGAAGTCGCACCACATCTCACGCGCCGGCGGCGGGTAGTTCGCGATGAGGAACTGGTCGCTCGGGTGGTCGGGGTGGATGGCGCGCGCCCAGTTCAGGGTCTGGGTGCGCCAGAAGCGGGACGTGAACTCCTCGTCCCAGTCCCAGCCGGGGCCGGCGTAGGCGGGGGCGGCGAGGGCGCCGAGGAGGGCGAGGCAGGCGGCGAAGGGCAGGGCGCGCTTCATGACGGGCTCCGGGGTGTGCCCTCCTCGTACGCAACCGGCGTGCCAGGCGCGCGCGCCTGTTGACGTGATGAAGAAGTGCACGGGCAACCCCGGACACGGCGCGGCCGACGGCGTATGCTCGGGGGGAATGATTGCCGATCGGGAAATTCCACTGGCCAAAATTTCCGGCGATGGGAAATTTTCGGCCGCGACGCGGCCCGCGTGAGCGGGCCCTTCGGCCGTCGCTTCCGCGTCGTGCGGCCGATCGTCGCGCGGTCGCGCGGCGGGGCCCTGCTCGCGCAGGACCTCGTGCTCGGGGGCACCGTGGTGCTCAAGCAGGCCGCCGCGGGCACCGACGAGGCCGAGGCCCTGCGCGCCGAGGGCTGGCGCCTCGCCCAGCTCGACCACCCGCGCGTCGCGCGCCTCGTGGCGCGCTTCCACGAGCTGCCCACCGGCGCGCGCGGCGAGCGCCTGACCGGCTTCGCGACGCGCTGGGTCGACGGCGGCACGATCGCCCACGAGCTCGGCGGCCGTCCCGCGCCGCGGGTGCTCGCGGGCTTCGCCCAGCTCGTGGAGGCGGTGGCGTACGTGCACGCCTGCGGCCTCCTGCACCTCGACCTGAAGCCCGACAACGTGCGCGTCGGCGACGAGGGCGCGGTGCTGCTCGACTTCGGCTCGGCGCGCCCCCTGGACGCCGGCCCCGGCGAGGCCGGCGGCACCGTCGGCTACGCGGCGCCGGAGGTGCTCGCCGGCCAGGCGGCGTCGGTGGCCGCCGACCTCTACGGCCTCGGCGCCGTGCTCTACGAGCTCGTGTGCGGGCGGCGCCCCTACGAGGCGCCCGGGGCCGAGGTGGTGCCCGTGCGCGCGCTGCGCCCGGCGGTGCCGCGCGACGTGGCGCGCTTGATCGAAGATCTCCTCGCGGCCGACCCGGCCGGGCGTCCCCGCGACGCAGTGGAGCTGCTGCGGCGCCTCGAGGCCGTCGGGGCGCCCTCGGCGGGCGCCGCGGGCGCTCCGCCCCTGCTCGGCCGGGCGCGGGAGCTCACCCTCGCCCGCGCGGCGCTCGAGCGCCCGGGGGTGGTGGCGCTCGTCGGGCCTCCGGGGGCCGGACGCGAGCGCCTCGCGCGCGCCCTCGTGCACGAAGAGGGGGACCGCGCGGGGCGCGTCGGGCTCGACCTCTCGGGGTGCCCGGACCCTCTCGAGCCCCTGGCGCGCCTCGTCGCCCTGCACGGGGGAGAGGCCGCCGGCCCGCCCGCGCGCGGCCCGGCGCTCGTCGCGGCGCTGGAGGCCGTGCGCGCAGAGGCGCGGGTGTACCTCGGGCGCCGGGACGACCGCGCCCGGGCCGGGCGGGCGGACGCGG